>NZ_CP030104.1:0-600000 GCF_003269425.1 Flagellimonas maritima | reverse complement strand
CCCAATTGGTTCAGTTCCAAAGAATTTAACTCTGTTTCAATTGTTGAATTTCCAAATGAAGCCTCATTGGTTCTATTGTAATTGGAACCTGATATAGTAAACTGGCTAAAATTGAAAACAGCGGAACCGGCAGGATTTACATTTAGAGAGGATAAATCCCCTCCCAATGCACCAAAAGCACCACTCATGGCCTGAAACCTTGCGGTTCCAAGTGTATTGTCTATACTATATCTAAGTACATCATTAATATTTTGGGCACTTACGTATGCGCATGCAAATAACAGTATGAAAGTTGAGACTCTTTTCATTTGTTCTGATTTTAGTTTTTGATAAATTTTAGTGGTTAACGTCTTCTACCACCACCGCTCCTACCGGATGATCTAGAACCTGAGGACCTGCTAGACCCACCTCCTGAGCTTCTATAGCTGCCAGAACTTCTTGAACTTCCACCGGAACTTCTGTAACTACCGCTACTTCTTGAGCCACTTGATGATCTGCTATAATTACTGCTTCTAGGCGCAGTTCTTCCTGATGATTGGTATGATGATTGGTAACTTCTGGTACTCCTGCCAGATGTTCTATAACCGGAAGACGAATTTCTATTGGTGCTACCACTTCTATAAGTGCCGCTGGTCCTTGTTCTTGAAGATGGAGAAGTTCCATAAGAACGGCCAGTTCTTGAATTGTTGCTATAACTAGGTGAAGTTCTAGTACTTCTACTTGATCTGTAGTTTCTATTTCTGGCGACAGCATCTGCACTAACAGTTCTTCTTGCATTACTGGCACCACTATATGTTCTCGAACTTCTGCCAGATGACGCACTTCTACTTACATTAGATCGACCACTATTACTTGTTCTATATCTTGAAGAATAACCATTACTTCTGGATGCAAGATTAGATCTCCCCCTTGTATTTAAATTAGATCGTCCACGGATAGCTGTTCCAGGTATAACAGTATTGGAATATCCCCTTCTGGTCCTATTGTACGCATAGCCATTATTGAAGCCACGACCATTGTAACCGTTCCAGCCCCAGGCACCACCCCAATAAGGGTTTCCCCAGCCACCGGCCCAGCCCCATCCAAGACCAGCACCCCAGCCCCAGCCGCCGCCCCAACCAAAGCCACCGCCCCAACCAAGTCCACCGCCCCAGCCCCAACGGTTCCATCCCCATGGGTTGTTCCAGCCCCAGCCAAAGCCACCGCCCCAGCCCCAATTGTTCCAAAGCCAAGGATCGTTCCAGCCCCAACCAAAGCCACCGCCCCAGTTGTTGTCATAAATGTTTACAGTTAGGTTTGTAGGATTATCTCCCCAACCTGGATTACCATTATAGGTATTATTATTTGCAAAATAATCTGTTTGTTCACCTAAGGGAATACTGTCACTTACAGCACCACTGTAATAACTATCAACATCAGTAAAAATTTCATTATCTAAAATTTCATCATACTCATTTGCCTTTTGGCCAAAATAGTCACCATATACGTCGCTTTCCTCTTTTTCGACCCTTACAGCCTGTGCAGGTCTTTTTTCTACCTGTACCACACGATTATTATTGGAATAAATCCCATCATCCTCGTAATAAGAAGCTTGTTGATATGATCCGCAGGAGACCATTAAGAGAGCAGCCATAACAACTATAGCTGATATTTGAAATTTAGAGGTGTGTAAAGACTTTATCATCGCACAATTTTTATTGTTGAACATATTAAAAATAGTTAGTTTTACCGAACTATTTTGATGATTAAGTCACAAGTTTTGTGCCAAACTTATGTAGATGGGTAAAAAATTAACGAGTCGTAGCGATGATTATTCCAAGTGGTATAACGAGCTTGTAGTAAAGGCAGATTTAGCTGAGAATTCTGGAGTAAGGGGCTGTATGGTCATTAAGCCCTATGGCTTTGCAATATGGGAAAAGATGCAGGCCCAACTGGACAAAATGTTTAAGGAGACAGGGCATGAGAATGCTTATTTTCCGTTGTTTATACCGAAATCCTATTTAAGCAAGGAGGCAAGTCATGTAGAAGGTTTTGCAAAAGAATGTGCGGTTGTAACGCACTATCGATTGAAAAATGCCGAAGATGGTAGTGGAATTGTAGTGGACGAAGATGCCAAACTTGAAGAAGAATTGATTGTAAGACCTACATCAGAAACAATAATTTGGGACACTTATAGAAGATGGATCCAATCTTATAGGGATCTGCCACTGTTGATCAATCAATGGGCAAATGTAGTGCGTTGGGAAATGCGTACGAGGTTGTTTTTGAGAACTGCCGAATTCTTATGGCAAGAAGGGCACACAGCTCATGCTACAAGACAAGAAGCTATTGAGGAAGCGGAGCAAATGATGCACATTTATGCAGAATTTGCCGAAGAACACATGGCTGTTCCTGTCATAAAGGGTACCAAAACAGAAAGCGAACGTTTTGCGGGTGCCATAGAAACTTATTGTATTGAAGCACTAATGCAAGACGGGAAGGCTCTTCAAGCTGGAACTTCCCATTTCTTGGGGCAGAATTTCGCAAAAGCCTTTGATGTAAAGTTTGCCAATAAAGAAGGTAAGCAAGAATATGTATGGGCAACTTCTTGGGGAGTATCCACCAGATTGATGGGAGCATTGGTGATGACGCACAGTGATGATAATGGCTTGGTGCTTCCACCTAAGTTGGCACCTATTCAAGTGGTGATAATCCCTATTTATAAGGGCTTGGAGCAATTGGAGGCTATTTCCAAAAAAGTCGAGCCTTTGGTAAAAGAGCTTCGTTCCAAAGGAATTTCTGTAAAATTTGATAAGCGAGATACACATAAACCAGGATTTAAATTCAATGAGTATGAATTAAAAGGGGTTCCCGTACGCTTAGCTATAGGTCAACGAGATTTAGAAAACGATACCTATGAAGTCGCTAGGCGTGATACATTACAGAAAGAATCCGTAAAATCTGAGGAAATCATAAATAAAATAGAATCTCTTATGGATGAGATTCAAGAGAATATTTATAAAAAAGCTTTTGATTATAGAAAACACCATATCTCCAAGGTGGATTCATATGATGAATTTAAGAGAATTATAGAAGAAAAAGGAGGATTTGTTTCCGCTCATTGGGACGGCACCATAACTACCGAAGATAAGATCAAAGAGGAAACCAAAGCTACAATACGGTGCATTCCTTTAGATGTTGAAAAAGAGGAAGGTAAATGTATGGTAACAGGAAAACCATCCACCCAAAGAGTACTGTTTGCAAAGGCCTATTAAAAGGCTCAAAAAATAATAATTACTATTGCAAGACTTAAAAATAATTGTATTTTTGCATCCGCAATTATGCACCCGGCCCGTTCGTCTAGGGGTTAGGACGCCAGGTTTTCATCCTGGTAACAGGGGTTCGATTCCCCTACGGGCTACTAAGTTCAATGAAATATTGGTAAAATTGATCAAGGTTCAATAGGATAAGAAAATATCTTTTTGTTCTTGATTATTTATCATAACGGCCCGTTCGTCTAGGGGTTAGGACGCCAGGTTTTCATCCTGGTAACAGGGGTTCGATTCCCCTACGGGCTACAATAAAGTTATAAGTTCAGAATTTGGAGTTTAATCTAAAACTCAGAAACAATACTGATTTTATAACATAACTCATAATTATTAAAGAATGGCAAATCACAAGTCAGCATTAAAAAGAATTAGAAGAAACGAAGCAGTTCGTTTGCGCAATAGATATCAGCATAAAACAGTTCGTAACGCAATCAAAAAGTTGCGAAGCGAAGAGGATAAAAAAACTGCCCTAACACTATTGCCAACAGTTGTTGGAATGATAGATAAGCTTGCTAAGCGCAATATCATACATGATAATAAAGCTTCAAATTTAAAAAGCAAACTAATGAAAAGAGTTGCAGCAATGTAAATTTTCTACGGTTTTTAATTTATAGAAAGCGCTCCATACTAGGGCGCTTTTTTATTTTCTATATATTAGATTTAACGAGACAAAGAATTTCTAATCAATTTATCCAAAAAAGACCTCATTTAAATATCTTCCTGGTGCTAAAGTAAATCCACCGGCAATAATTAAGGCTCCAAAATATAACAAAATCATTTTTCGTTTGTGAACTTTTATCTTCCCTCTTCTTATCGCCATAATTGCAGTGGGTACAGTATACAAAGTTAAAAAACTAAATAGATGGATAAAGCCGAAATGATTCAAGAATTGGTTTCCTACTTGAGCTGGTAGAAAAAGTGATATAAATGCGGTAAAGAACATTAAGATCATGTAAATTTTTCCGATGGATCTATGATATTTCGTCCCTTTTTTTACGATTAAGAGATATGCTCCTAAAAAAATACATGGAACAACCGTAATAATATGGACATACATTAAAAATAGATAGGTAGTGGTCATAATTTTATTTTTTCCAAAGGAAGAAAAAATCCAAAAATTTCAACTTAATTGATTTCCCATTTGTAAATTTTAATGGACGAACCGTATTCTGACACTATCTAAATGCTTTTCTTTTACCCAATACTAATCCAATCATAAATAGGGAATACATTAAAACTATAGCGACCAACAAAATTGTCCTTAATTGAAACTGTAGTGAGATATTCAAGTTTAAATAATCCGAAAGTAAAATAAATGGAAATACCACATAAAAAATAAATAACCCTAGACCAACCCAAAATAATAAATTGTGTTTTTGGGAAAAAGGATTTTTCTCAGCCCTTTTTTCATTAAAATAAAGGATTAAAGCGAAAATCAAAATTAATGAGCCAACAGCATGGGCATAATTTAATTGTTCGTGCAAAGGATTTTGAAAGAAAGCACTAACAATGTAGGATAGTAAACATACGAAGGCTCCATATTTAATAATCTTTTTTGAAGACTTATTGGTGATGGTCTTCCAATAAACCCAATAAAAAAAGAGAAAAAATACTATTTGATAAATGTTATAAATAATAACATTGTGCCAATCATATCTATCATCTGAGAAAAATTGAAAATCATCATGATTCTTTATAAAATAACCTAAAAGCTCTGTAAAAAAAGTATAAATTATAAGTATGGGAAGATACTTTAACACAGTATCAAAATATCTTCTATATCGATATACTGCTACTGCCCATGTAATTAAGTACAATGGAATGTAAAAGTGGTCTTTACAAAACTGTATAAACTCTTGAGTCATTTTGTCTAAAAATCTCCAGAAGGTGGAGGTCCTGATGATCCATGATTCAAAGTCAAACTTTGGTCTTCTTGAGCTATAAAGGCATTTGAAAAGGAAGGACCAAAACTTGCATAAGATTTTCCTTCAGTTTTAGAAGTATTGCCGATTCCGTTTGGACTGACAGCATCTTTAACGCGTCTGGCGTTACCGTCAGCATCAATGTAAAACCCATAGTTTTGTCCATTAACATTCATGGTCGGGAGCATAAAGATTGAGTTTTGGCGTGGGTGCACGACTTTCTGTCCATCAGAAAATCTTCCTTCATTGGGGTAATTGGCAAAATAAAAACGAATTGTAGAGATATCTACCTTTGCCTCATTCGCTTCCTGTTCAATAAAGGCCATATATTGTTTCATGGTGTCATAATCAAATGCAATAAATCGGGAAGGCTTAAATTTTTCATCCTTGTTTTCATGTAATTCATAATCCCTGATAAGCTCTACACGATTCTTGGTATAATTGTCATAAAGTGATTTTGATTCTTCCAAAGTTATAATTTGCTTTGGAGGTTTTACTTTTTGTGGTGTCGGTTCCGGTTCATGATTGGGGTCCTCCTTTTTTGGTGTTTGTTGGCACGCGCCTAAAAAAAGGAATATAGCTCCCAATATTGGGTAGGCTATTTTTTTGGTGTTTTTCATGTTGTAAGTGTTTTAGTGTGTAGTAAAAGGTATCGGTAATAAAGATATGTTTTTTCTGTAATATGGTGTATAAAAAAACCCTTTGACATTACTCAAAGGGTTTCAAATCAGTACTGTTCAATAAGTTTGAATCTTTAAATTATTGACTCATGGTCAACAAAAATTCTTCGTTGTTTTTTGTTTGTTTAATTCGCTGTTCCATAAACTCCATGGCTTCCACAGGATTCATGTCCGCCAAATACTTACGCATGATCCACATACGTTGAATAGTGGTCTCATCAAGCAAAAGATCATCCCTACGAGTTGATGATGAGATAAGATCAATGGCAGGGAAAATTCTACGATTGGAAATTCTTCTATCCAATTGCAGTTCCATATTACCGGTACCTTTAAATTCTTCAAAGATGACCTCGTCCATTTTGGAGCCCGTTTCTGTCAAAGCAGTAGCAATAATTGAAAGTGAACCTCCATTTTCAATATTTCTCGCAGCACCAAAAAAGCGTTTTGGTTTGTGAAGGGCATTGGCATCTACACCACCGCTCAATACTTTACCGGAAGCTGGCTGTACAGTGTTGTAAGCTCTCGCCAATCTAGTGATGGAATCCAAAAGGATTACTACATCATGGCCACATTCAACAAGACGTTTTGCTTTTTCCAAAACAATATTGGCCACCCGAACATGTTCAGTAGCTTCTTTATCAAATGTAGAGGCAACAACCTCGCCCCGTACATTACGTTGCATATCGGTGACCTCTTCTGGACGCTCATCGATTAAAAGAATAATCTGATAAACTTCTGGATGATTGGCCGCAATGGCATTGGCAATATCTTTTAGCAACATTGTCTTACCCGTTTTGGGCTGTGAAACGATCATTCCACGCTGTCCTTTTCCAATCGGAGAGAACAAATCCATGATACGAGTTGACAGCGTACTTTGACGTTCTGCCAATTTAAATTTTTCTTTTGGGAACAATGGAGTAAGGTGCTCAAATGAAACACGGTCTCTCACAACCTGGGGATCTAGACCATTTATTTTACTGACCTTTATGAGCGGGAAATATTTCTCACCTTCTTTAGGCGGTCTTACGTTGCCCAGCACCGTATCACCCGTTTTAAGACCAAATAATCTAATTTGGGATTGGGAAACATAAATGTCATCTGGAGAAGATAGATAATTGTAATCGGAAGAGCGTAAAAAGCCGTAACCGTCCTGCATAATATCAAGAACACCTTCGCTTTCAATGATACTGTCAAACTCAAATTCAGGTTCTTTATATCTGTTTTTTAAGTCTTTATCAAAATTGCTGCTCTTTTTATCGTTTCCGCTACTTCTTTGATGCTGATTGTTCCTTCTATTGGTGTTCTGATTTTTCTGTGGACCGCTTTGTTTTTGCGGTTCTCTTTTTTTAGGTTGTTTATCTTCTCTTTTCTCAGCTACGTCTTTTTTCTCAGCTACCTCGGTTTCTACTTTAGCTTCAACCTTGGTTTGTGTAGCCGTTTCATTCTGTTCTTTCTTTGGCCGCGGTGCTCTTGCTCTCTTGGGTTTAGGAGTAGGGTTTTCATCGGTAGCGGTGGTTGTTGCTGTTTCTTGTACAGCTTTTGGATTGGATGCCTGTACATCCAGAATTTGGTATACCAAATCAAGTTTTTTTAGGGTCTTAAATTTGGGAACACTAAGGGTTTTTGCAATTTCCTGTAACTCAGGAAGCTTTTTAGCTTTTAGATCTGAAATCTCGAACATTAAATAATAAATAAGTTAGACTTGTATAATGTAATAATTGGAGTAAAAAGTTATTTGGGTACTACGATAGGATAGATTTCCTTGGGTAAGTGCTTCGCTAATAACGACACAAGTATACAAATTATTTTTCAACATAAGGGGACATTTACAGAAAAGACGCTTATTTTTGCCTTCCGAAATCAATTTGGACGATGATTCAACGAATTCAGACACTATATTTGGTAATTGTGGGCTTAGTTGCCGGCATATTGCCATTTCTCTTCAACTTATGGATTGACGGGAAAGGAATTGAATTTTTTGCCCAGAACGAACTGTGGATCAGTATAGCCTTCTATGTTTCCGCTGTTCTTGCAGTGATTTCGATTCTTATGTACAAAAACAGACAAAATCAATTTGTGGTGAACAGATTGAATATGATATTGAATCTTTTTTTACTAGGATTTTTCGTTTACCGATCGCTAAGCTTATCTGGAGAGGCCATGGTCTCAGAGAAGGGTATTGGGATGCTGATTCCTGTATTTTCTATCGTTTTTCTAGTTCTGGCCAATAGAGCTATTAAAAAGGATGAAGATCTTGTAAAATCTGTTGATCGTTTGCGTTAAACCTAACATCTTAGTAGTATTAGTGCGAGAAAACCCGGCCTAGAGCCGGGTTTTTATTTTTTTAACTAATATGGTATAGCTACAGGGTTATAACTTGTTTAAAAGCAGCAATATTAAAATGTTTTTCCAGTACTGCCTTTGATTGCTCGCTGTCCAAATCAAGTAATGGATTGGTATGGTTAAAATGGATGAAATGGATTTTCTTCTTTTCTGCAACAGGCAAATCCTTGAATAGTTTCATGCTTTCGATAATAAATGGATGTGGAATTTCAGAGATATCCCTGTTATCGATTTCAGCACCATCAAAAAAGGTGGCATCCAAAAAAGCATAGTCCACGCGCTTTATTTCTTCAATAATATTTTTCTCCCATTTGGACCATTTATCAATATCCGGAATGAACAGAACAGATTTTGTGGGACCGGTTATTTTGTAACCAACAGTTTCTGAGTATTCATCCCTATGCGGTACCAAAAATGGTGCAACACTTAGGTTTTTTGTAAGCGATATGTTTTTTTGGTGATCTATTTCCTTTAAAACAATATTTTTCAATTGCACCAACTGATTCCAAGGCCCATTATTATTGAGAAATTCCCTCATTTTGGGCATGGCGTAAACAGGCACCCTTTCAGAACCCAAGGCTTCACGCCCTAAGTACATTAGTCCCGTATAGTGCCCTATATGGGCATGCGTCAAAAAAATACCATCTGGGGTTTCATTGTATTTATTGGAGAATTCCTTCAATAATTTTAATTGTGAGGTAATATCAGGCGTAGCCTCAAATAAATAGGTTTTATTATTCTGGTGGTCTACAATACCAAGACTTACTACCTTACGATCGGAATCAGGTTTTTCAAAAAGGGAAGAACAGCAATTTTTTTTACAACCTATATGTGGGCTTCCACCATCTTGTACAGTCCCTAAAATATATAAGGAAACTTTCACATCGTCTAAAATAGGACTTGAAACATCGCTTTTTTCAATCTTTGGTTTATGGGAACATGCCAAAATTAAAAGAACAGGAATTATGCAATATTTCTTCATTATGACTTACCTATTTCTATTACTTCTAAATCAGAAATCTTTTCCCCATCTATCACAAATCGCAACATGGTACGTACATGATGGAATCCATGCTTTCCACATGCCCCAGGATTCATATGTAGCAGCCCCAATTTTTTATCGTTCATGACCTTTAAAATATGGGAGTGGCCGCAGATAAAAAGTTTTGGTGGTTTTCGCTGAATGTCTTCTCTTACACGAATGTTGTATTTGGTGGGATACCCGCCTATATGGGTTATCCAAACATCAACATCTTCACAAAAAAAGCGATTGTTTTCAGGAAACTCTTTTTGAATAATGTGGTCATCAATATTTCCGTACACTCCACGGAGCGGCTTGATTGCTTGTAACTGGTCTGTGACACTAAGGCTTCCAATATCCCCTGCATGCCAAATTTCGTCTGCTTGTGAAGCATACTTTAATATTGTATCATCCATATGTCCATGGGTGTCCGAAAGCAACAGAATTTTGGTCATAAGGCTAAAAATTTCCTAAAAAGGGTAGATTGAATTTAAGTTGGATGGGATTCAAGTATCTTTAACGTTCTAAAAATAAGGTATTCAATTGAGATATTTTATCCGATTTTCCTATTTCGGAAAAGCTTACCATGGATGGCAGAACCAACCCAACGCTATTACAGTTCAAGAAGTACTGGAGAAAGCGCTGTCTACCCTATTGCGCCAAAAAATTGAAATAATCGGTGCAGGAAGAACGGATGCAGGGGTTCATGCAAAGGAAATGTACGCCCATTTTGATTTTGATACAATTACGGATAGGGAAGCCCTTATTTATCGACTTAACGCTTTTCTTCCCGAAGATATATCCGTTAAGGAAATTGAATGCGTTAAAGCAGATGCCCATGCACGTTTTGATGCCATTGAACGAATATATCAATATTGGGTGATTCAGGAAAAAAACCCGTTCTATTCAGATTTTGCCCATTTTGTGAGACAGCCGATAGATATTAATGCCATGAATACATCAGCATCATTTTTGATGGACCATACTGATTTTGAATCTTTTTCCAAATCCAATACCGATGTCAGAACATTCAATTGTTCCATTAAAAGAGCCGTTTGGACCAAAGAAGAAGATAAGCTGGTCTTTACAATTACTGCAGATAGGTTTCTTCGCAATATGGTAAGGGCAATTGTAGGTACATTGCTCAATGTAGGTGTTGGTAAAATGAAACCAGAAGATATCAATACGATTATCAAAAATAAGGATAGGGGAGAAGCTGGAGTTTCTGTACCCGCAAAAGGATTATATTTGACTGGAATATTATATCCCAAACAACTTTTTGATGAGTAAAAAAGATGAAACCGGAACAGCTTTTGATCTAGGATTGTTCAAGAGGGTCTTTGCACATACAAAACCATACAAGACCATTTTTTGGGTAGTTGCCATTGTTGCCATATTTTCTGCGGCTTTTGCAGTTTTAACGCCTATATTGGTAAGGGATATCATCAATCAAGCACTATCAAATAGAGACAGTGACCAATTGGTCATTGTGGTTTTGGCCATGTTGGGTGCGCTGTTCGGACAGGTCATTTGTCAACTTTCCTTTAATTATTATGCCAATCTTTTGGGAGAATCCGTAATCAAGGATATCCGTATCAAGCTTTTTAAAAAGATGATGGGCTTTAAAATGACCTATTTTGATAATTCATCTATTGGGGTTCTTGTAACAAGGGCCGTAGCAGACATGCAACGTATCGGTGAGATATTTAGTCAAGGTTTTTTTGTAATTGTTGCAGATTTATTAAAAATGGTTTCAGGTGCAGCAGTGATGATTTTCATCAATTGGAAATTGGCCTTTATCGTTTTTGCTATTTTACCTGTTATTTTGATTGCCACGCGCTTGTTTCAGAAAGCTATGAAAATTGCTTTTATTGAAGTTAGGGCACAGGTTTCCAATTTAAATTCGTTTGTTCAGGAACGTCTGGCAGGTATGAAGATAGTTCAGCTTTTCAATAGGGAAGAAATTGAAAAGGAGAAATTCAGGATAATTAATGAGAAACATCAAAATGCGTGGTTAAAGACGGTTTGGTACAACTCAATCTTTTTCCCTATTGCAGAGATTTCTTATTCCATTGGTATTGGTTTGGTAGTTTATTTTGGTGTGATTCAGAATATTGAGAACACAGCCTTGAACGATACAGGTTCCATCTTTGCATTTTTCTTCTTGATGGATTTACTGTTTCGTCCATTGCGCCAGATTGCCGATAAGTTCAATACATTGCAAATGGGAATGGTGGCAGCAGGAAGGGTGTTCAAGATTTTGGACATTAAGAGTCATATTCCGGATACAGGAACTTTGGAGAAAGACAAGGTGAAAGGCACTATTGAATTTTCAAATGTCCACTTTGGCTATATTGCGGACGAGGAAGTGCTTCATGGTATTTCTTTTAAGGTCGAAGAGGGGCAAACAGTTGCTATCGTAGGTGCAACAGGTGCGGGGAAATCTACGATAATCAATTTATTGAATCGTTTTTATGAAATAGATTCAGGGGATATCTTAATTGACGGGGTCAATATTCGTGATTACACTTTACAATCGCTTCGATCCCATATCGCAGTGGTATTACAGGATGTCTTTCTCTTTGCAGATTCAATAGCCAATAATATTTCACTTCGTGAAGAATCTGTCACTGTGGCGGAAATTGAAGCTGCGGCCAAACAGATCGGCGTCCATGAATTTATTTCGAGCTTACCTGGCGGTTACCAATATAATGTAAAAGAACGCGGAACCATGCTCTCCAGTGGACAACGGCAACTGATTGCTTTTTTAAGAGCTTATGTGAGCAATCCAAGCATTTTAATTTTGGACGAAGCCACTTCTTCGGTCGATACCTATTCGGAACAATTGATACAGCAAGCTACGGACAAGGTTACCGAAGGCAGAACTTCTATCATTATAGCACACCGTCTGGCAACCATTAAAAAAGCAGATAAAATTATGGTTATGGATGCCGGGCAAATTGTTGAAACCGGAACGCACCAAGAACTACTCAAAAAAGGAGGATATTATAGTAATTTGTACGAGGCCCAGTTTCTAGCGGAAGAAGTTGCTTAGCTATTTCGGTGCGAAATCCTCGAGATTAACATAACCTACCAATAGCGCAGCTGTTATGATTAATATCCCTATTGCCATCATTATAAAAATAAATAATATTAAGTAAATAAACGCTCTAAAGAAAGTGCTCAAAAATGCCGTTTGATGCAATTTTCCAAAAATGTAAAATTGGTATATGATGGTGACCACTAAAAACAACCAATTAAAAATATCATAGGTTATATCAAAAAGTCCAAATAAAGGAATACAAAGCAGGACTTGAACAAACGAAGTTTGCCCAATTATATATGCATTCGCCACCAAGTGTTCCGTATAATTAAATTTCCTCCTATCAATAAACAGAAGCCATGTCATTAAAGCGTAAATAGGCATAATGACATACGATAGTAAACCTTGATAATCAAAAATAAAATCTAGATTTGCCGTTTGCTTGTCCGAAAAACTACTCTTTGTAAGGTTAACGTGATAGACATCTCTGAGAATAAAAAACAAGAGTCCCGAGAGTGTTATCGCAATAGCAAAATAACTTACGGGGTTCATGTATTTTTTACGGGTCCCTGAAATATAACATCCAATCACGACATCCGGGTTTGAAAATAAATGGCGAAAAGTTTTTAAAAAAGTATTGTCCAAATTAAATACCTGGTAGCTTAAATCTTGCCAGACACTTTTTAGGGATATTCGCTTTTTAATAACTTTTGCTCCACAACTTGGGCAAAAACTGTAATCTGTCCGTAGGGATTCGTTGCAATTCTTACAGGCCATTTATTCCAAATCCTTTTTGATAAAATTGATCAGTTCCTCAGGATTTTTATAGGGAACAAACTCTCCGTTCTTTATATAGGAAATTATTCCGGTCTCTTCACTGACGACCAAGCAGATGGCATCAGTTTTTTCGGTTATACCAACCGCTGCTCTATGTCTTAGGCCATAACGTAACGGAATGTTCCTTTCATTGGAAACCGGTAAGATGACCCTTGTAGCGGTTATATAATTATCTTGGACAATGGCGGCACCATCATGCAAAGGACTGTTCTTGTAAAAAATACTTTCTATAATGGGCTGGGTTATTTCAATGTTCATGGTATCCCCGGAAGATCTTACAAAATCCAGGGAGTTGGCCCGTTCAATAACAATGATGGCTCCAGTTTTGGTTGCGCCCATTTTCTCGCATGCCCCAATAATCGCCGTAACATCTGTGTCCGTGGGCATTGCTTCATGTCTTAAAAACTTAAAATGGCGGATAAAATTTCGTTTGGAGGCAAAATTGGTAGAACCCACCATTAACAAAAACTTTCTTATTTCTTGTTGAAAAACAATAATCAGTGCAATCAATCCAATGTTCATGAACCCTCCTACCATACTGCTGATCATTTCCATCTGTAAAAGCTCTGTGAGTTTCCATAGAGCCCAGACGATAACAATACCAATAAATATATTGATGGCAACAGTGCCTTTGACCAATTTATAGATATAGTAGAGTAGTGCGGCTACAAGAACAATGTCTATGACATCTGTAATCTTAAAATCAAGAAAATTCAGGAAATCCAACCGCGATGTTTTTGTAAAATTAACAAAAATAGCAGAACCAAAAGTTACAGACCGTTTGCTTTCAATTCGTTTATGAGTTTTATGCACTCGTGTGCTTCTTTAACGTCGTGTACCCTTAAAATATTGGCTCCTTTCAACAAAGCTATCGTATGTAGTGCAGTAGTTCCGTTTAGTGCTTCTTTTGGAGTTGACCGTAAAATTTTATATACCATGGATTTTCTACTCAGACCAATTAGAATAGGAACTTTAAAAGTTTGGAAAAGATCTAGGTGATTTAAAAGAATGTAGTTCTGTGCCGTTGTTTTGGCAAAACCGAATCCAGGGTCAATTATGATATCATTGATTTTTTTTGACGTAGCGTTGTTTATTTTTTCTGAAAAAAAGAATAAAAGGTCTTTTAGCAAATCATCATAAACCACTCTTTTTTGCATGGATTGTGGCGTACCCTTTAAATGCATCATTATGTAAGGAACTTGGTGTTGCGCAATTACATTCAACATTTCAACATCCAGATTTGCAGCAGAAATATCATTGATGATTGCAGCACCAAGTTGTAGGCTTTCCGAAGCAACTTTGCTCCTAAATGTATCTATGGAGATTAAGGCATCAGGGAAATTTTTGAGTATCGATTGCAGTATGGGCAGCAATCGTTTAAGTTCTTCGGCTTCAGGTACATGATTGGCACCGGGCCTGGAGCTATAGGCACCTATATCGATAAAAGTAACGCCATCATTGAGCATTTTTTCAACCTGACCAAGAATAGCTTGCTCCCCGCTATACTTTCCACCATCATAAAAAGAATCAGGGGTAAGATTAAGGATTCCCATGACTTTTGGGGTACTTAGGTCGATTAAAGTTCCTCTACAGTTTATGGTCATAAAAAATACCTGCTTTGTTGCGTTTCATTATCTTTGATACTGTTTTTACAGCACTTTAGTTTGGACGAAATTTACGCAAATTAGCAAGAATACATGCAGCAGACTTCCCAACAATATGATAAAGTAATCAAGACCTGCCGAGAATTATTTCTCAAAAAAACAAAGGATTATGGTACGGCTTGGCGAATTTTGAGACTTCCCTCCTTAACGGACCAAATATTTATTAAAGCACAGCGCATACGAAGTTTACAGCAAAACGAAGTACGGAAAATTGATGAAGGGGAGCAATCTGAATTTATCGGGATAATAAATTATTCCATCATGGCATTGATTCAATTGAAAAAAGGAGTTGCCGAACAACCTGATTTGGAGGCGGATGATGCTATTGCACTTTATGACAAAGAGGTCGCCACAACCAAAACCCTCATGGAAAACAAAAACCACGATTATGGCGAAGCATGGCGGGATATGCGAGTAAGCTCATTGACCGATCTAATACTGCAAAAGTTACTTCGGGTAAAACAGATTGAAGATAACAAAGGGGCAACATTGGTAAGCGAGGGAATAGATGCCAATTATCAAGATATTATCAATTATGCAGTATTTGCGTTGATTCATCTAAACGAAAAGTCATGAAGTATTTGGTATGGATTTCCAGAATTTTTGTTGGTATCTTATTCATTGTAAGCGGACTTATAAAATTGAACGACCCCGTTGGGTTCTCATTTAAACTGGAAGAATATTTTAGCCAGGGCGTATTGGACCTTCCTTTTTTAATGCCTTTTGCTCTGGGTGTTTCTATTTTTGTGGTTATTGTTGAAGTGATTTTAGGAGTACTGTTGCTTATAGGGGTCAAACCAAAATTTACGTTGTGGAGCTTGCTGTTGATGATAGTTTTCTTCACGTTTTTAACTTTTTATTCAGCCTATTTCAACAAAGTAACCGATTGTGGTTGCTTTGGTGATGCCATAAAATTGACCCCATGGGAATCTTTTACAAAAGACATCATTCTTTTCGTGTTGATACTTATTCTGTTTTTTGGGAGAAAGTATATATTGCCAATTTTTAATCCGAAAATCAATTGGATTATCGCTGGTATATCGCTATTTGCTTGTATTTTGTTTGCCAACCATGTACTGAATCATTTGCCTTCGGTAGATTTTAGGCCCTACAAAATTGGCGCGAATATCCAAGAAGGTATGCGCGTACCTAACAATGCGCCAAAAGCTATCTATGAATATGCTTGGCGTTTTAAAGTGAATGGCAACGATAAAATTGTTGTTACCAATGGAGAATATCCGCAAGTTGATGGTGAGTTCGTTGACGTTGAAACTACTGAGATACAAGAGGGATACGAACCTCCAATCCATGATTTTACTATAGAGAAAGATGGTGTGGACCTAGCTTCCGAGATTTTGGAAGAAAATAAATTGGTCATGGTGATAGCCTATGATTTGGCAAAAAGCAATGAAAAAGTTTTTTCAGAAGTTGCCAAAGTAGCGGAAAATGCAAAAAACAAAGGCTATAGCGTAGTGGGAATGTCAGCTTCCAGCTCAGAAAGGGCGGAAAACATAAAAGCAAAGTTCAATCTGGATCTGGATTTTTATTTTACGGATGAAACTACATTGAAAACGATTGTAAGGTCCAATCCAGGGGTATTGGTTTTGGAAAAAGGCACCATTTTACAAAAGGTACATTATAACGATTTGGATAAATTGGATTTCTAGATAAAAACATTAAAAACACGAGCACATGAGAACCAAAATAGTAGCAGGAAATTGGAAAATGAACAAAAATCTCGAAGAAACCGAGACATTGCTAACAGAATTATCGGCCAAACTACCTGATACAGATGCTGAGGTTATTGTGGCACCGACTTTTGTGAACTTGGCCGCTGCAAAGGAAAGCTTGGATTCATCTATAATACAGGTCGCTGCACAAAATATGCACTATGCTGAAAATGGTGCTTACACCGGTGAGATTTCGGCAGATATGTTATTGAATATTGAAGTTGATATTGTAATTCTAGGCCATTCTGAAAGAAGATCGCTTTTTGGGGAATCTGATGGACTATTGAACAAAAAAGTGAAAGCTGCTTTGGGAAAAGGTATGAAAGTAATTTTCTGTTTCGGTGAAGAGTTGGAAGACAGAAAATCAGACAACCACTTTTCCGTAGTGGAGCATCAATTAAAAAACGGTCTTTTTGATTTGGATGCCAAGGCATGGGGGAGCATTATATTGGCATACGAGCCAGTTTGGGCTATTGGTACCGGTGAGACCGCAAGCCCTGAACAAGCGCAGGAAATGCATGCTTTTATACGGAAAACAATTTCAGAAGCCTATAACAATTCAATCGCGGACGCGGTTTCCATTTTATATGGCGGAAGTGTAAAACCGTCCAACGCCGAGGAGATTTTTTCAAAGCCCGACGTAGACGGCGGTCTTATAGGTGGAGCTTCTCTAAAAGGAGATGACTTTGTAAGTATCATCAAAGCAATCTAAAATCAGTTTCAAATTTGATTTATATCGAGTACAGCTTCAGTATTTCTCCTAAACAGCCAGCCACTGATATTTTGATCGCTGAATTGGGCGAAAAAGGTTTTGAGAGTTTTATTAAAAGCGAAATTGGACTTTTGGCCTATATTTTAAAATCTGAATGGGAAGAAGATATATTGAATGACGTTTTCATCCTGAAGAATCCTGATTTTCAAATTAGCTGGTCCCATAAGGAAATTCCACAGCAAAACTGGAATGCCGAGTGGGAAAAGAATTTTCACCAAATCAAGGTAGGTGATAGGTGCATGGTAAGAGCACCTTTTCACAGGGCCGAAAATCTACAGTATGACATAATCATCGAACCTAAAATGAGTTTTGGAACAGGGCACCATGAGACCACTCATATGATGCTGCAACAAATTCTTGATTCAAATTTAGAAGGTAAATCGGTTTTGGATATGGGTTGTGGCACAGGAGTTTTGGCAATTCTTGCCGATATGAAAGGAGCCAAATCAGTAGACGCCATTGACGTTGATGAATGGTGTTTTTTGAATTCCAAGGAAAATGTAGAAAGGAATAACCGAAATCATATAAAAGTTTATCAAGGAGATAGTAGTTTGTTGGTAGGAAAAAAATACGATGTTATAATCGCGAACATCAATAGAAATGTTTTACTTGAAGATATTTCCATTTACTCAGATTGTTTAAATCCTGATGGGGCACTTTTTCTAAGTGGTTTTTATTTAAAGGATTTAGATGCAATTTCCTCAAAATGTAGCATTCATAATCTGCAATTTGAAAAAAAATTGGAAAAGAATAATTGGGTTTCCGTAAAATATGTAAATTAGAATTGATTAATTCAACAATCATGGGAATTAAAGAAAAAGTTTCAGAAGAATTACTTCTTGAAGAAGAAACGGTAAAGCAGAACGAGATTGTCCTTTTTAATGATGATGTAAACACTTTTGACCATGTCATTGAAACCTTGATAAACGTATGCGAACATACTGCAGAGCAAGCGGAACAATGCTCATTGATCGTTCACTACAATGGAAAGTGTACTGTAAAAACAGGGGAATATACCTATTTAGAGCCAAAGTGCTCCAAATTGCTTCAGGCAGGTCTTAGTGCTGAAATAGTATAGATAAAATATTAAAATTTTCTTATTTCATCCTTGTCCCAAAGTCCCCAATACGCCCCCACGTCACCTTCAGCACCTATCTTCCATGATTCATCAAAAGATGAAAAATAGAAAATTTCGATATCGTCTTCCTGAGCCCATTTTTGGGTATTCATAAAGTATTTCAACATATTGTCCAAGGATGGATATGCTCCTTCCAAACTGGTTCCCTGACTGGGCCAACCTGTTTCAGAGATAATTACTTTTTTACCATTGCCCGCTTTCAGCGCTCTTTGATACATATCCTTCATATACAATAAGGAATAGTCCAAATCACATCCTTCCCAAAATGGATAGCAATTGGCTAAAATTATATCACAAGCGTCCGCGATTCTCGGATGATCCGAAAACTCGTAATACGCATCCACATATCCCATTGGTACGTCAGGAATAGCTTGTTTTACACGGTCCATGAATTCAAGTAGTTCATCCTCAGTTAGGTCGCCCCTCAACAATACTTCATTTCCAACAGCAGCGATATCCACATGCCCCTCTTTGGCCATTTGAATCAGATTGGTTACCTCCTTTTCATTGATCTTTGGGTCATCTCCAAGCCATGCACCCACCATGGTCTTAATGCCAAATTCCCTGGCAATTTTAGGAATCAATTCGTTTCCCTCGGTACAGGAAAAAGAACGGATCCAATCTGTATACGGGCTAATTATCTCCATTCTTCTTCTGATCTGTTCTTCTGTAATCTGTTCACCTGGTTTTTGCCCTTCTTCATACGGACTAAAACAAAGACCATGCATTCCACCTTCCAAAACCTCCTTACAAAGTTTTTTAAGTTCTTTTGTGGTCTTGCCTGCATAATCAAGGGCAGCTAATGCCAAAAACTTTTCTTTTCTTGATGACGACATAATGTTCCTTTAAATTGTACTTTTCATTTATTCAAATTTAGGCTAAAGTTCTCCTCTACGCTTGACCAATTGTGCTTTAATTTCTTTAGCTTTTTTTTCAGATAGACTATATGTCCACATCACCCAAACCGCAAGTGCTGCCGTTAGAGAAGGGACTAATATGTCAGCTATTCTAAGGTCATTCATTGTCTCTGCGGTTTGCACAGTAATATTAGGATCAAAACCTACAATTTTTAAAATAACACCGCCTAGAACAAGCGCAATGGACTGTCCTATTTTAACCATTAGCCAGTAAATAGCACCAAAGGTGCCTTCTTTCCTTGGCATGCCATTGTTTAATTCGTCCAAATCACAGACATCTGCTGTCATGGACATCATCAATGTAAACAATCCTCCCATCCCGAAAGCAAATAAAGGAATCGGTAAAAATATAAGCCATGGCACTTCACTGCCAGGATCTATACTAAACCATGACATTCCTATACTGTCCAGAAATGGGTTTATGCTCTCGAAAATGGAACCTACTCCTGAATTTAAGCTTTTGCCAAATTCAGTTTGGTTAAATTGACTGTTCAATTCTTTATCAAATCCCCACCATTTTAATATGTAGCCAATGATCGAAAGAACAGTAGAAATAATAAATGCTTTTCTTTTGCCCCATTTATTTGCCATTCTAGAAATTATAGGGATAACTATAAAGGCAGTTATCATTGCATTGATCGTGTTGAACCACGCCGGCCAAGTACCTGCCATATCGTAACTACCACTATACATATAGAAAACAATAATAAAAACACCAAATGCCGCTACCAATTGAAAACCGTTAAAAACTAAAAATGTAGCGCCACAGAGTTTCATAAACGGCTTGTTTTTGGAGACTTGTATAATCCCGGCCCATAATTCTTTTAAGTTTACAGCAAGGGTTTTAAAATTAATTTCTTTACGGTTCTCCATGTTGGAAGCGTCAATACCTTTACAAAACAACGCAGGTAATATTCCAAAGACAACGCACATTACGCCAACGATTAAGGCCATGGTTCGTACGCCTTCGGTTTGTGTGTTGAACGTGTTCGAATCTGGAATAATAACGTACAGCCATGGAACTATCATCCATGCAATTTGGCCCATGGTATTGGAAAAAGCCATCAAACGGGTACGCTCGTTATAATCTGAGGTCATTTCATAGCCCAGACCCACCAATGGCGTCGCAAACATGGTATTACCAATAAGGAATAGCAATTGAAGAATCATTACGTGCCAAATGATATAGGACTCAGAAGCATTATCGTCAATTTGCCACATTAGAAAGAAAAGCAGTCCACTTATGATGGCACCAACAAAAATGTAGGGTCTTCTTCTTCCAAACTTGGATTTTGTATTGTCAGAAATGAAACCCATTATCGGGTCTGTTATCGAATCAAATATTCTTGGCAATCCTCCCAAAAGTCCTGCCCACAATGGATCAACCCCCCATGCAGTAAGTAAAAAGAACTGGATGAAGACACCCAGTGTTCCGGGTAATATGTTCAGAATAAAATGACCTGCTCCAAAAGCAGCTTTTTGTCCAACTGGAACTTTATCTTTGTTAATCGCTTTTATCTTAGGCATGTCAATGAGTTTTAGTTAGCATCGGTGGTTTTATCAATAATGATAGTTTGAATAGCTTGTGGACTAATGGAAATTTCTTTGAAATCATCATCTAAAAAGACTTTAAAACTCTTGGGTTTCAAGTCTTGGTTCAAGATTACAATAACAATCGTATCATCTGGATTTTTAACAGCAGTTACCATCAAGGAATCGTCTGAGTTCTCAAATCCAATACGAGTTGCACCTGGTCTAATATACTTGCTGAAATGGGTAAGGGTATAATAAATGGGAGTAAAATATACTTCATCTTTATCTGGATCAACAATTACTGGTGCCACACACCAATTTTTAAACCAGTTTGGACCGCCTTGTGTATCCAAGATCATGTTCCAATCTATCCAACCGTCTACCCAATTGTTTAGACATCCAATAATATCACGGGCATAACGATATACGGGCGCGTATTTTGGATGTAGGTGTTTTTCATGCTCGGGCGCCCAGTCCCAGCCCCAATCCGTAGCTTCTTTGGACCAATACCACTTGTCATCTTTCCATTTGGGGATTTCGGCATCAACACAAGCCTCGGATTGTATCAAATATTTTGAGGGAGCAGCGTTATGTGCAAATTGCAGCGATTCTGGAAACCAATCATAGGTGCTGGCATACCAGTGAATGGCTGTTCCATCAAAATATTTTGATGAAGCCTCATTCTTGAACATCACTTTTACCCATTCTTCCAATTCTTCTCCACGATTTTGATCATAACCCAGAATTTTTGCTTCATGTCCATCAGTTTCTAATTTTGGACCTAAGTGAAACTTCACAAAATTGGTCATTTCTTCTGGAGTGAAATGCATACTTTCCCAGTTATTGTTGTTCCCCAATGGCTCATTTTCAACGGTAAAGCCCCAAATATCTATATCCTCCAATTTATAGGCATCTATATATTTAGAGAAGAACAGTGCCCAAGTATCATAATATTCGGGAAGAAGCTTTCCGCCTCTCCAATCTTTGTTGTTTTTCATCCAAGGTGGTGCTGTCCATGGGGATGCCAGAATCTTGAATCCATCTTTGGAGACAGCCATTGCTTCTTTGATAAAGGGTATAATATCATCTCTATCCTCATCTATGGAAAAGTGCTTTAATTCCAAATCCCCTTCAACAGGCGCATAAGAATAGTTGGATAAGGAAAAATCACAAGAGTTCATATGTGTTCTTGTCAACGAATACCGCGAACCTTCATCGCCAAAATAGGCGGCGATGATTTTTTTTCGGTTTTCTTGACCCAATTGGTTGAGCAGGTAAGCAGAGGCTTCCGTAAAAGAACCGCCAAATCCAGTTATGGTCTGAAAGTTTTGATCGGGCAGCAGTTTTATCTGCGCTTTTACTTTTTGAGGCGGAAAGTCCGTTATCTTGGTCAATTTATTTCCTTGGGCCGAAGTTTCATATACTTCTACCTTCAATTTATTATCTACGCTGCAAGCGCTCAGTGCTAGGGCCAATGTAATTATGAAATTAAATTTGTTAAACTTTTTCATTTTAATGAGTGATAGCTTGTTCTTTTTTTGAGGGTGGTACAAGGACATCTTTCATCAACGCTGCTTTATCACCACTGTAAGTCTTGGTGATTGAATTTCCGTTTCTGGTCAGACCCTCAAAAATTCCTTTGTCGACCATATCCCATAGGGCATATTTTGCTTTTCCATCAATGGTAAAAAGACCAAAATGATTCTCAGACCCTAAAGAATTTTCCGCATCTTTCCATTGCTCGTTAAACGCTTCAAAGTAAAAACATGAAATCCCTTCAGAATTTGTCCACATCCTAATGAGGTTATGATATGCCGCTTCTTTATACTCATCCGTAGCCTTGGACCCCGTTGGCCCGTAAAATCCATTGGATACTGTTGCCCAACCTGTTTCTCCTATATGTATGGGTTTGTCAACACCCAGGCTTTCCATATATTTTTTAACAGCACTATATTGATTTATCGCAAAATCCTTTGCCCTAATCATTGCAGCATCAATTTTCTGGATGTCGGAGAGTTGTTCCTCATCTTTAGGTACGCCCCAAAATTCTGGATTGTAATGTGTATTATGGTATGGATAAGTATGCATGGAGATATAGTCGACCGCCTTTATAAGTTTTTCAAGGTTTTCAGTATGATAGCTTTTATCGCCACCTCCCCAAGAGGCGAAATCGTCTGAGCTGGTTATCCATAAATCTTTGGATAGTTCCCCACTTTTCTTTAAGTCTTGAAGATGATTCACCCATTTTAATATGACACTTGGCTGAACATAATAGCTTGTAGCCCATTTTACCATAGCTTCGTTGCCTACGGCAATGATTTTTACAATATCAGGATATTGATTGGCTAATGTTACGGCTCGGGCAATTTCACCCTCGTTTTGTTCGCTTTCCACATCATGGTCAGGGGTCTCTCCAGTCCACGCATTTTTACAATCAATCCATGCGCCCAACATTACATACATTTCAAAGGTTTCATCCTCGTTTTTTAACTCCTTTATGGCTTTCAGCAAATTAGATGCTTGTTGTAATTGAACATTATAGGTTCTCAAAATTTTAATGCCCATCGCAGAAAGAATCTTCATGTCTTCTTTTAGCTCGTTAATAGTCGGTTGAACATCTCTTGAGGTTTTTCTGTACCCACCATAAGATATTGCCAAGTACTTTGGATTTCCTAAAATATCTTTCGCTGTCACTTCTTTCTGTATTAGGGTTTGATTTTCTTCTGTTTTGACACTTTTATATTTACAGGATTGGTTCACTAGTAAAACCACCATCGTTAATATTACTTTTATTAGTGATTTCATGTTATTTTTTTTTATTTCTTTTTTTGATGCTATGGTCCATTGGCATTCTTTTTAAAGTATCAATAGTGTAATCCAAATCCGTAAGGTAACAAAGGTTTTATGGAATCATCCCAAAAATTTGGCCCATATTTTCCGTTATAATCTTCTTCTGATTTAGGCCAAGAATGAGGTAATTTTCCCTTAAAGTTATGTTCTCCAAATAAGACTTCCGCAATGCCGTCCCCTTCTGAACCTGGTAACCAAGCTGCTACAAATGCCGTGGATTGTTCTATTTGCTTAGTTGTGACCAAAGCACGGCCAGAAATCAACACTACTATAGTTTTCACGCCCATATCAACATAGGTGTCCACATAATTTTGATGACTTTCGGTCAGTGTCAATTGATATGCATCAATTTCACCACCTATATCACCGAAAGATTCGGCATAAGGGGTTTCTCCAATTACTATAATGGCAACATCTGCATCGCTATGGTCTCCTGATGCATCGGTATCATAAATTACTGTTCCCTCAGCTGTTTTTTTGATTCCTTCAAGAATTGTCGTTGCTCCTTTATAGTTTTCCGTGGAGCCCTGCCAGTTTATGGTCCATCCTCCCGACTGCAGACCAGAATTATTGGCATGTTCGCCCACTACTACAATTTTTCCCATTTTCTTATTGAGCGGAAGTAAACTGTTGTCATTTTTAAGTAAAACCAAAGATTCCCTTACGGCTTGACGAGCTATATCCCTATGTTCTTGAATACCAATTTTTTCAATTAAGCTTGAATCTGGAAAAGGATTTTCAAATACACCCAATCTATATTTTTGGCGCAGTATTCTTCGCACTGCATCATCAATTCGCTCTTGGGATACATAACCGCTTTCAACACCTTTTTTTAATCCTTCTTGGTACATTTCAAAATCGCCTTCTACAGCCATGATCATATCTACTCCGGCATTGATAACATCATTTTCTCCAAATCGTGAGTAGCCTTTCCAATCCGAAACCATTATACCATCAAATCCCATATTCTTTTTCAGCACATTTGTAATCAAATCCTTGTGGGCATGCATTGGTATTCCTGACATTGAATTAAAAGAGGCCATTACAGAACCTACTCCTGCATCTACTGCTACTTTGTAGGGAGGTAACAAACGTTCCCGGACTTCTTTTAGGCTTATAGAGGTTTCACCTCCTTCTAGACCAAAATCAGTAGCTCCGTCACCAACAAAATGTTTTGCAGTGGCCATGACCGTTTTGCTATTTTTTAAATCATCTCCCTGCAAGCCTTCAACTGATGCTTTTGTAAGTTGCCCGGTCAACTCGGTGCTTTCTGAAAAAGCTTCGTAGACCCTTCCCCATTTCTCATTATAGGGTATGGCTACGCAAGGAGAAAAAACCCAGTTGAACCCTGTTGCCTGAGATTCAATGGCAGTTATTTTTGCGGCTTGCTTTACCAATTCTCTATTTTGGGTTGCGCCAAAACCAATGTTATGTGGAAAAATGGTAGCCCCTTCATAGGTGTTTTGTCCATGAATGGCATCTACCCCAAAAATCAATGGAATACCCAAACGGGTCGATAGTGCTTTTTTCTGTAATCTTGTAAATTTTGCTTGCCATTCCTCAGCATTATTACCCGGTAATGGACCTTGCGTATGAATTATGGAACCGATAAACTTAGAGGTAATATCATCTTCCTGAATATCATCAAAATGTCTAACCTGTGTCATTTGACCTATTTTTTCATCTAAGGTCATTAATGCCAGCAAAGAATCTATCTTTTGTTCTATCAGTAAGTATGCACTTTTCTCTTTGTCCATCTGTTGTTCTTTACAGGATGATATGCAGCATGCACCAACCATCAGCAGTTTTATAGTGCTCTTTAAAGATTTTAAAACCATTTAAATCTGCTTCTTTTGGCTCAATCGGTTTCTACTATACATAAACAGCTAGTTATTCCATCAACTGTTCAGTATATATAACTATTTATAGCTACGGTTGTAAAACCAGATTTGTTTTAAAAGCCATCTGAGTCTTCAAATGGCTTTTTAATCTATATTCAGTTTTCAATTATATTTCTTCTACCACAACATCGTCTATAATTACCTCTCCAGCACAAGTGCCGACACCACCACAGGTAGCTTGTATAAGTAGTGATAGACCTTCATCTACGTTAGCATCTGTTGTAAATGACCCAGTGTAAGTTTGCCAAACATCAACGGTATTGGTTCCAGGGGCATTGCCCAAATTATGTGGCACGGCGCCACCAACTGAACGTTCTGAAAATGCCAGAACTTCCAGTATCGAACCATCTACAAAGCTCGATGTAATTTTATATCTAAACGTCACCTGAATGTTTTGGTTACCCGCTACGGTCGGAGCAAATCGCTCTTGCTTAAGATTTGGCACTTGTGAAGGACCTGTGGTCAATCTAGCGGAGTAAGTACCCGTATTGGCGTCAGTATCGATAATAGTTACGGAAGAGCCCGCAGATTCATTAAGCTGCCAACAAGCGCCATCACCGGAATTAGCCTCGAAACCACCGTTTGATAATAACTCACCCATCGGTGGGGCCGGACAAGTATCTCCGCCGCCGCTGTCAAGAACAAGAGAAACATTATCAATATTCACCAACCCTGTTTCTGCACCCATATCAAAAAGTATTCGGCTATCCGCTCCACCAAATCCTGTCGCATTAAGATTTAGAACAAATGTCTGGGTATCTGTTGTAAGGTTAATTGTTTGAGTAGTATTTGTAAAAGGTTCCACGTTTAGTCCAATACCCGCAAGAATTGTACGTGAAACATCGGATGATGCATCAAAAGTCAATATATAATCTGCACCTTTCGTTAATTCGATTACTTGGCTCAAATTAACGGAGAAGGGTGTTCCTGCCATAGCAACATTTACTGAATTGAAACTATTTCCGCTATCAGTGACCACATTGAGCCCATTCCCTATCCATGAATCTGTCCCGTTTTCAAAATCACCATTGGTCAACAAGCCATCGTCAAAAGTATTTTCTTCAACATTTACTGTTCTGGTAACTTCGGTAGCGGGATTACCTGCTGCATCGCTTACATTGTATGTTATGGTATATGTTCCTGCTACATTGGTATCTACTGTATCTCCTCCAACAACGATACTGCCAGAGATGTCTCCATCCACATTATCGTTTGCAGTAGCTCCAGCATCTACATAAGCGGGATCTCCCACATTTAGGTTTACAGTTGCATCTCCTGTTAATGTGATTACTGGTGCTTCGGAATCATCTCCTCCTCCAGAACCTCCCTCTACCAAGGAAACGTTATCGATTATTACAATGCCTACTTCGGCACCCATATCAAAAAGTACACGGCTATCTGCTCCGCCAAAACCGGCTGCTGATAATTCAAGGGTAAAGGTTTGGGTATCCGTAGTCAAATCGATTGTTCGCGTATCATTGGTAAAGGGCGCTACATTCAGACCAATCCCGGCAATTATAGTACGTGTCACATTAGATGATGCTTCAAAAGTCAACGTATAGTTTGTGCCTTGTGTAAGTTCCAAAACTTGGCTCAAATTTACATCGAAGGGTTGGCCAGCTGATTGTACATCAGCTTGATTGAAACTATTTTCTCCTTCCGTAACTACATTTGCAGCGTTGCCTACCCAAGGAACTACACCACTTTCAAAATTTCCATTAATCAATAAACCACTGTCAAAACCGCCATCTCCTCCTTCAACCAAGGAGACATTATCTATTACAACAACACCTACTTCGGCACCTAGATCAAACAATACTCTACCATCCGCTCCGCCAAAGTCCGCCGCAGAAAGTGCTACGGTAAAGGTCTGGGTATCTGTTGTCAAATCAATTGTACGTGTATCATTGGTAAAAGGCGCTACATTTAGTCCAATACCGGCGATTATTGTACGTGTCACGTCAGACGAGGCATCAAAAGTTAAAATATAGTTTGTGCCTTGGGTAAGTTCTACAACTTGGCTCAAATTTACATCAAAAGGATTGCCAGCTGTTTGCACATCTGCCAAATTGAAGCTGTTACCGCCTTCTGTTGTTACATTTGCTGCGTTACCAATCCACGGATCTGTTCCACTTTCAAAATCTCCGTTGGTCAATAGTCCACTGTCGAATGCTGGTGGTGTATCAGGAATATCTATTATTAATTCATCTGAAAAATTACTTGAAGCACCTGCTGAATTTGACGCTGTCAGTGTTACGGTATAGGTCCCATCTGCAAAAGTCTTGATAGGATCAATTTCTGTCGAAGTAGTACCATCTCCAAAATCCCATTCAAAAAAATCCGCGTTTTCAGAAATGTTGATAAAGGATACAATTCCAGAATCTTCGATCTGCGTTTGTGTAAAAGCCGCTACGACCTCAGGGAGACCGTTGGCATCGTCATCATCTTCACATCCTAGAAAGGATATGGCCAAAATCATTAGTGAAAGTATTCTGGTTTTTTTAAATAATAGTTTCATTTTATAGAAGTTAGTTTAGTTTATTAATTTTCGTACACCCTTACATAGTCCACGATCATAGTTTGTGGAAACTCGGTCTCTGCATTTGGGGACCCAACAAAGGTTCCGCCCACGGCAAGATTCATTAAAATGAAGAAGGGTTTATCAAATACCCACACTCCTTCGCCATCTGTTTCTTCATCAACATCTTCTGGGGTAATTTGATTGTAAAGCACATCGTCCACATAAAAATTTACGAAGTTTGGTCCCCATTCTATTCCAAATATGTGGAAGCCTGTATCAAAACGGTCATTTTCGAGTGTAAACTCTTTGGAAATGGCATCTCCTCCAGAATACCTTGGTCCATGAACACTTCCTATAAGAATTGAAGGGTCTTGCCCTCGATATTCCATGATATCGATCTCACCGGCACCCGGCCATGGGTTTTCATCAATATCTGCTCCCAACATCCAAAATGCGGGCCATATTCCCTGTCCGAAAGGCAAACGGATTCTAGCCTCAAAACGACCGTACTGCTGCTCAAATTTATCTTTGGTAATCAATCTGGCCGATGTATACTGAGAACCTTCAAAAGACTCTTCCCTAGCCGTAATCAACAATACACCATTTTCAATACGAACATTATCGGAACGGTCCGTATAGTATTGCAACTCTTGGTTGCCCCAACCATCGCCGCCTGGACCATTTCCTATATCGAAACCCCAAATTTGTTCATTTGGTGCTCCATCCGTATCAAAATTTTCTTCTAGTACTAAGTTTGTAAATGTAGCCACTGTCTGTGTTTCATCTGTTTCACAACCTGATATAACGCTCATTGCCATTACCCCAAGGCATACCAGCGCTACCGATTGTATTGTTTTAATCTGTATATATTTCATAATCATTTTTTTCAATTTTCAAGACCCAATTATTCCGTATAGAAGTAAATGTTGTCGAATATGAAGTTTGGTCCACCCGCCAAGATAAGTGCTCCAAGATTGTTTCTTTGAGCAGCCAAATCTCCATCCAATGGAATTTCAATGGAAGTCCATTGTCCTGGTGTCAATCCGTTTATACTAAACCTTTTGTCTGCATCATCCCCAATAGGATTTCCATTATTTACATCTGTTTCCAATTCTTGGTTTGGACCCACATCCCTAATCTGTACCTCAATATTAGTAGCGGCATCTTGTACATATACATCTATATTCAGGAAGGTACGCTCTGTAGCATCGATAGTGTTATTGAGTAGGATTCCCGTGAAATTGTTGTTTGTATAAATCAATACTTCGTCACCACCATTGGAAAAGAGTTGTGTATTTGTCGTTGAGCCTCCAAAATTTGGCACGAAATTACTTTCCGTTGCGTTAGTGTATTCATTACTGAATATGGAGCTTACATTAGTAGACAACTCAATTGGGATTGGGGCATTTGGTAAATTACCTCCAGAATCGATGTCCAATGAACCAGAAGCCCCAACATTGGCCAATTGCGCAGTTATAGCAGTATTTCCTGAGCCTATTACTGAAATTTGCCCCAATTCATTGACTATGGCCACTGAATTATCTGAAGACGTGAAGTCAAAATAGGAGGGGGCAACAGTTACCGTTTGATTTACCCCTGAAGCTAAATTGAAGGTTTGGGTAAGACCAGTCAAAAGAAATTCAAAACCAATGAAGGCCTGAGAATCAATGTCTTGTCCAAAAAAGATAGCGGGACTAGGTTGGGCTACAGTTCCTAGTTTTTCAAACCGTAGCTCATCAATCCAAAAAGTATACCCAAAACCATTGGTAGTTTGTGTTCCCGCCGAGAAAAAAAACATTCCCCTTTCTTGTACCAGTTTTGACGGATCTGGAATGGGAATGACAACTTTTCGCCAATCCGTAGATAAGCGTATATTTTGGGCAGTTACTGCAAATTTGTTTTCCTCAAAATCAGTTCCAAAACCTACTTCCCCAATGGTAGCGGTTATGGAGCCTTTTGCATAAAAGGTCAAGGCGTCAAATCCGGTAAGATTTCTACCATCGCCCCGGTCTAGGAAAATGCCTCCAATAAAGCCACCGTCTGGGTCATCTGGTGCGGGAACATCAATGCGTATGGAAGATGTCCCCATAAAAGCGACATTATCATCCGTACCAAAGCCCTCAGGATTTGCTCCTTCGTTTGGGTCAAAGGAATCAAAAAATTCATCTGTGAGTCCTACTGGTTCGTCTGTAAATATGTCTCCATTGTTAGAAAATGTTGCAAATTGTACATCATCTGAAAATTCTCTTTCACAACTTGAAAAAACAGCAATACCCAAGCTCAAAAGGAGTGTAAAACGTAAGTGTATATTTCTAATATTTTTCATCTTTCAATCTTTTTATTTGCCAATGTTGATGTGTACGTAAGTCATTATCTCCCATTCACTACCATTGCCAAAACCAACAGGGCTAATGGTAGGTTCTGTCGCAAATTCTTCAGCAGCATTTGGAGCAAATCTTGGTGAGAATTGATTTAAAGACCTCCATGTACCGCGGATTCCTATTTGCGTGCTTGGTAAAATGAACCAGTCCGGTTTGCCCAAGGTGGTAGAGAGATCCAACATTAACTGTAATGGGAATGTCAAGTTGAAGTCTCTATGGTAATCAAAAGGTCCCCAATCATTAACTCTTACATGCGTTTCCAATTTCATTTTCTTATAAATGCCACGGATATCCCCTCCAAAACGTTTTATTAATCTGTCGCTATCACCATTGGCCTGTCCATTACCGTAGTAAAAATTCCCTATCAACCCCAATTCTGGGCTTAGCTTTGAAACCATTCTTGAGTGTATTTCCCATAAGTCTTGTGCGGGCGCCGAATTCGGAAAAGAAAAAATGGTACGATCAGCCAAGAATCCAATATGTGCATCCATGGTAGTTGGCAGGTGGCGGTATACAAAGCCTAAGTTCATAGCGAACTTGGCATCTTCAGACCTATCGTTATCCCACTCGTACATCCATGTACCGGGTGTTGGATCAAAAGTTAATAATAGCTCCCCTGCCGTGGTTTCACGATTCCAGCGCACAGAAAAGGGATCATCAATTATATTTCTTAATCGACCGGGGGCTTGTACATCTCGTGGTATGGCATCCACTAATGGTTTTTGCCACATAAAATTGGGGGCAATCTGAAAATTTCCTGCTGCGATGGTAAATCCAGAAAATACACTGGTTACATTACCACTTCCCGTATCCCTTAATTTCCAACCAGTAAAAGTCATCGTTTGGTCCGCACCACCATTGGCAATTAATCCCATGGCTGATGCTTGTCCATACCAATTGAACTTTCCACCTTCATAGGTAACCTTAATTTTACCACCCCAGTTGTCTTCGGCTTGGATTCTATCTTCAAAAACAACGTAGTTTCCAGGCGTGCCCCTAACATCTTGGAAAGAGGTTCCGTTCAATGGACTTCCTGCCCAAATTCCGCCCACCATAACTCCAACTTTTCCAAATTCCCGTTCTATGGCCAATGTTGCTCTTTCAGTGGGCCAAGGTGGAACTACACCACTTCGTAGTTGATTGACATCCAAAACCCTACGTCCGTTTTCATCAAAAACGATTTCAGTTTCAAAATCCCTATGATAGATACCTGTAACGTCGAATTTCCCTATATGTCTCTTGTACTTAAAAAGCATGGTAGGATTAGCGCCCCACCATAATTGTGGCCCTATAGCAGCTTTTAAACCTTTCAAGGGTCCTTTTCCATCTATTTCGGCACCTAAAATCTCTCCATTATAGATATCAAGGTTAGGTCCGTAATTGGCTTCTGGATACAGGCCAAAAAAGTCCCCTTCATACCCCCAGTGGTAGTGTCCAGTTCTATAAAAACCCCTTAAATCGAACTCTTTTGCGTTCCACTCGAATTCTGCTTGGTAAACAGCCACCCTGTTATTATCAACTAGCGGCACATCGCCTTCTGGTGTATTCACTAAAATCGGTCTAGCCCTGTTTTCATAAAAAATCTCATTGATGGGGTTTTGGGCAACATTGCCCACTACATTAAAATTCACTTCGGCCCGCATATTTGGAGCTGGATTCCCTTCCACTCCAATGAAGTAGGATTGCATATGATCAAACCCTAATTGATTTGGAAATGTAATTGCGTCGTCTGGATCTGGGTTATCCGGTGTCGTAATCAAACTACCGCCCGTACTGAAAGTTGAGAGTCTTGCCGTAAGATTGCTTATACGAAGTAAATTGCTTTGCTCCCCATTTAAGGCCGCTTTGTCACCACGAGCTTTAAGAACAGCATCCATCAACTCTATGTTATCAAAATGATTATCTATGAATGCAAGGTCTACACCTTCTTCATAAGGATTTAATTGATGCGCCTCTTTAAGTGCATAATAAGCTGCACGTGGATAAAGTTCGTAAAGCCCTCTTGGATTGGTTGCACCTTTTGCAGTGATTCCAAACCATTCTTCGTTCATGTTGTTGGTACCCGGTGATGCCAAATCCCTTGCATAGCCTCCATTGGACCATGAAGCATTATTATCGTGTACGTCTGCATTTGCTCTGTCATCAAAACCAAATTTCCACCAGCCATCGCTGAATTGAAACGTAAATCCTCCGATAGAGTTTCCAGCTTTGCCTATTCCTGCAGCATTCTCATAGATTTCTTTCCAGTTTTCTACCATGTAATATGCCTGTGAATATTGATCTTCCTTGTTTTCAATGGCGTTAAATGCATCCGCTCCAAACTCCGTGAACATAACAGGCTTATTCAGTTTATCCTTTACTACTTGAAACATATCCCCAAATGAAGCTCCTCGATAGGTGTTGGTTCCGTAGATATCCACATCCTTGCATTCTTCTGCAATGATATCTATGAAGAGCACATCGCCATTACAGAGTGCAACGGGATGGGATGCATCCATAGCTTTCATTTTCTTTGCTGCTTCGTTCATGAGTTTATACATGGGCCTACCCCGACTTTCTCCTATAAAATCTATTCTTCCTTGATCATCTGGAAAGTCTTCGGTTTCTGCACCAGCCCAGAATAGCCCATAATTGTTCTCATTTCCCAAAAGATAAAGTAAAAGTCCAGGTGTGTCTTTGTACCCGTTGACAAGCTCTTCCATCTCGGACATCAAGAACTCTTGTGTTGTAGGATCATCATAAATGGTTACAGGGGTCCATACACCATTTAACGTAAGCCCGTAGCGTCCAAAGGAATGGTTGAGCATGGTATAAATCCCATAATTTTCATAGATGTATTGAATCCATTTTGCAGGTACGCCGGTATACTGTCTAATAACATTGACATTCATGTTTTTAAGAAGCGACATTTCTGTGTCCAGCCCAGCTTTGATAATGTCATCTGGTTTTTCCCAAAACGCTGCGTTGACCGTGTTGGTTCCTATTGGAATATAATCCCAATTCATGCCGTTGATCATGAAATCCTCTCCATTGACGACCAACTTCATCCCATCTTCATTAGTTACGACTGATACTCTATCGGCTTGAGCAAACAGTCCTGTCGTGAACATGAAGAGGAGTAGTCTCACAAAATTGTTTTTCATAGTTATGTTTAGTTTTAGTTGATGATGGGCAATAGCGTATTTTTTTCTATTTCCCAACGGTTAAACTTATCCTAAAAAAATAGATATTCCACAAAAAATAGCTCAACAAAAAGTATACATGGCAAATAAAATGCTGTTTTTTTATCAAATCATTAAAACAGCTTGTTTTCAGAAGGTTTAAAGGGAATCTACGGTATATTGATTTTTACCTAAGATTTAGATTTGTATAGGTATTGTTGAGGTAGTAATTTAATTTTTTAAGAAACTTAAAGCTTGAGTATGTAGTTTACCAGATTCTCATCATGTGTCAAGTCCATTTTTTTACGTAGCCTATACCTTTTTATTTCAACACTACGCGCTGAAATGTTCAATAGTGGTGCTATTTCTTTTGATGATAAATTCAACCTTAGATAGGCGCACAGCTTTATATCGTTTGGGGAAAGATTGGGATGTGCCTTTTTCAATTTCTTTAAAAATTTTCTGTCGGCATTGTTAAAGGCCTCTTTGAACAGCTCCCAATCATCATTTTGGTTAAGACTCTTATCAATTATGTTGATGATGGCTCTTACAGATTCTTTTTTCTCAACGTTAGCTAGAAGTTGCTCTTTGACTTTTGACAATAATTCATTCTTTTTTATAATGCTCAGTGTTGAAGCGGCCAATTCATTGCTCTTACTTTTGAATTCTTCTTTGAGTTGCTCATTTTTAATTTTTATAATCTCCTTTTCGTTCTGTACCCTGGCCAAATCCATTTCGCGTTTATTTTTTAAAATCAGCTTTTGTTGGCGCTTGTGATAATGTCGTTTATAAAGATTATGAACTAGAATGGAGCTGGATAGTATTCCCAAAATATAAATTACGAGCATCAAATTGGAAAAATACCAAGGTCTAGCAATTTCAAAAGAGTATGTAGCTATATTTTTGGATATCTTAGTACCTATCCTGCTCCTTACCTTAAAGGTATAATCACCATAGGGAAGGTTCTCGAACGTAACGGAAGATTTTTTTGACCATTCACTCCAGTTTGGGTACATGTTGGTCAATTGGAACTGATAATGTGATTTAAGGTACTTATCATAATTTGCTGCATAATAAGAGATTTCAAGATTATTCTCGTTAGTCTTAAAACTACCTTTCACATTTTTATTGACTAAATCCTGATTTTTACTGTCCTTGTTTTTTCCTGCTTTCCCAATACTTGCGATATTGACTGTAAATTCTTTTTCTTTAAAATTATCAATGTCAACGGTAATGTAACCAGAACTTGTTCCAAGCAAATAGTAGCTATTGTTTTCCAGTGCGCTAACACTTTCATATCCCACCGTACTGTTTCGCATGCTTTCTGGCAGGGGTATAGATTTGATTTTAGGTGTTTTGACCAATTTTCCTTCAGAAATAAAATTGACTTTTGAGTTTGTGAATATCCACAAATAGCCATTTTTACGATCTACCGTCATTTTGCCCGATATGTATTCGTCTTGGGTATAGACTTTGCTTAAGACACTGTCCCTAATAAAAGTGTCACGCTCCTTATTATATTTTAAGATTCCTTTCTTATAAGCGTACAACAAGTCATCCCTATACCTGATCAATCCAGAATTTGAACCTTTTATCAAAGTATCAACACTTACGTTCATACTTTTTGAAAAGCTACTGTCGACCTCTACCTTGAAAACGCCTTTGTATTCATGATTTACGAAAACGTATTTCCCAAATGGTTCAAAATATCTGGCTGAATGATTAAAGCCCTCTATTTTATTTTTTATTTGCCAGTCATTGCCAATTTTTTGTAAAATATAAAGGCCATCGTAGTTTCCTTGTAGAAGTAAACCTGAAGTTTGGCCAAGACTTGTAACCTTCCATGTACCTTGAATGTCTGCAATCTTCCTGGCCTTATTTTCTTCTATAATAAAAGTTCCCGAATGATGTCCGCAAAATAATTTTCTGTCAATAATGTTCAAAGACCATACTTGGCCCTGCGTGCCCTGTACCAGTTTAAAATCATTATCATTATTCAATTGCTTATAAAAAAGACCTTGGTTTGTTCCCAAATACAAGATACCGTTCATAGTGGTTGAGGCGTACACGCTGCCAGCTACACCTTTTTTGTCATAATAATCTTTGAAGGGAGATTTTAGGTTAATATAGCTGATGCCGTTATCAAGGCCAAGCCAAAGTGTATTATCGGAATCCTCATACAGTGATAGCACCGTATTGTTCCTTAATCCGCCTATTCGGTCTATGTGGTTCAACAAGTTTCCATCTTCATCAAGATGTATTAATCCGTGGGAGATGGTTCCCAAAGCAAATGTTTTATCTTTTAGTTCAATGGCACTGTAAATACTTACTCTAGATAAGAGCGTATCTGAACTGATACTCCACTTGTCCAAAGTTTGGTCCTTTATCTTATAAAAACCATTTTGACGGGTAAGGATTGATAGGGCATTTTTGCTTTTAAAAATATTTATGATTTCGTACTTTCTGAATGGTTCGGCATCGTAAATTAAAATATCCTTTCCATTCTCAATACGATAAACACCTTTATTGGGCCTTTGGAAATAAATATTATTATCTATGTTAAATATTTTTGGCAAAGATGTGTCAGAGTCAATCGTATTTATGGAACCGTCCGTCGTGTCATAAATGTAAATTCGATTTAGTGATTGAAACACTATCCATTGATCTATGTTCAGAATATTCCAAAATTCTTCATCTTGTATAAAAGTATTTTTTATTTTTTTTGATAGTGAAGTATATCGTAGCAGACCAAAACTATCTTTCTGCCAATAACCAAATTCCATATAACATCCAGTATAGATTCTTTCACCGACAACTTTAACAGACCTTAGTATGGTCTCATTTGGTGATAGAAAAAGTGTCCATTTGGCACCATTGAATTGCAAAAGACCTTTACTGTTGGCAACATATATTATTTTGTCCTTGGTTTGTGCAATGGACCAATTTTGACTTTCGGCATTGTATTCTGAAGGAGCGTAATTCTGGATCGGAGGTAATTCCTGTGAAAATATAGAAACGCTTACGAAAAGGAATATTAGACAAAATATTTGTTCTGCTTTATTCACCTGGGCATTTTAATTAAAATTAATGCAAGATTCAAAATACTGAATATCAGTTATCAATGAATAATTACAAAATAAAAAACCATGGATTTTGGGGATACCGACACTTGTTCATTGCTAAAGAGTAATCAATAAATAAAACCGTTTTGATAATACGATATATTGACATACTTAACTAAATGTAGTGATTTTAATAGTATTACTAGCTAAGTTTTTTGCTCTTGACAGTTTTTTAGGAATCTTTACCACTTATAGATAATGAATTCTTTACATTCAATCCATTGATTCACTAGCTGTTTGCAGTAACTTTGATAATAACAACTAAAAGACCAACCCTTTGTTTTTCTTATCTAGAGATGGGAGAATTTTTTAAAGCCGAGCTAAAAGACCGTTTTTTAAAATATGCGCTCAATCGCAGCGATTATTTTGAAATCCAAGTACTCTATGAAGAATTTCTGCATCCAAATTATAGTTTAAATTTTGTCGTAAAATTGGTAAGGGATATTAGGGAGTATGACTCTGGTATTTTGGATGTGATGAGCGGTAATGGAGCTGAAGTATTCATGTTGGCCTCAACGCCAAAAACCCAAGATTTTTTAAATGGTGGTGGATTCACCGACATGTACATTAAAGAAGAAGAGAAATGGGATGTTTTTGTCAACCAACTTTCAGACAAACGTGAATCCTCCAAAGATTCAACACTGCTTTTACATGAAAATTCATTAAACTTAAAGAGAGAGAAAACACTTTTAATTATAATTATTTCAGCGGTAGTTGTAAGTTTTTTGTTCACGATTTTTGGAATATTAAAAGAAGTATTTCTGGAACCCAGATATATTCCTATTGATGAGTTTGATAGAAAAATAGAGTTGCTGAAATCAGAATATATAAGAGGGATTGATAGTTTAAAATTTGACCTTAAGAAGACCGAACTTAAACTGGATTCCTTGCAAAAGGAGTTTTCTATAAAATAGTTTGCAAGAATATTTTATAGAGGTAAGTAGATGGTTACTTATTGAAATTTATGGTTTTCCAACAAATCTCAGGTTGAGCGCAGTCAAAACCTACTTTATACGGACAAGCAGTTGTCGACTACGCTCGAACCGACAATATTCAATATTTTAAAAAATTGACAATCAATTAATTATAAATTATTTTTAGTATGTAACCATCTACCGACCTCTAGTTTTTTAAATTTCTTAACGTCCAAGGTTGATTTAAATGCCTATTTTAATAGGCATAAACGAAAGCAAATAGTGTCCGATAAAACCAATAGCTCAAATCCGTTCCCAAAATTACCTTTAGAAGAGTGGGAGCCAACAAAAGAAACATTACATCGTTACCTTCAGATTGTAGGTAAGATACGATTGGCCTTGATGCCCAGAAAAAATCATTGGTGGTATATAACACTTTATGTAAATAGTAAGGGAATAACCACCCGCTCAATTCTATATGGTGATTTTATTTTTGAAATACAGTTCGATTTTATTCATCATCAACTTCATATACAAACCAGCAATGGGGAAAGCCGTAGTTTTGAATTGACCAATGGTTTGTCCGTCGCCGAGTTTTATAAAAAAATTTCCGCTAATCTGAATGATTTGGGGATATTATTCGATATAGTTGCCAAACCTTATGACCTTTCCGATACGATATCTTTTGCTGAAAGTACGGAACACAAAAGCTATGATAAGGAGTATGTAGTGCGTTTTTGGCAAATTTTGGTACAGGTTGATCAATTATTCAAAGAATTTAGTGGAAAATCGTACAGTAAAACCTGCCCCGTTCATATTTACTGGCACCATATGGATATGGCCGTGACAAGATTTTCTGGAAAAAAAGGCCCTGAAATGCCCAATGCGAAAGCCGCGGATAAAGATGCCTATTCACATGAAGTAATCAGTTTTGGGTTTTGGGCAGGGGATGCAGAAGTGCGTAACCCTGCATTCTATGCATATGCCTATCCATCGCCAGAAGGATTGGATAAAGAACCTTTAATGCCGGATGCGGCCGAGTGGATAGAGTCCAATGGGAGTCCGATGGCTTTTCTTTCTTATGATGCGCTCAGAAAACTTGATGATTCGAAAGCAGCATTATTGGATTTTTTGGAAAGTGCCTACCAAGCAGGCGCTAAGCGTGCTGGATGGAACATCGAAGAACTTACCGTAAAACCTTTGTGAACAATATTCAAAGAAAATATTTACAGGTTATGAACTCGTTGATAATAAAGAAACAAATCAATAGCTCATTACTTTAGAACATTCAATTTTTAATTTTAAGCAATGAAAAGTACATTACATAAAGCAGACTCCCGAGGCCATGCCAATCATGGTTGGCTGAACAGCTATCATTCTTTTAGTTTTGCCAACTATTATGACCCTAACCGTATGGGATTCGGAACCCTTCGCGTATTGAACGATGATGAGGTGTCTGCCGGAATGGGCTTTGGTACCCATGGCCATAGTAATATGGAAATTATTTCCATACCTCTGGAAGGAGACTTGGAACATAAGGACAGTATGGGAAATACCACGATTATCCGTAACGGCGATATACAGGTTATGAGTGCTGGGTCTGGCGTACAGCACAGTGAATATAACCATAGTAAGGAAAAAAAAGTCAAATTTTTACAGATATGGGTAGTGCCGAACAAAGCGAACGTAGAACCGCGATACGATCAGATTACTTTGAAAAAATCCGATATGACGAATACCCTATATCAAATTCTTTCGCCCAGACCGGAGGATGATGGTGTATGGATTCATCAAAATGCATGGTTTTATTTGGGGAATTTTGATACCAAGACCGAAATAATGCATAAGGTAAATAATCAGTCCAATGGAGTTTATCTCTTTCTCTTGGAGGGCGAATGTGAAGTAGGTGGAGAAATACTCAAAAAAAGGGATGCTCTTGCCATCGAGGATGCAGAAACGATTGATTTGGCCATAGAAAAAGATTCTAAAGTACTATTGATGGAGGTCCCTATGGCGAATTAAGGACATATTTTATCCATAGTAATTATAATGATTTTGCATACTGGATTATAAAGTAAAAAAAGCTCCCAATATTTGGGAGCTTTTCTTTTCATCCCACAGGGATTATAGTTCAACTAAACTATTACTTTGTAATCTTTTGTTCTTTATGATCAAGCCAGTAAAGTAGATAAGGAATATTGTAGGCGTGCGTCCATCCAAATACTCTCAATCCCTGATTGATTTCCCAATTGGTAAAGCGCTTATCGCTTTTTGGAAGATTGGAAACTTTTAACAATGCCTCATTGTAGGATTCCACACTGTCAAATTCACTACTATTTTTTGATAATTTTTTAACCTTGAGCATTTCTGCACGTGCCAATGCTTCTTCCAAAAATGCATGTTGACCACTAAATTCATAACCTATCAACAAAGGGTGAATGGAGGCAAGATATGATTCCATTTCGTGATTCAATGGCGGTACGTCCCTGACCCAATTGGCATGTTTTAGAAGTGCTTTTTTAATACGTTCTTCTCCTGTAAGCTGATAATATTTGTACAAGCCCTGTACAACATATGTTTGACTATACCCATACCTGTCCAAGAGTAAATTCCCTCCTTGTTCTTTTTGAAACATCAGCATCAAGTCTACTCTTTCGTCCAGTTCTTTTTTATATTTATCAAGTTTGGTAGCATCGTACAATTCCACTAGATTGAGTACGGATAAGTACAATCTTCTTCCTCTTAGATCATGTTCTCCCCATATACGCTTTAAATAAGTATCACCTGTCATTTTTGCAACTTCAAGTGCTCTATGGTCAGCAGAAATGTAGTAAGATGCAATCCATCCCTGTATCCAAACATGTGCACTTAAGAGGGCATGCCAGTGTTCATTTGCATGTCTTCGGCCAATCCCTAAATAAGGAGTGGATTCTGGCTCATCTTCAAAATCCCAGAAATCTATCGCATCGTTTATCTGGCCCAGATAAGATCTCTTTTTTGGCCAATGAATATTATCAACATCCATGGTATGTCTGCTCATGGCCTGCGCCATATGATAATAATCGGCATTTCCTGTTCTCATAAAGTTGGTCCAGAGCATAAAATCGACGGTAGGTTCATTATTTGTCCATTGAAACCATTTATCCTTAAAGAAATATGTTTTTCCGTCGCCGTAGTCGAACATTCCGTACCAAGGTTGCTTTCTTTGATTAAAGGCCCACCATTCATATTTATACTGTAGGCCGTTCTCAAACTCTAAATATTTATCGGAATAGGGAGCCATATTGCCATAAACTCTTGAAGACGTGTACCATTCTGGTAAGGCGTGCGCAACAGGACTATTGAGCACATAATCCATTTTTTGGTCGATAACCGCATCTGTTTGATTGGTATGAAAATAATATAGAAACTCGGTCGTCTTTGTAATGCCCTGTGCAAAATTTCCCAGCATTTGACCATCCATCTCGGTGTCTTTTCTGGCAAAGTTCATGGGTCCATTTTCCAAAGGCCATATGTTTCCCTTTAACATTTTTGAGTTTGGGTCTACTTCAATTCCTTTTGGGTATTCCTCTAAGAAATTTTTGATTCCTACGCTTATTCCTCTGGTTCCGTCAGAAACATTGATCCATCCTTTTGCTCTTTGCGATTCGGTTACGATTTCTTTGCCCTGGGTGACAGTGGCTTTAAAGGAGGATTTATTGGCTGAAGATGCGTTTGCACTGTTCTCTTTTTTTGATTCGCCAGTAAATAAGCTTCTAGCACTTTCTCCACTATTTCTTTTAGGACCTCTTTGCAGTAAGCTTACTTTTTTAGTGGCACCAAGTTTCTCTATTTTTTGTGTTAATGACATTGCATCCCAATTTTCCTCAAATAAAGGCATAGAAACTTCGGCACTTTCTTGCAAATGATATTTTAATTGTAGGCCACAGGCTGCAATTTGGTCGTTCGGTTGTGTCCATCCAGGATCATCAGCGGTATCTTCTGATAAAATTTCTTTGTTTTGCGTTGCTATATTGGCATGCTCGCCTTTCTGCCTTTTGTGTTTATCCGGAATACCGGTATACGTCATCGTATGCAAAACTTTTACATACGTTTTTCCAGCATAAGCATGCAGCCGAATTGTAAATGGAGATATATTGTTGTCCGCTCTACCATAAACATAAGTACCTTCAACCCTAAATATGGCGTGCATAGGACCTGACCCTTTTTCCCTGAACACCTCGTTTATCACAGCTTTGGAAATATCTATGCCAGAATCGTCCAATAAATCAAGAAAAGTCCCTCTGTTATCTTCTGGGGATGAGGCAATAAGCTCATTGTTGCTAAATTTCCCATCTTGATTGGAATCGAGATAAACCTCATCCAAAAAACCATTTCCCAATTTGTTCAGGGAAAATGATAAAGGGCCCGTATTGACTTTAATACCACCACGAGGTCTCATATTGTTTGTGGAAACTATTCGTTCATCAGGTCTTTTCGGAACAATATCGCTACCGTATTCCAGGGTATAAGTAGACTCCCCCTCCGAAAAGAAAAACACCCAGACCCATTTGATGCTATCATCGGCGGGTTCCCAAGTTGAAACTTCCGTGGTCTGACATAGTATTTCGTTGCCTTTGGAATTTAATAGGCGAATATTATTAGTGGAATGCAATTCTCCCTTTGGAAAAGGAATGCCCAAAGTTATTGGCGCACCTTCCATATTATTTTCAATGGTAACAGTTATTTTTTTTATTTCCGAGGCAAATCCGTTCAAAAACGCACAAATCAATAGCAACAGTAATATTTTCTTCATTTAAATAGTCTTTTTACCGATATCATTGATTTCATGGCAATAAATACGGCATTGTAAAATTATTGTACTTGTTTTATATTTTCTGTTTTTTGATAGCATAGGCTTGCTGCTCCTAAAATTGCAGATTCTGTCAATTCCGATAGCTCAATTTTTAGATTTTTGATTTGCTCCGGATAGGCAAATGAATCCATTATCTTTTCCATGGGCTTTTTAAAAAAAGGATAAGCCTTACTGATAGATCCTCCTAAAATGATAGCTTCGGGCGCCAATACATACAAAATGGTATTGACAGCCTGGCCTAAATGTTCACCAAATTCAGAAAAAGCTTTAAGTGCGATGTCGTTGCCCTGTTTTGCCCGATCGTGTACTTCTTTGGCACTCAATCCATAGTTTTCAGTAAAAAAAAAGCTACTTGCATAATTTTCTAAAATGCTATCCTTGTAGGGAACCATACCTATTTCCCCTGCACCGGAAAGAACACCGTTATAAATTTTGTTATCGATTATTATTCCCATGCCCAATCCTGTGCCAATAGATAGACCAATACAGTCTTTGTAAAGTTTTCCTTTTCCAAATAATGCTTCTCCCATTGCAAAGCAATTGGCATCATTATTTATATAAACTGGAATTCTATAGCGATCTTCCAAGATTCTCTTGAGATGGACTTTTTTCCAAGCTGGGATATTCTGAACCTCATAAACAATTCCCTTTAAACAATCGACTACGGCAGGTACTCCAACGCCTATAGCTTCAGTAGTATCGGAAACCAATTTATCAATACATTTAAATAGACGTTCAAGAGTTTGTTGTTCAGAATCTTCCTTGTCGACCTCAATGTAGAATTGATTTATAATCGATTCTCCTTCAACACGACCAGCATTGATATTTGTTCCTCCTATATCCACTCCAAGCACTTCCATATTATTGAGTAGTCTGCTTACTTTTTAATTGGATGGTCTTATTTTTTACAAGTGGATTTGCGAAAAAACCAATGGATAAAATAAATGCCAAAGGAATAAGCAAAAAGAACATACCCGTTTTAAGACTGGTCGCCTCTCCCAGTGCCCCTACCAAGAATGGAACAATTGCTCCCCCTGCAATACCGGTACATAATATCCCTGAAAGCGACCCATGGTTTTCTTTTACGGAATTGAGTGCCAATGAAAAAATAATGGACCACATTACCGAAATAAAAAACCCTATTGCCGGAAAAGCCAAGAGTGCAACTTTTTCATTTCCTGTAAGCGCCAATATCAAAAAAACCATTGTAATTGCGGTAGCCACTATCAAGAGTTTTCTGCTGTCCATAATTTTTAATAATAACAGACCAAGTAAACAGCCAATAGTAAGCATCGCCCAAAAATAGGCTACGGTATCTGCACCAACAGTTTGGGGGTCCAAACCATGGTATTGGCTAAGGAACTGTGAAATCCAATTGCCTACGCCTTGTTCGGTCCCTACATAGCAGAATATGCCAAGAAAAAAAAGAAGGGTCCATTTATTCTTTAGAAGGGTCAAATACGATTTTGAATCTCCTGCAATCTCATCTTCGTTCTTTTCATATTTTGGATATTTGGTAAAAAAGACTACCGCTAATAGGACCAAGGCAATTACCGAAAAAATCATATAAAGGCCTACCCATGGTAAATTTTCAGGCACCAAGCTTCTTATATAACTTGCCAATCCCGTTTCTTCGGAACTTGTATCTACAACGTATTTGTAAAGGAAAGGACTCAAGAAAGAAGCCAACCCGAATACCAATTGTGCCAAAACGGAATTAAATGCAAAATGTTCCTCACCACCCGCAACCCTCAGCATCGGGTTTATGATAACCTGCAATACTGCCATACAGCAGCCCAAAGAAAACAACGTAATACTGAAAATCACATAGCCTGGAAAGAATGCAAATCCCAAAGAGGCCAAGGCCATAAATAAAAATGATAATGACAATAGCGTTTTATCACTATATTTTTCTGATAAAAACCCTGCTGGAATTGACATAACCCCGTATGCAATAAAAAACGCAAACGGAAGTAACCCTGTCATTGTCAAACTAAGGTCAAAGCTATTTTTCACATCTACAATTATTGAATTGAGAATGTTTGTGATAAAAGAAATGACAAAGAACACCAGCATGACCAAGGCTATGATGTGGTAATACTTTTTTGAAGTCGTTTTTTCGCTATGCATTCGTTTAGCTGTTTATTGAATTTGCAACTATTCTTTACCGACCATTGGAAAAAGTTGTTTTATTTCCTCCTCTGTCGGTTGTTTTCCATATTCGCATACTTCAAAAAACTCCACATGCTTTACATTTGATACATCCGTTTCTGGGTACCATTTTTTTATTGCTTCTGCATCTTCTTGATTCCATTTTCTTTCTTTTGCCCATCTATTTTTTAACCAGTTGAAACGCTCTGTTTTGCCTTCAGGGATTGTACTCATATCAGCACCGCTTACCCATGGTAACCATTCGAACATTTGGGAGTCATGTGCTGCCAAGGCCTTCACCTTTGTATCGATAACTTCGTCCACTACTACGGCTATATCTTTTGAGAATGGATAAGGCTTCTGAAATCGGTCGTTCATATAGAGAAAAACAGGATTCTTTTTTAAAGGTGGTGTATCTGGCGTTACATTGGGTACTATTACAAGATATGCGGCATCTTGAACTGCAATACCTGCATTTCTGTGGTCTGGATGATAATCGTTGGGACGGAGTCCCAAAACAATGTCTGCATCCCACTCACGGATTTTCCGGATTACTTGATGCCTAACGTTGAGCGTTGGTATCAATTCTCCATCGTGGTTGTCCAATACATCGTATTCAATTCCCAAAATTTCCCCGGCTTTTTTAGCTTCGGCGCGTCTTCGTTTCCCAAGCGCACCACCTCCTTGGGTCTGATGGCCTGCATCACCGTTGGTCAAGGCAACAAACTTTACCTTATGGCCCATTTTTGCAAATAAGGCCGCGGTTCCTCCAAATTTGGAGTCGCAATCATCGGGGTGCGCTCCAATGGCTATGATGTTCAATACTTCTTTTTCCTGTGCTTGAATCAAAAATCCAGTGCACATGCATATAATCATTAAAAGCTTTTTCATTATGTGATTCTTTTATTTATAAATTCTACTATAATAAGTGACTTTAACCATTGTCTTTTATAAAAACATAAGCAGGCAAAATTTTGGTAAAGGGTGACTAATCAAACTCAATTAACAACTACTAATTATCGTTTTGAATAAAATCTGTATTGATATCCATTTCTCGTTGTGGAATAAAAAATAAATTTCTGATATCTCCAACTTCAATAACATCGGATTCGGCTTCAATCAATTTCTCGACCACTACCCCAAATCTTTTCAAGTCTGCCCAGCGATGATTTTCAAAAGCCAATTCCAACCGTCTTTCATTGAGAAGTTTCTCCTCGAATGTACCTGGGGTACCGGCATCAATTGGATCTAATCCCGATCGACTTCTAACTTGATTTATCAGTGCATAGCTCTCAGGTGATTCTCCCAAGGCCTCAGCCAACATGAGCAGTACATCTGCATATCTAAAAACCACAAAATTTATATCGGAATCATTTTCGATTGGTGGGTCTCCTTGATATTTAAGTATGTAGTTTTGCTCTACGGTTTCATCTTCATTGTTGACATATGAGGTAGCCATGGAAGCATTAAATCTTTCACTATCCGGTTCATAAGCATTTGCAAGATCATCCGTGGGCCTGTTTCTTCCAAAACCTTGCCCTGTCTGTAAATCTGAACTTGGTGAAAAATCATTTGTAAAAGTGCTCCCTTGTCCAATACCACCGCTTATAAACTGTACTTCAAAAATAGATTCTACATTGTTTTCATTTGCATCGCCCCATAAATCTGCATAGTTGGGTACCAGTTCATAATTATAATCACTGATTATTCGGCGTAAAACCGTTTCTGCATCAGAATCCTGTCCTATCGTCAACAACACCTTTGCCAGCAAAGTGGCCGCAGCTCCCTTTGTTGCCCTACCTACATCACTTGTAGGGTAGGAGACCGGTAAATTGGATTCAGCGATTCCTAAATCTGTAACCAACTGCGCATAAACCGTGTTTGCATCTACTTGAACCAAGTCATCCCCTGGAACAAAGGGGGTCAATTGCAATGGAATGTTCCCAAAGCCAACGGCCAAATGATAATACATTAATGAGCGAAGAAACAATGCTTCACCAATAATCCTATTTTTTATGGCTGTATCAATCTCTATTGATTCTATCCTGTCCAGAATAATATTGCAATTGGCTACCACCCTATATGATGCACTCCAAGCGATGTCTATCTGTTCATTTAGAGGGTCTTCCGTAAATGCATTTATTTCGGTGTATTGTCTTGCCAATCCTGTTGCATCAGGTCCTTGATCGGTATTGTCCGATCGCATTTCGAACATGGTCCAATATGCCCTTCCGTAAACTCCGGGATCCTGCAATCCAGCATAACTTGAATTAAGTGATGCGATAAAGTCATCTGCCGTGTTAAAGAAATCGGCTTCGTTTCTATTTGAAATCGGAGCCAGTTCCGTAAAGCTATCACTACAAGCAGAAATAGTAGATAGCGTTATAAGTATTATGATTATTTTTTTCATCTTCTACGTTTTTAATTAAAAAGTTAGATTGACGCCCATGGTAATCGACTTTGTCAAGGGATAAGCTCCATAATCTTCACCAGGCGTTAGACTATTGGTAGAAATATTGCTGACTTCTGGATTATATCCTAAATAATCGGTAATAGTAAACAGGTTGGTGCCTGTAACGTAAAATCTTAACCTATCTATACTATCTCCAAAGATTTTTTTCGTTGGTATAGAATAGCCTAAAGTAATATTCCGCAATCGAATAAACGAACCATCCTCCACCTGAAAGGAAGAAGGTCTATTATTGTTACCATGATTTCCTGTTTGCCTATCCGCTCTTGGAATGTTTCCGTTGCCAGGTTCCGATTCTGACCTCCATCTATTGTTGAATACTGCATACGAATTAAAGTTAGCCTCCCCATTTTTTAGGTGTCTTGATGTAAGGTTCAAAATCTCATTACCTTCCACACCTTGAATTAAAAAGCTAAAATCGATTCCTTTAAAGCTCAACCTATTATTGATACCCCATGTTATATCTGGAAAGTAACTTCCAGTAACGGTTCTATCATCTGGAGTTATTTCCCCGTCTCCATTAACGTCCCTAAACCTAAAGTCTCCAGGAGATGGATCAGGAGCTTGTGTATCTACTGGGGCAGCATCTATCTCTGCCTGATTTTGATAAATCCCATCTACCACGTAACCAAAATAACTACCGATTGGGTCACCAACCCTTGTAACATGTCGTATCCCTGCACTACCTGCCGAGAAAATGGGCTCGTTATTCTCATTCAATGACAAAACTTCATTTTTATTGGTAGAAAAATTGAATTCCGTATCCCAGGAGAAATCACCCACAAAGTTTTTCGTTCGCAATGCTATTTCAAAACCGCTATTCTCAACTTCTCCCAAATTCTGTAATGTGGTCTGGAAACCTGAGACAGCAGAAATACTAACATTTAATAACAAATCTGAGGTCTTTGTCGTGTAATAATCGGCCAAAAGAAATATTCTGTTGTCCCATAAACCCAACTCAAGTCCTATATTGGTTTGCTGTGACCTTTCCCATGTCAATTCCGGATTGGGAATCGTGGATTGTATCAATCCATTGATTTCATTGCCACCAAGATTATAATTGTCAGGAGAAAGTAATCCTATTGCTCCGTAATTTGGTATTTCAAAGTTTCCGGTTTCCCCCCAACTAAATCTTAGTTTAAGCTCTGAAATTGCTTCTATTGATTGAAAGAAATCCTCTTCGTTTAAACGCCAACCCGCAGAAAAAGATGGAAAATAACCAGTTTGATTGTTGGATCCAAAACGGGAAGATTTATCAGATCTAATAGTTCCCGTAAAAAGATATTTATCCTTAAAGCTATAATTCATTCTAAACAATGCGGAAGCCAAAGTCCATTGCTCTTTGATTGCGTTACCTGCAAAAACTTGTCCTCCACTGATAGTTGGAACTAAATCGTCAGGAAAATTATCCGCTAAAACTTCTTTGATGGTAATATTGTCTTTTTGTGCAGTATATCCAAGCACTGCATTCAAAAAATGATTTCCAAACTCTTTTTCCCAATTTAACGTGTTCTCCCACACCCAATTTACTTCTGTTGAGGATGTCGCCTGCGCATAGGATTCACCTTCTGTTGCAGTTCTGTACAACAGTGTATTGTTCCTAAAGAAATCTTGGTTGAACAAATTTAAATAGGTGCCTCCAAATGTCTTAAAAGTAAGCTCGGGCAAAATCTCATAGGACAGTGCCAATGAAGCCCTGGTCTGAAATTGAAAGATTTCATCTTCAATTGCATTCGTAATCGCCAAAGGGTTGCTTGCTGTAGTGGTACCTCCGCCCAAATAAGATTGGTTGTTCAGTTGGTTGACAGTACCGTCTGGATTAAAAGGAGCAACAGTTGGCGAATGTACAAGTGCTGAATAGACAATACCAGGAGGTCTCGCAAAATAGGGTGCTGAAGCTGGAACTCTTTGGTTTTCAGTAATAGTTGGCGCAACTCTTAAATCAAGATTTAATTTATCGGTCAATTGTGAATTCAGATTTAATAATAAATTATATCTATCAAAGTTCGATTTCTCCAAAATTCCTTCTTGGGTAAAATAGCTGGCCGATGCAAAAAAACTGGTCTTGTTTTGAATTGGTGAGGCATATGAAAAATTATAACTCTGTGTTGTTCCAGTTTTAAAGATCAAATCCTGCCAATCGGTATCGGTGCCGTCCCAATTGATAAAGGATTCAGGCATTTCAAAATTGACATCTCCTCGATCTCCATCTCCAATAGGGTCATTGATTGATGCCCCTTCAACTGATGATAGGTAATTATTGTTCCTGGCATCCCTCGTAAAATCGATAAGTTCTCGTGAATTCATCAAATCAATTTTATTTGCTACGGTTTGAAGACTAAAAAATGAGTCGAAAGAAAATTTCCCTTCGTCAGTTGCCGAACCTTTCTTAGTTGTAATCAACAGTACTCCATTTCCGCCTCGAGAACCATAGATTGCTGCTGCCGAAGCATCTTTCAATACTTGAATGGATTCGATATCATTTGGATTTAATGTAGCCAAAGGATTGACCGGGGGCGGTTGAAAGCTTGCACGCCTTCTTGATACACCACCTATACTTGAGGTAGTAAGATTTCTGGATATTGGAATACCATCAATAACAAATAATGGATCGTTACCCGCCGAAATAGAACCTGAACCTCTAACCCTAATATTTGGGGCGGCCCCAGGTTCTCCAGATACTTCTTGAACCTGAACACCCGCTACTTGACCTATTATAGCGGCTTCAGGGGACAACGCCGGTACTTCAACAATTGATTCGGAACTGATTGAAATAACAGATCCAGTCACTCTCTTTTTTGCTAAAGTACCATAACCGACCACAATTACTTCATCCAATTTAGCTGCGTCTGGTTCTAAAGTTATGGTGAAGGAAGTCTGATTTCCTATTTGAACTTCTTTGGTTCTAAAACCTATATATGATGCCACTAAGGTCGTGCCACCTTCAGGAACAACCATTTCAAAGTTTCCATCAAAATCGGTGATAGTACCGACGTTGGTACCTTTGACTCCAATGGTGGCACCCAATAACGGAACGCCATTGTCATCTAAAATTGTACCGCCTACTGTGGTTTGTAGTACCTCAATTACGTCGTTCTTTATTTTTTTGACTTTTGGAATATCTTTTTTGACCTCTCTTTGTTTAATAACAATTTGTTTGGCCACGATTTGGTGGTTTAAATCCATATCGGCAAACAATTCTTGAAGGAAGTCATCGATACAAATATTAGCCACATCTATGGAAACTCGTTTCTTTATATTGATTTCTGAAGCCTCATAGAAAAAGTTGTAACCACTTTTTTCAGCTATTTCATCAAAGACTTTTTTTAATTCAACATTTTTAAAACTAGCAGTAACCATGTCATTTTGTTCGCATGTAGCTGCTTTTGCATTTGCAAAACAAAGCATGGCAAAACAAAGCAGACAAACTTTGATCGGCCATTTAATTTTGGTATTAGATAAATAATTTTTCATTTATGTTCAGTTTAAGTTAGTATTAGTTTAAATATCTTTATTGTATTTTCATAGGCCTTATCATTTAAGGGTTATCGATTGTCAGTGTATTTCCTTCCATTGAATATGAAAAGCTGGTATGCGCTTGCATAGTCTTTAGAATATCTTCTATATTTTCATTTTTGAATCTTCCGCTATAGCTCAATTCATCTAATTTTTTGTAGTTATTATCAATATCAATATTGAACCGTCGTTCCAATTTTCTCAATATGATATTGATGTTCTCTTTTTCAAACACCATGATGCCCTCCATCCAAGCGGTGTAATTTTTTATGTCCACTTCGTCAATGGTCAATCCGGTACTGTTATCCTTTTTAAGAACTCTTTGATTGGGAACCATAATTTTTGATGATGTATAGACGTCCCCTGGGTCATTATTAAAGACCTCGACCGATCCTTCAACAAGCGTGATTTCCTTGAATGTTTCATTTTTATAGGCGGAAACATTGAATTCTGTTCCCAAAACTTTGGTTGATAGGCCGTCTACATTTACAAGAAATGGAACGCTGGACTTGGCAATTTTAAAATACGCCTCTCCAATAAGCGACACCTGTCTTGATTTGAAGCCATTAAAATTTTTTGGATAACTAAGTTTTGATCCTGAGTTGATATGTATTTGCGATCCATCGGCCAATTGAACTTGAAAAGTTTTACCATTTGGTACATGGATGGTATGATGTTCCGGAGTACTGGTTTTTTGATCATAATCCTTTTTGGATTCATACTTCAGCGATTCGTTATCGTTTAAAACGGCTGAGTTATCGTCAAAATTGAAATTCTTATAATCCTCGAGAGAAATAAATCTTGATGTGCCATTATTTATTTCAAGCGTTATCATGGATTCGTCCATCCCATGATTTTCAGATTGGTCGCTAAACAAATAGAACAATGCTGTTGAAGTCAAGATTCCAATAAAAATAGCTGCGTATTTTATAAAACTGGAGCGAGCCTTTTTCTTTTTTGGCTTAGTAACAATAGATAGAACGGAAAGCTGTTTCTCAATAATTGATGAATTAAAACTATACTTAACCCAGATTTCAGTTTTTAAGTAATCTTCTAAATATGCCCTGTTTTCAGAATCCTTTATCCATTCAATAAGAAAAGTCTTCTCATCTTCCGTTGCATGGTCATCAAGAAATTTTGAAATGACGATATCTATATTACTGTGGTTCTTCAACTATTTAGCATTTTCTTAAGAGTAGACTTAAAAAAAAGTTAACAACCCTTACTTTTTTAACTTCTTTTTTGAAGAAATTTCAAATAAATCATAAAATTTTAATAGAATGAAAGAATAATACTATTGTTCGTTAAGAGTATTCTTTAATCGAAGCATAGCTTTTGATATGTGGACTTCAACAGTTTTTACGGAAATATTCAATTTCAGAGCAATTTCTTTGTATTCAAGTCCTCCTTTTTTCGCAAGCAAAAAAACTGTTTTACATTTTTTAGGAAGTTTTTCAATTTCTTGATGAAGTAGTTTCAGTCTTCGCTCTGTCTCTTCGGAATCTTTCTCTATAACATTCATCATTGCGTTATACTGCAACTCTTTCATTAAACTTAGCTCCTTTAAATTCCTTTTCTGTGAGTCTTTGTAGAGATTGTAGGCCATTTTGAACAAGTACCGCTTAATATTGTCTTTAATGACCAATTTTTTGCGCCGATCCCAAAACTTGATAAAGGTTTGCTGAACAATTTCTTGGGCCAAAACCTGGTTGCCACAGATAACAGAAATGTAACTGTTCAATTCGTTAAAATAAGAGTTGAAAACATGTGTAAAAGCAGGCATTACTCCGTTTTTTAAATCTCCTAAAAGTATTTTTTTGTTGTAGTACTTGTTCTTTTCCATGTTTCTTTTCATTTATTCCAAAACGGAGATATTGTCTTTGGTTAAAATTTCCCTTCTCACAAAAGATGCTCGTTTTACTTTGTCATTTTGAAGTTCAAAAATTGCAATCGCATGTATGGTTTTATTATCGTCAAAACCTTCAATGATCTGTGATTCAACAACTATATTATCATTGATAATTCTATTTAAAGTGGTCACAAAAAGTTGTTTGTTTTTGCCAAATCTTCTGCCGTATACTTTTCTGGCATCTTCGATACCTGAGCATAGGCAATGTTGCGATTCAAATAGGCAAGATGTAAACTCAGGATGCATGAATCCCAAGAATTTTTCCAAATCCCTTTCGTTGTAGGCAGCCATGAACCTATGTATAATTTTACCTGCTCTCATTTAATTTTATAATTTTCTGTCGATTACATATCTTGCCTCTTCTACTTGGTTTGTATTGCTCGAAAGATGCCTCCACCTATATCTTTTGGAGAACATATGGGATTTTCCCTCTATAACATCTGCGGCCATAGCTCCCAATAGCGGGGCCATTTTTAATCCATGTCCACTTCCTCCGGTACTGACCGACAATCCTTTTATTTTAGGATGGTTATCAATCCAAAAATGTCCATCGAGAGTATCTATGTAAAGACACCTTCTTGTAAAGACCAGTGGGGCATCCATCAACTCTGGGAATGTCATTTTAACAAAAGAGCGCATATCCGCTACTTCTGCATCACTAATTTGGCGATCATCTTTTTCGGGATGCACCGAGGTTCCGTTGGAATGTTTAGCAATTTTGACGATACCCTGCTTTTCCAAAAATGGAAATCCATACCACCCAGAATTGGAAATATCGGCAGTGAACACAGAGAATTTTGGAGGAATAAAGTTATTTTTATTTTTGGGTCTGAGCCAGAATACGGGATGCCCTGTCGATTTCATGTAAGGCTGTAGTTCTGGCAGTAACAATGGGGTGTGCGCCCCAGCAGCGACCAGTGCATGACCACATTGAAAAGTGTTCCCCTCCTTGGTTTTTACCCCTGTCAATACACCGTTCTCGATTTCAAAGCTATTTGCGGTTTGCCGTTCATGGATATCGACACCCAAAGTCCTTGCATAATCTGCTAAGGTTTGAACTGTTAATGCAGAATCCGCGTAACCTGCTTTTCTGTTGAAGTTTGCATCTACATATTCCAATGTGTTTACTGCTGGAAACCGTTTTTTAATACTTTTCGCGTCCAAACGATCTGGTTCGTATCCCGCATTCAGCAAATTTTGATAGCTATGTTTTTCAAAAGTGTGTTTTTCACTTTCTATGCTATCCTTGCAAAGCATTAAAAAACCAACTTCGTGATATAATTGTTCTTTAAAAAAATCATTCCATTCATGCCATTTGTCTATTGACATTTCAACCATCTTAAAGTATTCCATATCCGAACCATATTCCATTCTAACGGCCTTGGTCACGTCTGTGGATGCTGCCATGTGATGAGGGATGGTGTCAGGATTAATAAGGCCAACGCTATGTTTTCGCTTTGCCAATTCAACAGCTGCAGTAATCCCATAGATACCACCTCCTACAATAAGGACATCATACTTTTTCATAGTTATCTTTTGCTTTATTTTTTATTTTACTCCAGTCGGCAACCCTTTCCAAAAATTTGATACACTTTTTTAATTGGTCCAATTCAATATATTCGTCTGCTTGATGTCCCTGAGCCATGCTGCCCGGTCCGCAGACCACGGTTTCAAAACCAGCTTGTGAAAAATAGCCAGCTTCGGAAGCAAAAGAAACCGCATTGGTTGACGTGTTTTCAGTAAAAGAATTTACAAGTTTTACTACTTCTGAACTTTTTGGGGTATGAAGACTTGGAACTATTGGAAATTGTGCTTTTGTCTTTATGTTAAATTCAGGAAATGTTTTTTGCTTTTGATCGATACGCTTTTTGTAGAATGCTTCAAAAGAGTCTAGAATCTTTTGTATGGTATTGGACGGAATGTTTCTGACATCCCATTCAAACTCACATTGATCAGCAATGATATTGACCGAAGTCCCCCCCTTGATAGTGCCTATATGAAGGGTCGTATATGGAGGCTCAAAGCGTTCATCAAAATTTCGTTGTTCAATAAATTGGTCCATTTTTGCCAATAGACATTGAATTAAATAAGTGGCTTCTTCAATGGCGCTGATACTTTTTCTTACCTCAGAGCTGTGCGCGGCCCTGCTATAAACCGAAGTCTTAAAAAATGCAGCTCCTTTTTCAAGATTTACGGTTTGCATGGATGTAGGTTCACCGACAATAGCAAAACGCGGCTTTTCCCTGTATTGTGATTTAACTGATAAGAGTAGCTCATTAGTAGCCAAACAGCCAACTTCCTCATCATATGAAAATGCCAGATAGATAGGTTTTTTTAAAACATTTTTTTTAAAATGGGGAATCATAGCTAGGCAGCATGCCAAGAAACCTTTCATATCAGAAGTACCTCTACCGTAAAGTTTGTCTCCGATATGGGTCAATGAAAAACCAGGTTTCGTCCAAGGTTGGCCCTCTATAGTAACGACATCCATATGTCCGGATAAAATGATTCCTCCATCCACTTCTGGTCCAATGCGACAGTGAATACTCATTTTATCTCCAGTAGTATTAAATACTTTATGATATTCAATATTATTCGCTTTCAATATGTTAACAATATATTCAGCAATAGGCAGATTGCTTTGGCCCCCAATGACCGAAAATGAAATCAAATCCTTTAGGATTGATATGGTGTTATTCATTTTTTCTTTTAGCTCTTTATTCATAGTTGCCTAGGTGTTCAAAAGACCATTTATTAGAATGATAAGTAATGAAAAAGGTAATATCCAAAGCAGGACAACTTTCCAATATGCCTTGATCGTTATCTTTTCCAATCCGGTAATGAGATGTGATTTTAGTCTATCAAAACCAACAATGTGACCTGCGAATACAACTATAAGCAATCCGCTCAACGGTAATAATAGGGTGCTCGTTGTATAATCCAAAGTTTCAAAAACTGTTTTCCCAAATATCAGGAATGGATTATCCGAATAAGAAAAAACTGCCAGTATCGCTATTGCTGTGATACAAGAAATCACAACTAATAGAGCAATCGTATCTGATAAGGAATATTTATCTTTGAACGTATCTTTTAAGCCTTGTACGCATGAGATTAGTGAAGTAAATCCGGCCAAAAACAATAGCAAAAAGAATAATGTGCCTATGGCCCACCCATATTCCAATTGATTGAAAACAGTTGCCATCGTAACAAATATTAAGTTAGGTCCCGAATCTGGTTGAAGATTAAAACTGAAAATGGCCGGAAAGAGCATAAGCCCTGCAAGGAATGCAAAAAATGTATCTGCTATAATAATCCATATAGTACTTTTTATAAGATTCTCATTTTTATGGGTATAACTCCCAAATACAAATGCTACTGCCATGCCAACTCCCACTGAAAAGAAAAGCTGCCCTAAAGCGCTCATGATTATTCGAAAATTGATTTTTGAGAAGTCTGGCGACAAAAGCCAATGATAACCTTCAGCTGCACCATCCAAAGTAGCGGCCCAAACGCATAAACCTATCATAAGGATAATCAATCCGAACATCATTCCTTTGGAATAGCGTTCCAAGCCATTTTTTAGGCCTTGCCGTACAACAAAAAATACGGCAAGCATGATTGTGAGAATTACTGTAATAACGATGGACAAGTTTGAAGCAACAACATCAAAATGCCCTGTAATTTCTGGAATCGATAATTTTGAAATTTTACCTGAAAAACATTCCCATAGATAGATTACGATCCATGCCATAATCATGATGTAGAACCCCATGATTAAAATACAGGTAATTGTACCCAGCCAACCTATACTGTTCCATTGGTATTTCTTTGCTAGTTTTTCAAAACCAATAAGAATGGTTGTTTTGGACATACGGCCCAAAGCCATTTCTATGGTCAAAATAGGAATTCCTACCAAGAACATTAAAATAAGATATACCAATATGAAAGCAGCTCCACCTCCTTCACCAGCTATGTAAGGAAACCTCCAAATGTTTCCCAGACCAATTGCAAAAGCAGAGGTTGTGATGATAAATGAAAACTTATTGCTCCATTGATTTTTGGACATGATTAAATTATGCTTATGAAGCTATTGCTCCAATTAGAACAACTCAGATTGCGCAATAGCATTTTAAAATCTTCGTAAGTATCATGAGATGGGATTTAACACAATTTAAGAAAAAATATCATAATTACAATATTATAATCGATATTTTGAAAAAAGCAATATTAATAATGGTATTTGATTTAGATTTTCATAGTGTATTTTAATTTTTTTTTATTTCTTGTAACTTATGAAAACTATGAACGATATAGACTTATCCAAACTTTCAAAAAAAAGAAGGTTAATTATCCAGTATGCTTTGGATTATCCAGATAAAGTCGTGCTGATGCGAATGGAGGAGTTAGGGGATAAGCTGGGGGTAAATCCAGCAACCATTGTAAAAGCTTGTAAAGCTATTGGTCTTAACGGTTTTTATGAATTGAAAGAACTTCTAAAAGATGAAGTTCAACTAACAAGGGTAGATTCTATTTTCAGTGGAATGATCAAGGAAGTTCGTGCTCATACCAATCCACAGAAGGTAGCACAAGATGCTATATTGGGAGATATAATGATGCTTCAAAAAACGTATGACACCATTGATTTTGAAGTAATTGAAAAAATTGCTAATGCCATAATAACTTCAAAACAGACATACATTATCGGATTGGGTCATATTGGTTTGGTAGCTAACTATATGGAGCGGATATGTAGATCGGCAGTTCCCCAAATACACGCAAGTACTGAATACCACGGAGAACTTTTTTTAAATATGGCCCATTTCTCTAAAGATGATGTTGTATTGGCCATTTGCTTGGATAAATGCCAGAACCAGACCATCAAAGCACTAAAATGTGCACGATTGGAGAAAAAATCGACCACTATTTCTATAGTTGATAGTGATTTGTCACCATTGATTGAATATAGTGACCTTCATATTACGATCAACAGTTCCAACAGTTTTTATTTTGGTAGTATGGTGGGGGCATATTGTATTGTGAATGCTATTTTTTACAGCATTGCCAATATTTTAAAACCCGAGACAGTCTCACGGTTTAAATTCTTTAGAGCAATGTCCGAAAAAGATAATGTCTATAAAATATAATTATCAATTGCTCTAGAGATAACTAAATCATTTGAGTGATTCAATACTTTCCTTTATTTGATTTTTTCTATCTGCCGGCGCATACTTAAGGGCGAGTTCATACGATTTTTTAGCATCTTTTCTTTTCTGTAGGTCCTTCAGTGCATGTCCTCTATTAAAATGGGCTCTCCAGTAGGTTTCGTTTTTCTCTATGGCTTGTTTGAAAACATATTCCGCCTGTTCAAAGTCCTTTTCCTTTAGAAGCCTACGACCGTAACGCTCAAGATAGACATCACTACCAACTTCAACAGCCCTTTGTATTGCTTCTTCGGCTTCTTTTTGATTGCCCGATTGTCTCAGTAATTTTGCTTTAACGTCCCAATTGGAAAAGTTTTCCTGGAGTTCAATTGACCTATCAATCCATTCAAGTGCCTCTTTTGTGTTTATTTTATATTCGGCACAGTAATCTGCAGCCTGACACCAACTAAACCATTCCCAATACGCATCTGAGCGAAGTTGTTTTCGAATATTTTCCAGAGCAATTTCATCAATGTCCAGACTTATATTGAATTCCGCTTTTTTATCTGCCCAGCTCAGAACTATCGAAGTCATACCCCTTTCTCGCTTATTGAAATCGTAACTTAGCCATTCTCTTTCCTCTAAGTTATTTTGGACAGGAACCGTTACCCGCAGCGCATCTTCAGCCTCTTCATAAAAATAGCTTCCCCACGAGGTATGATTTTTTGAAAAAATAAAGGTCCATTGGTTCTCATCAGGCAAAAGATGGAGACCATAACTACCCGCAGACAAGCTTTGCCCTTCAATCTGCACATCGTCAGTAATAGTAAATACTGTATTCTCATTGGCACCGGCACGCCATACTTTCCCGTAGGGAACAAGGTTTCCCCAGACCTTTCTACCTCTTGTTCCAGGACTATGGTAATCTATAGTGATGTTAGTATATCCTATACGTTGGGCAATGTTGGACTCCTGACTTTTATCTGGTAGTGTAATGGGATTGTGAATATTGAAATGTTGCGCACTGGCTTGAACAAGTGAAAGAAAAAAAGCCAGGAATATGAGATGTAGTTTGCGATGGTCCATTTGCAATTTTATAAGATGGTTTAATGTACTGAAATTGATTTATATAATATGATTTCTGGTTTTTAACATCAATGAAAAAAAATCTAGGACTAGAAGATATGATTTCAATTGTATGATGTACTTCACATATTACTTTTTTTATATTCCAAAAACATGTAAACGTATTCTTGAAAGTCAAAAGATTTTGGTGTGTTTGTACCCAAGTGGTCGAAATAATTGCAAACAGTTTACATCTTTACCTTTAAATAATTTGTGATGATGTATAACTTAAATAGGGTTTTCCCATTATTATTTCTTTTGATTTCCATGAAAACCGTGTGCCAAGAAACCGAACCTAGAGTTCATACTTTAGTCGATAATTTTCATGGAAACGGATCGGTGGTTGTCGGCCCAAACGGCAATGTTTTTGTAAACGAGTACGGAACAGCAAATCCTGATATTTCAGGTAATGGTAAACGTATTTTTACGGTAAGTCCAAAAGGTAAGGTCAATGTTATTTCCAATAGCGTAAGTGGTGCCGTAGGAAATGCAATTGACAGCGATGGAAATTATTATTTCAATAATGGAAGCTCCTACCTGTCCAGTGATTTTATGCAGTTCAAGAATAATAAAATAAGAAAAATAGCCACACTCGAAGGGTTTTCAGGAGATATCTTAATTGATGCGGATAACAACGGATTGTTTTATATTACCAATTATACGCTTCCTGTTATTAGGAAAGTTTATATAAACGGTAGCGTTGAGGATTTTATTAAAGATGAGAAAGTAAAGGGTGCTACCGGTATTACTTATGGCCCAGATAATATTATTTTCATTAGCAATTTTACTACGGGGAAAATTTATAGGGTAAATGTTGATAAAAATCTTGAGGAACTGGCAAGTATCCCTGTAGTTTATCCAGGTTACGTAATTGGTTATATCACATACTTTGAAAATTATTTATATGCAACAGGTTATGGTTCCAATAAAATATATAGGATAAGCATGAAGGGGGAGGTAAAGGAATTTGCAGGGTCCGGTAATTACCAAACAAAGGATGGTATAGCTTCAAAAGCCAGTTTTGTTACGCCAAACGGTATTGATGTGGACGTGAAGAACAGAAGGTTGTATATTTCCCAGAATGGCAATGGTAAACCAGCTTCACTTCGCTATATTGATTTAAATTAGAAATTGCGGCCTAAATAGGAAATATTAGAGTTTTCAATGGGTTAAGGTGTCTTGAATCCATTATGGAAAATAATTTTTGCGCATCCAGATTAAAATTTGGATAAGACTTTTTATTTGTATACGATTTAATCGTCGTCATCGTCGTCATCGTCGTCATCGTCGTCATCGTCGTCATCGTCGTCATCGTCGTCATCGTCGTCATCGTCGTCATCGTCGTCATCGTCGTCATCGTCGTCATCGTCGTCATCGTCATCGCCGTCATCGCCGTCATCGTCATCGCCGTCATCGCTGTCATCGCCGTCATCGCCGTCATCGTCATCTTCTCCTTCGTCACAGAAATCCTTGAATGTTACAATGCTGTCCTCAAGTTCTTGGATATTTGAAGCGGATACCTCGGTGCCATCTGTAAGATTGAGAAATATAGGGAATTCGACAGTGGCTATGTCATCAGTTTTCAGTAATTCCAAAAACTTGAATAGTTCTTCATCATTTATTATGGAAACTGTTTCAAGGTTTTCAGTATTTGGGTTAAATACTGAGATATTAACGGGATAGATTATATCGACGCAATCAATATTTTCATTTTCAAAATCATCTCTCTCACAGTTTCTGATAAGATTTTCCAGAGAATTTTCACTTCCAACACTTCTGGATTTAAAGTCGGGTAAAATAACTCTAATCGGAAAATCTATAATAAGTGTATCATCATCGTCATCATTTTCATCATATATATCCTGAATTATTTGAAAATCGTCTTCTTTCTCTACAACTAATGGCGTACCATTAACGATTACCGAAACAGGCAGCACTATAGCAATACAGCTTGAGCGATCAACAATATCATCCAAGGAACCATCTACTGAGGCTACGGCCATTAAAAGATTGGCAACATTGGAATTTGCTAAAAGCCTCTGGCCTGATTCAGTTTCCAACAAGAAAGACTCCTCTTCTCGACAGGAATACATCGAGATAATGGTAACGATTGTTATTAAAGAGAATAATTTTGGAAAAAACTTCATAATAATTTTTATTTGGTGCTATTTAGTATATAACAACTGAGCAAAAAAAAATCCTGATGAGTACATATTAAATTGTTTCATTCCCTATTTTTGAAACTAAAAGTAACCCCACTTTGGAAAAGCCTCTTTATAATAATATCTGCGAGGATTCCCTATTTGAAAAAATCTACAATAAACATTCGCAGAACTTACATGATTTTCTTTATTACAAATATGGAGAAAACTATAATCCTGCTGATAAAGCACAGGAAGCTTTCGTAAAACTTTGGGAGAACTGTTCCAAAGTTACCATGGAAAAAGCAAAATCTTATCTCTTCACGGTGGCCAATAATATGATGTTAAACGAGTTTAAGCATCAAAAAGTTGTTCTGAACCATAGAAAAGTAGCTCCAAGGGCATACACGAACGAGAATCCTGAATATTTAATGCAAAAGGAGGAATATTATCAACAGTATCAAGAGTGTCTTGCAAAAATGAGCGAGGAACAGCGCACTGCTTTTCTTTTAAATAAGGTAGAAGGGAAGAAACATGCCGAAATTGCAGAGATGTTGGGCATTACGCGTAAGGTTGTGGAGTACCGTATTTACTCGGCTTTTGACCTACTTAAAAAAGATTTGGAGAATTTTAAGGTAAAATAATCAGGAAAAACAATAACCAAGTTGTTTTATTGCAAAGAAACATAAAAGATGGACCGTAAAGATTTGATTAATAAATGGCTTTTAGATGATCTCAATGAAGAGGAGACCATAGCATTTAATGAATTGGAAGATGCATCTTTTTTCGATGAAATAATCAGTGATGCCAAGTTCTTTAAGGCTTCTGACTTTTCCGAAATGCCTGAATACACGGATTTTAAAAAACGGATTCCATCTTCACCAAGAAAAGAGCGAAGCTTTTCTTTACCGCTTCCCTTTCTTAGAATTGCCAGTATTATGATTGTGGCTTTCGGGCTATATTATTTCCTTGTTTACGATACCAATACGGTTTTGGAAACTGCTGTTGTCGAAAAATCCGATTTATTATTGCCAGATGATACCCGTGTAGTGTTGAACTCCGAATCTAAAATTTCATTTAGCGAAAAGCACTGGAGTTCAAAAAGGGATATAGAGCTTCAGGGCGAAGCCTTTTTTGATGTTGCAAAAGGCTCAAGGTTCGATGTGCGTACTCCAGTGGGTATGGTAAGCGTCCTTGGTACCGAATTCAACGTAAAGCATAGGAATAACATTCTTGAAGTTAGTTGTTTTGAGGGCAAAGTCTTGGTTACATACGGTAATGAAACCAAGATTCTTGAACAAGGCGATAATTTTCGGTTTGCCAATGAAGAGGTTCTTTCTGGTAAACATTCATTTGATGCGCCCCAATGGACAGAAAACAAAAGTTACTTTGAGCGTATTCCCGTATCGGAAGTTTTTTCCGAGATTGAACGTCAGTTTGGCGTTTCAATCCAATTGGATAATATCAATGAAAATCAGTTTTTTACAGGCGGATTTGACCATTCTGACCTTGAAGAGGCATTATTGGCTGTAACCCAGCCACTGGATATCGATTATGAGATACTAAAACAAAAGATAGTACGTTTAAGTACACGTGAATGAAAGACTACTTGTTTTAGTATTTTTTCTTGCTGTTTTAAATCCCCTCAACGCTATTGCCCAAAACAATGTCAATAAATCTTTGACAGATATTTTGTTAGAATTGAGGGAGCGTTTTGATGTACGTTTTAATTATGCTTCCGATTTGGCCGAACAAGTGGAACTTCCACCGCCCGATAGGCACCTTACCCTTCAGCAGTCACTGGATTATCTTCAACAGCAGCTCAATATTGATTTAAGATTTATATCGGAGACCACAATAGCTATTACCAAAAAGAAAAATACGCTCTGTGGCTATGTAAAGGACAAGGATTCCGGTGAAGCATTGCCTTATGTGACCATACGTAATGGAGCTACAGGAACAATTACAAATGAAGAAGGCTATTTCCAAATTGAGTTACATCCTGCTCCCGCTGCCAATATAGTACAGATTAGCCATATTGGCCATAAGCCCCTTGTTAGGGATTCAAAATTTTTGAAAGATTCACAATGCAATATTTTGTATCTAATACCCTTTCAAGAAAAATTGGAAGAAATTGTACTTTACGAATATGTAATTAAAGGAATCTCTAAAATCAACAACGGTTCCTATAAAATTGATTTTGATGATAACAGCTTACTCCCAGGACTTTTGGATGAAGATGTTCTTCAATCTGTACAGGCATTTCCAGGCATTCAGAGCGTAGACGAATCTGTATCAAACATCAATATTAGGGGAGGAAGCAATGACCAAAACCTTTTTACTTGGGACAACATCAAAATGTACCAGTCCGGTCACTTTTTCGGATTGATTTCAATGTACAATCCCTTTATAACTGATAAAGTAATACTTCGTAAAAATGGAAGTCCTGCAAATCTAACGGATGGAGTTTCCGGTTCCATAATTATGCAGACAGATGATTATTTAAACCCTAATTTTAAAGGAGGGGTTTCACTTAACCTTATTGATGCGGCAGGCTTTGTTGATGCACCGATTGGTGAAAATATATCTTTAAAGGTCGCAGCACGTAAATCTCTTAGCGACTTTGTTGATACCCCTACCTATTCGGCCTACTTTGAGAGGATTGTACAGAATTCAGAAATTAATAACGATACCAATTCAATTCCCGATTCTGATATAGATTTCAACTTTTATGATGTTGCAATGCGTTTATTGTACCATCCATCAGATAAGGATAGAATTAGGGTGAACTTTATACAGGTTGCCAACGGACTCACGTTCAATGAAAGTGGTTTTATAAATGGGAACGAAGAAGTACGTGAGAGTACGGTAGACCAAAACAGTATTGCAGGCAGTGTTCATTATGAAAAAGACTGGACCAAGACCCTTAATACAGAATTGACAGTTTACAATACGGATTATCTATTAAAGGGTATCAATGCCAATGTTCAGGAAGACCAGCGTTTTCTACAAGAGAATTCCGTTTCAGAAACCGGGGCAAAAATCAGTGCAAGAAAGAAAGTTGGCCAAGGTATGGAGATATCAGCAGGTTATCAGTTCTTTGAAACAAAAATAAGAAATCTGGATGATGTAGATGACCCCCGTTTTGTACAGATTGAAGGAGAGGTACTCCGTGAACACGCACTGTGGACAAGTTTGGGTTTGGAATCTGCCGATAAAATGACGAAGGTAAATTTAGGGTTGCGCTATAACTATCTGGCAAAATTCCAAAAACATATCATAGAACCACGGCTGAGCGTAAATCATGGCCTTTGGGATTTTTTAAATTTGGAATTGCTCGGAGAGTTCAAGCATCAGAGTACTTCGCAGATCATTACTTTCCAAAATGATTTTTTGGGTATTGAAAAGAGGCGTTGGCAGCTTTCAAACGATTCCTCCATTCCCATAATAACAAGTAAGCAAGTTTCTTTGGGAATTAACTATAATAAAAATGGATGGCTGGTCAACGGTGTTTTCTTTTACAAAGATGTAGAGGGCATCACCTCGCAAAGCCAAGGCTTTCTAGATAGTTTTGAATTTGCGACCACTCAAGGCGATTCTCGTGCCAGTGGTGTTGACATACTGCTTCGTAAACGATTGCAGAAAAATAATATATGGTTGAGTTATTCTTACCTTGATAGTAAGTATAGGTTCGATGAATTATTTGAAACCGAATTCCCGAGTAATTTTGATATTACCCACTCCCTTACAATGGGAGCAAACTATACAATAAAAAATTTTATGCTTGCAACGGGGCTTAATTTACGATCTGGAAGACCATTTACCAATGTGATGCAAGATGAACCAATAGCTGAAAATACCATTAACTACGCTACGGTGAATAGTGAACGCCAAACTCCTTTTATGCGATTGGATTTCTCTGCAACTTATCGATTAAAGGTTGGGCCACGGACAAAAGCCCGATTTGGACTATCCCTTTGGAATGTTTTGGACAGAAACAATGTCTTGAACACCTTTTATAGAATAGACGAAAATGATGAGATTCAGAAAGTAGAACAATTTTCCCTGGGTTTTACCCCCAATGTCTCGGCTAGGATTATTTTTAATTGATTTATTAAAAAAGTTCAATAAAAAAAACCACGCCCTAATTTGGACATGGTTTTTTTGGAACTACGGAAAATTTGGGGCTGTAGTTATATAATTGCCATAAGAAGTGTTACATATATACTAGAGGTTATTGCCATAACCGCAACAATAAGATCGGCTTGTTCTGAATATAATCTTTTAATGATTTCAGTATCTTCTATTCGTATAGCTTGTGTAGATTTGAGGGTTTTCATAGTTTAGATTTTATCCGTTTCTTATTAAACAACCTATTTCTAAAAATTCCTGATAATTTTTCAATTTTTTTTCAAGTTCTTTAGTATAACAAAGAATTTTGGTTGATTACTTTCTCAATTTTCCAGAATTCTGACTGTCCATAATTCTGATAAAAGCAGAAGTTCGAATCAATATTTACTAAAATAAGTTTAAAGTGAATCGGTTGATAAATTCTTAATTGTGGAATATGAAAAGAAGGGTTGAAATTAAATATGATTGAAATATCGCAAAAGCAAAAAACCACGCTCAAACGAGCGTGGTTTTTGAAATAAGTGACCTCGACAGGATTCAAACCTGTAACCTTCTGAGCCGTAATCAGATGCGCTATTCAGTTGCGCCACGAGGCCTTTTTAATGGGGTGCAAATATATTTCTTTTTAAATTTACGACAAAACCGCTTATCCAAAAATTATGGATTTCGAATCTTACATTCGCGATATTGAAGACTTTCCCAAGAAAGGTATCACTTTTAAGGATATTACCCCACTTTTAAACGATACGGAAGCTTTGTACAGTGCAAGTATTGCGTTATGTGATTTCGTCTGCGATGAAAAAATCGATAAAGTTGTAGGTGTAGACAGTAGGGGATTTATATTCGCGCCTCTTATGGCTTTATGGCTTAAAGCTGGGTTTGTACCCGTACGTAAGAAAGGCAAATTGCCATTTACAACGATTTCAGAATCATTTGAGTTGGAATATGGGACCGATATCTTGGAAATCCATATGGATGCCATACAAAAGGGAGAAAAAGTTTTGGTTCATGATGATGTATTGGCAACAGGAGGCACTGCAAAAGCAGTATGTAACTTAGTAGAGAAACTGGGAGGGGAAGTAGTACAGTGCAACTTTTTGATTCAGCTCACATTTTTAAACGGTGCTGAAAAACTAAATGGTTACGATATAAAAGCATTGCTAAACTATTGATTCAGTACTTTTGAAGTCACAAAATAACGCCATCCAATTATCGCCAACTGAAATTTTGAAGCTTTTGATAAATCAAGCCCCTTTTTAGAATAAGAAGGAAGTAATATTTTATTCATTTTGGCCAATAATCGGTAAAACATCATTTATAAATTGGTAGAACAAATATAATCAAGATGTTATAACAATAAATCCCAAAAAAGTGAAGAGGCTGTCTAAAAAGTTTACAGTTGTTTGAATTATCAGGCTGCGAATGTCGGAACCAATATTAAATATCAGTTAATCAAAAAAACTTCAACAGGCGCAATGGATTTTGTACTTGCTTTTAAACAGCCTTATTTAAAATATTAGCTTTTTGCCTTGATCCAATTGTTTATTTTGTCCTCAAGGAGGGCAAGGGGAATACATCCGGTTTCTAAAACCTGATTATGAAATTGGCGAACATCAAAATTATCGCCTAAGGTATTTTCTGCTTTTTTGCGCAGTTCCCTAATCTTTAACTGCCCTATCTTATAAGAAAGTGCTTGTCCAGGGTTTGCCATATATCTTTCTATTTCAGAAATAATACTCGCTTCGGACTCTGCTTCGTTATCCAATGAATATTGAATGGCTTCCTCTCGGGTCCAACCTTTGGAATGTAAACCTGTATCCACTACTAAACGAACTGCCCTATGCATTTCTGCACCTAGCATCCCAAAAAGTTGGTACGGGTCGGTATAAAGGCCCAATTCTTCTCCAAGGGATTCACTGTACAATGCCCAGCCTTCTCCATAACCACTATACCAAAGTGTTTTTCTAAATTTTGGTAGGTCATCGTTTTCTTGGGTCAAAGATATTTGATAATGATGTCCCGGAATCGCTTCATGTAAGAAAAGTGACTCATCTGAGTATGTATTATATGTTGCAACATCTGGGATGGGTACGTAAAAAATACCTGGTCGTGTACCGTCCAATGACCCTGGATTGTATTCAGCACTCGCCGATTTCTCCCTAAATGATTCTGTACGTCTAACTTCAAACGGAGTTTTAGGTTTTACATCGAACAACTTCTCTATTTGGGGTTTCATTCTTTCATATATGGCATTGAAGTTTTCAATTACTTGCTGAGGTTCAGCGAACGGCATAAGCTCTTTGTTGCTTCTTACGTAATCAAAAAATGCTTTTAAATCACCTTCAAAACCGACCTGCATTTTAATTTTTTCCATTTCGGAACGTATTCTTGCTACCTCGTTCAATCCCAATTCATGAATTTCAGCAGCGGTCATGTTTGTGGTAGTATATTTTTTAATTTGATGAGCATAGTAAGCATCGCCATCAGGCTCACCTTGTATTCCACTAGATTCACGACCGGCTTCCATGTACTCTTTGCTCATAAAAGTATATAGACGCTCATAGGCAGGAACGATTTTTTGAATAATCATATCCTTGTAAGCTTCTTCCAAAGCAGACTTTTCTTCATCTGTGAAGTCATTGGGAAAGCTTTTGATGGGTTGATAAAAGAGGTGCTTCTCCAAATCTCTATCAGTAAGTGATTGTAGTTGTGGCAATACTTTTACAATTAAGGATTTAGGAAGTACATGCCCCTTCTCCATACCTTCCCGCATTCTTTCCTCAGCTGAATTCATCCATTCTACATAACCGTCCACTCTTTTCATCCATTTTTGGTAATCTTCAACAGTATTGAAAGGTTGGGCGCTGGAACCACTTGCCAATTGCCCCATAAACAGATTTGGCGACCACATTTGATCAATTGGGGTGAGATTTGCATTGAACTTAAGCTCTGCTAAATGCATATTGCATTCCCAGGTTAAGATTGCCTTGGTCATTTGTTCACTATCAGAAAGGTCTTCATCTGAAAAAGCATCTAATTCGCCCTTGTACTTTTCGTAATGTGATTTGATTTTTGATACATAATCGTCCGAAAGTAAGTTGACAAATTGATTATTATAGCGATGGTCGCCAGCCATGGTCGCGTTAATGGGGTTCAGCTTAAGCCCATCTTCATAATAATAGTCCAAAACTGTAGCAAAATCAGCACTGATGTTTGAGTCTTCTACTTTTTTGGATTCTTGTTTACATGAATACGTGAGAATAAGTACGATGCAGAGGATTGTTATTTTTTTCACCATTGTTATTTTGATTTGTTATAGACGTAAAATAATTAAATAGCCAAAGAATAGGGGTAATGAATTGCTAAACTTAATATAAAAAAGTTGATAATTGGTGGAATTTTATTTGAGTTCCCTGGAACAGCCTTCTTTGTTGATTAAAATTTTAGGCAATGTATAAATAATGAAATTTACAAAAACGTTTTAAACACTCTCCCTCAACAAGACCACGATTATGCTCATCCATCTACAAACTTGACTCAATCCCCATTTTAGGATTGGATAATGCAGATTAGCTTGGAAGAAAATTTAAAAACTTTTAAAATGAAGACAAAATTGCATTTTCTGTTAATACCTATTATAGCAATCGCTGGGATGGTACTTTACGGTGTATTGACGGCTTCTAAGCCAAAAAGAACCTTACAGCCTGAAAAGGGTTGCGTATTTATGACGGTCATGGGCGAACAATCATCCAAAGATTTTGGTCGATACAAATCTGATAAAAATATACAATTGGCTGTGCAAGATGGACTCCAATGGTTGTCAAAAGCTCAATTGCCCAACGGGGGTTATGGGGCAGGTAGTCATTCGGCACAACAAATTAGAGACCCACATGCTGTAGCTGCGGATCCCGCTACTACGGCCATGGTTGGTATGGCAATGTTAAGAAGTGGCACAACACTAGAAAAAGGCATCCATGCCCAAAATCTTAAGAAAGCGCTGGAATATTTACTACAAACCATTGAGAGCAAAGAAGATGATAGTATCTATATAACACATATTAGAAATACCCAAATACAGACAAAACTTGGTGAAAATATTGATGCAGTTTTGGCAGCTCAGTTCCTTTCCAATATTTTGGATAGGGACTTAGCAGGTATGGACAGAAAAAGAATTGCACGATGCTTGGATGTTTGTATTGCTCTTATTCAAGACGGCACGGATGTTCATGGAAAACAAAAAGGTGCTGGCTGGGCCGGGGTTTTGCAGAGCGGGATGGCCAATAGTGCTTTGGAGTCCGCCCAAGCTGTAGGTGCTGTAGTGGATAAAGAGGTTTTGGAAAAATCAAAGCGATATCAAAAAGGGAATTACAATGAAGAAGAAGGTTCAGTAAAAACGGACGATGGAGCTGGAATCATGCTTTATGCTGTTAGCGGTAGTGTTAGGGCAAGCGCCAAAGAAGCCCGTAAAGCCAGGGCGGATATCAATAGGGCAAAAGCCGCTGGTAAGATAGCAGCCGATGCCGAAATAAATGCTGAGACCCTTGAAGAAATAGGTTATGTAAGCGGTGCTGCTCAAAAATATGGTACGGCTTATAAAATATATGAGTCAGCAAAAAAAACCGCACAGAAAGATGAGGTTTTGGATGGTTTTGGAAACAATGGGGGAGAAGAGTTTTTAAGCTACCTTCAAACAGGTGAATCTTTGTTGGTAAATAAAGACGAGGATTGGAAAAAGTGGTATGATGATATGAGTGGACGTATCCTTAAAATTCAAAACGAAAATGGTAGCTGGAATGGACATCACTGTATTACGAGTCCAGTTTTTTGTACGGCAACTAGTTTACTCCTGCTAACTGTTGAGGAAGACCTTCTTTTTTTGCAAAAAATTGGAGCGGAAGATTAAATGAAATCTTTTTTAAAAATTAAAATAACCCGGCCATACACCGGGTTATCCTTTTGGTTATTTATCGGTTTTGTCCATCATCTGTTTGGCAAGGTCAGCACCAATTAGCGATTCCAATAGATTACTGTCTGTGCTTTTCGAAGAACTTCCCTCAATAAATATTTCCGGTAATTGGAGTTCTTTTAGTTCCCTGGCAACACCCACAGAAGTTTTATAATCCCATTCTGCCCGTTCTTGAGGTGTTAAACCTGCATTTACGAGTTTTGCATTTTGATACGCTTCGGCATCGGCAGCTACCTTTTTGCTCTGGGCTTTGAACTTTTCCACTTCAAACTGCTTTTTTTCCTTGACCAGATTGAATTCTGCAACTTTGGCCTCGGTCTCAGCAGCTATGGTTTTTTGTATTTGCTCTTTCTCCAATCTTGCACGTTCAGTAGCTTTTTCGGCCTCACCTTTCGCTTTTTCCTTTTGTGCCCGATAGAATTCACGTTCTGCCTGTTGCTTTTCCAACTGTGTTTGTGCGACTTCTTCTTTTTGGAGCTGCAATCGTTTATCAAAAGTGGTTTCCCAATCAATTTCCGTGACCACAGCTTGAATCACCGTTAGGCCATATCCCTTTAGGGAGTTGCCCTGTACTCTAATAGGTTGGCCATTTTCATATTTAATACGAAATCGCTTCTGTTTGGATTCTTTATTTACCACAGTGCGAACTGTTGCACTATCACCAATGATATCTTTCTGCTCATTGTGCACATACTCTTCCAAAACATACATGCCGTTCTCCAATTGATCTTTAAAATATCGGTCAAAATCAGAAGCTTGACCAGAAATATAGTCTTGTGCATCCATAAGTTTGCACGTATTCTTTATGGATTGATCAATATTTGGAATAATACGGGAGCGAATCATGTTTTTTTCTGTTTTGTTACGATCTGCAACGGACAAGAACTGAACTTCGTCCTCCGTATTTATGCTTATTACTACTGAAGTAGCAATTCTAGCCTTTACGGCATCACTAAAAGCCCAATATTTCGCAGCATCAACATTGGCATATTCGCTCTGCTCTCCCAAACCACCTTCAGTATTTGGAATTACATACTTTATTGGCAATTCAAATTGGATTGGTATTAATCTGCCCCACATTTTTGTGTGTATTCCTTGTCTAAAAACGGCTTTTTGACCTCCCCAAGGATATTGGACCGCATAAGCAGTTCCTGGTTCTGCATAGAAGAATGTTCCTGTGACTATGCTAAGTACTATCCCTAAAACTATTATTTGCAAGCTTCGTTTTTGTGAAAACCATTGCAATAATTTTGAGCTTTTGAGAAAAGGTTTTGCAACTAAGGTGACAACTCCTAAAAGTATAATCAGTATTCCAAATAAAGTAATCATAGTGATTGGTTTTAAAGGTTAGACAAAAATGAACTCGATGAGCTGCACGAGCAACATCACCAAAAATTTTACTATTGTAATCATTGTATAAGTTGATTTTAATGGGTTTAAAAACTGTTGTTGACCGGTTACATTTTTTAATATAAAATGAGAATAATCATGTTTCCAAATTTTTAGATTAAAATCGATACAATTGCATACAAAATTGTAGGTCAAAAAATGAAATAGGATTTAGAATTAATGTGACTTACTTGAAAAAAGTATTAAAATGATATCATAAAGTATGCTTTATATAATAAAATGTTATAAATGTAGAGGCTATTTGTATCTATTTTTAAAAACCAAGGGGCCTTTCATTCCAAAAAGCTGGTAATTTTGCTATTTCATTAATTCATTGAACAAGAAAAAAAGAATTATCTGAAGATGATCAAAGGTTGAATTAGTGACTTTTTTGACAATCAAAATTATTCTGGAGCGATAAATTTTATGAAGCAATTTTTTTTCGTTTCAAAAACAATAGCATATAAATCTTCTTCTATATTTACAGCAAAATTGTTTTTTGGAAAATTTACTCTTTATTGTTCTCGGTCTAGCTTTACTTATTGCTGGAGGTAACTGGTTGTTAAAAGCCGCAGTTGCGATGTCGTTAAGACTTGCGATCCCAAAAATTGTGATAGGTATGACCGTGGTTTCCTTTGCCACTTCCGCACCGGAACTTATTGTTAGTATTAAGGCAGCGTTGGATGGATTTCCAGATTTGGCATTGGGCAATGTTGTAGGTTCCAATATTGCCAATTTAGGTTTAGTACTTGGGATTACCGTACTATTGGGAAGCATTGATGTGCGGAAAAGCTTTTATACTACAGATTGGCCAGTAATGATGGTAGCATCTTTACTATTTGTGGGCTTTATATATTTTGATGGGGTTTTGGAACAATATGAAGGTATTATAATGGTAATCCTCTTGTTTTTGTTCTTGGTTTACCTACTCCGTTTTCAAAAGACAGCAGTAGTGGACGAAATGCCAGAGGATGATATTCCGATGCCGCTATATAAGATAGCTCTTTTCTTGGGAATAGGGGGGACAGCATTATGGGGCGGTTCTGAATTGTTGATTGATGGTGCTGTAGGTCTCGCTTCTACTTTTGGGGTAAGTGATAGGGTCATTGGTATTACCGTTGTATCCATAGGTACCAGTATTCCAGAACTGGCAGCCTCTATTATAGCAATTATCAAAAAGGAAAAAGCAATTTCTTTGGGGAACTTGATAGGCTCCAATATTTTTAATCTTTTGGCTGTTTTGGGAATTACATCTATAATTACACCAATAACCGTCGTGGATAAAGGTCTGCTTTCTAGTGACATCTTTTGGATGCTGGGGATTTCATTCTTGATACTTCCCTTGGTTTTTATTCCAAAAGGATTACGATTGGGGTGGCGTGATGGTATAATCCTCGTTGCTTACTATGTAATCTTTGTTTATTTTACGATTACCTAAATTTCACTATAAATTAATTTTAGGATCATAGCTTCTAAATTAGGATAGAAGGCCTTTTAAAATAGAAGAGAAATTAAAAAACCGCTTCCAAATAGGAAACGGTTTTTTTAAAATCAACAACAATTAGCTCGTATGCTATACATCTGCAGACTTAACGGTCTTGATGATTCTAGCTGCTATTTTGTATGGATCTCCATTGGAAGCAGGCCTTCTATCTTCCAACCAACCTTTCCAACCTTTTTCAACGGTCATAATCGGAATACGGATAGAGGCACCCCTGTCAGAAACTCCATAGCTGAAGTCTTTTATAGATGCAGTTTCGTGATCTCCCGTTAAACGCTGATCGTTGAACTCTCCGTATACTGCGATATGTTCTTTAGTTACAGGTCTAAAAGCTTCACATATTTTTTCATAAACCTCTTTGGAGCCAGCTGTTCTTAAAGTTGTATTTGAAAAATTGGCGTGCATACCCGAACCGTTCCAGTCCCCTTTTATAGGTTTTGGGTGATACTCAATATAGTAACCATAAGACTCGGTCAAACGATCCAGTAAATAACGTGCAATCCATATTTCGTCACCGGCCTTCTGTGCTCCTTTTGCAAATAATTGGAATTCCCACTGACCAGCGGCAACTTCTTGGTTGATGCCTTCAAAATTCAATCCGGCTTCTATGCATTGATTGGCGTGCTCCTCAACCAGATCACGGCCCCAAGTATTTCTTCCGCCCACGGAACAATAATATAGCCCCTGCGGACCAGGATATCCCCCAATTGGGAAACCAAGCGGCAAAAGTGTTTGTGTGTCCATGATAAAATACTCTTGTTCAAAACCGAACCAGAAATCGGAATCGGGATCATCTATAGTCGCCCTTGAATTTGATTCGTGCGCTGTACCATCAGCATTCAGGACTTCGGTCATCACCAAAAATCCATTGATTCGTGCAGGATCGGGATAGATAGCTACTGGTTTCAGCAAACAGTCGGAAGAACCACCTTCTGCCTGTTTTGTAGAACTTCCATCAAAAGACCACATGGGGCAGTCTTCCAATTTGCCACTAAAATCATCTTCAATTTTCGTTTTGCTTCTCAAATTGGCTGTTGGTTCGTAGCCATCCAACCAAATGTATTCTAATTTAGATTTGCTCATAATTCCGGCAGTTATTTATTCTCAATTTTATGATTGACAAAAATATGTTTTTCATTCAATAATTCAGTTTTTTAAGGGTTAAAATAACAAACTACTGCACATAATTTAAATTACCCCTGTTTTAAGTGGGGTCAAATGAAAAAAAAAGTAAATTTTGAAGGATATATTATTAAATTGTTAATTGTAATTTTGTCAACTAAACTTTTATCAATGCCAAATACTAGATTTAAAGCTTTGTCGGAAAGTCGTACCAGGGTTCATAAAACCATTAAGGAAACAGGTAGGCGATCGGAGATGTTCGGAAAAAATGTCTTCAATGAAGAGCGGATGCTTCAATTTTTGACCAAGGAAGCATTTGGTAAGGTTAAGTCCGCCATTTTTCAAGGCAATAAAATAGATAGAAAAATTGCCGATCAGGTTGCAGAAGGTATGAAGGCTTGGGCGTTATCCATGGGTGCCACACACTATACACATTGGTTTCAACCTTTAACGGGATCTACCGCAGAAAAGCATGATGCTTTTTTTGATATACTATCAGATGGTAGGGCGATGGAAAAATTTGAAGGAGGCCAGCTGGTACAACAGGAACCTGATGCGTCCAGCTTTCCAAATGGTGGAATACGGAATACCTTTGAAGCAAGAGGATATACAGCATGGGATCCAACATCGCCAGCATTTATTTATAAGACAACACTATGCATTCCAACAATTTTTGTTGCGTATACAGGTGAAGCTTTGGATAATAAGGCCCCACTGCTCCGGGCTTTACATGCTGTGGACGAAGCTGCAACCGCCGTTGCACAATATTTTGATAAAAATGTTCGTAAAGTTCATGCGACCTTAGGTTGGGAACAGGAATATTTTTTGCTCGATAAATCCTTGGCACACTCAAGGATGGATATTGTGATGACAGGTCGTACGCTGCTAGGGAACCCAGCGGCAAAGGGCCAGCAACTTGATGATCATTACTTTGGGGTTATTCCTCCAAGAGCATTGAGTTTTATGAGCGATTTGGAAAAACAATGCACAAAACTGGGTATTCCAGTAAAAACCCGTCACAATGAAGTGGCACCAAACCAATTTGAACTTGCGCCAGTTTTTGAAGAGGCCAATCTCTCCGTAGATCATAACTTATTGTTAATGGACGTTATGGAAGAAGTGGCGGACAAACATAATTTTACTGTTCTTTTCCACGAAAAACCATTTGCGGGAATCAATGGCTCGGGAAAACATAACAACTGGTCTTTGGCTACGGATACGGGGGTCAATCTTCTCAGTCCTGGTTCCACACCAATGAAAAACCTTCAATTTTTAACATTTTTTATAAATACAATAAAAGCAGTTGATACTTATGAAGAGTTATTGCGATCTTCCATAGCTTCCGCAAGTAACGATCATAGATTGGGAGCCAATGAAGCTCCACCATCAATCATATCAATTTTTATTGGAAAACAATTAAGTGATGTTTTGGATGAACTGGAAGGCGTTTCCAAAGGAAAATTGTCACCACAGGAAAAGACAGAGCTCAAGCTCAATGTGGTGGGTAAAATCCCTGAAATTTTGTTGGATAATACGGACCGTAACAGAACATCACCTTTTGCATTTACCGGAAACAAGTTTGAAATGAGAGGAGTTGGAGCTAAAACCAATTGCGCAAAACCCATGACCATTTTGAATACCATTGTTGCAAAACAACTTAAGGACTTTAAAAAAGAAGTGGATGCGCTGATAGACAAGAAAAGTCTAAAAAAAGATGAAGCGGTTTTCAATATATTGCGAGAGTATATAAAAACCTCTAAAAGAATCCGTTTTGATGGGGACGGTTATGGAACGGAATGGCAAGAAGAGGCCAGAAGAAGAAAACTGAGCAACAACAAAAACACTCCCGAAGCTTTGCAAGTAATAACCTCCAAGGAAAGTATCGCACTTTTTAAGACTATGGATGTTATGAACGAAGTAGAATTGAACGCGCACCAAGAGGTTGAATATGAGGCTTATGTTTTTAATGTTCAAATAGAGGGAAGGGTTTTGGGTGAAATGGTCTACAACCATATTATACCTGCTGCACTTTCTTATCAAAATTTACTTTTGGAGAATATTAAAGGTCTAAAAGAAGTTTATGGTGCCGCCCATAAGAAAGTTGCGGAAAGCCAATTGAATATTTTGGAGCAGTTGGGAGAGCACATGATGGAAATAAAGAAATTGACCGATGAAATGACAGCTGCGCGCAAAAGAGCCAATGGATTATCAACCACCGAGAGAAAATCCCGTGCTTACTGTAACAACGTAAAACCTTATTTTGATACGATTCGGGAGCAATCTGACAAAATTGAAAAATTGATTTCAGATGAACTATGGCCATTTACAAAATATAGGGAACTTTTGTTTGCCAAATAAGAAAGCTCTATAAAGACTGCTTCGTTTCGTTATAAATTAATGGTATTGCTCTATTTTTGCCCAAACTGAATTTATGTCCTCAGATACAAGTAAGAGATATGCTCAGCGCGGTGTTTCAGCATCAAAGGAAGATGTGCACAATGCGATTAAGAATATTGATAAAGGGCTTTTTCCAAAGGCTTTTTGTAAGATCGTACCCGATTATCTTACTGGTAGTGCAGAGCATTGTTTGGTAATGCACGCCGATGGTGCCGGCACTAAATCTTCATTGGCATATTTGTATTGGAAGGAAACAGGTGATATTTCTGTTTGGAAGGGAATTGCCCAGGATGCCCTTATCATGAACGTGGATGATTTAATTTGTGTTGGGGCTACCGATACTATTATGCTTTCTTCCACTATAGGTCGAAACAAAAACTTGATTCCTGCTGAAGTTATTTCAGCCATTATCAACGGTACCGAAGAATTGATATCGGATTTATCAAAACATGGGGTCAATATTTATTCAACGGGTGGTGAAACTGCGGATGTAGGGGATTTGTTGCGTACCATTATTGTGGATTCTACGGTCACCGCACGTTTGGAAAGAAAAAATGTTATCGATAATGCCAATATTAAAGCGGGAGACGTTATTGTTGGTCTGGCCTCTTTTGGACAGGCAACTTATGAGAGCGGGTACAATGGCGGAATGGGCAGTAATGGCCTTACTTCTGCGCGGCATGATGTGTTTGGGAAATATCTAGCCAAAAAATATCCTGAGAGTTATGACCCATCCGTACCTAAAGAATTAATTTACTCTGGCAATACAACACTTACCGATTCCGTACCCAACTCACCTATAAATGCAGGTAAATTGGTATTATCACCCACAAGGACCTATGCGCCAATTATCAAAAAAGTATTGGAAAAGTATACTTCTGAGCAAATTCATGGAATGGTTCATTGTAGCGGTGGAGCCCAAACCAAGATTCTTCATTTTGTGGAAAAATTGCACATTATAAAGGATAATCTCTTTCCCGTCCCACCACTTTTTAAATTGATACAAGAACAATCAGATACCGATTGGAAGGAAATGTACCAAGTCTTTAACTGTGGTCATCGTATGGAACTCTATGTTAGTGAAAAGGTTGCAAATGATATCATTGAAATTTCAAAAAAATTCAATGTTGATGCTCAAATTGTGGGTCGAGTTGAAAAGGCTGCTCATAAGAAATTGACGATACAGAGCACATTCGGTAAGTTTGAATATTAGCATACGATTAAGGTCGTTTTAGCGTTCTTTAAATAAACCTCACGCTATGGAAAGAAAAGCTTTTTTGAAAAGTTTAGGCGCCGGTGCTGCTTTTGCCTTGACTTTTCCCTGTTTACATGGATGTTCCAGTGATTCCGAAGACCTTGAAACATTTCCGGAACCGGATGGGGTAGATTTTACAGTTGATTTAACTTCTTCCGATGCTGCTCCTTTAGCTGACAACGGTGGATTTATTCTGGTAAAATCCAATCCAAGTTTGGGCTATACAGATATTGTGGTTGCCAGGAATTTAGAAGGAAACCTTATAGCGGCAAGCCAAATTTGTAGTCATCAGCAAACAGAAGAGGTACGTTTTATTTCTGAGGATGGTGGTATTTTTAGATGCTCCACCCACGGTTCAAGATTCAATCAGAATGGAACACCTCTAAATTCAATAACCAGCAATCCGTTACGCGTTTTTAATACAGAGCTTACAGGTACTATCCTTCGAGTTTTCGAATAGTTAAATATTATTTTGGTCGGTCAGATGAAAAAACTACTGTTCATAACATTTTGCATGCTCTTTGGTACGTTGCAAGCACAATTGTGGCAAGAGAACTTTGATGCTGCCGTTGCGTTGGCCAATGAAGAGGACAAACCCATCATTTTGGTATTTTCGGGTTCAGATTGGTGTGCGCCCTGTATCCGTTTAAAGCGTAAGGTATTTGATTCTGATGACTTTAAAAATTATGCATCTTCTCATTATGTATTGTACAATGCGGACTTTCCAAGAAAGAAGAAAAACCAATTGCCAGCAGATAAACTGGATTCACATAAATCACTCGCAGAAAAATATAATCCACGCGGTCATTTTCCATTAGTGGTGATTATGGATAAACAAGAGTCAGTTTTAGGCATAACAAGTTATAGCCCTAGGAATACCACAAAAGAATATATTTCGCTATTGAATGATTTTTTAAAATGAAAGCACACATTGTTCTCTTTTGCAGCCTATTTTGTATGCTGTCCAAAGGACAGGTGCAGGAAGAGGTCACTGTAAAAAGAACATTAAAGCTTATGGGCACCAGGTTCGAAATAACTGTGATTGCTCCCAACGAGGACATTGGTTATTTGGACATAGATGAGGCCGTATCAGAGATAAAGCGGATAGAAAAAATGATTTCCTCTTGGGACGAAGCATCTGAAACTTCCTTGATCAATAAAAATGCTGGTGTAAAACCAGTAAAGGTTTCTTTAGAATTATTCCGGTTGATAGAACGATGTAAAAAGATTTCGGAAATAACCGATGGGGCTTTTGATATCACTTATGCATCAATGGATAAAATTTGGAAGTTTGACGGCACCATGAAAAAATTGCCCGCTAAAATATACGTACAAAGGTCTGTGGAAAATATAGGGTACGAGAAAATTGTGCTTGATACACTTGAACAAACTGTTTATTTAAAGGATACGGGCATGAGGATTGGCTTTGGGGCAATTGGTAAGGGATTTGCTGCAGATAAGGCAAAGGAACTAATGGTCTCTAACCAAGTAAAAGCCGGTGTAATAAATGCATCTGGTGATTTGACCACTTGGGGAACTAAAACCAGTGGTGAAAAATGGTTGATAGGCATAGCAAATCCTTTAAGTAAGGATAAAGTATTCAGTTGGTTGCCAATCGTTGAATCTTCTGTAGCCACTTCTGGCAATTATGAGAAATTTGTTATGTTGAACGGGGAAAGATATTCCCATATTATCGACCCCAGAACAGGTTACCCTACAAAGGGAATCAACAGTGTTTCTGTTTTTGCAAAGAATGCGGAATTATGTGACGCTCTAGCTACAGCAGTGTTCATTATGGGAAAGGATAGTGGAATCCATTTGATTAACCAGATTGATGGAGTAGAGGTGGTTGTGGTGGATTCGGACAACAAGGTTCAAAAAAGTTCGGGAATCATTTTTGATAAAAAACAGTAAATTTAAAAATGCGAAAAATCCTAATTTTATTTGCTCTTTTAATATTCAGTAGTTCTTGTGTCGCAGTGAAAGAGTACGATAAGGTCTATCTCAATGATGTGGAAATGCAATTGGGAGCCCGCACCTATGAACGTTTTGAAACTAATTTTCAAATATACCGAGAGGCTTCGGCAGGTGCAAATGGTGGTAAAACAGGAGGCGGTTGTGGCTGCAATTAAAGCAAAAAGTTCAAATTTGAAAATTGAAAGATTTTCTTCAAAGATTTTCAGCTCCCAACACAATGAGTACCGTTGTCGCTTATCACTTATATTGATTTTTCTTCTTAATATTTCTTTTGCACAGGCGCAACAAAACACTACATCCTATAAAAAACGTGTATTGGAGACCAGTGAAATTGACCTTTTGTTCAGCTACTATGAGCAAGATGGTCAAAACGCTGCGGTCACCGGTGGGGAAGGTACAGAAGAACTTACTGATGCCACATCCACGATTGTTTTACGAATACCCATAAACGATGATGATGTATTGACCGTAGATGTAGGACTTTCCGCTTACACCTCTGCTTCTTCCAGCAATGTGAATCCATTGGATGGAAATAACCTGAACACCACACCGTTCGATGCGTCATCTGGAGAATCCAGACGGGATGTATTGACCTATATAAATCCTAGTTACCGGCACAGTTCAGAAAACAGAAATTCCATTTGGAGTGCAAACGCATATTTATCATCGGAATACGATTATTTTTCAATTGGTTTTGGAGGAAGTTATACAAGACTCTTTAATGATAAAAACACAGAGCTCACTATTGGTGGAAATGTATATTTGGATAAATGGGATCTTATTTATCCCATAGAACTGCGCGAAGGTTTTTTTGATGATCGTATTGAGGGAGATGGCACCTATGATCCTGCTTTTTCTGAATTTTCAGAAGCGAATAGAAATTCTTATGCCCTATCACTGGGTTTTTCCCAAATTTTAAACAAAAAATTACAGGGCGCTCTTTTCATGGATGTAGTCTCGCAAAGTGGTTTGTTGAGCACTCCTTTTCAAAGGATTTATTTTGGGAATGCGGAAAACTTCTTTATTGATGATTTTCAATTGGCAGATGACGTGGAACGGTTACCTGATAACAGATTTAAAATCCCCTTTGGGGGCAGATTGAATTATTATGTGAACGACCTCTTGGTTTTGCGTTCCTATTATCGTTTCTATTGGGACGACTGGGGCATAACCTCACATACGGCTAGTTTGGAGGCGCCATTTAAAGTAACCAATAAGTTCACATTGTATCCTACTTACAGATATTATACACAATCTGCAGCAGATTACTTTTTTGAGAAGGAAGACGCACTTTCAACCTTTGAATTTTATACCTCTGATTACGATTTGTCAAAGTATGACGCACACCAATATGGGTTGGGTTTACAGTACAAGGATATCTTCGCAAACTCCAAGATTTTTTCATTTGGATTAAAGACCATTGATTTGCGCTTTAGCCACTACGACAGAAGCGATGGCCTTAGCGCCTACATTCTTACATTGGGAACTACTTTTGTTGGGAACTAGAGCTTAAGTATCCGTCGTTTACTAAATCATCAATATTGTTGATGAGTTTGGAATGGCCATTTTTCAATAAATAGAGGGTGTTTGCTATATTCATTACATCATTATAGAAATGATCCGTAATGATGGTTATTCTATTTTTTTTCTTTGATAAGATCATATCTTTAAAAATATCCACATATATGGGAGCGATAAAAGAAAATGGCTCATCCAATAAAATGATTTTAAAATCTCTATTCAAAATCAAGTATGTTTCCAATATTCTTATTTCACCACTTGAGAGCTCAAAAACCTTATACTTTTCGTAAACTTTAAAACTTTTGAAAATTTCTGTAAACCTATTCCAGTCCACATTGAATAAACTGAAGATTTTTTCGATTTTGATGTTATTTGGTAGTAATTGATGTTGGGGAAGGTATGCTATGGAATTTGATAAAAATAATCTATCCTTACGATTTTTGCCATCGATTCTTATAGATTTGTATTTTGGTTTTAAACTGCCAAATATTATTTTAAGGAGAGATGTTTTTCCGCATCCATTTCTTCCTAAAATTCCAGTTACTTCACCTTCCTTTGCTTTAAGATAAATACCGAACAGAATTTTTCTTGGACCAAAATTCAATTCTATGTTATCTATTTCAAGAATCAATCCACAAAAAGATTAAATAGATTATTACTGATATTATGGTGTCAAAAACAATTGCTAGCAAAAGCAGTAAGGTTTTTGAAACCCCAAAGTTCTTATAAAAGATAAGTTTTTGTTTTAATTTTTCTTCTTTAAAAAGAAAAAACACCAAACCCAGAAATATTATTTTGGAAAACGTAATGGCCATAAAAGGAATTTTGGCGATACATAAGAACACGGTTAGCCCAATAGAAATTGCCAAAATAGATTTACTGAAGAAAAAAGCCAAGTAATAGGTAGTAAGGCGAAGTAGTGCGCTCATAGCTGTTATTAAATGTACAAATTAATCGTAAATTCGTAATCTTAACGCGGATTGATTTATGCTTGACAAACTCAATATAGTAAAACAACGTTTTGATGAGGTTGCCGACCTTATTATTCAACCAGATATCATTTCAGACCAGAAAAGATATGTAAAACTCAACAAGGAATACAAAGATTTAAAACTTCTGGTCGATAAACGTGATGAATATATAACGCTTAGCAACAATATTGACGAAGCAGAAGAGATTATTTCTGACGGTAGTGATGCCGAAATGTTGGAAATGGCCAAGATGCAATTGGAAGAAGCGAAAAATGCACTCCCAAAATTGGAAGATGAAATAAAGTTCCTCCTAATCCCCAAAGACCCGGAAGATGAAAAGAACGTAGTAATGGAAGTAAGGGCTGGAACCGGTGGTGATGAAGCCAGTATTTTTGCTGGTGATCTCTATCGCATGTACGCCAAATATTGTGAGTCCAAAGGATGGAAAACCAATATTATAGATTTGAGCGAAGGAACCAGTGGCGGGTATAAGGAAATCCATTTTGAGGTAAATGGTGAGGATGTTTACGGGACCTTAAAGTTTGAAGCAGGCGTACACCGTGTGCAACGTGTACCACAAACGGAAACCCAAGGCCGTGTTCATACAAGTGCTGCTACGGTAATGGTGATTCCCGAAGCCGAGGATTTTGATGTACAGATCGAGCCAAAAGATGTTCGTATCGATTTTTTCTGTTCATCAGGACCTGGTGGACAATCCGTGAACACAACCTATTCCGCAGTTAGGTTGACACACGTTCCTACAGGCTTGGTCGCGCAATGCCAAGACCAAAAATCCCAACACAAAAACAAGGAAAAAGCATTTAAAGTATTGCGTTCAAGATTATACGATTTAGAGTTGGCCAAAAAACAGGAGGAAGATGCGGCCAAAAGAAACTCGCAGGTCAGCAGTGGTGATCGTTCGGCAAAAATTAGAACCTACAATTATCCACAGGGGAGAGTTACGGATCATAGAATTGGTTTAACGCTCTACGATTTACAAAACATAATCAATGGAGATATTCAGAAAATCATAGACGAGTTAATGCTGGTAGAAAACACGGAGAAGCTAAAGGAGGCCTCGGAGATTTTTTAAATTTAGTAGTTAGTAGTTAGTAGTTAGTAGTCAGTAGTAGTCAGTAGTCAGTAGTCAGTAGTCAGTAGTCAGTAGTCAGTAGTCAGTAGTCAGTAGTCAGTAGTCAGTAGTCAGTAGTCAGTAGTCAGTAGTCAGTAGTCAGTAGTCAGTAGTCAGTAGTCAGTAGTCAGTAGTCAGTAGTTCTGAATTGAATGTCAGTTCGAGCGCAGTCGAGAACCAAATTTTAATGAAAATAGACCATTTAGTTTCACAGATTCATAAAAAAAAATCTTTTCTATGTATAGGGCTTGATACCGATTTGGATAAGATTCCAAAACATTTACTCACAGAAAAGGACCCAATCTTTTCCTTCAATAAGGAAATAATAGATGCTACGAATCAATTTTGTGTTGCTTATAAGCCAAATATTGCTTTCTATGAAGCGTACGGTCTTAAAGGATGGAAATCCTTGGAGAAAACGATGGATTATCTAAATTCTGAACATCCTAATATTTTCACCATCGCAGATGCAAAACGGGGGGATATCGGAAACACTTCCACGAGATATGCGAAAGCTTTTTTTGAAACCTTGAATTTTGATTCAATCACCGTAGCGCCATATATGGGAAAAGATTCTATAGAACCTTTTTTATCTTTTGAAGATAAGCACACCATATTGCTTGCATTGACCTCAAATGAGGGTGCATACGACTTTCAAACAAAGCGTATTGATGGACAAGAGCTATACAAAGAGGTTTTGGAAGAATCAAAATCTTATAAAAATGCAGAAAGATTGATGTATGTTGTGGGTGCCACGAAGGCAGTTTACTTGCAAGATATTAGGAGAATTGTACCTGAGAGCTTCCTTTTAGTGCCAGGTGTAGGTGCACAGGGCGGTAACTTGCAAGAAGTTTGCAAATATGGTATCACAAAAAATATAGGATTACTTGTTAACTCTTCCAGAGGAATTCTTTATGCTTCAAACAACATGGATTTTGCTGAAGCAGCTGCAGAAAAAGCCAAAAATATACAGAGAGAAATGGAAATCGAACTCAACAAATTGGAATAATATTTAAACCAAGCTTTCCAATGTCTTTTTAATTCCTTGTGCCTTTCTATTGAAAAATTCCTTTAAATCGGTGTCCATATATGTTGCATCAGCTGCCTTCTCAATAAAATTCTGATACATAACCTCCAAAACCGAAACGGCTTGATTTAAACTCGTGATCGGAGTCACAGCTCCAACCTTACAATACTGATTATTCATAACTATAAGATTTGTTATATCAAAGATACGTTGAAAACTCTAGTATGGACTACTGTCAAAAGGTGTACACATCTAGAAATCAGGCACTTTATCTAAAATTTAACAGAATTGTAATCTCTCACGTTAGAATCTTACCTTTTGTAAGCGAAAAATTAACGTACATTTATAAAAAACAATAATTGCTACACTACACGGCATATAGGCATGATATTTCAAAAGAGTGGGTCACATTTGTACATGGGGCGGGAGGCAGTTCCACAATTTGGTATAAGCAGTTGAGGGACTTTAAAAAACATTTTAATGTTTTGTTGTTGGATTTGAGAGGGCATGGCAATTCAAAACCCAATATAAAGGATGCTTTCAGTGATAAATACACTTTTGATTCGATTACAGCTGATATCATTGAGGTTTTGGATTATGAGAACATAGAAAAGTCACACTTTATTGGGATATCCCTTGGAACCATTTTGATCAGGAATTTAGCTGAAAAATACTCTGATAGGGTACAGAGCATGGTAATGGGCGGTGCTATAATGAAGCTTAACCTTCGCTCGCAAGTTTTGATGCGGCTGGGCGTTATCTTTAAATCTATAGTGCCTTATATATGGCTTTATAAATTTTTTGCATTTGTCATTATGCCGAACAAAAATCATAGGGAGTCTCGGTCGTTGTTTGTACGAGAAGCTAAAAAATTATACCAAAAAGAATTCATAAGATGGTTCAAGTTAACTTCTGAGATTAATCCGTTGTTGCGTTTTTTTAGGGCAGTTGATATCAAAATTCCAACATTCTACATTATGGGCGAGGAGGATTACCTCTTTCTCCCAACAATAAAAAAGGTAGTGGGTTCACATGTTGCGTCTACACTTCATGTCATCGAAAATTGCGGCCATGTTGTCAACGTGGAAAAACCAATGATTTTCAATGAACAGGTAATCAAGTACTTACAAAATGTGAAGTAGCGCAAAATGATAAAGACTTTTGTAGTACTGGCCTTTTTTGTTTGTATTACATCGTATGGGCAACAGCATACAGAAACATGTTCTTGTTGCTCGGACAATCATCATGCTTTTGATTTTTGGGTAGGAGAGTGGAATGTAACCACTCCAAAAGGTCAGGTTGCTGGCACAAATAAAATCAGTAAGGAAGAAAATGGCTGTGTAATTCGTGAAAAATGGAGCAATGGGAGTACAGGATATACAGGAACAAGTCTTAATTTTTATAATAATGTTTCAGGAAAATGGGAACAATTGTGGGTCGACAATACAGGAACTTTCTTAAAGCTTTCCGGTAACAGAATCGGTAACCGGATGATATTGTCTTCAAAGGAGTTTACCAAAGCTGATGGAAAACTTTATAGAAACAGAATTACCTGGACGAAAAATGAAGATGGAACCATAAGACAGCTTTGGGAACTTTTGCTTAAAGAAGAAGTAGTTAGTGTCCTATTCGATGGATTATATAAAAGAAAATAAAACAGCTCATAGGCAAAAGGTATTATTGCTGACTAATTCAATTATCCCTAAATGAGACCAAAAATGTCTTATTAGTTTCCTGATGAGCTGTTTTCTTGATTAAAAATAGAGATGTTGAAATAGCGAACGGAAATTCCTGATAAACCTTTACCTTATTTCATTTTATTAAAATTGACAATCATGATGTCCTTGCCACTGATTTTTGAAATTGTGAGGGAGTTAGTTCCGTATCCTTTTTGAAAGCTTTATTGAACGTTACCTTATTGTTATAACCAACTTCATACGCTACATTGATAATATTTAATTTTCGGGATTCGTTTTCTATCAGTAATTGCTTTGCTTCTTTTATTCTATAGATATTTACAAATTCATGAAAACTAACATTAAAATGCTCATTAATGATTTGTGATGCGTTGTGTCGTGTAGTATTTAACCTTTGCGCAACCATATCTAAATTGATATTGTTTTCCTTATAGATTTTATCTACAGCAAACAAGTATAAGAGGTTTTCCTTTAATTCATCGGATAGGCTAGGGGTAAGTCCAGACTTTTCATATTTGGGGAACAATCTATTCTTATAAGAGTAAACACCGCTAAAAACATCAGGTTGAATATTTGCAGAATATCCAACATAAAGCACCATCAGAGCCATGGTTGCCGCAGAAATATCAAAAAGTACACCATTGGTATGACCTGTAATTATGACCATGCCATATGCCGTGTAAGCGAAAACATAAAGAATATGAATATGGTATACGTTTTTTTGCCACAGTAAACTTTTCTGTTCAAGCTGTATATTGTTCTTTCCATTTGCATAGACCTTTCCTATAAAAAAACCATAAACTGTCAGTGAAACAATTTTTAAAATAACAAGAATCATTAATCTGTTGGAGTCTTGGGGTCCTAGACCATCTTGCATTCTGGAGAGCATGAGTGCTATCTTGTTTTTATGGGAAAGTACATAGACATCCAGTATAAGATAAATAATCAATACAGCAGTTGGCGTTAAATGCAATATATCGATAGGTTTAAATTTGTATTTAAGGGTCGTTTTTTTAAAATAAAAATATAATAGGGGACCGTACAGGAATACCGCCCAAGTAGACATTAGGTAAGTATGCGGATATTCAAAAAAATAGTTCGAGGAATTGATGCTTATATGTAATATAAAAAACGAATGGATGAAAATGAACGATGCAATGAAAAAACGGGATGCGGGATGAATTTGTTTGTTAAAGCAAAGGATTAAAACCACATAAAAGCCAACTATAGCAACAAATAAATATATTATGGACCAAGTGGTTACTTTTGGAATTAACCTATCAGATATTTTTTTGAATTTGCTTTCTTCCCTAATGGGGTCAAATCCTTCATTGAGCAAAAAATTTGGATTGAATTCCAATTGTAGATACTCCATTAGGCTCGCTGTTGACTCGTCTACATTGCCCAACGCTGCTTGGCTCAATGAAAGCCTTTTTAGTATATATGTTTTTTTGTCAGAATCAATTAGGTTTTTTTCATAAATGGGGATTGCCTTTTTGTACCTATGTATGTTGTAATAGTAATCGGCCCATTTAAGTGAATCGAATACCGAAAGTGAAGTGGTGAGGTCTGATTTGTTTAAATTATACGCTTCAACTTGGTTAGATGTACATAAAAGGATAGATAGGAAAAAAATTAATTTTGACCATCTCATTATTTTGATTGATGAATTAACTCCCTTGAAATTAGTGAAATACGAAAATTTATTTGTTAACGAAACCCTAAAAAAAGTAATTCCCGATAAGAATTTACCTTTTGGAAGCTGTTCCACAAGAATTTTGGAAGTAGAAAACCCCATTGCAAAACTATCCGAAAAAGAAAAAACCAGTGCGAACACTGGTTTTAAACTAACTAACTCAAAAAAATGCTAACTCAGATAATCTTTTGCAAAATTCAATTTTACCTTTTTAGCAAAGGTTAATTAAACTTTAGGATTTTGTTATACTTGATTGACATTCTTAATTTTAAACGGATAATTCTGACGATTATTGCATGTAAAAAAAGTTTGAATTTAGTCTTGGAGCGCAAAAACCCTTCTTAACAGATCCGTAGTTCTGGAAGAAACTTTGTTCCTAATCTCTTTCTCTTCGATGGCTATCATGGTGTAAACGCCTTTTAAAGCTTCCTGTGTTGTATAATCCGTTAAATCCGGGTTTACGTTTTTAGTAAGAGGTATAGTATTGTATCTTGTTATAATGTTGTTCCATATCTGGTCTGCACCCACTTTTTTAAATGAATTTTGTATGATCGGATTAAATTTATCATACAACTTTGACTTAGTGGATTGTTCTAAATAATTGGTGGCTGCATTATCGGCTCCCAGTAGAATTTGCTTCGCATCGTTGAACGTTATTCCTTTTACCGCGTCTATAAAAATAGGTGTGGCTTCACCTACGGCATCTTCAGCAGCCCTATTTAATATTCGCAGTCCTTCATCCGCTAGATTATCGAGGCCTATGTCCCTGAGTGTCTTTTCAACTTTTTTTAATTCATCAGGAAGAAATATTTTGACCAGTTCATTTTTGAAGAAGCCATCTTTGATGGCCAATTTATCAACTTGCTTGTCTATTCCCATATTAAGGGCATCACGGAGTCCCTGGGCTATTTCTGCATTCCCAATGCCAATTGTTCCTTGGGGTAATTGATTAACGACCTGTTGAAGTTCAGTACAGCCTAAAAACTGAAAAAATAAAAAGCATAAAAGAATTCGTTTCATTTGTAAGATTTATGGTTAATGCGATTTTCTGTAGTTTGTTAGTATGCTTTGAATTTAGTTAGAATTTTTTTATGAAAAAATTACGGTCTTATTATTATATACAATTGTTTTTCTAGAAAGATGAAGTTTAACGGCCCGTGAAAGCACAATTTTTTCCAGATCTCTCCCTTTTGCAATAAAATCTTTGATGGAATGTGAGTGCGAAACGGTTGTGACATCCTGCTCTACTATGGGACCAGCATCTAAATCTGCAGTTACATAATGACTGGTGGCGCCTATAATTTTAACACCTCTCTCAAAAGCAGCGTGATATGGCTTTGCACCAGCAAAAGCAGGTAAAAAAGAGTGATGGATATTAATGATTTTCTGAGGATAAGCATCTATTAACTTTGGTGACAGAATTTGCATATATCTTGCAAGTACAATAAAATCTACCTCATATCGGCGTAGCAAATCCAATTGTTTGGTCTCTGCTGACTCTTTGTTTTCTTTCGTGACCGGTATATGATAGTATGGAATTTGAAATTGATCGGCTATATATTTTAGATTTTGGTGATTGCTCAAGATAAAGGGAATATCTACCAAGAGCTCCCCGGAATTAAATCTGCTCAAAAGATCATAAAGACAGTGGTTGTATTTAGAAACAAAAATGCCCATTTTGGGTTTTGTATCTTCCAAATGTACATCCCAGTGCATACCGTATTTTTTTGCCATTCCATTTGCAAATTCTTCTTTAAAACCAGAAAGTGAAATGTTATTTTCAAATTCACTCTCCAACCTCATGAAAAAAATTCCCGCCTCTTTATCCACATGTTGGTCCAGATAAACAATATTTCCACCTTTTTGATGTATAAAATGTGTAACCGAGCTTATGATTCCAGATTTGTCGGAACAATGGATAAGTATGGCAAGTTTCATTCGGTTTATTTAGAAAGGTAAAATTATGATATTCAAAAAAACCTACTCCAAGACCTTTCTATTTTTATAAAATAATAGGTAAAATCGGTTTTAAGTTGCATTTTCTTTAAATTGCAAGACGAAATAAGACCTCTAATTGTCAATGAAACAAACAAAGCCCTATTCGCCAAAAAATAAAATAAGGATTGTAACTGCAGCATCTTTATTTGATGGTCATGATGCCGCCATCAATATCATGAGACGCATAATACAATCCACTGGGGTCGAAGTAATTCACTTGGGACATGATAGAAGTGTTGCCGAAGTGGTGGATTGCGCTATTCAAGAAGATGCAAATGCGATTGCTATGACCTCGTATCAGGGCGGTCATAATGAATATTTTCGGTACATGTTCGATTTGTTGAAAGAAAAGGGAGCCGAGCATATTAAGATTTTTGGCGGTGGAGGCGGTGTTATCCTTCCTAAGGAAATAAAGGATTTGATGGATTATGGCATTGAAAGAATCTATTCCCCTGATGATGGAAGGGAGATGGGGCTACAAGGGATGATCAATGACCTGGTGCAACGTTGTGATGTTGAAGTACCTGATTTGAAATTGGCCAATGGAGAAAAATTGGAAGAACTACTTATTGAAAAACAGGTAAATACTTTGGCCAGATTAATATCCTTGGCAGAGAATAGGCATGAAATTTTTGAAAAATACCAAAATCACATTGGAAAGCATTCCAACAAAATTCCTGTTCTAGGTATAACAGGGACTGGAGGTGCGGGAAAATCTAGTCTTGTGGACGAATTGGTTAGACGATTCTTGAGCGATTTCCCTGATAAGCAAATAGGCATAATTTCAGTAGATCCTTCCAAACGAAAAACAGGAGGTGCCTTATTGGGCGATAGAATTCGAATGAATTCTATCAACAATGAAAATGTTTATATGCGCTCATTGGCGACAAGGCAATCGAATCTGGCACTTTCCAAACATGTAGCAGAAGCTGTTCAAGTACTAAAAGCAGCGCAATTTGATCTAATTATTTTAGAAACTTCGGGTATCGGCCAATCAGATACGGAAATTTTGGAGCACAGTGATGTTTCCCTGTACGTAATGACACCTGAGTTTGGAGCGGCAACACAGCTTGAAAAAATAGATATGTTGGATTTTGCCGATGTCGTAGCAATAAACAAGTTTGATAAAAGAGGAGCATTGGATGCGTTGCGCGATGTAAAGAAGCAATATATGCGCAACCAAGGTCTATGGGATGTGAACCAAGATGACCTTCCAATCTTTGGAACCATCGCTTCGCAATTCAACGATCCGGGCATGAACAGGCTCTACAAAGCAGTGATGGATACCTTGGTCAAAAAAGCAGGTTCAAAGCTGATATCCAGCTTTCAAGTATCGAACGAAGCTACAGAGAAGATATTTGTGATACCTCCCGCAAGAACAAGGTACCTTTCTGAAATTGCAGAAACCAATCGTGCTTACGACAAACGTGTAGACGATCAAGTAGTGGTGGCCCAAAAACTGTTCGGAATTCACCAAACAATTTTATCTGTTCTTTCAGATGAAAACGGAAAATCTTATTTAATTAAGTCCGGTCTTGACCATGATTCTATTCTCGAAGAAGTTCAAAATGATGAAATTCCCTTTGTAAAATTGCTGATTGCACAATTTGAGAAGGTTAAAATGAACCTAGATCCACATCATTGGGAATCCATTATAAAGTGGCAAGAAAAGGTTGCGACATACAAATCAGAAATCTATACATTTAAAGTAAGGGGCAAGGATGTCAATATCCAGACCCACACCACTTCGCTTTCCCATAGTCAAATACCTAAGGTTGCATTGCCAAAGTATGAAGCTTGGGGAGATATTTTGAGATGGTGCTTACAGGAGAACGTTCCTGGGGAGTTTCCCTATACTTCGGGATTATATCCATTTAAGCGAGTAGGTGAGGACCCCACAAGAATGTTCGCTGGCGAAGGTGGACCGGAACGTACCAACAGGCGCTTTCATTATGTTAGCTTGGATATGCCGGCAAAAAGGCTTTCCACTGCTTTTGATTCTGTAACGTTATACGGTAACGATCCAGATCATAGACCTGATATTTATGGGAAAATCGGAAATGCAGGGGTCTCCATTTGTTGTTTGGACGATGCCAAAAAATTATATTCAGGATTTGATTTGAGCAACCCGATGACATCCGTGAGCATGACCATCAATGGACCTGCACCCATGCTCTTGGCATTCTTTATGAACGCTGCAATTGATCAGAATTGTGAAAAATATATTAAGGAAAATGGTCTTGAAAAAGAGGTTGAGAAAAAAATAAATTCGTTTTTTAAAGGACAAGAAAAGACACGTCCATCATATCTAGGAAGTCTTCCCAAGGGAAATAATGGACTTGGTTTATTGTTGTTGGGCGTTACGGGAGACCAAGTTTTACCTGAAAAAGTTTATAGTGAAATAAAAGCAACCACGCTCAATCAAGTTAGGGGAACGGTACAAGCGGATATTTTAAAGGAGGACCAGGCACAAAACACTTGTATTTTTTCTACAGAGTTTGCTCTTAGGTTGATGGGGGACGTACAAGAATATTTCATTGAACATCAAGTACGGAATTTTTATTCCGTATCCATTTCTGGCTATCATATTGCTGAAGCAGGCGCAAATCCCATTACACAATTGGCGTTCACCCTATCCAATGGATTTACCTATGTGGAATACTATCTGAGCAGAGGAATGGACATCAACAAGTTTGGCCCAAACCTATCTTTCTTTTTTTCAAATGGGGTTGACCCGGAATATGCTGTAATAGGAAGGGTTGCCAGAAGAATCTGGGCAAAGGCATTGAGGGAAAAATACGGTGCTGATCCACGAGCACAAATGCTAAAGTACCATATCCAGACTTCAGGCAGAAGTCTTCACGCCCAAGAAATCGATTTTAATGATATTAGGACTACGTTACAGGCACTTTACGCAATCTATGATAACTGTAATTCGCTTCACACCAATGCGTATGATGAAGCAATCACTACGCCCACGGAGGAGTCTGTTCGCAGGGCTATGGCCATTCAGCTCATTATTAATAAGGAATTGGGATTGGCAAAGAACGAAAACCCCATGCAAGGTTCTTTTATTACAGAAGAGCTTACAGATTTGGTCGAAGAAGCTGTTTTATTGGAATTTGATAGAATTACAGAGCGTGGCGGCGTATTGGGCGCTATGGAAACAATGTACCAACGTTCCAAGATTCAAGAAGAGAGCCTTCACTATGAAACTTTAAAGCATAATGGAGAGTACCCTATAATCGGTGTCAACACATTTTTGAGCTCCAAGGGTTCACCGACTATATTGCCAGCTGAGGTAATTAGAGCTACAGAAGAGGAAAAGCAAAACCAAATAGAAACCTTACAGAATCTTCATTCAAGAGATAAAAAAGAAACGGACCAACAATTAAAGGAACTTCAATTGGCTGCAATAAACAATGAAAATCTTTTTGAAAAACTGATGGAAGTAACAAAATACTGTTCGCTGGGACAAATTACCAATGCGCTATTTCAAGTTGGAGGGCAGTATAGGCGTAATATGTAATGCGTCAAAAAAATTAGGAAAAAATAATTACCCATTACCATTTTTAAAGGACTTCCTCCATTTCTTAAAGGATGTCCTAAAAGTTTTGATTTCTTTTCTCAATAAGTTCAAATATTCCTTTTCTTTTACCCCATCCCTTTCAAGACCATTACAATACGCCAAAATATTACGCGTCATGATATTGATAAAAGCAAGACTTTTCATTCTTACGGGGTGGGAATTGCTCAGGACGGCATGTTCTATTTCTTTGGTAATCAACATGGCATCAGTCAAAAGAGACTGGGAAACATCATCTCTAAAACTGCAATAATTATTTAAAGAGAGAATATCCCTATTATGGGAAAAATAATAAGCTACCGCTTCGCTCAGATCTCGAAGGGCAAGCGATTTTCGATAAATTCCCAAAGAATTTAAAGCATTCCTTTCCATAAACTTCAAAGCAAATTTAAAACCTAAAATTACATATCAAATGGATAATATACCTTTGGTTTTAAAATTGAAATTTAATATTTACTTTTGAATATAAAGTTTTTATAATAAATAACTTTTAATATGAAGATAGATGAACTCAATTGGAAAATACTTGATTGTTTACAAAAAGATGCTAGGGAATCTTTTGCCAAAATAGGCCGAAAAGTTGGCCTGACGCCCCCTGCCGTAACGGAACGGGTAAAAAAGATGGAGGATTTGGGATTAATAGAAGGATATAGGACATGTGTATCTTATTCTTTGGCCGGCCACCAATTAAAAGCCATTGTTATGCTCCGTGCTTTTATGGGCAAGCTGAAACCATTTTTGAGCAAAGTAGAATCATTTCAAGAGGTTATAAATTGCTATCGTATCACGGGCAATGAAAATATAATAATGGAGGTGGTCCTGAAAGACCAATCACATTTAGAAAAGTTTATAGATGAGCTTATAGTCTATGGAGAATGTAGAACCCACATAGTTTTATCCAATATTGTAGCCAATGCACCAATCAATGCAAGCAAGAATATCTTATAATTTTCGTTTACTTTTATAAAGTCTAGCAAGCATTTTCTTTTGGCTAGATTTTTGTAGTTGTAGCGTTATGAAAAAAAATTATGCTTTATTATTTTTTGTGGGATTATTCATTCAAAGTGCATTTACGCAAGAAATAGTATTAAAAAAGGGGAAAATTATAGACTCAATAGCTATAAATGATACTATCCCCAATAGCTTTTCCCTTTACCTGCCCACCAACTTTACCACTGCAAAAAAGTGGCCCTTGCTATTGATGTTCGATTTAGAAGGAAAGGAGAAGCAGTCATTGTCCGTGTTTTTAAGTGCTGCTGAAAAAGAAGGTTACATCTTGGCTGCACCAAAAATTTCGGATACCGTTCCCTTATCAAATAATATGGTAAGAACAAGCAATGTCATCAATAAATTGGTGGGAATGCTGCCCATAAACAAGTCGAGGGTTTATACTGCCGGTTTTTCCTCCGGTGCAAGATTTGCCAATCTAGTACCGGTCTTTTTAAAGGACATAGCGGGTACCATATCAATTGGGGCTTCCATTGCGAATTCAGATTTATTGAACCCCAAACGATCGTTTCATTTTATTGGAATAATCGGTAAGAACGATTTTAATTACACGCAAATGCTTGCCGTGGAAAAGGTTTTAGATCGATTCAAATTCCCAAATCAGATATTATTGCACGACGAAGAGAAAAAATGGCCGGATACTGCTTATTTCGAGAAGGCTTTGCAGCTCTTTACATTGTCCGCTATGGGAAAGAAAATCGTAGCTAAAGATTCCATTTATATTGAGCAGGCCTATAAAGAGGATTTGGCAAAAGTCAATAACCTTAAAAGTTCCAGAAAATTACTCTTTGCAGAACAATTTATGGGAGAGATGACGTCCATATACGGGGCACATAAAAATCTGGATTCACTTAGGCAGGTTCAAAAAGCTTTGCGGAAGAATCGTGAATTTAAAAGTATGAAACGGGCCGAAAATGCTACCTTTTTCAAAGAATCCATTTTAAAGGAAGATTACCAATATTATATGGAAGAGGATGTACTGACCCATAACTTCAATAACTTGGGCTGGTGGAATTATCAAAAGACAGAAATCAATAAGTTCACTGCATCGAGCAACGTTTATGAAAAACAAATGGGAAACCGCTTGTTGGGTTTTGTAAATGCTCTCGCAGAAGATAACATCGACATGGTAAAATCTGAAAAGTTGATCGATGAGGATGCACTGGCATTTTTATATATGTTGAAGACTATTTTAGAGCCTCAGAATTTTGATTACTATATGAAAATTATATCCTTAAGTTCTAAAAATGAAGATTTTGGTACCGCTCTTTTCTATCTTGAAGAAGCCTTAAAAAAAGGATTTAAGGATAAGGACAAATTATATGGTCTACCAGATACTGCCTTGTTTCGTATAACCCCAAAATTCAATGAAGTGGTTTCTAAATACCTGAAAGATTCCAGATATGAGATTATTGAAGAATAAGCTTAGGGATTTTGCTCAAATCCCAATCAATAACGAGTCCGCTCGCGAGAGATTCAGCAATCTCTTTCCCATAAAGGTATTCACAAAGGTATAAAGCCGCATCAAAACTTTTTGCTCCACCTGCTGAAGTGATAAACTTTCCATCATGTACAAAAAGAACACTGTCTTTAACGTTTAAATGCGGAAACATGGTTTTATACTTTTCAATATCGCTCGGAAAAGTTGTGGAGACCACATCATTTAAAAGACCCGCTTTAGCCAAAACAAATGCACCATCACAATGTGAAGTCACGTAAAGAGCTTGCCCACTGGCTTTTTTTACAAAATCAAGCATTTTTTCATCCTTCAAATCCGTATCTAAATGATGCTCGGCACTGGGTATAACTAAAATATCGATTTTTGGGATTGAATCCTTGCAGTAATCAAAATCAGGAAGAATCCTGATTCCCTCAAAAGAAGTTATGGGCTCTAAGGTATTAGCGACCGTAAAGGTGTTCATGGCTTTTATATTCTTGCGATACTGTGTGTGCTGAAAAATATCGTATGGGGCAGTGAACTCCGTGTTGAATACACCATCCATGATTAAAAATGCTACGTTGTACCTTCCAGGCTCTAAGTTGGGCAATTCTCTTTTTTCTATGCTAAGAGTAGTTTCTTCTTGCTTTTTATTCGTGCAAGAAACACTTATTAATATTAACGTTATGATTAATGAATTTTTTATCATGGCCAAGTATTTTAATAGTGAGGATTGGCGAAGGTAATATTAAGAACGATTTGCGCTACTTTTACACTAAAGATTTTATCAAGATGAAGTACTCTTTATTGCTGACAGTTTTTTTAGTATTTGCCTGTAAGCCTGATAAAAAATATCATGAAGCCAAAAAAGAGCCTCAATCAGGTTCGACCTTGATAAAAGAAATCAATGATTTTCAACAAGAATTGAACGCTACTTTTAAAAACCCTGAAACATCGCCTTTACCGGACAGGTATAGAAAAGATTTTGATGGGCTTGAATTCTTTCTACCTGACACGACCTACGTTGTTCATGCCAAATTTGAACGTACCCCCGATGCTGTTCCCTTTTTAATGGACAGCACAACCGATGATAAAACAAGGGAGGTTGTCTATGGTATCGTACATTTTAAATTGAACGGTATACAACATCAATTGGAAATTTACCAGAGTCTTGATTTAATTTCTCAAGATAAATACAAAGACTACCTGTTTTTACCGTTTTTAGATGAAACAAATGGAACGGAAACTTATGGAGGAGGCCGTTATATAGATTTAACGATTCCTGAAGGTGATAAAATCGTCATTGATTTCAATAAGGCCTACAACCCTTACTGTGTTTACAATAAAGAATATTCTTGCCCACTAGTACCAAGACAAAATTATTTGAAAACCAAGGTGAGGGCAGGAGTGAAGGATTTTAGTAAGGAATGATAAAGAGATTGTCTAAAAAGTCTGCGGTAATTGGATTTAATGATGTTACTGAATATTTACTTTTTAGACAATCTCTTTATTTGTTTTAGAAAGAATAAACTGCTGCTAGTATAAAAGAAGCAAGGCTGTCACTAGGATTTAAATCACTATCAAGAAAAAAGTCCTCAGATGCACTATCCAAACGAATTTCAGGTTTGATAATCAAATCCCCTATAGTGGCACTTCCTGTTAAAGTCACTGCGAAGACACTAGAATCTTCAACACCGGTACCAATTGCTCCAAAACTACCCGATTCTGCGAAATATTCACCTCTTAAACCAATTGCAAAATTATCGGAAGTAGTCAATTGTGGATATAAGGCAACACCGTAAAAACCAAGGTCATCGGTATCTTGGTAAGTTGCATTGATTCCCAAAAAGAATTTTTCAGTTATATCGAATCCTCCCGTAAAATCAATTTGGAACAATGCCTCATTATCAACTTCTATCAGCGCACCATCTGCGTTTACAAATTCATCCCCGCTTTGATTTCCATAGATAAGGTTTAAGAATTGACCACTATATCCCAATTGTGCACCAAAAGAGATTTCCCCTAAAGGATTAAAATCGGTAAAGTCGGTAGGATTTAAAACCGCCAACATTGCAGACCAATCATTGCCAAGGTCAAAATCCGCTTTTATACCAGTATGGGAAAAAGGACCATAGGAAAACATGTACGAAGTGCTATAATTAAAGTTTGCGGACGGTGAGATTACCTCATATCCCAAAAATGTATTGAAGTTTCCAAATGTTAGTCTGGTATTCTCGCCAACATTCCAAAAAACATATAACTGATTTACTATTGCAGGGGAACCAAACGAGTTAAAAACCGCATCCTCACCACGGGGCCCAAAAACCAAATCCGCTACAAAGCCGACTTTTTCGCTTTCATAGGAGGCTATTAAATTCACCATGCCAATAGCAAAACCTGGATCGTTTGCAAAAGAAGTTCCTGGAGCGGCGGGAACGAAGACTCCTTCGGTTTCACCATCTTCGTCCAAAACAGGAATTTCTTTATTTAATCCATTGAAATTTGCTCTATAATAGGCATCTACCGTACCACTAAACTCGAACTTTGGTTTTGTCTCCTCTTCCTGTCCAAAAACTGTGAAAGATACCAATACCATGATGGCAAAAACTAAATTTTTTATGTATTTTGTATTTATAATCGTTTTCATATCGTAATCATTTTAGGTGCTCTCTTTTAGAGAGACATTTAATTGTATTATTTGAGTTTTGTAAATGAAAAGGTTATACAACGGAGCGTTCTGCCAAACGCTCCGTTTCCTCTTTTAATGCTGGTTCATTCTAAAATCAGCGTAGGCATCCATACCATGTTCGTGAATATCCAGACCTTCCACTTCTTCTTTTTCCGAAACCCGAAGGCCAGAAACCTTCTTAATGGTAAAAAGAATGATGAATGCGGTAATTGAACAAAATGTAGCGGCTGCACCAACGCCTGCCAATTGTACCAAAAATTGGTCAATTCCAGCTAAGCTTCCAAATATCCCAACGGCCAGTGTGCCCCATATTCCGCAAATCAGGTGAACAGCGACTGCACCAACTGGGTCATCAAGTTTAAGTTTATCAATCAAGGCCACACCGAGCACAATGACAACGCCAGCAATCAAGCCGATAAGGACGGCTTCGTTTGGTGACATTTGGTCCGCTCCTGCAGTAATCCCCACCAATCCGCCCAGTATTCCATTTAGAAACATGGTTAGGTCATAGTTTTTATAAGCTAACAAAGAAGCAAGAAATGCTGAGACTCCGCCTGCGGCTGCAGCCAGAGAGGTTGTTACAAGCACTAATGAGGTTGCTTGGGGGTCAGCGGAAAGTACGGAACCGCCATTAAAACCAAACCAGCCCAGCCACAGAATAAGTACACCTGCTGCGGCAAATGGCAAACTATGGCCGGGAATGGCCTTGGGTTTACCATCTTCTCCAAATTTACCAATTCTGGCCCCCAGTAAGAAAATAGCGATCAATGCACCCCATCCTCCTACGGAGTGTACTAACGTTGAACCGGCAAAATCATAAAATCCTTCTGCGTCACCGTACGAAAGTGAAGATAGGAACCCACTTCCCCATTGCCAAGAACCTACTATGGGATAGACCAGGCCTACGTAAAATATTGTAAATAGCATAAATCCTCCAAGTTTAACACGCTCAGCGACCGCTCCGGAAACAATAGTTGCAGCAGTGGCCGCGAACATTCCTTGAAAAAGAAAGTCGGTCCACCAGGTATAACCTCCATCGGCATATTCCGGTGTCATTCCATTTTCAGGAGCTGCAATTCCAAAACCCGCAAATTTTAGGAAACCTAAATCTCCATCTTCAAAACCCGGATACATTAAATTAAATCCTCCAATGTAGTAAAGCAATAGGCCAACACATATAATGAATATATTTTTAAATAAAATGTTTACTGTGTTTTTTTGTCTGGTCAGTCCTATTTCCAAAAATGAGAAACCTAGGTGCATGAAGAAAACTAATCCTGTACAGATCATCATCCATACATTGTTTGCTGTAAATAATCCTGCGTCCATAATCTTTAAATATTGTTAGTTAGTGGTTAGTTTATTCCGGCATTGCCGCTTTCTTTGGTTCTAATTCTGTAGGCCTCTATTACATCAGAAATGAAGACTTTACCGTCTCCCACATTTCCTGTTGATGCTGCTTCCAATAAAGTATTGACCGTACGCTCCAGAAAATCATCTGATACTACTATGACCAGATACCTTCTTTGAATATCTGAAGTACTGTAAGAAATACCACGGTATACATGACCTTGCTTTTCGTTTCCTACCCCAGTTACATCCCAATAACTAAAGAAGTTGACTTCAATCTGATGGAGTGCTTTTTTCACCTCATCAAATTTTGATTTTCTAATAATTGCCTCGACTTTTTTCATGATTATTTGATTAATTGATTCGCCAAATATATGTTAAATGACATCAGGCTATGATAAATGTCATGTTTGTACATATATTTTTATATTTATAAAAAAAATACCCCTAAATATTTAGGGGTATAAGATTTTAAGTAATGTTTTATTAAGTATATGATGATTTTTTCTTAATGTAAAACTTAAATAATCACAGTATCATCATATAAAGTGGGAGTTATATTAAAGAATGTTCAATAATAAACAAATATTGATAAGAAATATAAATTTATAACTAACTACTCAGCTTTGAGAGCCATATACCTAAAGCAATCGCTAAAAGACCTACAAAAATGCTTGAAATCGTGTAAAAAGAGAAATGAAAAAGCTCACCATTCTTTACTAGGGAATGCTTTTCAAATGCGAAAGCGGAAAATGTTGTAAAACCACCACAAAAACCAGTGGCAAGGAATAGTACACTGTTAGAAGAAAGAAGATTGTTCCTTGATGACATTCCTATAATAAGGCCTATTAGCAAAGAACCTATAATATTGACCAAAAAAGTACCAAGAAAGAAATTTTGGAAAACTGGATTTAAGGATTTGGATATTGCGTAGCGAAAAACACTGCCCAGACCACCTCCCAAAAAAACAAGAAAAGCTTGCTTCATGGTCTAAAGGTACAAACTAAACCGCTTTTTTATATTCACTGTCCGAAGACTCTCGTTGAATAATTTTCTTAATGGATGTTTCGGAAGTTTTGTGAACGGAATTGTTCAACCTATTCTTGGCTCCTTTGATACTGAAAATCAAAAGAATCGCATTCACAACAAGTAAAACCAGTAAGATGCCGAAAAATGTTGTCATTTTCTACTAAACTTGTGTTAAACAAAAGTACGTCTTTTCCTATAGTATACGAATCAACCTCTGATTAAAGTTGTAAAACACCTCATTTTTGTGGTAGAATCAATAGAAATGTTAATTTTTAAGAAAGTACTTGATCAGGAATAAAATAGTTATGAATGTGACAAAGGAAATCATGACCCATTTTACACCCTTGTAATTTTTTTGGTGCATGGTTTTATCTCTACGGTAAGAAATTGTTATGATTATAATAAACACTATTAAAAAAAGTGCCGCAAAAATTAATTGTCCTGTGCTGAACATATTTTTATTTTTACGCAAAGCTAAATCAAATCAACTATAATGAAAAGTAAAATAAACGCTGTTGAACTATTCCATAATTCATTTGGACTTGGGGTGCTACAAGTGCCCACTGCAAATTTGGGACCGGCCAAAAACCAATTACGTTTCAATTTAATGGATGAAGAAAACAAAGAATATCTGGAAGCTGCAAATGACGGCGATTTAACCGAAGTTGCAGATGCCCTTGGGGATATGCTCTATATTCTATGCGGGACTATTTTGGAACATGGGATGCAATACAAAATTGAGGAAGTTTTTGAGGAAATCCAGCGCAGTAACATGAGCAAGCTCGGTGCAGATGGAATGCCTATTTACCGAGAAGATGGAAAGGTGCTTAAAGGTCCCAATTATTTTAAACCTGATATTCAAGGAATTTTGGATAAATAGAATAACTGTACAAAAGGTATTTTCGCCGTCAATTCAAGCCTATACTTTTTGTAATATAAACGATGTCCAAAAATTTAATATCTTGATCTCAAATACATCTCGACTCCGCTCGAGATTACAGTAAATTTAAAATATAGCTTTTTGGACTGCCTCTTCAACCTTTTTTATACCTCATAGCGCCATCCAAACTTATCTTCAGCGCGATTGTACTGGATATCCGTAATTCTTTTTTTGAGTCGTGTTGCATAACTTTCGGATAATTCAGGCAGGTCATAATCAACCCCTTTATATCCAAAGCCAGCTATAGGGGATATGACCGCTGCGGTACCCGCACCGAACATTTCTTTTAGCGTTCCATCTTTCGCAGCTTGCACTACTTCGTTGACCGTAATATTTCGCACTTCGGTATCTATTCCTTCGTCTTTGGCAATTTCCAATATACTTTTACGGGTTATGCCATCCAAGATGCGATCACTTGTAGGTCCAGTGATCAAGGTGTCATTGATACGGGCAAAAATATTCATGGCACCGGCTTCCTCAATATATTCATGATTGTTGTCATCCGTCCAAATGACTTGATTGTACCCCTTTTCAATAGCCAGTTGCGTTGGATAAAACTGACCTGCATAATTTCCGCCCGCTTTGGCATATCCGACACCGCCGTTCGCAGAGCGGGAATATTTTTCTTCTATCAATACCCTTACCTTTCCTGAAAAATAGGAGCCGGAAGGCGCACAGGCTATTATAAACTTGTATGCGTCTGCCGGTGAGGCATGAAATCCAGTTCCAGAAGCCAATATAAAAGGTCTAATATATAAGGAACTTCCAGGTGTTTCAGGAATCCAATCCTTCTCTAGTTGGAGCAAGGTCGTAAGGCCTTCTATAAAAAAAGACTCGGGGAGTTCAGGTATTGCCAAGCGTTCAGCAGATTTATTCAAACGTTTGTGGTTTTCCAAAGGTCTAAACAGCCAAGCTTTGCCAGCTTCATCCTTATAAGCTTTCATTCCCTCAAAAATGGATTGCCCGTAGTGGAAAATTTTTGCGGAAGGTTCTAAGGTTATGGGTTGATATGGAATAATTTTTGGCGTTTGCCATGCACCATCAACATAATCACAGACAAGCATATGGTCCGTGTAGGTACTTCCAAAAGAAAGATTCTCAAAATCAACATCATGGATTTTAGAAGTTTTCGATTTTTCGATTGTTATAGCGTTTGTCATTGTTTCCATATCCAAAGAAATTTAACAGCTAAAATTAGCTAATTATCTGAAATTTCTAATGTTTTATTACCTTTAAATCCTGTAATTAGCAGACTAAATATTTATTTTTTTCGATTATGAAAGTATTTAACATTTTACCTGTCATATTCTTACTGTTCCAGATAACAACTTATGGTCAAAATAGCGATTTCCAAGCTTATGGAGCATCCTTTGAGCTAGAGGCAGGCTCCTCTGTAGATAAAACAGTATTTAAAAATATTGCTGTAAATGACAGCATTGCTGCGCAACTATCAGGAACGGTGTCCGAGGTTTGTAAATCCAAAGGCTGTTGGATGAAGGTCGATCTTGAAACTGGAGAACAGGTTTTCGTAAAATTTAAGGACTACGGATTTTTTGTGCCTACCGATTCCGAAAATAATCAGGTTTTTCTCAATGGACTTGCTTTTCTGGAGGAAGTCTCTGTGGATGAACAAAGACACTATGCCGAAGACGCAGGAAAATCAAAAGAAGAAGTTGAAAAAATTACGGTACCTAAAAGAACCTATCGTTTTGAAGCTTCAGGAGTTTTAATGAAGGAATAATCTTGAAGCGAAATATTATTACCACTGCCGATGGGTCCAAAACCATTCAAATTGAAGAATGGAACGAACAATACCATTCAAAACATGGTGCGGTACAAGAAGCATATTACGTCTTTATAGCACATGGACTCCGTTTGTTTAAAGATACAGATCTAGAAATACTTGAAGTAGGCTTTGGTACAGGTCTAAATGCATTTATAACTCTTTTGGAAAGTACTTCACAGAATCTGCGGGTGAATTACACAGGAGTAGAGGCTTTCCCTGTTGATTTTGAAGAGGCTATGGCCTTAAATTATATCGAAGCCTTAGGGGCTCAAAACTATAGAGCATCTTTTGAAAAATTGCATCGTTCACCTTGGGACAAAAAAATAAATATTACCGAACATTTTCGGTTGGAGAAGCAGAAAAAAGATTTTAAAGCAATAAACAGCTCCAATTTGTTCAACCTTATATACTACGATGCTTTTGGTGCACGTGTGCAGCCAGAACTGTGGACCGAAACACTTTTTTTAAAAATGTATAATGCACTGAAGACAAAAGGGGTTTTAGTAACCTATTCCGCAAAAGGTAGTGTCAGAAGGGCTTTGCAACAAGTTGGTTTTGTAGTTGAGCGCTTGCCCGGCCCACCTGGCAAAAGGGAAATGCTAAGGGCAATTAAACCTTGATTTTTGTAAATGGATTATCAATTTGCCGAGTATCGCTTGATTAAATTCAAGTAAAGTTTAAACATTTATGTTAAACCTTAATTAATGTCTCAAAAACAGCACTTTAAAAAACCTAACTTTGTTTTAAAACTGATACATGAAAGTTTTGATTACTGGAGCTACGGGTTTAGTCGGAAATGCTATTACAAAAGTGTTGCATGCTAAAGGTATTTCCGTTAATTATTTAACTACGAGCAAGGAGAAGATAGTTTTATCTGAAAATTATAAAGGTTTTTATTGGAACCCTGCCCAAGACAAAATAGATATTACATGTTTTGAGGATGTTTCAGCAATAATAAATCTTGCAGGTGCAAGTATTTCTAAACGATGGACCAAAGCTTACAAGAAGAAGATACTTTATAGTCGAATAAATAGTGTCGACACTTTATATAACGGCCTTGAAAAAATCGATTTCTCTCATATTAAATCTTTTGTTTCCGCATCTGCCATTGGAATTTATCCAGACTCATTATCTTCCTACTATGATGAAAATGAGACCGCTGTAGATGATAGCTTTTTGGGCGAAGTGGTAAATGAATGGGAGCACAAGATAAATACATTAAATGCATTCGACTTTGATATAGCTAAAATTAGAATCGGTGTTGTTCTTTCCAAAAATGGCGGTGCCTTGCCAAAAATGGCGATGCCCATTAAAAATTACGTTGGTGCTGCTTTTGGAAGTGGTGATCAATGGCAATCATGGATACATATTGAAGATTTGGCCCAAATATTCGTTTTTGCATTAGAACACGGTTTAAAGGGAACATTCAATGCAGTTGCCCCCAATCCCGTGACCAATACCAAAATGACAAAAGAACTGGCTAAAGTACTTGGAAAACCACTGATATTGCCCAACGTACCCAGATTTGCAATGCAACTTCTTTTGGGAGACATGTCCTATCTATTGTATGCCAGCCAAAGGGTTAGTAGCAAGCGCATAGAAAAGGAAGGTTTTGTTTTTCATTTTCCGAATGTTTGTTCTGCACTTGAAGATTTATATCATGCAGAAAAAGAGAAAATCGATAGTCCCAATACAAAAAACTTAAAAAAAGAGTTTGTTTAAGAAGCTGTGTTTTTCTTGAAATATCATCCGCCTTTTGGCGGATTTTTTTATGTTTAGTTGTGACATTTTGACATTTTTAGACAATTGGCAGTACTTTTGCCCTTTCAAAAAAAGATTAAAATATAGTTATATGAGCAAGAAAAGTAAGGTTGAGGAGATGGAAACAGAATTAAACGATTCCCAAACCATTGAAAGTCCTGAACTGAACGATGAGCATAGAGACCCGGAAAGCGTAATGGAGGAAAGTGAAATTTCCGTAGAAGATAAGTTGCGCGAGGATTTGGGAAAGGAAAAGGATAAGTTCCTTAGGCTTTTTGCCGAATTTGAAAATTTCAAAAAAAGAACTTCAAAAGAGAGAATCGATCTGTTCAAAACCGCTGGGCAAGAAGTAATTGTTTCTTTATTGCCAGTAATGGATGATTTTGACAGGGCATTGAAAGAAATTTCGAAATCTGAGGATAAGGAATTATTTAAGGGAGTAGAACTCATCAGCAACAAATTCAAGGAAACCCTTAAAGGAAAAGGACTTGAGCAAGTTGAGGTTGAAGAAGGTGATGTTTTTGATGCCGAAGTGCATGAAGCCATTACTCAAATTCCTGCGCCAAATAAAAAAATGAAAGGAAAAATAATAGATGTGGTCGAAAAGGGTTTCAAACTAGGCGACCGAATCATACGACACCCAAAAGTGGTAGTTGGCAACTAAAAATATATGAAGGAGGATTTTTACGACATACTGGGTGTTTCCAAAGGTGCATCAGCAGCCGAAATCAAAAAAGCTTACAGAAAGAAAGCAATAGAGTTTCATCCTGATAAAAATCCGGGTGATGCCAAAGCTGAAGAAATGTTTAAAAAAGCTGCTGAGGCCTATGAGGTATTGAGCGACCCGGACAAACGAGCCAAATATGACCAATTCGGTCACGCCGCTTTTGAGGGCGGCAACGGATTTGGCGGCGGCGGCATGAACATGGATGACATTTTCAGTCAGTTCGGCGATATATTTGGTAGCGCTTTCGGTGGTGGTGGATTTAGTGGATTTGGTGGATTTGGCGGAGGCGGACAAAGAAGGGTAAAAGGAAGCAATCTCCGTATAAGGGTGAAATTGACGCTTGAAGAGGTGGCGAACGGTGTTGAGAAAAAAGTAAAGGTCCGAAGAAAAGTGCAAGCAGCTGGAGTCACCTATAAAACATGCCCGACCTGTAATGGAAGTGGTCAGATGACCAAAATCACCAATACAATCCTGGGCAGAATGCAGACTGCAACAACCTGTACCACTTGTGGTGGGGCAGGACAAACCATAGATAATAGACCAAGCGGGGCAGATGCCCAAGGTCTAAAGGTTGAGGAGGAAACAGTTTCCATAAAAATTCCGCCAGGGGTGGAAGAAGGTATGCAGTTAAAAGTTTCTGGCAAAGGTAACGGAGCACCTGGCGATGGAATTCCCGGGGATTTATTGGTCGCCATCGAAACTATTGAACATGAAACCCTGAAAAGAGAGGGCGATAATTTACATTATGACCTCTACATCAGTTTTTCAGAGGCTGTTTTGGGTAGTTCAAAGGAGATAGATGCCGTAACGGGAAAAGTTCGTATAAAATTGGAACCAGGAATTCAGTCCGGTAAAATATTACGCCTGCGCGGTAAAGGAATTTCCAGTTTAAACGGTTACGGTAGCGGAGACTTATTGGTACATGTAAATGTTTGGACCCCCAAAGAATTGAATAGAGAGCAAAAGGATTTTTTTGAGCGTATGCAAAATGATGAGAACTTTATACCGAAACCAGAAAAATCGGATAAGTCGTTTTTCGAAAAAGTTAAAGATATGTTCTCCTAACGAATATTAGTTTTCTGTTTAAATAAAAAACGTATATTTGAAACTGATGTTGGGAAACCAATATCTAATTTTCTTTTTCATAGCAATTTTTTTCCCATCCTTAAATCTTATTTTAAGGGTGGGTTTTGTTTTTTGAATACATTCCTATTATCACCCAAATACATATCTTTGAAAAAATTGTTTAGATGGATCATATCCTTGTTGCCAAAAATGTTTCCAAATTTTATGGAAGCTACAAAGCCTTGAGCAACATATCACTGGAAATACCAAAAAACTGTATCTACGGGCTTTTGGGACCAAATGGTGCAGGGAAAACTACTTTTATAAGAATTGTTAATCAAATAACCTATCAAGATACCGGAGAGGTCTTGTTTGATGGCGAACACTTACGGCCAGAGCACATTTCCCTAATTGGATATCTGCCAGAAGAACGGGGACTCTATAAAAGCATGAGGGTCGGTGAACAGGCATTATATCTTGCCCAACTAAAAGGACTTTCTAAAAACGATGCCAAAAAACGTTTAAAGTTTTGGTTTGATCGTTTGAACATTGGGGATTGGTGGAACAAGAAAGTTCAAGAACTCTCCAAGGGCATGGCTCAAAAGATTCAATTTATTGTTACGGTACTTCACGAACCTAAATTATTGATTTTTGATGAACCATTTAGCGGGTTCGACCCAATTAATGCCAATATCATAAAAGACGAAATCCTTCAACTTAAGGAAAAGGGGACTTCGATTATATTTTCTACGCACAGAATGGAGTCTGTAGAGGAGTTATGCGAACATATAGCGTTAATTCATAAATCTGAAAAAATCCTGGATGGTAAACTTTCAGAAATAAAGAAAGCGTACAAGAACAATATTTTTAATATAAGATTGGAATTGGAAAAAAACGCGGAAGGTGTTATTGGGATGTTGGAGGATAAATTTCAAATACTCTCTTCAGATTTTGATGCTTCAGAAAAGCAACTGAATTTTAAAATTCAACTCCCATCAAACAACACTGCCGAAGTGTTGACGGAACTATCAAAACATGCAAATGTCAGACGTTTTGAAGAAACAATTCCATCAGCCAATGATATATTTATCGAAACTGTGAACAATAAGGAAAGCAATGGGTAAGCTCATATTGATTATAAAACGTGAGTATCTGGCAAAGGTTAGGAACAAATCGTTCATCATCATGACCATCTTGAGCCCCATTTTGCTTGTAGGGATGATCGTATTGATAGCTTATCTCACCAAAATCAACGATGGGGAAAAACGAATAATTTCCATTCTCAATGAAAGCGAATTCTTTAAAAACGAATTTGAAACCGATGACAGTATCTCATACGTTCGCTTCAAGGACATTTCGTTGGAAGAAGCCAAGGATTCCACAATTTCATTGGGCTATTTTGGATTGCTGCACCTTCCCAATGGTTCAAATCTGGAAGAAGTTTCGCAAACAACTTATCTCTACACCAAAGACAATCCCAACGCCAACGTTACCCAACGTTTGGAGCAAATTTTTCAAAAGCAGTTAAGACTTAAGAGACTTGGGAGCTTAGGTGTATCAACACAACAATTTTTGGATATAGAGGAAGAGTTTGAAATCAACTTGGCAACATTTAACGGGGAAAAGAGCATAAAGGGAATAAACGAAATAAAGGCATTTATTGGGGGAGGATTTGGATATGCCATTATGATGTTCATTATCATATACGGTGGTTTTGTGATGCGCAGTGTCATTGAGGAAAAAACGAGCAGGATTATTGAAGTAATTATATCTTCGGTAAAGCCTTTTCAGCTAATGTTGGGCAAAATAATAGGGACGTCCTTAGCGGGAATCACCCAATTTACAATTTGGATGATTTCGGCTTCATTTCTATTGTTTTTGGTCGTTCTATTTTTAGAAATCGATTTACGGGCTTTGGCAACCGATACAGCAATTGCTCCTAGCACCATAAATGGAATGTCTCAATTTTCCAGTACGATGGATAATGAAACTTTACTTTATGTCAATGAGATCATGAATATTCCGTGGGCACTTTTAATAGGCAGCTTTCTTATATATTTTATTTTAGGATATTTGATTTACAGTTCTATCTATGCAGCTATCGGGGCCGCCGTAGATAACGAGACTGATACCCAACAATTTATTTTTCCTATTATATTACCATTAATGCTAGCTATTTATGTAGGCTTTTTTTCGGTATTCAGTAATCCCAATGGACCTATTGCCGTGGGCTTCTCATTATTCCCTTTAACTTCCCCCATAGTAATGTTAATGCGACTACCGGGGGGTATTGGAGAAGGAGGAGTACCTTTGTGGCAATTACTGTTGTCAATAGGGTTGCTCATTGTCACATTTTTGGGAATTGTGTCTTTGGCTGCCAAAATCTATAAAGTCGGGATTTTGATGTATGGGAAAAAACCAACATATAAGGAACTGATAAAATGGTTAAGGTATTAAGTTGAAATGCAGGAAGAGACCAACGAAATAAAAGAAATAATAAAGGAAGATATCTGGGGGACCGTCAAGGATTTTTTAAACCTTGGGTTTCATATTGGAGAAGGAGAGCAATCCATTCACCTAACGGTTGGATTGTTGTTGCTCGTTACCCTTGCGTTTATTGTCACCAAATTTGCTCTGAAATGGCTTAGACATTTTTTTACCAGAAAAATGGAGCAGGAGGATAAGCAAAAATTTGCCAGTGTCTTCAAATTTATCAACTATGTTATCTATTTACTGGTCGTTCTGTTGACCTTAAGTGCGGCGGGGATTGATATTACACTTGTCATAACAGCTTCCGCAGTACTTTTTGTTGGATTGGGATTGGCCCTCCAAGAGCTGTTTCAAGATATTTTGGGCGGTATATTCATTATTATTGATAAATCCTTGCAAGTAGCCGATATTGTTGAAGTTGATGGAAAAGTCGGAAAAATTTTTGAAATAAAGTTGCGAACAACAAGGGCACTGACACGCGATGATAAGGTTATTATCATTCCAAATCATAAATTCATCAGTGATATTGTTTATAATTACACCCAAAACCACAGAACAACCAGGGAGAACATAAATGTTGGTGTTGCCTATGGTAGTGATGTTGACCTTGTTACCCAAATTTTGGAAGAGGTGGCTACTGAACAAAAACAGGTATTAAAAAACCCAAAACCCTTTGTTCTTTTTGATGATTTTGGAGATTCTGCCTTACTATTTTCTCTTCACTTTTTTATTAACGATAGTTTTGGCGACCCAAAAATCAAAAGTGCCATGCGTTATAAAATAAATAACAGATTCAAGGAAAATAACGTAAGCATACCTTTCCCGCAAAGAGATGTTCATTTAATACCGCAAAAACCTCTAAAAAAATAAAAACTCCTAGATACCATATTAAAATCTTGACTTCTCTTGTAGTCTTGGTTCTATTGTTCCCTAAGACAATGTTGAGCCAAAGCACGGATATTTTTAGATTGGAATATCTGAACATACCTGAAAATGATACAGGAATAAAAACACAACGGTATAGAGTTCTATTCAACCTTCCCATAAAATTGAACGAAAAAAAGGATTATTTAATAACAGGTCTGGAATATAATAAATTGGATATTGGTTACTCCCGGGACCTCCCTTTTGATAGAAGTGAACTCAACCGGTTCCATGTGGTTGACCTCAATTTAGGCTTCATTACAAAATGGAACGATAATTGGAACCTGATCACTATACTCACCCCAAGACTTGCTTCCAACTTTATAGACGGGGTCATGACAGAAGATTTTTTTATGAATGCCACGGCAACTTTATGGAAAGAGAATTCAAAGGCGGATAAACCTTTTCGAATCATTTTGGGGCTTTCATACAATAGCACCGCTGGTCTGCCCGTACCCCTTCCCATAATAAGTTATTATAGAAGATTCCATCCAAATTGGTCCTATACATTGGGTATTCCGCGTTCAAATTTTAAATATCATATTACAAAGAAGCACACATTGGAGACTACACTATTGCTGGACGGATATTTTATCAACCTACAAAATGATATCATTCTGCCAAGTGGTCAAATAGGCTCTAGAATTACGTTATCAGCATTGGTGGGAGCATTGGGATATCAATATAATATATCTAAGAGAATGTCTCTTTATGCCTTAATGGGGCGTTCATTTGAACAAGATGGCAAGTTAAGAAATAATGGTAGGGATGATGTTTTTTTATTGAATGATGAATCAAATCTCTATATTAGGACAGGATTCAAAATTGGAATTTTTTAAATAGTAAAGTACGATGTCAAAAATACTTGTAATAGAAGATGAATCGGCCATACGAAGGGTCTTGGTGAAAATTTTGGGAGAAGAAAGCGATTCGTACAATGTGCACGAAGCAGAAGATGGGTTAAGAGGAATAGAGGCCATTAAAAGGGAAGATTTTGATTTGGTCCTGTGCGATATAAAAATGCCAAAAATAGACGGCGTTGAGGTTTTGGAAGCTGCAAAGAAAATAAAACCAGAGATTCCGTTCATCATGATTTCCGGTCATGGCGATTTGGATACCGCAGTAAATACAATGCGTTTGGGAGCATTTGACTACATCTCAAAACCACCAGATCTAAATCGATTGTTGACTACGGTCCGGAATGCGCTGGACCGAAAGGAGTTGGTAGTGGAAAATAAAATCCTGAAAAAGAAGGTTTCCAAGAATTATGAAATGATCGGAGAGAGTTCCGAAATCAAGGTTATAAAAGATATGATCGATAAGGTCGCACCTACAGATGCAAGAGTTTTGATAACTGGACCCAATGGAACAGGGAAAGAATTGGTAGCACATTGGTTGCACGAGAAAAGTCCTCGTTCTGCAGCACCTTTTATAGAAGTGAACTGCGCTGCAATTCCATCTGAACTGATAGAAAGTGAACTTTTTGGACATGTAAAAGGAGCATTTACTTCAGCGGTAAAAGATAGGGCAGGTAAGTTTGAAGCTGCTAATAAAGGAACTATTTTTTTGGACGAGATAGGTGATATGAGCTTATCGGCGCAGGCCAAAGTGCTTAGGGCATTGCAAGAAAACAAGATATCACGGGTAGGTACTGACAAGGATATCAAAGTAGATGTAAGAGTTTTGGCAGCAACCAATAAAGACCTTAAAAAGGAGATTGATGAAGGTAAATTTAGAGAAGATCTTTACCATCGCTTAGCTGTTATTCTAATAAAAGTACCCGCTTTAAATGACCGTAGAAATGATATCCCCATGCTAATTGACTTTTTTTCGGAAAAAATCACATCAGAACAGGGAACATCACCGAAGGATTTCTCCAAAAAAGCTATAGAATTACTAAAAGGGTATGACTGGACCGGTAACGTACGTGAACTTCGTAACGTTGTGGAACGATTGATTATTCTGGGGGGCAAAGAGGTCTCCGAAGAAGACGTTAAACATTTTGCCAGTAAATAATCAAATCAATGACTGGTTTTCTTAGCTAGCCTCTCAAGCGCCCCTTGGGTTATAGTCTTAATGCGTTGGTAATATTGTTTTTTAGGTTCGGAGAGTTCTGTGTCCAATAACATAAGCTCGGCTTCTTCATGTATGTTGGCAACAAATTGAGAAGCTTCATCATGCTCTATTTCATTGACCACTTTTTCCAAAGAAGTTTCAAATCCCAAAAGACAATTGTGTACTTTTTCCTTTAGGTGTTTTCCTTTGGGCAATAAACTCCCATCTTGATGTTCCAATGCATCTTTGGTGTTGAGAATAAGCAGGTCATTGCCATAATCGCTTGAAAATTCCAATTCAAATATTCTTAAAACCTTAAGGCCTGTTACGGTATTTTCCAGTGCTTGGTGCAACAAACCCTTTGAAGACTCAAAAGAATCGGCCTTTACTGCATTTTTGAGGTAGGACAGTGATTTTTCTAAACTTTCAATAGCACCTTCACATCCACAATCCAAAAAATTGAGTTTGGTCTTTTCAATACCGTTTAGAGCTTTGTAGCTGTAATATTTGGCAAGTTCAAAATCACTGGCTACAATAGCTGCCTTCATCTGACTTTTAATATATTCCAAATTGGAAGTTGCATATTCGCATGCATTCCGATTTTTAAAGGAACTCGTTAATAAAAGGATGAGAATACCTAATAGGAAGACTATTAAAAGAATAATCTTTTTTGTTTTCATAACGCTAGATTTGGGACTTTGCGTGTCTGTTATTCTCTCTAAGATAATTCAAGAATAGGGTTGGAATACAAAAAAATCGATGAAAAACGCTTCAAAACTATGAGAAGCACAAAGTATCGGTGAAATGGTGATTTTATGAGTTGAAGTAGTTATTAAAAAAGGCTATATTCAGTCTTATGAAAAAAGTGGGTATAGATTCTTATCAAGTTAAAAGTGGCATCAAACTTTCAGAATATAGTACTTATGAAGATTTAGGTGCTACCGAAGACGAATTAAAGAAGGAGCTTAAAGATATAAGGAAAGAATTGGGCAAATTTCAGAATATACTTTATGCACATGGAAAATACAGCGTTCTTATATGCCTACAGGGTATGGATACATCTGGTAAGGATAGTCTTGTGCGGGAGGTTTTTAAGGATTTTAATGTAAGGGGGGTGGTGGTACATAGTTTTAAAGTGCCAACAGAGTTGGAATTAGAGCACGATTATCTTTGGAGGCACTACATTGCATTGCCCGCTCGCGGTAAGTTCGGTATTTTTAATAGAACCCATTATGAGAATGTCTTGGTAACCAAAGTTCATCCTGAATATATTTTAGGCGAAAATATTCCAGGAGTTGAATCGCTATCCGATGTTGATGCATCATTTTGGGAGAACCGTTATCGCCAAATCAATGATTTTGAAAAACATATTTCCGAAAATGGAACATTGATCTTCAAATTTTTTCTTAACCTTTCCAAAGAAGAACAACGACAACGTTTGTTGCGAAGATTGAGATTAAAAGAAAAAAACTGGAAATTTTCTCCTGGTGATTTAAAAGAACGAAAGCTTTGGGAAGAGTATAAGGAATGTTATGAAGAGGCCATCAATAGAACATCTAAACCGAATGCTCCTTGGTTTATTGTTCCCGCAGATAATAAAAAAGCCGCCAGAGTAATTGTTGCATCTATTTTGTTGCAAGAATTAAAAAAGTATAAAGATGTGCAAGAACCTGAGCTGGAAGAAAAAATAAGAGTTAATTTAGATAGCTTTAAGCAAGAATTGGAAAAAGAAATCGAATGAGAACACTTTTGTTAGCGACCATTTTGTTGGTAAGCACCCCATTTTTTTCACAATCTGATGATGAGAAACAGATTAGGGCAATTTATGACCTTTCATTGACCAACGGGAAAGCATATGATTGGCTGAACCACCTTTCAAACCAAATTGGAGGTCGTCTCTCAGGATCGGTACAGGCGCAACAGGCTGTGGATTATACAAAAGGACAATTGGACTCTCTAGGATTGGATAGAGTTTGGCTACAACCCGTAATGGTACCAAAATGGGTGCGGGGAACGCCAGAGTTTGCGTATATCGAGACAAAACCAGGCCTTACGACAAATGTTCCCATCTGTGCACTTGGTGGTTCTGTTGCAACTCCAGAAGGAGGGTTGAAAGCTAATATTATTGAAGTACAGGGAATTGAGGACTTAGAAAAGTTGGGCAAAGAAAAAATCGCCGGCAAAATTGTTTTTTATAACCGTCCTATGGATCCTACACAAATAAGTACCTTTTCCGCTTATTCAGGCTGTGTGGACCAAAGATATTCCGGTGCAGCTGAAGCAGGAAAGTACGGCGCCTCTGGGGTCATTGTCCGTTCCATGAACTTGCGCTTGGACAATTATCCGCATACAGGTTCCATGAGTTATGGCGATACTCCCGTTTCAAGTCGAATCCCTGCTGCTGCAATAAGTACAAAAGGAGCTGAATTGTTGAGCACAACCCTTACTTTGAATCCAGAAATTAAATTCTACTTTAAACAAAACTGCAAACAGTTTAATGATGTACAGTCCTATAACGTAATCGGCGAGATTAAGGGCTCCACATATCCCAATGAGATTATGTTGGTCGGTGGCCATTTGGATTCTTGGGATTTGGGCGATGGCTCCCATGATGATGGTGCGGGAGTGGTTCAAAGTATGGATGTCCTTAGACTAATAAAAGCAAACGGGTACAAACCAAAGCGTACATTGCGGGTAGTTTTGTTCATGAATGAAGAAAATGGCCTTAGAGGTGGCAATAAATATGCAGAAGTTGCCAAAAGTAAGAATGAGAATCATGTTTTTGCCTTGGAAAGTGATGCTGGTGGATTTACTCCTAGAGGCTTTTCCTTTGATTGTACCGATGAAAATTTTAATCAGGTTTTGGGTTGGAAAAAACTGTTTGAGCCTTACTTAATACACATGTTCATTAAAGGTGGAAGTGGAGCGGATATAGGACCCTTAAAAACCGATGAATTGGTCTTAGCTGGGTTAAGACCAGATTCACAACGTTATTTTGATCACCATCATGCGGAGAATGATACCTTTGAACACGTAAATAAACGTGAATTGGAATTGGGCGCAGCTACTATGGCAAGTCTTGTTTATTTAATGGATAAATACGGCACCATCCAATCCAAAAAAATAAAAGGCTAAAATTATTGCAGCAAATTAGCTGTTTCACATTCACCAATATTACTGTTCTTAAGGGAAAAGTAACATTTTATCAGTAAATAGTAAATCTTAAAACCCGTACCTTTGCCGACTTCAACGAGCTACTGAAAAACAGTTGGCCCAACAACACAATTTTATAGTAATGCAAGACGGAATCTACGCAAAATTCAATACAACAAAAGGAGAAATTCTAGTAAAACTAACCCACGAAAAAACTCCAGGTACGGTAGGCAACTTTGTTGCTTTGGCCGAAGGGAATATGGAAAACAGTGCTAAAGCACAAGGAAAACCATATTACGATGGACTTAAGTTTCATCGTGTAATTCCAGATTTTATGATTCAAGGTGGTTGTCCACAGGGAACGGGAACAGGTGATCCTGGATATAAATTCGATGATGAATTTCATCCTGAACTAACCCATGAGGGACCGGGGGTACTTTCAATGGCCAATGCAGGCCCCGGAACAAATGGCAGCCAATTTTTTATCACACATGTTGCAACACCTTGGTTGGATAATAAGCACACTGTGTTTGGGCATGTTGAAGAAGGTCAAGAAGTGGTTGATGCTATTTCCCAAGAAGATAAAATTGAGAAGCTTGAAATTATTAGAAAAGGAGCAGAGGCAAAGAACTGGAATGCTATTGAGGCTTTTAGAACTTTTGAAGGAGCCAGGGAAAAACGAATGGCAGAACAGAAGGCACAAGCTGATACTGAAATGGAAAAATTGGCTGCAGGCTTTGATAAAACCGATTCTGGTCTTCGTTATAAAATGATCCAGCAAGGTAATGGTACCAAAGCGGAGAAAGGAAAAACTGTTTCTGTGCATTACGAAGGTAGTTTGCCAAATGGGCAAGTATTCGATTCCTCATACAGCAGAAACCAACCTATAGATTTTACTTTAGGCGTAGGTCAAGTAATCCCTGGATGGGATGAAGGCATTGGATTATTAAATGTTGGTGATAAGGCCCGTTTTGTAATTCCATCGCAATTAGCCTATGGAAGTGCGGGTGCAGGAGGAGTTATTCCGCCAGATGCAACTTTGATATTTGATGTGGAGTTGATGAATGTCAAATAAGGAAAAATCATCCTAAAACAAAAAAGCTCCCAAAATTTTGGGAGCTGTTTTTATTTGGATTTTTTCAAACTTACCAATAACAAACTAATATTAAGGGCAAGCAATAAAAGTAAAACTGTAAAAAAAGTACTCATCCTGTATTGTTATTTAGATTCTCTATTTAGTATATCTTCTTAGTACAATAACAATCGAACGCTAAAATACCCTACTATATTGTACAATAATTGGTTGGGTTCGGCAATGTTTATTTTTTCGAACTATTTATGCTCAATAAGAGCAGCACTAAATTAATGATTAGCAAAACTGAAAGGATTGCAAAAAAAGTATTCATGGTATCATCTATATTAATGGTTGCGGTAGGTTTAGTTTGTTTAAGCTTTAGATGATAAAAAATCGATAGGTTGCGTTTTTGGTTAAACAAAATAGCATAAAAAAACCCAAGCAAAAGCTTGGGTCTATTTCTATAAAAAAGTGTGCTGTTACCTTAATCTATAACTTGTACATTTACGGCGTTCAATCCTTTTTTACCTTGCTGTAGTTCGAATTCTACAGCATCACCTTCTCTAATTTCGTCAATTAAGCCTGAAACGTGTACGAAGTGATCTGTGTTTGAACCTTCTTCAGTAATAAAGCCGTAGCCCTTTGAATCATTGAAGAATTTTACTGTTCCTTTACTCATAATAAAAACTAATAATTAATTTGAGCTGCAAAGGTACACTTAATTTGCTGGAAACAAAGATTTTTTACTTTTTTTTAAAATTCTCTAAGTAGTGGGGTCGGGTGTTAAACGTAGATATGGCTTTACTTCCTCAACGCCACCGGAAAAAATCTCCTTAGCTTCTTCAGTTGAAATTGATGGACTTACTACCACTTTTTCTCCATGTTTCCAATTGGCAGGTGTTGCAACTTTGTGGTTTGCGGTTAATTGAAGCGAATCGATTACGCGCAATAACTCATAAAAATTACGGCCTGTTGAAGCGGGATACGTTAAAATCAATTTTATCTTTTTATCAGGTCCTACAATAAAAACCGAACGGACGGTGAGTGTGTCGTTGGCATTTGGATGAATCATATCGTACATATCGGATACTTTTCTGTCCTCATCTGCTATAATTGGAAAATTTACAATAGTGTTCTGGGTTTCGTTGATATCCTTTATCCACTCCGCATGGGATTCGGCACCATCTACACTTAAGGCCATCATTTTTACGTTGCGCTTTTCAAACTCATCCTTAAATTTTGCGGCCGTTCCCAACTCTGTGGTACAGACAGGAGTAAAATCCGCAGGATGGGAAAAAAGGATTCCCCATCCATCTCCTAGATAATCATAAAAATTAAGTTCCCCTTGTGAAGTTTCAGCGGTAAAATCCGGAGCAATATCACCTAATCTGATTGATGCCATAAATAATAGTTTTAAAGATTGAAAAATAAATTACTCTACAAAATTAGTAGATTGTATTTATTGGCATTTTTGTTACCGTTAAAAGTCTATTAAAGTTTTAAATGATATTTTTCATCTTTTTTCAAGTTGTCAACTATAAAGTTTTATTTTTAAAATATGGAAGAGAATGTTTTAGAAAAATTACGTTACCCAATTGGAAAGTACATAATTCCTGAATCTATCACCGAAAAGCAATTAGAGGAATGGATAACCATTTTGGAAAATTTGCCCCAAAGATTGACAGCTATGGTAACATCACTTTCCGACGGTCAATTGGAAACACCCTACCGACCAGGTGGGTGGACGGTTAGGCAATTGATACATCATATCTCTGATAGTCATCATCATAGCTACATAAGATTCAAATGGGCCTTAACAGAGGATAAGCCTATCATAAAACCCTATTTTGAAAAAGAATGGGCTGAATTATTCGATGCGAAATCTGCACCTATCCAAATGTCATTAGATCATCTAAAAGCGGTACACGCAAAACTGGTCTATCTTTTGAAAGGATTGACCAAGGAAAATCTACAACGAAAATTTATTCACCCTGATGGTAATACAGAAACAACTTTAGAAGAAAACGTAGGTCGTTACGCATGGCACGGAAGTCATCATTCTGCACATATAAAAAATTTGATTGACAAGGAGGGTTGGTAGTTTACAATTGCTTGGTCAAAATCCACATTGCTTTTTCAGACATTTTGACGCCCAGCAACTCTAACTCACTTTTTTTCTTAATCTGAAAACCATTTTTAATATAAAAATCTAAAGGTTTTCCTTTCTGCATAGTATCTAGCCAAACTATGAGCTTTCCCATGGTTTTAGCATATTCTTCTATTTTTTGCAATACATTTTGTCCTATGCCCTTCCCCGAGTGTATTTTCAATAGATAGATTTTTTGTATCAGTAGTGCTTCATCCTTTGAAAATTCATCTAAAGGACAATCTCGGATAAGTTTGACGATTCCAACAGATGTTCCACCCAACTTGACCAAAAAATTAACCACATTTTCATCATCTAGTTCGTTTTTTACTATCAGCGAAGTAAAACTCGTTTCAATATACGGAGAGGAATCTCCATGTATCCATAGATGTAGATAATGCTCATTATAAGATGTAGTGCCAACAGAAATATATTCATTAATGGTAGTGGAAGAAACAAGTTCCAAAACAATGTTCATTTATCGTTTTGATTTTGCTCACCCCCTTCAGGACCGTAGAATAAAACCCAAGTAGAAAAGTCTTCCGTAAAGTTTTCAAATCGATGCACCACCCCTGCCGGCACAAACAAAAAGTCTCCAGGTTTAAAAGTGGTACGCTCACCATCGTTTAAAAATTCTCCCGTTCCTGAAATAATTATATATACTTCGTCCCGTGAATGGGGTTGCTGTAAATCCACTTTCTCAGGCTTATAGATTTCTACGCTCAACGTACCATGCTCAAATAGGTTTAAAAACGGACTATTTTGATTTGATAACTTTTTTAGAGCTTCTTTAGAATCCAATTTCATAATATATGATTAAAAAGAATTGGTCCATTTAATATTGCAGCCAATACTTGGTTTTTGATGTTCACTAATGGTTTCCCCATTTAATAGCGACTCTATAGCATTACGTAAATCCTCTCCGGTAATGGGGAGCCCATTTCCAGGCCTTGAATCATCCAATTGCCCCCTGTAGACCAATTTAAGGTCAGCATCAAAAAGATAAAAGTCTGGTGTGCAAGCAGCATCGTAAGCCTTGGCAACTTCTTGTGTTTGGTCGTATAGGTATGGGAAGGTGTATTCCTGATCAATGGCATTTTGTTTCATCAAATGTGGTGCATCTTGGGGATAATTTTCCACATCGTTGCTGGAGATAGCTGCAAAACCTATTCCCTTGGATTGATACTCTTTTCCAAGTCTAGAAATTTCTGGATTTATATGAATCACAAAAGGACAATGGTTGCAAATAAACATTATCAACGTTCCTACATCACCTTTTAGCTCTTGGAGTGATACAGACTTGTTCGTTACGGTATCCATCAAACTAAAAGATGGGGCTTTTGTGCCCAGGGGCAACATGTTACTTGGAGTACGAGGCATTTTATAGAAGTTTTGATTACATTATCTGTCCAAAGAAAATAGCGTTCATCAATAATTTATTGGTTCCATACCAAAAAGCCCTAAAGTTAGTATTGTCCGTGAACAGTATTACTCTTCCCTTGCCCATTCTTTTCGCTTTGAAAGGCACACTATTTTTAATGAGTTCCTTGTTCTCCTCCGAGATATATCCACTTAAAAGGGGGTCGGCAGTATACTGGATAGGATTGTCATAACTGTTTTCTTCTGGTTTTAGATAAATATTCGTGTTTCTGAACAAAGCCAGTTTATCATTCTTGTAACCAAAATTAATTGGGTGCGAACGATCTAGTTTTGCTTCAAAAATAGCTCCACCTGTAACTTGGGCACCCGTAAAGTTTCTCTTTTTATCAAAAGGTATATTTTTGGCCACCAAGGTATCCTCCATCATTTCTACTGATAGTAATTCATGTTTATTGAACCAATTGGCCATATTTCTATAGCCGATTACTGTTCCGCCGTTTTTGACCCACAGCTTAATTTTTTCGACACCTTTTTTGTCCAGAACTGTTTCCCTCCATCCGCTTGGGATAATTATGTCCGTGTATTGGTCAAGATTGACCGTATTAAAATAGCGGGTATCTATTTTTGTGATTTTCATATCATAACGAGTGTCGAACAAGTGCCAGATTTCACCTGCATCGTACGAACGTATGCCATCACCGACCAAAATTGCCACTTTCTGATTTTTTATAGGGTCAAAGTCATTGCTCCCTAGATCAATGCCCTCTGTCAGTCCCGTAGAAACTCCATCGATTTTTATCTTGCTATCTTCCGCTACTTTGTTCAAAAATTCAAAAAGTTCCTTTGGTTTCAATACCTGATTTTGTACAGGAATCATTATTGTACCATAATCATATTGCTTGTCTCCCAAAGAAAAAGGAGATTTCGCAGTCTTTGCACGCAGTCCTTTCCCCAGAATTTTGTTCAATGCCTTTGGAGTATAGTATTCATGCCATTCAAATAAATAAGCATAACTACTTTGCCTGTCTACTTTACCCATAATCGGCTTAAAATCAGTTATTTCGGGACCTGCGTTTGATAGTGAGGTCAAATTCGCATAATCCACATTGAAGGATAATGGGAAAGTCCAAGCCGAAACATCATAAAAAAGACTGTCCTTAAACGTAGTTCTTTTCTCGAACATGGTATTGATCAGTCTTGGATTTTTCTGGTTCATTGGAACTATATAGCTAAATCCCTTTTTGAATTTTTTGCCATCGATGGTAGCATCAGAAGCCAACTCATGAAACTTTATTTTATGCCTGTTCAGAATTTCAGCCAAATGCCATGTCTTGGCCGCATCTTTGCTATCTCCAAAAATTATTCCTTTGATTTTGCTTCCAGAAGCTTCACCGCGCATATCGCTATAAAATTTTTGCTGATAGTCCAAAATTTTAGACCGCATATTTTTTGCTGCTTCTATAGTGGACAGTGCAGTGGTAAATTGATTTCGAATTGTAAATGGAAATGTTAGGATGCCATTCTCACTTTCTTGGATATGACCTCTTGAGCTGCCCTGTTCAAAAAGAATACCGATGCTTCCGTTCACATCTGGAAAAGTGGAACCCTTTCCGTAATAATAGTCGTCATAATTTTCTTCTGAATAGTAAAGGGAACCAATTTTATCCAATGCCTTTGCGTGATAGGTTCCTATTTCCTTAGTCAATTCTTGATTGATCTTGGGGGTAAGGGGATTTACCCTTGAAGGTTCCCCTGGCTGAAAGAAAAAAGTTGAATTCGTTCCCATTTCATGGTGGTCGGTAAGGATATTGGGCAACCATTTATGAAAAGTTTCGATCCTTGCTCGGCTTTCAGGTAATTGTACGGGTAGCCAATCCCTGTTCATATCAAACCAATAATGGTTTGTACGTCCACCAGGCCAGACCTCATGGTATTCCCGTTCATTATTATCGGCGTTTAGGTTTTTGCTTCGGTTTACGTTGGCCCAATAGGCAAAACGCTGTAATCCATCCGGATTAAAACTCGGGTCCAAAAGAATCACCATATTCTCAAGCATAGCATCAATTTCAGGACCTTGGGCGGCAGCGAGATAGTAGGCATAGGCTAAAGCGGCATTGGAGCCACTGGGTTCATTTCCATGAATTGAAAACCCCTGATAGACGACTATGGGCATTTTTGATGTATCCAAACCATCATTTCTTTCTGATAGCGCAATATGGTCTTGCCTAATGTTTTCAATATTCTGATGGTTTTTAGGAGTGGTAATCGTCAGTAAAAGTATAGGCCGACCTTCGAAGGTTTCCCCTCGGTTTTCTATGATTACCCTATTGCTCGCTGCGGCAAGTTGCTGCATGTAAAACATAAGTTTGTCGTGCGTAACATGCCATTCCCCAACTTCATGACCAATTACATCCGCTGGTTTTGGAATGTTGGTATCATATGTAACATTACTCGGTAAATAATAGTCTAGGGTAACATCTTGTGCAGTTAGGAAGAAACCTAGCATAACAAAAAACAAAAAGTTGAATAATTTCATGTAAGGGTGTTTGAATTAGTCCGATGTTAAAAATAAAAAACGACCTGCTGATACAGGTCGTTTTTATAAATTTTTTATGCTATCAATTGTTAAATATCATCAAAGTCAACATCGGTAAAATTTTCTGTCGTAGTTCCGTTCTCATCAGTTTTACTAATATCTTCCTCTTTTTTAAAGTCTTTTTGATGGCGTTCAGAGATTACTTCTTGTCCTTTTTCGTCAATAATGTAGTCCATCATTTCCTCCATTATTTCTTTAAAAGCTGTAAAATCTTCCTTGTAAAGATAAATTTTATGTTTTTTATAGTGGAAAGAGCCATCGTCGTGCGTAAACTTTTTACTTTCGGTAATAGTTAAATAATAATCACCTGCCTTGGTACTCCTTACATCAAAAAAGTAGGTTCTTCTCCCTGCCCTTAAGACTTTGGAGTGAATTTCTTCTTGGTCCATGATATCTTTGTCACCCATATGGTCTTGTGTCTATTTAGTGATACGTTGATTAATTCTACCAAAAATGTAAAAAAAAAGCTAATTCAGCAACTTTTTTACTATTCTTTCTCAGAGAGTTGATCTATGTAAAGTTCTTTATAGTAGCCGTCCACGTTATTTAACTCCTCATGGGTTCCCTCTTGTATTATGGAACCATTTTCAAGAACTATTATCTTATCCGCATTTTTTGCAGAAGATACTCTATGGCTCACGATCAACGTGGTCCTGTTCTGGGATAGTTGTTTTAGATTGTTCAATATTTCTTCTTCTGTTTCAGTATCGACAGCGGAAAGACAATCATCAAAAAGATAAATTTTAGGATTTTTCAAAAGAGCCCTTGCAATAGAGACCCTTTGTTTTTGTCCACCACTCAATGTGATACCCCTTTCTCCAAGAACAGTATCATATTTTTTTGCAAAACCTTCTATGTTCTCATGGACCACAGCTTTTTTAGCAGCCGAAACAATTTCTTCAATAGATGCATTCTCATCACCAAAGCGTATGTTGTTTGCTATGGTATCGGAAAAAAGGAAAGCGTCTTGCGGAACTGCGCCAATGGCACTTCTTAAACTATTCAGGTTCAATTCTTTGATAGGAACACCATCAATCAAGATTTCTCCTGATGAAACATCGTACAATCTCGCTACAAGATCAAGAACAGTCGATTTTCCAGAACCTGTTTTCCCTAGAAAAACCACTGTTTCGCCTGCTTTAATGTTGAATGATGTATTTTTTAATGCGGTAATTTCTGTATCTTCATAGGTGAACGTTACGTCCTTGAATGTAATGTTTCCGGTTACTGGGGTAGCCTCTTCAATTTCATTTTTAATAGTCGGTTGGACATTTAAAAATTCATTTATTCTTTTTTGTGAAGCTTCAGCCCTTTGGATTATCGAGGTAAGCCATCCAACTATAGCAACGGGCCATGTAAGCATATTCACATACAAAATGAATTCTGCAATAATGCCGATTGTAGCTATTTCGCCATTTATGTACTGCTTTCCGCCAACATAGATTACGAATATGTTGCTTATCCCTATAAGGAGAATCATTAAGGGAAAAAACCAGGCATTAACTTTGGCCAAATCCATGCTTGTATTTTTCCCTTCCAATGCCAAATCACTGAGTTCGGTATTTATTTTTGGCTCAAGGCTATAGGCCTTTATAACCGCAACACCAGAAAAAGATTCTTGCGTAAACGTTGAAAGGGTAGACAGGTATTCCTGAACTTTAGTACTTCGTTTATGTATTATTTTACTGATTTGATATATTAAAACTGATAAAATAGGTAAAGGAAGCAATGTATAAGCTGCCAAAGTAGGAGCTTTAATGAACATCAATGGAATCAGGCATACAAAAAGTGTGATTGTTTGGATTCCATACATGATTGCAGGTCCACCGTACATACGAACCTGATTGATATCCTCACTGATACGATTCATCAAATCACCTATACGGTTCTTTTTATAAAAGTTTAGATTCAAAAATTGATAATGATCAAAAACCTCATTTTTTAAATCATATTCAATGTAGCGTGAAACATTGATAATCGTCTGCCGCATTAAAAAAGTAAAGAGACCCGATAATAGGGCAGCTCCAATGATAATTAAAATATATTCGAACAAAAGTCCTTTGGCCTCGGATACAGAAATGGTATTGGATATGAAATCCTCAATCGCTTGGATGGATTTATTCACATAAGAAGGCATGATTAGGGAAAAAACACGTGCCACAATGGTGATAAAAATGCCCAAGAGCAATTTTAACCAGTATTTTTTAAAATATTTATTTAAATGCTTTAGTTCCTTCATTGGAGGGGAAAGGCTGTATTTTATTGGAAGTCTTTCTTGACGTACAATTTGGCAAATATATAAGATTGCCCACAAAGTAAATGTTATAAAACTAATAAGAAAACAACTTTGGTAGGTAGGATTAAAATATAAGATTACTTTTGCGCAGTAAAAGCCAATAACGACTTTAAAAGTTCTTTAAAAATGCTTACCAGAAGGCATATCAGAGTAAAAGTGATGCAATGTATCTATGCATTGATCCAGTCCAAGGACGATTCCTTGGAAAAACAAGAAAAATTCCTAAAAGTTAGTATAGCTAATATGTATGTGCTTTACTTACTGGTTTTGAGTCTTTTGGCTGAAATACAACGTTTGGCGGAAAAACATGTGGGGCATGCTTCAAAAAAATATCTTGCCACAGAAGCGGACAGTTATCCAAATCAAAGAAGGTTTGTAGAGAACAAGCTGTTGCTTCAAATTTCGAATAACAAATCTTTGGCAAAAGAACTTTCCCGTAGGAAACTCAACAATTGGTATTTGAACGAAGAGTATGTAAAAATTATCCATAAGGAAATCATCACAAGCGATATCTATAAGAGCTATATGATGAACGAAAAGAGCAGTTACGAGAATGACAAGAATGTGGTGATTCAACTTTACAAAGAAATTATTGCTCCAAATGAAAAAATCTATGAGTATTTTGAAGATGATAAACTTACCTGGGTCGACGATATCCCCATTGTAAACACCTATTTGGTAAAAAGATTGAGAAAGGCGAATGCATCTTCAAACGAATCTTTCTTTTTGCCCGATCTCCTAAAAGATCAACAAGATATGGATTATGCGATTCAACTACTGACAAAAACCTTGTTGAACGATGCCAAATGGGAAGAAGAAATAGAAGGTAAGACCCCCAACTGGGATAATGACCGTATCGCAGAGATAGATTCCATAATACTAAAAATGGCCATATGTGAGCTACTCAATTTTTCTTCAATACCGGAAAAGGTAACACTGAACGAATATTTGGAGATTGCAAAAGAGTATTCCACCCCAAAGAGCAGCATCTTTATTAATGGGGTTTTGGACAAATTGGCAAAGGAATACAAGAGCAATGGGAAAATGCAAAAAATGGGAAGAGGTTTACAATAAACAATATTTGATTAATTTTGAAAAAAATAAATTTTTAACATGAAAAAAATATCTAGATTTTTAGGTCTTGTTTTGGTTGTTTCGCTCATAAGTGTTTCGTGCAAGGACAATGCTACAAACAAAATAGTTGCGGACAACGTTGAAAGTGCTACAAGTAGGGATGAAGCCCAAAAACAACTTCCTGTAATGGAGTTCGAAAAATCAGAGCATGATTTTGGTACAATAGCCCAGGGAACTCCACAGGAGACAATATTTAAGTTTACCAATACAGGGAATGCACCTTTGATCATTACCGATGCTAAAAGTAGCTGTGGTTGTACAATTCCTGAATACCCAAAAAACACACCGATCGCACCTGGGGAATCAGGCGAGTTGTTGGTGAAATTCAACGGTTCCGGTCAAAATCAAGTAACAAAAACAGTAACGGTAACCGCCAATACTGAAAAAGGGGCCGAGCTTTTAAGAATAAAAGCTTTTGTTAACCCAAAGGATGCTGCACAGGCAGTTGGACCTGTTAAATAGAGATAGCACCTGAATGGAAAATATTGGACAGTTTTTACCGCTGATATTGATTTTTGTTGTGGCATATTTTTTTATGATTCGTCCACAGATCAAACGTCAGAAGGATGAGAAAAAATTTACTTCGGAGTTAAAAAAAGGTGATCGTATAATTACCAAAAGTGGACTTCATGGCAAAATTGTTGAATTAAACGATAAAGATTTTTCGTGCGTTATTGAAACTATGGCAGGGCGCTTAAAATTTGATCGTTCCGCAATTTCATTGGAAATGAGCAGAAAGTTAAAAGCTCCGGAAAAAAAATAATCTAAAGACAAGCCACTGAATAAAAGAGCACCTATATTTAGGTGCTCTTTTGCTATCTATAGACATCGTTTAGCCCAACACCTTTCTCAATCATTGGTAGAATTTTTTCTAACCTCCTGATTTTTGTCTTTTCTTGTTTTGCTTCTAAAATATAATTACAGAATTTCTTTTGTTTAGAAATGGATAATGTTTTAAAAGATGCTCTTAAGTTATTTTTTTGTGCTAATCTGTCATTCAATAACTTAGGAATTCCAACTTTTTTTTGTGATTTTTCAATGGTTATTACCTTTCCTTGCTTCTGATTTTCAATTGCTTCAATCATATACTCCAGTACATGTTTTGAGTCAATTTCTTTTATTGAATTAAAATTCCAGTGACGCATTCCCTTAGTTTTTCCTTCTTGGACATTTCTTAAAACCTTTCTTTCATCTTTCAAAAATGATCCGTTAAAAAACCATACTCCAAAATGATTTTAAATCTGCATATACCAAAAACATTTTTGCCATTTACGGTGTAGACAGGAATGTTCCACTTAAAATCTTCCGCAACATTTGTTTGCCTCGCCAAATTTCTCAATTCAACAATTCCTTTTTTAAACTGGTGTTCCTTGTTGTAATATGCGTCAAGCTTTTCAATTTTTTCCATTATTATTTTATTTGAATAGCAGTAAGCTCGCAAATCTTTACAATGACCTGCGTTGCTTTTTCCATACTCTCCAGAGGAACATACTCATACTTTCCATGAAAGTTATGCCCACCTGCAAAAATATTTGGACAAGGTAATCCCATGAAACTTAATTGAGAGCCGTCGGTACCTCCTCTTATGGGCTTGATAATGGGCTCAATTCCCAAGGATTCCATAGCCTCTTTAGCAATTTCAACGATATGAAACACAGGCTCCACCTTTTCACGCATATTTTTATACTGGTCTTCTATCTTGAGCAAAATAGTGTCTCCGTACTTTTTTATCAGCTTATCGGTAATGTCTTTAAGCAGTTCTTTTCTCGCTTGAAAGTGTTCTTTATCATGATCACGAATGATCAATTCGATTTCTGCATTTTCAATCCCGCCTTTTATCTTATGAACATGGAAAAAGCCTTCTCTATCTGAAGTATGTTCCGGGACCTCCCTTATTGGAAGTAAACTCAAGAATTCATTTGCAATTCCTATTGCGTTGACCATTTTATTTTTGGCATAACCAGGATGTACGCTTTTGCCTTCAATACTTATTTTGGCGCTCGCAGCATTGAAGTTTTCAAATTCCAGTTCCCCCACTTGACTTCCGTCCATGGTGTACGCCCATTCTGCACCAAACTTTTCAACGTCAAATTTATGGGCGCCCCTTCCAATTTCCTCATCTGGTGTAAATGCAATTCTAATTTTACCATGTTTAATTTCAGGGTGCTGTATCAAATATTCCATCGCCGTGATTATCTCAGCGATTCCAGCTTTATCATCTGCACCCAATAGCGTAGTCCCATCCGTGGTAATCAAAGTTTGGCCTTTATACTCACCCAGCTCTTCAAAATAGCTGGGTGATAATATAATATTCTTTGCATTATTAAGCATAATATCCTCACCATCATAGTCCTTTATAATTTTTGGCCTCACGTTTTTTCCGATAAAATCCGGTGTAGTGTCAATATGGGATATAAAACCGATTACGGGGACTTTTTTATCGATATTACTTGGGAGCGTTGCCATGATATAGGCGTTTTCATCTATTGAAACATCCTGCATCCCAATTTGATGGAGTTCCAAAACCAATTTTTTTGCCAAATTCCATTGTTTTTCGGTACTGGGGGTACTTTTGGAATAAGGGTCACTTTGCGTGTCAATGGATACATATTCAAGAAATCGGGGTAATAATTTTTCCATAAAAATGCGTTTCATCAAAAATAATGTTTATTCAATCGTAATTATAGGAAAAACGAAATATGAAAAACCTACCTTCCCTTCTTTGAAAACCAAACCAAACCAAATTGAAAAGACCCATTATTTGTATTTTTTTATTTTCCATTATTTTATGTTCCGCACAACAAGATTGTTCTTTAGGTATAGGGGGAGAGAATGACGATACGATAACAGAAGTTTTTCAACTTAATGCCGAGCAAGTTGAAAAAATGAGAAACTGGGGAGCTGAATTGAAAGTGAGGAATGACATTTTAAAAAGTAAAGCTGCATATCTTTTAAAAAAGAATGAAGAAAGTGCACCTGAAGACTTGATTTCAATGTCCTACGAATACAAAAAATTGTTGGACAGCATGAAACAAAATTCACGAATGTTGGATAAGCGCATGCTGTCCATTTTTAACAACAAACAATATAGCCTTTATACTGAACTTTGCGACCAACTTGCATTGACACCGATTTTTGTGAACAGGTCAGTTAACGAAAAATAATAGATTAGTTAAATTCTGTAATCAGAGTTTATATTTTTGCTCAAAATTATTACGATGTACAAGATTTTCATCCGTCCCATACTTTTCTTATTTGATGCTGAAAGCGTACATCACTTTTCTTTTAGAGGTATAAAAGTGCTTTCAAACCTTGGTCTTGATCGGTTGTTCAGAAAAGCGTTTGTCTTGGAAGATATAAATCTGCAAAAAGAAGTTTTTGGACTTCGTTTTAAAAATCCAGTAGGGCTTGCTGCAGGATTCGATAAAGATGCAAAACTCTACAATGAACTTTCTGATTTTGGCTTTGGCTTTATAGAAATAGGAACATTAACACCTAAACCACAAGATGGAAATCCCAAGAAAAGATTGTTCAGACTATTGGATGACGAAGGTATCATAAATCGCATGGGATTTAACAATAAAGGGGTTTTTGAAGCGGTTGAGCAGCTAAAAAAGAAACATAATGTAATAATTGGCGGTAATATTGGAAAAAATAAATTTACTCCCAATGATGAAGCCATAAGAGATTATCTTATCTGTTTTGATGCGCTTTTTGAGCATGTAGACTATTTTGTGGTCAATGTAAGTTCTCCCAATACACCTGGATTACGGGAACTACAGGATAGAAAGCCGTTGACGGATTTATTAAAAAAACTAAAACATCAGAACAGCAAGCTTTCTAAAAAGCTACAAAAAAAACAAAAACCTATACTATTAAAAATTGCACCTGATCTGACCGATGACCAATTATTGGACATTGTAAGAATAATGGAAGATACTTCTATTGATGGAGTAATTGCCACGAACACCACGATATCCAGAAAAGGCTTGAAATCACATTTGACAATTGCTGAGGAAAAAGGAGGATTGAGTGGAAAACCGCTTAAAAGTAGAAGTACAGAAGTAATTCGGTTTTTGGCAGAAAAAAGCAATAAAGCTTTTCCCATCATCGGGGTCGGGGGTATTCATTCTGCAGAAGACGCTCTTGAAAAACTGGATGCCGGTGCAGATTTGATTCAATTGTATACAGGATTTGTTTATGAAGGCCCCGCACTTATCAAAAAAATCAATCAAGCCATTTTGGCAAGAACAAATAGGGTAAATGCCTAGCTTTTGTGTCATTAGTGCTGGTGGTATCGATTATTCCATTCTCATAGGTTTTCTATTTTCCTCTTTGGCACTCGCCATTTCGCCGGGACCGGATAATATATTTGTATTGGCACAAAGCGTGTCAAATGGTGTAAAATCCGGTTTGGCTACAGTAGCTGGGCTAGTAAGCGGATGCTTGGTACACACTACATTGTTGGCATTTGGTATTTCTGAAGTGATAAAAAGAAGTGACACCTTATTTTTAGGCATTAAGTTATTTGGAGGTATATATCTTTTGTATTTGGCATTGATGGTCTATAGAAGTGATTCGACTATCTTATTGCACCAAAAAGGAACATCAAACACGAATTTGTTCAAATTGTTCAAGAAAGGTTTTGCTATGAACGTCCTTAACCCGAAGGTGACTATTTTCTTTTTAGCTTTTTTTCCCGGGTTTCTATTTAGTGAGGATATACATACGGTCATTCAATTTTATGTATTGGGGTTTATCTTTATGTTTTCAGCATTTGTTGTATTTGGAACAATAGCTGTTCTGGGAGGAACCATATCAACCTATCTTTTAAAAAGTCCGAAAGTTGGCATTTACTTGAAATGGTTGCAGATTATTGTTTTTGTGGGAATTGCCATTTACTTATTCCTATCGGATAAATAATGGTAATTTTACATTCAGGCTATGTCAAAAATCAAAATCATAGAATGTCCGCGTGATGCTATGCAAGGCATTAAGACTTTCATCCCAACAGATGAAAAAGTAAAGTATATTCAATCGCTTTTAAGATGTGGTTTTGACACTTTGGATTTTGGAAGTTTTGTTTCACCAAAAGCAATACCGCAAATGACGGATACTGCAGAAGTTCTTGGTAAATTGGACCTTTCAAAAACCAAAAGCAAACTCTTGGCCATAGTAGCCAATGTTCGAGGAGCCAAAGATGCCTGCGAACATCCGGAAATAGATTATTTGGGATATCCTTTTTCCATTTCGGAGAATTTTCAAATGCGAAATACACATAAAACCATTGCGCAATCTGTGGAAACTTTAAAAGGTATTCTAGATTTGGCAAATACATATAATAAAGAAGTGGTTACTTATATTTCAATGGGTTTTGGCAATCCTTATGGAGATCCTTGGAATGTGGAAATAGTAGGGGAGTGGACAGAGAAATTAGCTAGTATGGGCGTTAAGATTTTATCACTTTCCGATACTATAGGCAGTTCTACGCCAGAAGTAATAAATTATCTTTTTTCCAATTTGATTCCGAACTATCCGGATATTGAATTTGGGGCACACCTACACACAACACCCGCTAAATGGTATGAAAAGGTGGATGCTGCATACAAAGCAGGTTGTAGACGTTTTGATGGGGCCATACAGGGATTTGGGGGCTGCCCTATGGCAAAGGATGAGTTGACTGGGAATATGCCGACCGAGAAAATACTGTCTTATTTTACAACGGTAAAGATGGATTCAGGAGTAAATTGGATGGTTTTTGAAGCAGCATACAACAAAGCCACAGCATTATTTTCAAGCTATCATTAGAAAGGCATTTGTTTTTCAGATGCCCACTTAAAATTAATCGGAACAATACTCAATATCTCAGCTCCAATCCAGCATAAATCCCAAAGGGATGTCCAGGACGTAAACCCGCAGGTACCCTTGAAACTGCATAGGTTTCATCGAAAAGATTGATAATATTTGCAGTAATGCCAATATGCTCATTAAACCTATATTTGCCTGCCAAATCAAAAATAAAATTGGATTCGACACGTTCATTGCCAGGAATGGTACCACTACCTGCTTCGGTCCTAAACTCACCATTGAACCTTCCACTCAAATTGACTTCATATTTTTGATGTTCCAACGATAGAATTCCATTGAACTGGTGCTTTGAAATATATGGTAATTCATCACCTGCATTTACTTCTCCCCATAGGTCATCCTCGCTCCCAAAACTATTTAAGAACTCAGTGTCAGTGAGGGTATAGGAAAACGTAAAGGGCAAAATGATTTTTTTTCCATCGGGTAGAAAATTATAGTTCAAAAGAAATTCAATACCCTGTACCTTCACTTCTCCAGCGTTAAACTGGTCAAGGGAACCCGTACCTCCTGTCGCAGCCAAATCACTGCCTAGTAGATTGCTATAATCGTTATGAAAACCTACAAGTTCGCCGGTAAATCCTGCATAAGAAAAGCGAGTTCCGAGTTCGTAGTTTATGCTCTCTTCGGGTTGTTCCCCTTCCTGATTACTGGGGGGTGAAAAACCCTTGTGAACCCCGCCAAATAAGGATATGTTATTAAAGTTGTAATTAAAGCCCATCCCAGGAATCAAAACATCTACTTGATTTTCCCTTTCTGAAATATCAACTCCTGTTCTGTCCACATCACTATTGCCGTAATTCAATCTGCTCAAGGAGATATTTTCGTATCGTATACCAGGGGTCAAAGTAAGATTGTTAAATTTAACTTTGTAAAGTGCATAGCTCGAAAATGCTCTTGCATTACTTATTCTATTTGCATTGGTTCCGGGAATTCCAGCATTTATCAATTGCAACGTACCGTTGGTCATGGCATAATCATCAATCCACTGAAAACGGTCTTCCTCATCAAAGTGATAACGAAATCCAATTTCAAGATCATGAAATGTATTTTTTCCATTCCAATGATAGTCCAATTTTGTCTGAATTCCTGTAGAAAGGTATTCCCTGTTATTGGCCCTTGCGTTCAGGGTATCGCCTTCGCTACTATCAGCATCTCCTGTAACCAAATCGATATAAGGAGAAAAAGCGAATGGATTATCAAAAATATTTCCAATTCCTTGACGCTCGCCATCAATAGTGACAAAATCGACTTTATACCAATTACGGCTAAAATTATTGTAGTATCCTGTTGTCGTAATTCTAAAATAATCATTGAACTTAAGGGTATGTGTTCCCATAAACTGTAGATGATCGTTAGTCATCTCGTCCCTTTGTGAACCTGCGTAACGTTTAAAGGGAGTTGCCTCAAAATCCTGTTGTGTAAGACCTAAATAGGTCTCGTTCGAAATTTCCTCGGAGTATTGAAACTTAATTTCAAATTCCTGTCCTAGCTTCGCCTCTGGGTTGGTATTGATTCGAACCTTGGCTACCAAGTCATTTTTATCAAAACCAGTATTCCCATTATCTGTCAAATCTTTGAAGCCATCTGAATTGTAATTGAGATACTCAATTGAATACCCAAAGTTTTCTTTACTATCTCCAAGTTGTGCATGCAATCTTCCACTTTGAAAGCTCCCATAACTACTGCTTATAAAAGCTTCAAACTTTACCGGGACCTCAGTGGAAATCATATTTATGGCACCACCTGTTGTATAAGGGCCATATTGTACTTGACTGCTACCTTTAAGGATTTCCACCGCCTGCATGCGGGCTATTGTGGGGAAATAGTAAGCGGCCGGGGCACTGTAAGGAGCTGGCGCAATTAGCACACCATCTTCCATTATAGTAATTTTTGAGCTACGCTCGGGGGATGTACCTCTAAGGCTTATGTTCGGTCTAAGACCAAAACCATCTTCCTCATAAACATTTACACCTGGAACACTTCTAAGCGTGCGATTTACATCTGTGTAGTTAAATTTTTTTATTTCCTGTTCAGATAAGTAGTATGCGGAACCTGTACGATTTTTTGCTTCGAACTTGCTCCCCAGAATCACTTTTGCTGATAAGACCACCTCTTTCAATTTTATTAAGGCAGAGTCATTTACAACGGGATATTGTTGTGCATTTGCTAAAGTAATTGAAAGGATAACTATAAAAAATATCGGCAATCTACTCATTTTATTTAAACTGATTTTGAACCAAAAATTTGACGGTGCAAAAGTAAAATTTGATACTAGATAGACAAACTTTTATTTAGAATAAATAAAAACAGTTTTAGTTTTTTTTTTAAATGAGGATAGCATCGTTAGTCGACAAGGCCTACTTTCTCTAACCAATATCACGGATACCCTCACCATATCCAAAAAAGCGTATATTTGCACGCAATTAATCCGTAATTGCAATGGAAGCCCACCTTAACAAAATTCTTGGCGAAGGTCTAACGTACGATGATGTACTACTTGTACCAGGATATTCAGAAGTACTTCCCAGAGAAGTAAACATCAAAACAAAATTTACCAGAAATATTACTATAAATGTACCTATTGTTTCTGCTGCAATGGATACGGTCACAGAATCTCAAATGGCCATAGCAATGGCGCAAGAAGGGGGTATCGGCGTTCTGCATAAAAATATGACCGTAGAACAGCAAGCCATCAAGGTAAGAAAAGTCAAAAGAGCCGAGAGTGGAATGATTATGGATCCTGTTACACTTCCCTTGGATTCTGTTGTTAGGGATGCCAAAGCTAACATGAAGGAGCATAGCATAGGTGGAATTCCTATTGTTGATAAGGAAAAAAAGCTGATAGGAATCGTAACAAATCGTGATTTAAGATTTGAAAAAAATGATGACAGGCCAATTGCCGAAGTGATGACTTCAGATAATCTTGTTACTGTTGGTGAAGGAACCTCTCTTTCCGATGCCGAAGGGATTTTACAAAAAAATAAGATTGAAAAACTCCCTGTAGTAAATGATGACTATATACTGGTAGGCTTGATTACTTTTAGGGACATCACTAAACTGACTCAAAAACCTATGGCAAACAAAGACCAATATGGTCGTTTACGAGTAGCCGCTGCAATAGGGGTTACTCCAGATGCAGTGGATAGGGCAGGAGCGTTGGTCAACGCTGGAGTGGATGCCATTGTTATAGATACTGCGCATGGTCATACCAAAGGTGTTGTAAATGTTTTGAAAGAGGTCAAAAAGGCTTTTCCGGAATTGGAGGTAATCGTAGGGAATATTGCAACTGCTGAGGCAGCAAAATATTTGGTAGAGGCTGGTGCTGATGCCATTAAAGTGGGCATTGGCCCCGGTTCTATTTGTACCACACGTGTAGTCGCTGGGGTAGGGTTTCCACAATTTTCCGCAGTTTTAGAGGTTGCAGCAGCCATTAAGGGTTCGGGTGTTCCTGTCATTGCAGATGGGGGCGTACGTTATACAGGGGATATTCCGAAAGCTATTGCTGCTGGGGCCGATACAGTAATGTTGGGGTCATTATTGGCAGGTACTAAAGAATCCCCTGGTGAAACCATCATTTATGAAGGCCGAAAGTTTAAGTCTTATCGTGGAATGGGCTCCGTAGAGGCCATGAAAGAAGGGAGCAAGGACCGTTATTTTCAAGATGTGGAGGATGACATCAAAAAACTTGTCCCCGAAGGTATTGTTGGCCGAGTACCTTACAAAGGTGATTTGTATGAAAGCATGCACCAATTTATTGGTGGGCTAAGGGCAGGTATGGGTTATTGTGGTGCCAAGGATATTGATACATTGAAAGAATCTGGACGTTTTGTGAAGATTACCTTTAGCGGTATTAATGAGAGTCATCCACATGATGTAACAATTACCAAAGAGAGTCCTAATTATAGTAGGTAAGCCAATATATAACTGTAGGATAATCAACGGTAGTATTTTAGTGAGCTAAATCATTTCGCTATGTTTGCTCTCTTTATTTTGTCTTAACATGAGTTTTACGGAAAATCCTGTCTATGTATTGACAATTCTATGCCTTACGGTGCTTTTATCACTGTATGCGGCCAAGACGAAGTTGGGGAGGCCTATGGGCGCTGCATTATTGGTCATTGTTTTTACCGCTATTATTGCTAATCTAAAGCTAATTCCTTCTGCTTCGAATTCTATCCCATTGTATAACGGAATATTTGGCTATTTGGCCCCGATTTCCATATTTTTTCTACTGTTGGGTGCTAATTTAAGGTCCATAAAAAAAGCGGGTACTCCAATGATCATACTGTTTTTGATTGGTTCATTAGCAACAGTATTGGGTATTCTTGCATCGTGGTATATACTTTCCCCACAACATATCTTAGGAGCCGATGGCAAGATATTGGCAGGTATGTTTACCGGAACTTATACTGGCGGCAGTATAAATTTCAATGCAGTCGCGCTGGCATATAATTTTCAAGAACAGGGTATACTCTATGCAGGAGCAATTGCAGTGGATAATGTTATAACTGCCATATGGATTATATTGACAATTGCTTTCCCTACAGCATTGAGACACTTTTTTAAGGATAAAAAGATTGGCTTGACTTCAATTGAAAAAGATAAAGCTGATAATGATACCATAGATTTACAATCGCTATCGTGGTTGATTATAATGGGGCTCTTGGCATTTTTTGTTTCGGAAGTTATTACCATCCATTTATTTCCAAAAATACCTTCTATTATAACACTTTCCACAATAGGTATTTTATTGGCACAGCTACCTTTTGTAGCCAAATTGAGAGGAGGGCATACCCTGGGGTTATATTTGGTGTACCTATTTCTGGCGGTTATTGGTGCTTATTGTGAAATTGATGCAGTAATAGCTCTTAAGGAAGTTGGGCTTACCTTATTTTTGTTTACTTCGATAGCTGTAATTATTCACGGATTTATCATCATCCTATTAGGAGCTATAACTTTTAAAGATTGGGATATGATTTCAATTGCAAGTCAGGCTAATATTGGTGGAGGTACTTCTGCAATTGCGCTGGCAGAAACCTTTAATAGAAAGGAATTAATATTACCTGCAATATTGGTCGGGACTTTAGGAAATGCTCTAGGCACCTATTTAGGATTTATGGTAGTATCTATTTTATAAATATGCCATACCTCTACTTTCCAGCATATGTCTGCCAATCTTGGTCTTTATAAATATTGTCACCAAAGTAACGAGCTATTTGCATAAAGGGTTTTACTTTCTGATAGCCAGGGACTGGAGAAAGCATTTTTAAGTTTTCGTCAAGAAAAACAACCGTAGGATAACTCATTTTTCCTTGTAGTAATGCAGCGGCGAATTCATGATATCCTCTTCTGCCCGAAGGAATATATTTAAAGCTTTTTCCTTCATATTCAATAGGGTCTTTACCTTCTGCATCCAATTTTACCATATAAAAATTATCTTGCATGTAGGCAGCTACCTCTGGATTTTGAAAAGTATCCTTATCCATTTTTTTGCACCATCCACACCAGTCGGTATAGACGTCCACAAAGATTTTTTTTGTATTGCCCTCATTTTTTGTGAGTGCTACGGCTTCATCCCAAGATAGCCATTGCACATTTTGCGCATTGGATTGAAACCCTATTAAAAGAAAAAAAAGCAAACCAATTTTGGCAGTGTAGGTAAAAATTGTACGCATAATTCCTTAATTATTATGAGACTTAGTCTAAAGACTATTATAAAACTAACGAAAATTGTGCCAAAATAGTATGACCCAAAGACGCATCTATTTTGGATAAAAATTAATTTAAATAGGAAAAATACGGATTTAATAGCTAACTAATCTGCCATAACCTTTCTGGATGGTTCAAAAAGATCTTTCACGTCGACTTGGTTTCGTAGAATATCATCGAAAGTCTCTTGATGTCTTATTAAATGTGCTTTTCCATTAAACCATAGGACTTCCGCAGGTCTAAATCTAGAGTTATAATTGCTCGCCATTGTAAAACAGTAAGCACCTGCATTATTAAAGCACAGCACATCACCTTCAGAAATCTCATTTATTCTACGATTACTGCCGAACGTATCAGTTTCGCATATATAGCCCACTACAGAATAATATCTCTCTCTTCCATCAGGGTTGGATATATTTACAATCTCATGAGAAGAGCCATAGAGCATTGGTCTGATCAAATGATTAAATCCAGAGTCTATACTTGCAAAAACCGTTGAGGTAGTTTGTTTTACCACATTTACTTTTGCCAAAAAGTATCCCGCTTCACTTACTAAAAATTTACCCGGTTCAAATGCCAACGTTAAATCTTTACCGTATTCCTTACAGAATTTATTGAACTTGGCAGTCAATTTTTTTCCTAGTTCTTCAACATTGGTCTCAATATCCCCTGTTTTGTAGGGTACTTTAAATCCACTTCCAAAATCGATGAAATCCAAATGCTTGAAATTCTTCGCAGTTTCAAATAGAATTTCAGAAGCATAAAGGAAAACATCTATATCCAAAATATCACTTCCTGTATGCATGTGAATACCATTGATATTCATTTGGGTAAGATCTACAATGCGCAATAAATGTGGAATTTGATGAATGCTTATACCAAATTTTGAATCGATGTGACCTACAGATATGTTCGAATTGCCACCAGCCATGACATGTGGATTTATGCGAATACAAACAGGTACATCTGGATGTTTGCTACCAAATTGTTCAAGAATCGATAAGTTATCTATGTTTATTTGAACACCGAGCGCAGAAGCTTCTTCAATTTCTTCCAAGGAAACCCCATTGGGTGTGTAAATTATGGATTCAGGTTTAAACCCCGCCATTAGCCCGAGCTTTACTTCTTGAATGGAAACAGTGTCCAAGCCACTGCCCAAACTGTTCATAAGGCGAAGAATGGAAATATTGGATAAAGCTTTAGCCGCATAGTTCAATCTAAGATTGCCAACACCCTCAAATGCTTTGGTTAGACGTTCATACTGTGAAGATATTTTCTCAGCGTCGTACACATAAACAGGTGCTCCAAATTCCTTTGTAATGTTTAATAAATCTTGAGGGCTCATAATCTTCTATCTTTAGCACAAATCTAGAGGTTGCCGGTTAGTTGCACAAAATTATTTTTATAGAATATAAATTTATAACAAATTGTTTTAAAAATAACAAATATGATTATTTGTAGCTTGCCCTTTTAAACTTGTCATTGTACATTTAAGGAAAATTACTATGATGAAATTACCCCTATTCCCATTGCAGTCGGTTTTTTTTCCTGGAGAAACGGTTCCATTACATATTTTTGAGGACAGGTACAAACAATTGATTGTCGATTGTAGAAAAGAAGCAATGACTTTCGGTATACCTGTATACATAAACAATACAATTTCATACGGTACAGAAGTACAATTGGTAGAAGTGGTCACAACCTATGACAATGGAGAAATGGATGTGATGTGCGTGGCAAGACAGGTTTTCAAAGTCCTTTCATTCCAAAATCAAATAAAGGGAAAACCTTATGCTGGAGGCGATGTACAATTTTTGGATATGGAAAATGATGCTAGCGAAAAACTTAGAAAAGAAGTTTTGGAACATGTTGAGAAGCTATATGATTTAATGGAAATGCCTTTTACCAAAACCTCACCAAAACAATTCAATAGCTATTCATTTGCCCATAAAATGGGACTCTCATTTGAGCAGGAATATGAACTTCTCCAAATTTCCAATGAGACAGAACGCTTACTGTTTATAAAAAATCATTTAGAAAATACGACATCGGTTTTGAACGAAGTCAAACGTACCAAAGGAATTATAGAATTGAACGGGCACTTCAAAAACTTTGACCCATTGGATTTTGACAATTTCAAAACCTAGGTATTAAATTGAACTGGCTTTTTTACTTGAAGCCCAATTTTACAATCAATATATAATGATTGAATCTTTGGGCATATTAATTATTCTTTTTTCACCTTCAATTTGTCAATGTCATTTTCTATTTTTGTCACTAAACAAAAGTTAACGCATAGATGAATCTTCACGAATATCAAGGGAAAGAAATTTTAGCCAGTTTTGGAGTACGGATCCAACGTGGAATAGTGGCCCGCAATGCAAAAGAAGCAGTTGATGCTGCAAAACAACTTACACAGGAAACAGGTACTGGATGGCATGTAATAAAAGCACAGGTACATGCAGGTGGTCGTGGAAAAGGCGGTGGCGTTAAATTGGCAAAAAACTTAAAAGAAGTAGAAGAGCTGGCTGGAAGCATCATTGGTATGAACTTAGTTACTCCACAGACTTCTGCAGAAGGCAAAAAAGTACACCAAGTGCTTATTGCAGAAGATGTCTATTACCCAGGTGACAGTGAGACCAATGAGTTTTATATGTCTGTTTTGTTGAATAGGAGTACGGGCAGAAATATGGTCATGTATTCTACGGAAGGCGGAATGGACATTGAGGAAGTCGCCGAAAAAACACCACATCTGATATTTACGGAAGAAATTGATCCCGCTACAGGCCTGCTGCCGTTTCAGGCAAGAAAAATTGCGTTTAACCTTGGACTTTCCGGAACAGCTTTTAAAGAAATGACAAAATTCGTCACTGCTCTTTATAAAGCATATGTTGAAAGTGATTCAAGCATGTTCGAGATAAATCCGGTTTTAAAAACATCCGATGATAAAATCATGGCCGTAGATGCCAAGGTTTCCATTGATGATAATGCACTTTATCGTAGAAAATCCTACGCAGAAATGCGCGATTTGCGCGAGGAAAATCCTATTGAGGTCGAAGCACGTGAGGTAGGTTTGAACTATGTGGACTTGGATGGAAACGTTGGTTGTATGGTAAATGGTGCCGGACTTGCAATGGCAACCATGGATTTGATCAAAATGGCGGGTGGTGAACCAGCCAACTTTTTGGATGTAGGTGGTACTGCTGATGCCAAGAGGGTAGAAGAGGCGTTTAGGATTATTTTAAAAGACCCAAACGTAAAAGCTATTCTTATCAATATTTTTGGGGGAATCGTTCGTTGTGATAGAGTTGCCCAAGGCGTGGTAGACGCTTATAAAAACATGGGAGATGCCATTAAAGTACCTATTATCGTAAGGTTGCAAGGAACCAATGCCGAATTAGCGAAAGAAATAATTGACAATTCAGGCCTGGCGGTACATTCTGCGGTACAGTTTCAAGAAGCTGCAGACAAGGTGAAAGAAGTATTGGGTTAATTTTCCTGATTTAAAATAATAAAAGGGCAACGTTTATTCAATGTTGCCCTTTTTTATTGCTTTGAAGACATCTCTTTCCATAACCTTAGATTTTAACTTCAATGACGATTTAAAATGCCTGCCCAGGGAATTGTGCACTAATACTGAAATTCGAGAGTTTTATTGAACCGATTCTTTAACTCTTTTTGCTTTCGATATACACTAAAGTCTGTAGTTTTAGAGTTATCTTATAGGTGCTAAACCACAAAACCCAAGATCATGGGAACTTATGAAGAAAAATTGAGTATTCTTTCAGAGATGATCGCCTTTGCTAGAGTAGATTATTCTCTTAAAGATTCAGAGTACCAGTTTTTGTTGGGTGTTGCTTCAAACTTGGGAATTGATAAGGCAACTTTTAAAAAACTACTTAAGAAAAAGTCGCCCAAAGTTATATTAAAATCACAGGCTGAGCGTATTGTTCAGTTTCATAGACTGTTACTTTTAATGAACATAGATGAGGAACAGCACCAAAAAGAAATTAATACACTACATAACATCGGTCTTGCCATGGGACTACCGCCTTCTGCTATTGGTCAGGTTCTACAGGTAATGCATAAATACCCAAACAAGGTTATTCCAGTAGATGTGCTCATTAATATTTTTAAGGCCCATTACAATTAACGCCATATTGACAGTATTATTTGTTAAGAAAATGTCAAAATGACATGAATTTTTTAATGGTATAGGATTTGACTATGTATTGGTGATTTAAAAGTTTAACATTAAAATTTATCACCATGAGTATAGTAAAAAGAAATAATCTGTTTTTGCCATCATTGGTAAATGATGTATTTGGACCAGATTGGTTCGGAGGAATGGAAAATCAAAAAAACTTTGTTCCATCCGTAAATATCAAAGACAAGTCAAAAGGTTTTGAATTGGAACTGGCTGTTCCCGGATTCAATAAGGAAGATTTTCAAATAGAGGTAGATAATGATGTCTTGACTATTTCCAGTGAGGTAAAGTCTGAAAATGAAGAAACCAAGGAAAATTATACAAGAAAAGAATTCTTCCATGCTTCTTTTAAAAGAGCATTCTCTTTACCTGAAACAGTGGACGGCACTAAGATAGATGCAAGTTATGAGAATGGAATCTTAAGGTTGACACTTCCCAAAAAAGAAGAGGCATTACCTAGACCCAAAAGATTGATTTCTATAGGATAAGTCATAAAGAAAATTATGAATACACCAATTTAGGTGTTTCATGATGGTTGGTTGGTTAGTTGGAAAGCGCGTTTCTCCGCACTAAAACGGTTGAGGCGCGCTTTTTTTTGCGCCATCATTGCATGGGTTCATTTAGGACTGCAATACACGACATTATTCCTTCTAAAAAATTACCTATTCTTAAATTCTCATTGGGTGCATGAATACTATTATCAGGATTGGGTATGCGCAAAGAAACTGCTGGTACTCCCAGTGTATTGATAAATGGGGCAATGGGTTGTGAACCGCCCGTGGTGCGCATATTGACATAATTAGGACCAAAAATTTTGGACATAGCAGCATTTAGCATTTTACCAAGCGAAGAGTCAAACGAGGTTCTAAAAGGCTTAGAGCCAAGTCTATAGCTAAAAGAAGCCAATTTGTTGTGAGCGGCACGTTCATCATCCGTTGGATTCTCATCTACTAAATGAAAACCTCTACTTACAATATGTTCCCTAAGAGATTCCATCAATCTTTTTCCATCGGATTCTGGTACCAACCGCATGTCGAATTCCACCGTTACTTCAGAAGGAATCAATGTCCTGACCTCTTTCCCTACCCATGCTGCATTTAGGCCTCTAATGTTCAATGAAGGATATTGTAATGATTCTTGATAGGTTTTACCTACCAAGTCAGGTCTTGAAATGCCGAGGTCGGCCTTTATCTCTGTCAAATCTTCTGGAACTTTGTTGAGCTTCTTCTTTTCCGTTTCGGTCAATTGAATATTATCATAAAATCCTGGAATCAACACCCTACCCTTTTCATCTTTCAAAGAGGCGATCAATCGTGCCGTTTCAAAAACGGGATTTGGTGCAAAGTTCCCATACTGCCCGCTATGCAGTGGTTTTTTGGCTCCAAATACTTTGAGGGTGGCCGTTGCTATACCTCTTGCACCATAGGTTAAAGTGGGCAAGTTGGAAATATGTCTTGTGCCATCCATAATCAATATCGCATTTGCATCCAAAAGCTCTCGATACTCCTTAACGGCTTCTGGTAAATCTGGAGAGCCAAGCTCTTCTTGAAAATCCATAATGACCTTTATATTATATGATGGTGTTATTTTCAAATCTTCCAAAATTTTCAATGAAGTAATAAATGCCATTGCGGGTCCTTTGGAGTCTGAGGACGAGCGAGCAAATATTCTCCAGTCCATATCCAATTCAGTAGTTCTGGTATCTTTTGTGATTGTGGACCAACTACCATCTTTGGATTTTTGCTTGATAACGGGCTTATACGGATTTGATTGATCCCATTTAGTTGTATCTACAGGTTGACCATCAATTTGAAGATAAAAAAGGAGACTGTTTGCGTTTCCAACATACTTTTTCTCTGCAAAAAGCAGCGGTGCTCCCTTTGTTTGCAATGTTTTGGTTTCAAAACCAAGTTCATTGAATATTGAAGTACATTCTCTAAGATTATTATTGATGTGATTTTGGTAATTCCCATCATTCGGAATCTTTAAAAAATCAATCAAGTTCTCTACGGCTGTTGGCAATGAATTTTTAGCAGCAATTTTAATTTGTTCCTTTGACAGTTCTTGTCCGTTTAGGTTGAGAATCATAAAGAAACTTGCCAATACAATTAAATTTTTATTATCAAAGATGTATTTTATCATGATTCTTGGAGTACTTTGATTTCATCCCTCAATTTAGCTGCTTCCATAAAATTAAGTTCCTTGGCAGCTTTTTCCATTGCTTTGCGTTTTTCACGGACCATCTTTTCTTTTTGGTCTTGCGTTAGGTATTCCAGCTCAGGTTCTGCTGCGCGTAATTCTTCTTTTTGAAAGTGATAGGTAGAGACCGAGTTTTTGGCCAGTGCATTGTCCAGACTTTTATTAAGGGCTGTTGGGACAAGGTTGTTTTCTTTATTGTAGGCCATTTGTTTATCCCTTCGGTAATTGGTTTCGTCTATGGTTTTTTGCATACTTTCCGTTATGGTATCCGCATACATTATCGCCTTTCCGTTCAAATGTCTGGCAGCACGGCCAACGGTCTGTGTCAAAGAACGGTTACTTCGCAGAAAACCTTCTTTATCCGCATCCAGAATGGCAACAAGTGAAACTTCTGGCAGGTCTAGTCCTTCCCGTAGCAGGTTTACGCCAATTAAAACATCAAAAATTCCTTTTCGCAGATCCTGCATAATTTCAACCCGTTCCAAAGTATCCACGTCGCTATGTATGTAGCGGCATCTTATATCGATTCTCGTTAGATATTTTGCGAGTTCTTCCGCCATGCGCTTGGTAAGGGTGGTCACCAAGGTCCGTTCATCTTTTTCAACACGCTGCTGTATTTCTTCTACCAGATTATCGATTTGGTTTAAACTTGGTCGAATATCGATAATAGGATCCAATAATCCCGTAGGCCGAATCACTTGTTCCACGTATACTCCTTGGCTCAACTGTAATTCATAATCGGCAGGTGTTGCACTCACATAAATTACTTGGTTTTGAAGCGCTTCGAACTCTTCAAATTTAAGTGGCCTGTTATCCATCGCAGCTGGAAGCCGAAAACCGTACTCCACCAAGTTTTCTTTTCTTGAACGGTCACCACCGTACATGGCGTGGACTTGTGGGATGGTGACGTGGCTTTCATCGATAATCATAAGATAGTCATCGGGAAAATAATCCAAAAGGCAGAACGGTCTGGTACCTGGCTCTCTTCCATCCAGATATCTTGAATAGTTCTCAATGCCCGAACAATAACCGAGCTCGCGTATCATCTCCAAATCAAAATTTGTACGTTCTTCCAAGCGTTTAGCTTCGAGTGGTCTGCCTATTTCTTTAAAATAATCTATCTGCTTGACCAAATCATCCTGTATCTGATGTATCGCGTTCTGAAGAATATCGGGAGAGGTGACAAACATATTGGCAGGATAAATATTAAGGGAGTTATAGACCTCAATAACATTGTTATTAAATGGGTCCAAAGCCTCAATCTCTTCAATTTCATCACCAAAAAAATGAATTCGGAACGCATGGTCCGCATAGCCTGGAAATACATCGACCACATCACCCTTGACCCTAAAATTCCCGTTTCTAAAATCTGCGGTAGTTCTGGAATATAAACTTTGCACCAACTGTTTTAAAAATTTGGTTCTTGATATTACTTGATCCCTATGGATTGAAATCACATTTTTCTGAAATTCAACGGGGTTTCCAATACCGTAAAGACAAGAAACCGAGGCCACCACGAGAACATCCCTACGGCCCGATAATAAAGAGGACGTGGAACTTAATCTTAGCTTTTCAATATCCTCATTGATGGAAAGATCTTTTTCAATATATAAACCACTTGTTGGAATGTATGCCTCTGGTTGGTAATAATCATAATAGGATACAAAGTATTCTATGGCATTATTGGGAAAAAATTGTTTAAATTCTGAATATAACTGAGCTGCCAAAGTTTTATTATGTGCCAGTACCAGCGTTGGACGCTGTACCTGTTCTACTACATTTGCAACTGTAAACGTTTTTCCCGAACCTGTTACACCAAGTAGCGTTTGATGCGGCTCTTTTTCATTAATGCCATTTACCAATTGCTGTATTGCTTGGGGCTGATCTCCTGTTGGACTGAAATCCGATACTACTTGAAACTTCATTTTTTAAAATTACGAAGCAAATGGTTACTTCAAAAAGAATTATCGTCTTAATGCAAAATGTCCTTTAAATTCTCTGTTGTCGGTTCCAATTGCCCTGTACCAATAATCGGAAGCGGGTAGGGGACGACCATTCAATTGACCATTCCATTCATTTGAATTAGGTGTAATATTAAAAATAAGTCTCCCATACCTATCGTATATCGAGATGGAAACAATTTGAAAATCCTCTTCTAAATTAGGAGGGCGCGTATATCGCCAAAAATCGTTGATTCCATCTCCATTTGGAGTAAAAAATTTGGGAAAACCTTCTGATATTAAATCCTGTTCAACATCTTGCCAGCGTATACAGCCATTTTCGCTTTTATCCCTAACATAAACAGTATTTTTTCCAATGGGCACGTTGGTAAAAATATTGCTGTCTTGATATGGTCCATTTATGTCATTTAAAGCAAAATCATACTGACTGTTTCCAGATACATTTACCGTCAATGTAATGGTTTCACCCTCTCGTTTTACGTCTATAGAATTTATACTGGGACCTGGTATTACCTCTACGCTAAATTCTTGAGAAGAAGTACACGGAATGTTGTTTCCGTTTGGGTCTGCAAAATTGGTAACATCCAATCGGTAAAGGCCACCTTCCGATATTACAACTTCCTGGGTTTCTGATAAAAGCTCAATTTCGTTCCCCCCAGATGTAATACTTGTCCATCTATAGGTTTCGGCAATAGTATTAGTAGATAACAAAACAGGTTCCGAATTCTCGCATAAAACAAAAGAATTTGGAAAATTTAAATCTGGAAAGAGTGTTATAATTTCTCCAGTCGTTCTATCTAAAAAAGGGCCACAGCCTATTGCAGTAGAGAAAGTTTCTTCACTACAGTTTATAGCTTCACCAAGTTCGTTCTTTGGTATTATAATCACAAATATAGTTCTGTTGGGTTCAAATTCTAAAACAGGTAACATGGTGGCAAACACTTCTCTGTCGCGTAGTATTTCTTTTCCATCTGGTGTAGTACCCAAACTTACTGTGTAACTCTGTGCACCTGATACTGGCTCCCATTGCAATATTGTCGTTAGTGGGATATTTGAATCACCATTTCGAGGGGAAATCAATCTCGTACACCCCAAATTTGTTTCTATATCTTGGGTAATAAATGATTGTGAAATACAATTTTGAGCAATTCCAATATTATTTAAGGGTACAATGGTTACAAAAATTTCTGTATTCAAAGGAAAATCATCAGGGGGATTAAATGTTAATACATTTCCCACATTTTGTGGACCAAAAATTTCAGAACCTCCAATACTTGTACCTATACTCAATCTATAATTATTAGCTTTTGGAGAATAATCCCATCTAAGATTTGTTCTGAAATTTACATCAATCTCATTATTTGAAGGGTTTTTAATTGATGTGCAATTGGGTATGGTATTAACATTTTCAGTATTAAAAGAATTACTTGGACAAACTATGTTCTCTGTTCCGTCAAAAAAAAGTAGTGTAATTGTTATATGAACTTGAGTATTGCTTGGAAGCCCTACTGGTGGTCTAAAGAAATTTGCACTCCCAACGTTTCTTTCAGCAACTATATCTTGTGCTCCTGGGGTAGTTCCTATTGCAATAGAATAGCCCGCTACACCTGGAATTATCTCCCATGATATAGCAGTTTCTACAGGAACATTCGTAGCACCTCCTAAAGGATTAAGGAGTGACGGACAACTCTGGGCAATGGAAAAAAAAGGGATTAATACTAATCCTATGTAAAGCAATTTTTTTAGCATTTGACAAAAATCAAACACTACAAGATACTATAAATCACGCTTTTTTAGCAATGCATAGGATAAATAGATGAAAATAGCTGTCCAACCGAGAACAATCAGAATTTCATACCAGTGTACTTGATAATCTAAATTTATTTTTTCACCTACTTGGTCTGCGACGGTCTGTACAGCTTCCAGTCTTGTTATTGGTTCTTTGATAAGATTGTACATTGATTGCAAAGGAAAAAAGCCCATGACCATTTCCGTGGTTTCTTTATCAAATAATTTCCATCGTATTAGGCCAGTAGTTATGCCCTCTAAAATTTGCCATATTACAAGAAAGCCCAAAGAAAATGCAGACCGTTTTACAAGGATCCCCAAGAAAAGACAGAATGAAAAGAAGCCTACCAGTTTTACAAAAAATGCTACTAAAAATTCCAAATCAGAAAACACGATGGATAGTTCATCATAATCTGAGTAGATAGAACCTAAAATAAGGGATACAACAAACACAAATACCGTAGAGACCAATGCAAAAGAAATTACAGTAAGAAATTTTGAAAGAATAAATTCCTTTTTGGATAGTCCGTCTATTAAATTCTGTTTAATGGTCTTATTGCTATATTCGTTGGCCATCATGGAGACGATTACTATTGCCAAAAACAGTTTAAAGAAAGCAGTTACAAATGTGTTGAAATGCCATATGTAAGGAAAGTTGAAAATACCGATTTCAGCTAAATGAAATTTGATAGGACCTATATCGAACTTTATGGCCGCTATCAATGCAATCGAAGTCAAAAGTACAAAGTAGGAAGATATCAATATCTTACTGGCTCTGTTGTTCCAGAGTTTTATGAACTCTATTTGAAGTAAACGTACCATTGTTTTAGCTGTTTTTGGTCAAGGTTAAAAATTGTTCTTCAAGACTTTCTTTTCTTTTAACTAGATGGGACAGTATCATACCTTTTTCAAAAAGCATTCTATTGAGTGCTTCGGCGTTCATTTCTTCATTTAGAAAAGCGGTCAATGTCCCGTTTTCTTTTATGATTTTCCCAAAACTTGGATTTTTCTCCAATAAAGATTCAAGTTTTTCCATATCGGTTGTCCTCAATTCAAAAAAACCATGACTAGCTAGCATACTGTCTACGGGACCGGAGTACAGTTTTTCACCTTTTCTGAGAATTACCACATGGGAACATACTTTTTCCACTTCATCCAATAAATGTGAGGCAAGTAAAATAGTAGTTCCTTGACTTGTTATTTTTTTAATGATTTCACGAATCTGATGGATTCCCTGCGGGTCCAGACCATTTGTGGGCTCATCAAGAATGAGGATTTCGGGATCGTTCAAAAGTGCGGAAGCAATGGCCAATCGTTGCTTCATACCTAAAGAGTATGTTCTAAACTTGCTGTCTTTCCTGTCCCATAAACCCACCAACTCAAGTTTTTCCTGAATTTTCGTTTCAGGGACTTCTTTAATTTTACAAACTAGTCTTAAGTTTTGCACGGCCGTCATGTAAGGATAAAAGTTGGGTCTTTCTATAATGGCACCAACTTTTTTCAAAGCTTCGTGGGTAGAGGTATTTCCATCGAACCAGCTAAAATCTCCAGATGTTCTATTGACGACATTTAAGATGATGCCAAGAGTAGTGGACTTACCACTACCATTGGGTCCCAAAATACCGTAAACGTTTCCCTTTTCAATAGTGAATGATAGATCTTTTACAGCAGTTAGAAAGCCAAATTTTTTTGTAAGATTGTTTACGGTCAGTATTGTTTCCAAGTCGGAATCGTTTTTTGAATTGTTTATAGTAACTTGACGATGTATTGTCGATTTTGTTACAAATTAGGGAAAGAATGTCCGAGGAAAAATTAATGTCAAAGAAAAAACCTGCTTATCCTGTCAATAAAAAATTGGATGCATACTTGGATAAGTACAACAGAAAAATAGAAATACCCATATTTTATGATGATCTACTTCGTTTTGCAGGCTCTGTTTCAGTTTATGATGAAGAAGGGGAAGATACTTTATGGGTTAGGGTATACTATTCAGAATTTGACCGTGAAGAAATTGATCTGAGCCTAAAAAAGGTTTACTCCATATTGCACTCAGACGGAAGCGAGCGTATTTTGGAGTATTTGAATATTGATGCGGTTGACTATTGCACCTTCGGTAATTCCAAACCCTTCAGAATCAAGGTGCGCAATATTTTGAACGACAACTATACCCATTTTTATGTAAAAAAAACAGATTCTTCAAGGGTGTACGGCCTTGAGCTAGAGCACATGCTTTCCCCTTACAATTTAAACTTTTTGGTCTACAAGGACACGCTCATAGAAGAACATATAGCAGGGATACCGGGAGATGTTTTCATAAAGGACATGTTGCCCAACTGCAGTGAACGGGAGCAGGCACAACTGGCCAAGGAATTTGTAAAATTTAATGAGCGTTGCATGATACGATTATTGGGAGACATGCGTTCCTACAATTACGTAATAGTACCTGTTCATGATTTTGATCACGTTGTTTACCGAATTCGAGCAATAGATTTTGACCAGCAATGCTTTGAAGGAAAATTTAGGGTATACTTGCCGCAGTTTTTTAAGGAAAACTTAAACATGGTCAAATTGGTAAGTTCCAGATTACAAGAATATTCCGTTGATCAGTATAAAATAGAAGAACGTTCCATAGTTGCCAAAAGAATCATAAGTTCAGGAAATAGGATAAGACGATTGATAAATTGCGTGAAAACAGATGAAATATCTTTACCGGAGAATGTCACGCGCTTAAAGGAAGAACTACACAATTTTACCATGGATGTAGACTTTAAGAAGTGCGAAACTATGGGGCAAGTATTGTCCGCCGCACTGGATTTTGTTCGGCGTAACTACGAAAACGTGAGCATGAGCCAAATAATCGAAAAGAAATTTTGATCAGGATTTCTGCTCTTTGTTAAAATAGACCAGATAATAGTACATCTGTTTTTCCTCATCCCATCCTTTTTCGACAAATTTTTCAGCGGATTCAGGATTTATAAAATCCATTTTAATTTGAATATTGGTATCTAGATTGATGACGTTTTTTATTTTCTTTCGTGCATCTGAAACGGCCTTGTTGGCGATATCAAAATTGGAAACGTCCTCGATACTGAATTTTGGCCCTTTCTCTACTTTGTAGTGTTTGAACTCTGGTATAAGTTCAGGGTTTTCCAACACTTCGTTCAAAAAATTACTTTCCTCGAAAGCGTCATTCTTGGCGAAATGATTTACCGCACGGTTCATGAACATGACTTCTTGTTGTTTATCCTCTGCAGGAAGTACAACATCTTTTGCAAAGTTCTGACAGAATTTGAGGTAATTCTTTGTATAGAAATTTTCATCTGTCAATGGAATCAGGCCAAGAAAGTCTTCAAGCCAGTATTTGGCATCATATCGGTTACTATCCACGGATAAAACTTTATAGCCTTCCTCTTTATTAACATTAAAAATGAGACAGCCTTTATCCAATTTATTGATATTGATTCCTTGGCGAATTAAAATTTCAAGGTTTTGCTCTTTTTCCTTGAATTGAAGAAAATCATGCTTCAATTCACTTTTAAAAATACCTACCGCATCTGTTTTTTCATTGTCGATTACCACATCCGAAAAATTGACTACATAAACCTCACCGCTTTTTATGTGTGGATGATTGGATTGCTCAAAAAGATGTGTAGTAATCTTTTTTGAAAGTAAATGTGTTTTTGAAGGATTTCCAAACAGCTCTGCAACTGATTTATAAACTTCATTGAACTCCACATCTACCTCATTCGAAAATCTGAAATAGTTTTCTTCCTTCTCTCTAAAGGGTTTGAAAAAGTATTCTTTTAAAAGCCCCGACATTTCATCATTCAACGAAAAGGGTTCTGCGGATAAAAAAATAGATTCGCCTTTATTTTTGTTGCCAACGCTATGTAACGAAACACTTTCAATTTGGGCAGGATATAGGTTCAGCATTTTTAAGTTTTACTAAAATTTAGTTATAAGTTAGGGCAAGGTCGGTTTAATTCCAGTTTTCATCAAAATCAAGGTCGTCATAATTATCAAAGGAATCATCAAAATCAACTGATGGTTTCGATTCAAATTTCTTCTCAGGTGGGGAATCTGGCAGTTCGCCAAAACTGAATAAAAGATTGGGATAAGGACTGTGGTCCTCTTTTTCTGTAATATCTGCCAGTTCCACGAAAAATGTCCACATACTGAAAAAATCATAGACATAGATTAACTTCGGATTTTGCTCTGTTAAAACATCTTCCAGCACAGTTTCGTTCATCAGTCTTATATCAGAACCGCTCTCGCTCATATCAAAAAGTGCGATTTCTTCATCTTGGTTCCATTCTTCATCACAGGTATAGAAAGAAGCCATTTCACTTCCACCAAATCCAAAAGCTTGTGTAATGGCATTATGGAACTCTTCCAAAGTATTGGAATCCTCTATTTCCAAATCCCTGAAGATATCTTCCTCAGCATCAAGAATAATCCTGATTTTATAAATCATCCGAAAATTTTTAGAATGAGGGCAAAGTTACGAAGTTTTGAGACTTCCCTTAACGTTAATTGTTTCCAAAATCAAATAGAATTGTACACCAAAAAGAAGGGATGCCAATACAAGATGTGCTGGCTGGCTTCCGAACGGGAAATCAATATAGTACATGGAAATTCCCGTGATTATTTCCAACCCAATAAGAACGAGGACCCAGTTAATTTTGGGAAAGTATAGTTTTTTTGCTTTGATGGTAAACCATAAAAAAACATTGGCCGCCAAAACCAATATAGACAATGAGCGGTGTATATAAAATTGCAGGTTTGGTTCAAGCAACCATAGGTCTTTGGAATTTTCACCGACTATTTTCACCTGCTCGTCCACAAATTGCCTAACCTGTGTGCCAAGTATAATTTGAATCAACGTAAGCAACAATACCGCAACAAAAAGATAGTTGAGGGGCAAAAATGTTTTTTGCGATTTTTTATTGGGCTTTACCCTAAAGATTATTACAAGCAAAAATGCAACAATCAACAAGGCCATGACCATGTGAACTGTTATTTTCACAGGTGCTAGGACTGAATATACTACAGTTGCTCCAAGCCATGCTTGAAAACCCATGCCTAAAACTGTAAGCCATGATAAAATAGTGACACTTTTATCGGTTTTCCAATACCTAATGGAATAGACTGCTAAAATTAGCGTAAACAGCCCTGCCAATGCACCGAGCAATCGATTGATGTACTCTATCCACGTGTGCCATACATTGAATATTGCATAATCATGTTTAGTGTAAGGTTTCCAATTCGCGCTGTTGTATTGGCCAAGTGTGGTAAAATTGGACTGTGCTATTTGAAGGGTTTCGTCAACAATGATTACTTGTCCTTTTTCAAATTCCCTTTGCGGTCGCCATTCCAAAACTTCTGCATTTGTTGGAGGAATATAATATCCAAAACACTTGGGCCAGTCAGGGCACCCCATCCCGCTCCCTGTCATACGCACAACGGCCCCTGCGATGATAACCAAATACACAAGCACCAATGTGAGTTTTGCTATTTTTCTGAAGCTCAAATTCATATAGGATCACATATTAGATCGTAAGTGTCTTCCTTTGGAAAAAAATTAGTCTTTTTATACACTTTTGTTATTGATTGCATTGCCTTTTGCCAATTTTTAAATCTCTGAATGTGAACATAATGAATTAAAAAGTTTAACTCATTTATTTTGAATCTTTGTTGCTTGTATTCAAAAGACCCAATTTTTTTCCCTTATCGAGCATAAATTGGTAGGCAGCATCATGATTATTTAAAATTTCACCTTCAAGTATAGCTTCTTTTATGGCATCTTTGATAATACCGATTTCTTTTGACGGATTTAAACCGAATGTTTTCATAATTTCCTCACCTGTAACAGGAGGTTGAAAATTACGCACCTTATCCCTTTCTTCGACCTCAATTATTTTTTCTCTTACAATTTTAAAATTGTTTTTATACCTTTTTTGTTTTTTTGGATTTTTAGTTGTGATATCCGCCTCGCAAAGTGCCATAAGGTCATCAACATTATCGCCCGCATCAAATACAAGTCTACGTACCGCAGAGTCCGTCACATATTCTTGGGAAAGGATAACAGGTCTGGAGCTCATCAACACCATTTTTTGAACAAATTTCATCTTGTCGTTCAAGGGCATCTTGAGCCGCTTAAAGATTTTGAAGACCATTTTTGATCCTACAAACTCATGCGCATGGAATGTCCATCCTATTTTTTTGTGGAAACGCTTCGTAGGGGCTTTACCAATATCATGTAATAGTGCGGCCCAGCGCAACCAGAGATTATCGGTGTTTTCTGAAATATTATCCACAACTTCTAGGGTGTGCCAGAAATTATCCTTGTGTCGTTGTCCTTCAATTTCTTCTATACCTTGTAAGGCGGTAAGCTCAGGAAGTATAAAGTTCAATAAACCTGTTTGGTGCATCAATTTAAAGCCGACAGAGGGCTTTTTACTCAAAATTATTTTATGGAGCTCATCAACAATTCGCTCATTGGAAACGATTTTAATTCTTTCCCTGTTTTCAGAAATAGCCCTAAGTGAATTGGATTCGATGTTAAAATGTAATTGTGTGGCGAACCGAATTGCCCGCATCATTCGCAAAGGATCATCGGAATAGGTGATTTTTGGGTCGAGTGGTGTTTTTATTATTTTATTGTCCAAATCTTTTAGCCCATTGAAAGGATCTAAAAGCTTACCAAAGTTTTTCTGGTTCAAGCTAAATGCCATAGCATTTATAGTAAAATCTCGCCTATTTTGGTCATCTTCGAGAGATCCGTTTTCCACCATTGGCTTTCTACTGTCTCGATTGTAGCTTTCTTTCCTGGCGCCAACAAATTCCAGCTCTAAATCTTGGTATTTGATCATTGCCGTACCAAAATTTTTGAAAACAGAAATATTTGGTTTTCCTTTTAGTTTTAGAGCCAACTTTTGTGCAAGTTCAATTCCGCTGCCAATCGCCACAATATCTATATCCTTTGGCTGATTTCTTTTTAAAAAATAATCCCTGACAAATCCTCCAATAACGTAACAATCGATGCCTAAATCTCTTGAAGTGTCCCCTATAAGTTTAAAAATATGGTGCTGTATTGCTTTTTTGTGGAATTCCTCCGTCATTTTATTCCCTTATGACCTTTACCAGACCATCATTGCTCAATTTTATGATGGACGATGTAATAGGATTTCTGTTTGTGTTCTGCAAATTTACCACATAGTCCACTCCTTTTAAAATTATATAGTGTATCATGTTTAAAACAATAATAAATAAGAAAAAGATTACTATTAATTAACATTTTTAATATTACAAAAATTAAATTATAACCCTAAATTAAATCTACAACATGAAAAAAATTTATTTATTTAGTCTGATTTGTACGCTTATCGCTTGTCAAGATGATATAGCTGAAGACATTGAATCTGTTTCAGAATTTGATGGACAAGAAACGATTGTATTGGATGGCACCGAAGTCACTCTTAATTTTAGAGAAATAAATGGTTAAATAAAGTATGAAGAATCTGAGAGCCTTAATTCTATTAAAAGTTTAGTAAATGGAAATGAAATGGTTTTTATGATAAACTCTGAGATAAACAAGCCTTTATTTTTTTCAAATAAAGAAAAAGCAGAGGGATTCAGTCAAAATCTCTCCGTTATTAAATTATTAAATACTAAATATGGAAGTATTCAAGATGGATTAAGTAAAATTCAAGGGGTTGAAATCTCAAACAAGAATATTCAGGGAGTCGCTAATAAAAGTGTGAATCCAACATTTACTATTGCTCGTTCACATTTATTAAATATACCTAAGTATACTATAAGTGTTTTTAGTAGGTGGAGTACTAGACATTTACTTAGTAATCAATGTACAACAGGTGGAATTGATTTTGACAACGAAATAAGCTCTGTTTCTGTCGATGCAGGTTTGGAAATTCAATTTTTTGAAGACCCAGATTATAAAGGCAAATTATTATGGATTAGCGCGATTAACGAACCTCTTTATATAGCCAATTTGAGGGACTTAAAAAAAGAGTATACCAGAATAGTCGATGGAGATTTATGGTCAGGTTCTCAGTGTGGATGGGCTTGCAGTTCATGGAACGATAAAATCACTTCAGTCAATGCTTATAAGACTAGCTTTAGTTCTCTTCCTAGAAATACATCAAATACATGTCCATAACAAAAGGCTATATTAAACCTCTTCAACTATTTAAATAGTTGGGATTAATTTTATTGTTTTAAAACTAATCTTCCCCAGTATAAGATATTGTGAACAATATCTTATACTGGGATTTTTATATTAATCTAAGTTTATAAACTCATTTTATGATGCTTCTGAACGATGGATGAGTATTCAAAATCATAATCTTTTGATAATATATAACTTTTCTTAGATTTTAGTTTGTAAGGGAATACGTCCATAACAATTTCGTTAAAACGGAATTAATGTAGGGCATTACAGTTAAAAAATATGTTGGGTAGAACTTTAAGCTTTTACGTCATTGATAATACTACTACTTTTCAATGTTATACTGGAAGAAGGTTTTAAATTTATTTTGTTGTGATTTAGATTTACCATATAGTTGATGCCTTTTAAAATTTTTGGGTGTAGATTTTTAAATTGCTCAGTCACTGGAAAACCTGAAATAATTGTAGAAGTTGTACCAATAGATTCCTAAATTTATCAATTAAAAATAAGCAGAATTTGCGTTGAACAATTCTAACGGGTAGAATATTATCATCTTAAACAAAAATTTTGGCAAATCTCTTAGGTTGGTCTAAAATAGTGTCATTGGCGTTACAGCTAAATCTGTGATATCATAAGCTGCATCAGACAACTTTTGTAACATGATGTTAGTATAGTCTAGTTTTCGACCAAACGAATAAATTTATGGAAATCTATATTTTTTATGAATCCATATATCTTTTTCAGCAATTTTTCGTTTATGATATTACAACCCGTACATTATCCTCTTTGAATGGGAAAAAGATTGAATTTCCTCTTTCAGAAAATTTATACGATTATTAATATCTTCAATCAACTAACTTATGCTTTAAATTAAAATAATCACTCAATACTTGCCATTGGACTCTATTTTTATCTTCTATAATATTTATTTTTTTCAATGATACTTTTTGAGAACGTAAAATGGGTATGGGTTCTTTTGTAAAAACTTCTGATTTAAAGGACTCTGTACCTTTTAGTAATGACATAGCCTTAAACCATAAATCATCCGCTTTTGGTGCAAGTAACATAAAGAGTTTTTTATCGTAAACTTTTTCATGCAGAGAGTTGATAGGATATAATATTCCACCAGCTCCAATTGGTAATAACAAAGAATTATTTTCACAGGATTTTTCTATAGAATTCCATTTTTTATACGCAAGTAATTTGCCATTATTATCATATGTTATATATCTTGCCTGATTTGCTATAATTTTTCTAGGATATTTTTTATGCTCCATATATAAGTTTTTTAGCCAATATTTATTGTAAATCATATCATCGTCACACGTGACTATAACAGTATTGATAAAAAGTTTAAGAGTTTCGACCAATTTCCTATGTGAACTTCCATAATTGGAATATTTAATTACGAATATTGATCCAGTTAAATCTCTAAGATTTTTTGGTATTTGGTTTTTTAGGTCTTCGTGCAACCAAAGAATAAGCTTTTTGGGCAGAACATTTTGATTAAGAATACTTAAAATAGTAATATGAACAATATGTAATCTAGACGGTATAGAGGCTAATGAAACAATAACCGGTACCTGTTCTTTTCTTGAAGTTGATATTTTTTTGAATATGAGGGAGAGCCTTAATTGATGAAATAGAGAAACAGGTATTTCTTTTAGTTTCATTATGCTGTCTTTAAAATTCAAAATTAAGCATAACGAATAATATTTCTATTTTTGTCGAAATGAATTTAGAAGAAAAAGAAAACCCTAAAATTTCTGTTATAATTAGCACGTATAATTCAGAGGAATGGCTACAGAAAGTATTATGGGGTTTTAACAGTCAACTTTTTAAGGATTTTGAAGTTATTATTGCTGATGACGGCTCTAGACCTAAGACCAAAGAACTATTGCAGTGTGTTTCAAAAGAGGTCTTTTACAATATAATCCACGTTTGGCAAGAAGATGAAGGTTTTCAAAAATCAAGGATACTCAACAAATCTGTGGAGGCCTGTAGTGCCGAATATATTATTATGACCGATGGGGACTGTATTCCAAGAGAAGATTTCACTGAGGTACATTATATCAATAAGGAGAAGGGTTATTTTATTTCTGGCGGATACTATATGCTTCCCATGAATATTTCCAAAATGATTACAAAAGAAGATATTGAACAACAGAATTGTTTTAATATCCAATGGTTGAAAGAAAAAGGAGTCCCAAAAACATTTAAGAACAATAAACTAACGGCAACAGGATTAATCTCTAAATTTCTAAATACATTTACACCGACCAATGCAAGTTGGAACGGGCATAATTCTTCAGGATGGAAAAAAGATATTCTAAACGTGAACGGCTTTGATGAAAGAATGCAATATGGCGGACAAGATAGAGAACTCGGAGAACGGTTATTTAATTTTGGAATCAAATCCAAGCAATTAAGATACAGTGCCGTTTGTGTACATTTAGATCATAAAAGAGGTTATAAAACGCCTGAATCAATAGCCAAAAATATAGCCATTAGAAAAGAAACAAGAAATAAGAAATCCGTTTGGACCCACTATGGCATTACTAAATAGTAAGCGAGTTTGTTTTTCTTTTCCAAACGTTTTAGTTCTTTGGACCTTTCCAAAACTCCCAAAGCGTTTAAGTAGGAAATTATGATTCCCCTTTTTCCATCCAAAAAACCTAACCTTAAAAAGTAATGGTTAAAAAATTTCCACAATGGTTTGGCAATCATAGAAAAGTAATTGAATTTCTTTTCCTTGTAAAATGCTTCTTTTGCCTTTAACTGACCATAGCGCAACATCTTGCCTTTATAGTCATTATAGTCTTTATAGCAATAGTGGGTAAGTTTTTCTTTAAGAATACAAGATGTACCATCAACTTCCAATGTTTCATGAACTATCTTTTTATCGGTAAATCTAGCCTTGCTCTTCCTGAATAATCTGTGGTTCTTGTCCGTCTGCCATCCACTGAAGTTAAGCGGCTTATTTTGGAACATGAATTTACGATAAAACCAATAAGCTTCACATGCCTTGGGACTGTTTATAGTTTCGATGATTTCATTTTCAAGCTTGTTATTAACGACCTCATCTGCATCTACAAAAAGTATCCAATCATTGGTAGCTTGTTTTAGCGTAAACGATTTCTGTGCCGTAAAGTTCTCGAACGGATTCTGAATTACCTTTACATTTGGGAGTTTTTTTAAATATTCGTAGGTGCCATCAGTGCTAAAAGAATCCACTACGATTATTTCATCGGCAAATGATATGGAATCTATACATCTTTCAATGTAACCCATTTCGTTGTAGGTAATAATCAATGCAGATAATTTCTGTTTTGAGTTGCTCAATGGAGTCATATTTATTGGTATGGGGAATTATGTTGTAAAATTATAACAAAAAAATAGGGTAAAAATTGTTTGCCGTATTATTTTCTTACAACAACTGAAAACTTTAAACTCCTACTTTATTTGATTAATTTTAACATCTTAGGTTGTTATTATTGAGATAAGAAATAAATAAAAGGTTGCTTTATATTTGAACAAATTCTTTTATCGAATGAAAACCATATTCTTAATACTTGCACTTATAGTCATTCTTTTTTTGATTGGAAAGTTAATTAAGCACAAATCATTGTATCCTTTTATGCCTTTTAAATATGATTTTAGGAAAAGAAGGGACACATTTTCCAAAACAATGGAAATAATGAAAGAATTAAATGCGCACACTATTGTTGAAACAGGAACTTCAAGGGAAGGTTTAAAAGGGGCTAAGAGCAATGGCGCTGCGACAATAGTTTTTGGTAAATGGGCAAAGGAAAATATGGCTTTTGTCCATTCAGTTGATATAAACGAAGAATCCATAAAAAGTGCCCAAAAAGAGGTCAATCGTCAAAATTTACAAGATTTTGTCAAAATTCATCTTTCTGACTCTTTGGAATTTCTTGAGGGTTTCGATAGAGATGTAGATCTTCTCTATTTAGATAGTTACGATTATAGTGGTGATATCGAGATTCAAAGGAAAAGCCAACAGCATCATCTAGAAGAATTTAAAAGGATAGAACATAAATTGCATGAGAATTCAATTGTTCTTATAGATGATTGCAATTTACCAAACGGTGGCAAAGGAAAACTCGTGATAGCATATATGTTGGAAAGAGGCTGGAAAATTCTTATGGAAGAATACCAGACCTTATTAGTCAGAAATCACATAATCTTCGATAAAATTTCGTAATTGTGCCTTAAAAAAACGAGGTCTAAAAGTTTTGTAGAGTTCTAAAGAATTCTTCTTTCGGTATTTAGCCGGTATTTTCAATATGTCTGAATTATAATCAGAAAGATGAACAGCTTGGTTGGCATTATTATCATTGAAAGTAAGCCATGCCTGTTTTGAAATCCAAGGCGAGAAAATTGAAAAATTCGGAATATCTAGAGCTTTTGAGATGTTACTCGCCCCCCCCTCATTGCCAATATAACCATCGCATTGACTTAATAAGCCAATAAAAGCTCGTAGAGATCTGCCAAATATCTTCTTATTAATGGCACGCTTTGATTTCTCAGAGCAGAATGAAAGTAATTCTTCTACAGCTTCTTTTTGGTTCGGTAAATAGTTTAACAGAAAAATAACATCAAAGTTCTGCACAATGAAATCCAAAGTTTCCGCGAGGTATTTTAAAGGATAACTTTTACTTTGTCCACTACCAAGAATGCCGACCATAATTACTGGTTTGGATTTTTTAATCCCATGATTTGCCAGAGTTTTTTTTGCAAGATGTACTTCCTTCTCCAAAAGATATATTTTTGGGGCCAAATTTGGCTTTTGCAGTTCCTTTATTATCGGTGTTAATAGTAAAAGTCTATTTTCAATTGCATAGCCCAGTGTTGTGTCTTTGTTTTTTGAATAACTAAACAAATGAGTATAAACAAATTTTGAATACCACTTTTTATAAGAAATCCTAAGATCAGCTCTCGAAAAATAACTAATTAAATTACTTTCCAATTTACAATAGACATCGATAGTAACATCATACTTTTCCTTTTTGATTGATTTTAAAAACCTATAAAAAGCAAGTTGGCTATTTCTATATCTATTCTCGAAAAGGATTATTTTGTCCACATAAGGATTGCCATCAACGACTGCCCGAGTGTTCTCATTGATTAGAAAGTGTACTTCAGATTCGGGATAATGGCTTTTTAGATGCTCACAGAGAATTGTGCTTGCTAAAACATCTCCTACCATTTTTTGCTGAATTATTAAAAACTTCTTCAATATCATTAATTTAAACAGCAACGCTATGTTCCCTTAGGGCGTCGTTCAGTGATGTTTTCTTATTGGTACTTTCTTTTCGTTTTCCAATGATTAAGGCACATGGAACTTGGAATTCCCCCGCAGGAAATTTTTTGGTATAGCTACCGGGAATAACAACTGATCTAGCTGGAACCCTGCCCTTTAGTTCAGCGGCTTGCTTTCCGGTAACATCAATTATTTTGGTAGAAGCGGTCAAAACCACATTGGCTCCTAAAACTGCCTCTTTTTCAACCCGTACTCCTTCAACAACTATACATCTAGATCCAATAAAGGCATTGTCCTCAATAATTACAGGAGCTGCTTGCAACGGTTCCAAAACGCCACCAATGCCTACTCCACCGCTTAAATGCACATTTTTCCCAATCTGTGCACAACTACCTACAGTTGCCCAAGTATCCACCATAGTTCCTTCATCTACATAAGCCCCAATATTTACATAGCTGGGCATTAAAATAGTACCTTTTGAGATATAGGCACCGTGTCTTGCAACGGCATGTGGCACAACACGAACACCTTTTTCTTGATATCCTCTTTTCAGCGGAATTTTATCGTGATATTCAAAAATACCGGCTTCTAAAACCTCCATCTTCTGGATTGGAAAATAAAGAACCACAGCTTTTTTGACCCATTCATTGATTTGCCAGCCTTCGCTGGTTGGTTCGGCACATCTTAATTTTCCTAAATCTATCAAATTAACGACTTCCCTAATAGCCTTTTGGGTTTCTACTTTTTGTAATAAGTCCCTATTTTCCCAAGCTCTTTCTATCTGCGCCCTTAATTGTGTCATTTTTAAAAATTTTGACAAAGATAATCTGCAGAATAGAATATCGGCCAATATTTTAAGCGCATAACATATTTAGGTTTATTTTTGCCAAAAATATACACTTGGCAAGAATTTTAGCTTTGGATTATGGAAAAGTAAGAACTGGTATTGCAGTTACTGATGAGCTTCAATTGATTGCTTCGGGACTTACTACGGTCGAAACAAAAAACTTAATTATATTTCTTAAGGATTATGTGAAAAATGAAACCGTTGAAAGCTTTGTAATAGGACTTCCTAAGCAGATGGACAATACACCGTCTGAATCAGAAAAGCTTATTCAGCCCTTAGTGAAAAAGTTATCGATTGAATTCCCTACTATAAAAATGGAACGCCAAGATGAACGATTTACATCAAAAATGGCCTTCCAGTCAATGCTGGACAGTGGAATGAAAAAGAAAAAAAGACAAAATAAAGCTTTAGTCGATGAAATAAGCGCCACATTGATTTTGCAAGCATATTTGAACAGAATTTGATTTTTTATGATTTTACCCATAGTTGCATACGGAGACCCTGTATTGAGGAAAGTTGCAAAGGATATAACAAACGACTATCCTAAATTGGAAAGCTTGATAGATAATATGTGGGAGACCATGTACAATGCGCACGGGGTTGGTCTGGCGGCCCCACAGGTGGGATTACCGATTCGTTTATTTTTAGTCGATACAACTCCTTTTTCAGACGACGAAGATTTGAGCGAAGTAGAGCAGAAAGCATTGAGAGGATTTAAAAAAGTCTTTATCAATGCCAAGATTGAAGACGAATTAGGAATTGAGTGGGATTTTAACGAAGGATGCCTTAGTATACCGGATATTCGTGAAGATGTTAAACGGAAACCGGAAATTAAGATCAGTTATCTAGATGAAAATTTCAAAGCTCAAAAAGAAACCTACAATGGACTTTTGGCAAGAGTTATTCAACATGAATATGATCATATTGAAGGAATACTTTTTACGGATAAACTTTCTTCGTTAAAAAAACGACTTTTAAAAAATAGGTTGGATAAAATTTCCAAGGGGAAAATAACCGTAGATTACAGAATGCGTTTTCCCAATATTAAAAAAGCACGTTAAAAAAAATGGTGTTTAGGAATAAAGTATAATTTTGCGCCCATAAAAAATTATTTAGATGGCATTGGACAAGATTTTATCCATTGGTGGCAAGCCAGGACTTTTTAAATTATTGACCCAAACAAGAACCGGTTTTGTTGGTGAATCCCTTTTAGATGGAAAGCGCGTAACGGTAGGAATGCGAAGCAATGTTAGCGTGCTATCCGAGATTGCTATATATACCCTTGAGGAAGAAGTTCCGCTACGAGAAGTATTTCAAAAAATCAAGGACAAGGAAGATGGAAAAAAAACAAGTGTTGGTCATAAGGCAGAGAAAATAGAACTGGAAGAATATTTCTTTGAAATTTTACCTGATTATGATGAAGATAGGGTCTATGCCAGCGATATCAAAAAAGTGATTCAGTGGTATAACATTCTTATTGAAAATAAATTGGATGATTTTTCCAATACCGAAGATGAAAGTTCTGTAGAATCCAACGAAGAAGAATAATCAATCTTCCCAATCAACAGATTTGGTTGGATAATACTTGACGCTCATTCGTTGTAAAAAGGGTACTTGATTTGCCAATCGCTTCTTATAATCCTCCCAGTCCAAATTTTTTGAACTGGACCATCCTAGTTCGGCATAACCTATTGCTCTTGGGAAAGCTAAATATTCCAGCTCACCAATGTTTGAAATGGTCTCTGACCAAAGAGGCGCTTCAATACCAAGAATGCTTTCTTTTGGCAGTCCTTCAACATATGTTTCCGGATTCCATTTATAAGCAACGTCAACTGGTATAAATCCAGCCCAATCCAGCCCATGTTTGGAAAGTGAATCATATTTCATGTCCAAATATGCTTTTATGGCCGGCGATAAAATCACTTTACTGTTATTTTCGGAAGCTTTTAAAGCATTTGCCGTTGTATTCCAATGTTGGGCAATACTTGTGGAATCTATATTCCCTTCAACAATTTCATCCCAACCAATCATTCGTTTGCCATGTTTTTGAACAATTTTTTCAACTTTCTCCACAAAATTTATATAATCTTTCTTCTTTGTGACATGGCTCTCATCGCCGCCTATATGAAAATATGGTCCTGGTGAAATGGATGCAATCTCACCGATAACATCATCCAAGAAAGCGTAGACCGTATCTTTTTGCGTTGCAAAAGTACTGAAGCCGACCCGCGTGCCAGTATAGGGCTTTATAATCTTTCCATTCCCGTTTAAAAATGAATAGCTTAAAGAAGCGGCGTTAGTGTGGCCTGGCATATCAATTTCAGGTATTATGGTGATATGCCTTTCTGCAGCATAGCTTACCAATTCCTTATAATCTTCCTGCGTATAAAAACCTCCGATGCCACCACCAACTTCCGTCTGGCCGCCGATTTGTGTTAGCTTGGGCCAAGATTTTATTTCTATGCGCCATCCTTGATCATCCGAAAGATGCAAGTGCAGTGTATTGTATTTATAATAAGAAAGTATGTCCAAGAATTTCTTTACTTCTTCAATAGTAAAAAAATGTCTGGCAACATCAAGCATGATCCCTCTATATTCAAACTTGGGTTCATCAAAAATTTTTCCTGAAGGAATCAACCATAAAGGATGGTCGGTAAGCGTATCGTTACTTGCCTCGGGAATGAGTTGTCTCAAAGTCTGTATTCCCCTAAAAGCTCCTGCAGCGGTTTTTGCGTTCAAAAAAATCGAATCTTTTTTAATGTACAGTTGATATGATTCAGGAGTTTTTAAATTTATACTATCAGACTGGTTGATGTATATTATTTGAGCTATTGGATTATTTTCATTTATGCTATTTACATTGATGTCCAAGCCTGTTTTTGTTTTGATTTTGTTTGCCAAAAACGCACCTACATTTTTAAATTGTTCATCATCTTGAGAAGTGTAGATGACCGTATTTTTAGATAACCCGAATGCTGTTTTTGTTGGAATAACTTTTACGGGTTTTGGAATCAAGTAATTTTTGGAGAGATCCGTAGGAGGATAATCAATTTCTTTTTTTGGTGGTTGGCAGGCCGCCATAAAAGTGATCGCTGTTAAAATTAATAAGGCTTTTGGTAGCATTTTAGGGATTGGTTGTATTCATATAATTTTTGATTACTTCGTACCATAGGTCATATCCTTTTGCATTCATGTGCAGCCCATCCTCGATAAAGAGATCTTTTTTTAGTTTTCTTCTATGCAACATGGTGGTCCAGACATCAGCGTAGAAAACCCTTGGCGTATTTAAGGCCAACTTGTTCAGTCGTTTATTCAGCCGTTTGTATCGTCCTCTAAGATGCCATCTTGAAATACTTGGCTTAGCAGAGATGAGTACAATTTTTATTTTTGGATTTCGCTCTTTCAGAATATGAATTATCCCTTGCATCGTCTCAATGATAACATTGGGTCTTTTTTTTGCGAAGATATCGTTATCGCCCTCGTAAATAAATACTTGACTTGGATTGTAATCCAAAATCAATTCGTTTAAAAAGAGTTTTAGGTCAGATGTTTGTGATCCTCCGAATCCTGTATTAATGATTTGGTCTTCTGGAAATTGATCTTGTAAATTTCTCCACATCCGTATACTGGAACTGCCTGTAAAGACTATAGTTTCCTTTTTGTTGTCCCAAATTGAATCTATTTTGGCCTTAATCTCATTTACCTCTTTTGCAAAAGGAACTATTTCCTGTGCTTGAAAGGTAGTTATGAATAGAAAAAAGAAAAAAAAGTATCGCATCCCATCAAATTTAATCTATTAAGAACGAACCGGTGAGTCCTTCTTGTGAATTGGTACCTACCATAATGTCAAACCTTCCAGGCTCAACGATAAATTCATGGTCATTATTAAAAAACCCTAGCTCTGAATCCGTCAAAACAAATTTGATTTCCTTTGATTCACGAGGGCTGATTTTTATTTTTTGAAAACCTTTTAATTCTTTTACTGGCCTTGTAACACTTGCAACTTTATCATGGATATAAAGCTGTGCCACTTCTTCACCTTCCATATCCCCTGAATTGGTCAATGTAACAGAAACCTTAACATTTTTTTGATCGGAAGTATCAATCTTTAAATTTGAATAGGTAAAGTTTGTATAACTCAATCCATAACCAAATGGGAACAGGGGCTCATTTTTCTCATCGTTGTAATGGGACCAAAAAACATTGGGCTCCTTAATGGGTCGACCTGTATTAAAATGATTGTAATAAATTGGGATTTGCCCCAAACTTCTTGGAAATGTCATCGGGAGTTTCCCACTTGGATTATAATCCCCAAACAATACTTTGGCGATAGCGTTTCCTGCTTGGCTGCCCAGTTGCCATGTTTCTAAAATAGCCGGAATGTTTTCAGCTTCCCAATTAATGGTAAGTGGTCGACCGTTCATTAAAATCAAAACTATGTTTTTGTTTACCTTGTAGACTGCTTTTAAAACATTCAATTGCAACCCTGGTAGGTTAAGTTTGGTACGGCTACGAGCTTCTCCGCTCTGAAAACCATGCTCCCCCAAGACCATAAGCACTATATCTGATTCTTTGGCCAATGCCACGGCTTCATCGATTCCGGAAGTATCTGTTTCATTGATCAAAACATTTTCGAGGAAATTGGCACTATCATCAAATACCTTGGGTCCTTGCAAATAGTTTATCTCATTGGAATATGCCTTTAAGCCCTCTAAAACAGAGACGGCTGTATTGTCATCGGAGCCCAAACGCCAACTTCCCAAAGGACTGTTTTTATCGTCTGCCAAATCCCCAATTACAGCTATTCTTTGTTGGTCTTTTTTAATTGGAAGTAGATTTCCCTCATTCTTTAAAAGTACCATGGATTTCAAGGCCATATCCAATACAGCTTCTTGGTGGTCTTTATGATAAGGACGCTCTCGTTCTCTTTTTTCATCGCAATAACGGTAAGGATCATCAAATAACCCTAATTCAAATTTCACCTTTAGAATTCGACGGACAGCATCATCGATTAGTTTTTCGTCAACTTTTCCTTCTTTTACGCTTTCGACCAAATGGTTTACATAAGCATAGGATTCCATGTCCATGTCACACCCTGCTTTGACCCCCAATTCAGAAGCATGTTTCAAATCATTGGCAAATCCGTGCGGCACCATTTCGCCAACGGATGCCCAATCTGAAATTACAAATCCTTCAAATCCCCACTTTTGTTTCAATATATCGCGTTGCAAAAAAGTGCTTCCGGTTACGGGAACACCGTTTAAAATATTGAACCCGTTCATAACGGTCTTTACATTGGCATCTACGGCAGCTTTAAATGGTGGCAGTATAGCATTGAAAAGTGTGGAGGTCCCTATGTCCACAGTATTGTATTCCCGCCCGGCCTCTGCAAAACCGTAAGCGGCAAAATGCTTGGCACAGGCAGCTATTGTATTTGGTTTGGAAAGGTCATCACCTTGAAATCCCCTTACTCTTGCTTCTGCTATTTTAGCACCTAAGTATGTATCTTCTCCAGCACCTTCCATAACTCTTCCCCAACGTGCATCCCTAGAAATATCTACCATGGGAGCAAAGGTCCAGTTTAGTCCTACTGCAGAAGCTTCATCCGCCGCAATTCTTGCAGAGTTCTGGATGGCTTTAAGGTCCCAGCTTGCGGCTTCGGCCAAGGGGATAGGCGCCAATGTTTTATAACCGTGGATAACATCATATCCAAAAATTAAAGGTATGCCCAAGCGTGTTTCTTCAATAACCAATTTTTGGAGTTTCCTCACCTCTTTTGTACCGGTTACGTTTAGCATGGAGCCTACCAAACCTTGTTTTAAGTGCTGGTATTTTATTTCTGCATTGCCTCCCTGTGGTGCAGGACCGGTCACATCCCAAAATCCATTGTATTGGTTCATTTGGCCAACCTTTTCCTCTAAGGTCATTTGGGATAGTAAGGAATCCACTCTTTGGTCTATTGTATTTTTTTGGGCCATAATCGTATTGTTCATGGTTGCAAAATAAAGTGAAATTATGCAAAGGTTCTTAATGAAATTTTTTATGTCATGCAGATATGTTGAAAAAGCAGTTGATAGTATTCCCAAATAAGCCAAAAAACAATGGTTCGCTAAAGTACGGTCTTTGTATTTTTAGATAAAACTTTTTTGATGAATCCAAGATCTGATCAGCTAGAGGCTTTTGATAGACTATTGACCATAATGGAAGAATTAAGGGCAAAATGCCCGTGGGACAAAAAGCAGACCATGCAGACACTCCGTCACTTAACCATTGAAGAAACCTATGAGTTGGGGGATGCTATCTTGGAGAACGATTTGGATGAGGTAAAGAAAGAGCTCGGGGATTTGTTGTTGCATATTGTTTTTTACGCCAAAATAGGCTCCGAAACGAACAATTTTGACATTGCTGATGTAGCAAACGAAATTTGTGAAAAATTGATTAACCGACACCCCCATATTTATGGTGACGTAAAGGTCAATAGTGAAGATGAGGTTAAACAGAATTGGGAAAACATAAAGCTTAAAGAAGGTAAAAAAAGCGTACTGGAAGGTGTGCCCAATGGTCTACCTGCATTGGTGAAGGCTAGTAGAATCCAAGAAAAAGTTGCCGGAGTGGGTTTTGACTGGGAACATCCTGAACAAGTATTTGATAAAGTAAAGGAGGAACTTTCAGAACTTCAAGAAGAAATAAACTGGGCCAATAATGATAAAATCGAGGCCGAGTTCGGAGATGTTCTATTTTCTCTTGTAAATTATGCCCGTTTTTTAAATGTCAATCCAGAAAATGCGCTGGAGCTTACCAATAAAAAATTCATTAAAAGATTTCAATATTTGGAAAAAAAAGCCAAGAAAGCTAAAAAATCATTAAAGGACATGACACTGGCAGAAATGGATGTTTTTTGGGAGGAGGCCAAGCATTTATAGGCACTTCTTTCTTTGAAAAAGTACATAAATGCATATGATGATATCCCGCCAATCCAATTATCTTTACAAGCTTTTAAAATAAGTTTTGTTTCAGCAATATACCAAAGAGTTCGTTTATAACCTTAAGCTTGCATATCCTGTTATTCTGGGGATGTTAGGGCACACATTTGTTGCATTTGCCGATAACATTATGGTGGGGCAATTGGGAACTGCAGAATTAGCGGCCGTATCACTGGGCAATAGCTTTGTGTTCATTGCAATGTCCCTGGGCATTGGTTTTTCAACCGCAATAACCCCTTTGGTTGCAGAAGCAGACGGTGCAGGCAACAAAGCGGACGGTAAAAGTGCATTAAAACACGGATTGGTATTGTGCACCATGTTGGGACTTTCCCTTTTTGGAATAATCCTATTGTGCAAACCACTTCTGCACTATATGAGACAGCCGCTCGAGGTGGTTGAGCTTGCTATTCCTTATTTGGAATTGGTGGCTTTCTCTTTGGTTCCGCTCATTATTTTTCAAGCTTTAAAACAATTTTCAGAAGGTCTTTCCCAGACAAAATATCCAATGTATGCTACTATTTTGGCCAATGTGGTTAACATAACCATCAACTATTTATTGATTTTTGGCTCTTTTGGTTTCCCAAAACTGGGTATTGTTGGAGCGGCTATCGGAACCTTGGCATCACGTTTTATTATGGTCGCTTACATATGGTTTTTATTGAAACGAAAAGATAAATTTAAGCCATACGTAACCGAAATCAATTTTAGGATAATTGAAAAGAAAGTAATCAGTAAAATCATAAATCTAGGATTTCCATCAGCGTTACAAATGTTTTTTGAGGTAGCCATATTTACAGCGGCGATATGGTTGAGCGGTGTGCTTGGCAAAAACGCCCAAGCTGCCAATCAAATTGCATTGAATTTGAGCAGTATGACTTTTATGGTGGGAATGGGTTTGAGCGTAGCCGCGATGGTACGGGTTGGAAACCAAAAGGGATTGCAGAATTTTAAAGAACTCAGAAGAATTGCAGAGTCCATATTTTTTCTGACATTGCTATTGGAAATTGTATTTGCCGTACTTTTTTTGATAGGCAGATTTTGGTTGCCAACGATTTATTTAGATGTTGATGACATAATCAATCAAGCAGACAATACAGAAGTGATTTTTATTGCCGCCAAATTACTATTGGTCGCTGCATTTTTTCAGATATCAGATGGAATTCAAGTTGTGGTTTTAGGGGCGCTCAGAGGATTGCAAGATGTGAAGATTCCGACCTTGATTACATTTATAGCATATTGGTTGATAGGCTTTCCCATAAGTTATTATTTTGGGCTGTTCACTGAATTTAAAAGTTCGGGGATTTGGATGGGATTATTATTGGGACTTACCGCATCAGCAGTAATGTTGTATATTCGATTCAATTATTTGACCAAAAAGTTGATCACAAATTAAATTTTATTCCTAAACTATCAGAATCCAAAGTTCAAAAAATGGAGTTACCTAAATTTCTCTTGGGCGATAATACCGATCATCCCAATTCAATCTTTATAGTACATACGGAATATCCACGATTTATCATCAATCTTGAAAATGATGAAGTGGAATGGTTGGAGGAGTTTTCCAAAGAAGATGAAAAAGAACTTTCCGAAGAAGCAGAAAATCTGATAGAGGCCGCTACTTCTTTTTATGATAGGGAAGTTGCCAGATATGATTCGTAACAATGCTTGAAGAGCTTATACAGCAGGATAAAGAACTTTTCTTGTTCTTAAATGGATTGGGAACCCAAGTTTGGGACGGTCTTTGGCTAATTATTACAAACAAGTTCAGTGCAATTCCCCTTTATGCTTTGCTACTTTTTTTGGTCTACAAACATTTAGGAGCAAAACACACACTTGTCATTTTGATTTTTGTGGCGTTACTGATTACCGCAACGGACCAATTGGCCAATTTCTTTAAATATGGTGTACAACGACTAAGGCCATGTTATGACGAAGAAATAAATACAATGGTGAGACTGGTCAAAAAATCCTGCGGTGGAAAATTCGGATATTTTTCAGCACATGCTTCCAATGCAATGGCCTTAGCATCCTTTTTTTCGGTTATATTGGGTTCTCGGATAAAATACATATCCATATTTTTGATTATCTGGGCAGTTTTAGTCGGTTATAGCAGAATTTATATTGGAGTCCATTTCCCTCTAGATGTGGCTACTGGAATGGTAATAGGTGCTGTTTTTGGTTGGTTGTTTGCCAAGTTGGCTATATTTGCATTCCAAAAATTCGGACCTTGATATCATCTCTAAGATATTGGTTTTTACTTTTTCTTGTTATTCTGGTGTATATCACCGGAATGTTCGTGACCCTTTTTGAAAATGATTCCGCGCAGTTTGCCGTAATGGCGATGAGAATGGTGCAGGAAAATGATTTTTTCACGCTCATCAAAGGCACTGAAGAATATCTGGACAAACCCCACATGCATTATTGGTTGGCCGCCTTGTCTTTTAAAATTTTTGGAATTCATGATTGGGCGTATAGAATACCGGGAATCTTAGCGACCTTGCTTGGAGCCTATAGTTGTTACGGTTTGGGAAAATTGCTCTATAATATTGATATTGGTAAGTTTTCCGCATTAATTTTTATGACTGCCCAAACTATTGTCCTTTCCACAATTGATGTTCGTACAGATGCTGTTCTGACAGGGTTTACCATATTCGCCATCTGGCAATTGGTAGCTTACATTGAAAAAAATACATTTTGGAATATTATATTGGGAGCCTTTGCTGCTGGGATAGCTTTTTCTACTAAAGGCCAAATCGCATTGGTGGTCATCGGTATTTCAATCTTGTGCCATCTTGCCTATACCAGAAAATGGAACCGATTGTTCAATTGGAAGATTTTCATTGCATTGTTGGTATTTGGGATTACTATTTCTCCGATGCTTTACGCTTATTATTTGCAGTTTGATCTTCATCCTGAAAAAGTGATACGCGGAAAGAGTGCTAGAAGCGGTATTTTTTTTATTTTTTGGGAGCAGAGCTTTGAGAGATTGAGTGGAGAAGGTGTAGGCAAGAACAGTAATGATTTCTTTTTCTTTTTTCATACATTTTTATGGGTTTTCTTGCCTTGGACCGTATTGGCTTTGATTGCATATTGGCGTCGTGTAAAAACGTTTTGGAAACTACGGTTCAAGTACAGACCACAATTTGAATTTTTAACCTTGGGTGGCATCACAATATTATTTTTTGTAATAAGTTTTGCCCAGTTTAAACTTCCCCATTATATAAATATTTTGATTCCGCTGTACGCAATACTGGCTGCATCCTACTTACATAGTTTATATAGGCACTCAAAAGATTTGGTTATAAAAGGGCTTTTGGGTATTCAATATTTTATTCTTAGTCTAGTCTTCATTTTTTCGCTTTTGGTGTGTTTCCATGTTTTTAAATTTCAAAATCTTCACAGTTATTTAATTCTATTGGCACTGCTTGCCACTATAGTATATTTCTGTTTAAAGCGGGAAGAATATTATATGCGGATTATCACATTGTCGGTATATAGTTCTTTATTGTTGAACGGAGTTATGAACGCACATTTTTATCCAGAACTGTTAAAATATCAAGCAGGTTCTACCATGGCCAAAAAAGTTTATGAGCATGGGATTACCGTAAACAATGTTTACAAAATCTCAGAACGCCATACTTGGGCATTGGATTTCTATAATAAAAAGCCTGTTACAATTATTTCGCAATCAGAATTGGAAAGTATCGATGATGCTTGGGTCTATGTGACGGGTAAAGAATTGGAGCAACTTCGTAATTCTGGAATCCGTTGGAGCGAACAAATAACCGTGGACCAGTTTCGGATTACTAGGTTACAGGTAAAGTTTCTGAACCCTCATACACGTCATAAAATACTGAACCAAATGCATTTGGTGCATATCGATTAAGAAAAGGTTTCCAGTTTCGGTTTTTTAAAATGGTAGAGTATCCCAAATAATGAAACTACAGCGGTAATCAGAAAAAATGTAAAACTGATACTGATAGAAATGTTCGGGTCCAATCCCAACCATTTTGCACCATATAGAAAAGTTACCTCCCTACTTCCTATTCCACCAATTGTTAAAGGAATTACGGATATTATTGAAGAAACCAAAAAGATAAATAGATACTCAAAAGTATATAACCCTATACCAAAAGATTTTAAAATACAAAGAACACAAAAAACTTGGGACAATTGAACAAACGTTGAATATCCTATGGATTTCCAGAAAATGGGCATGGTATATGAAAAAAACTTTTTGTGCAAAAGACAAAAGACTATTACACTTATCGGAATACCAAACAAAAATATCCATGAAAAATCCTGAAATAAAACAGTGTTCACAAAAAGCCCAAAAGCACATGCATAAATAAAAATCAATAGCATACCGCTTAAACGGTCCAACAATAATACCGAAACGACTTTTTTTGTTCCCGATCTATATTTTTTCTGAATTACATACCCCTTGTAGGCATCCCCACCTATACCGCCAGGAAGAAAGAGGTTGTAGAACATGCCAAGCAGGTATAATTTTAAATTGCTGAGTTGGGAAATATTTACTCCAATCTGATGAAAATAAAGATTGAGTCTAAACGATGATAAGATTTTGGAAATGACAAAAAGTGACATCCCTATGAACAAATAGAAAGGATTGCTCTTTTTTAGGGTTTGGACGACAGCTTCAAAATCAATTTTAGTGAAAATAAAGTAAATCAAGACCGCACTAATACTGATTTTCAATACGGTAATGAGCCTTTTACGCAGCTTTTCCTTCACCTATTGTAATTTTTTTGACACGATATGGTCTTTTTTGTTGTGATTCGTAATAGGTACGGATAAGAAGTTCCATCACAATACCAATGGTGAAAAGCTGAATACCCCCCAAGATGAACATCATTCCAAATATGAGCAAAGGTCTACTACCTATATCCTCGCCAAATCCAAGTTTAACAATGAGCAGATAAATGTTTATTAAAAATCCTAGAATGATAAGTAAGACACCAAAAATTCCAAAAAGATGTATGGGTCTTTGAAAATACTTTCGGATAAAAAGCAACAGCATCATATCTGCAACTACTTTAAAAACCCGTTCCAGTCCGTATTTGGATACGCCAGCATGGCGTGCATGGTGTTTTACGGGGACTTGTTTTATTTGTGCACCTTCCAAATATGCCAGTAAAGTGATAAAACGATGCATCTCACCGTAAAGGTTCAACCCCTTGGCAATATCCTTGGTAAAAACTTTTAGGGCACAGCCATTGTCTTTAATATCAAGTTTAGTGACCCTTCGAACCAAGAAATTTGCAATTTTTGAAGGTATTTTTTTAACAAGCGAATCTTTTCTTTTTTGCCGTATGCCCGTTATTAAATCATATTCGTCACCAATGGCATATTCCAGCATTTGTGGTATATCAGAGGGGTCGTTTTGCAAATCACCGTCCATGGTGATAATATATTCACCCTCGGCGTAATCGATGCCCGCTGCAAGCGCCAAACTCTGTCCGTAGTTCTTTTTGAGTTCTATGAGGTGTACCTTTTCATCATCCATTCCCTTGGCAATACTTCTCGTATTATCGGTAGAAAAATCATCAATATAGATTATTTGGTAATTGTAACCGGATAGGCTTTTATGGATTTTTTCAGTCAATAAAACCACATTGTCTTCTTCATTATATAATGGGACAACTATGGAAAGTAGTGCGTCGGTGACAGTGCTCATGTATTGGCTTATAATCTGGGCAAATTTACCTTTTTTATTTAAGTTCTTTAATGATGTCGTCCATTAGGGATTTCGCGGCGTAAAATGGGGATACTTTGTTTTCTTCCACTGCTTTTATCATCTTTTCCTTAGCTTTTTTAAAGGACTCTTTTTGATGAAAAAACATTTTTAACTGTTCGTCTATAGTTTGAAGGAACCAATTTTTGTTCTGGATTTTTCGCTTTTTTTTGAAATGGCCGTTTTCTTGGTTCTGTAGTATAAAATCGATAATCATCTCCCAAATTTCAATGATTCCTTTGTTTTCAATAGCTGAACAACTCAACACCTTGGGAATCCACCCATTTTCTTTAGGTGGGTAGAGATGGAGTGCTCTTGTAAATTCGGTTTCTGCCAATTTTGCCTTTTTCAAATTGTCACCATCCGCCTTATTGATGGCGATTGCATCCGCCATCTCCATAATACCCCGTTTAATGCCCTGTAGCTCGTCCCCCGCACCTGATAATTTTAACAATAAGAAAAAATCCACCATACTGTGTACTACGGTTTCACTTTGTCCAACACCAACGGTTTCGACCAATATCACATCAAAACCAGCTGCTTCACAAAGAATGATGCTTTCCCGTGTCTTTCTTGCAACCCCTCCCAATGATTGTCCGGAAGGGGAGGGTCTTATAAAAGCATTGGGGTCTTTGGCCAACGATTCCATTCTGGTCTTGTCCCCAAGAATACTGCCCTTGCTCAAAGTACTTGTTGGGTCTACCGCTAGAACGGCCACTTTTTTCCCCATTTTGGTAAGCGTTTTTCCTAGAACTTCGATAAAAGAGCTTTTCCCTACGCCGGGAACCCCTGTAATACCTATGCGTATACTTTTGTTGGGTTTGGAAAGAGCTTGCTCTATAATTGTATTGGATTTCTCGTAATGTTCTGGTTTGGAACTTTCAAGAAGTGTTATTGCTTTTGCCAAAATGGCTTTATCGCCATTAAAAATACCTTTGATCAGTAAATCCTCAGAAATGTGCTTTTTGCGGAGTTCCTTGATTTTTGAAATAGTGGTAACTGGTATAACTTTGTTTTTGGCCAAGGGTAAATGCATTCTATTATATACGAAGGTATAAAGTTTTCATAGGTTTTAGTTTGGCAATATTGTTTCAATTGATTTGTTGGTCCTATTTTAGGGCGTTAGCTATCAATGAATGGTATTTCACAAAAAATTAGTACTAAGGATCGATAGGAATTCATTGACAATTGGTAACTTTTGCAGTTAAACACAAAATAAGCCATCAAGTAAGATACTGCATGGTAAAATTAAATAAACTTACGTATGAAAACCATTTTTGAAAGTAAAGCCACGAATACAGGAGGTAGGGCAGGACATGTGAAGAGCGAAGACGGAGTTCTGGATTATAGCATAAGTATGCCAAATTCCAAAGGAAAACCAGATTCGGGTTCTACCAATCCCGAAGAACTTTTTGCAGCAGCATATTCCACTTGTTTTGCAGGTGCTATACAGGCTGTTGCCAAAGAGCATGACATAGACGACCTAGGTGACTTTACTGTAACTGCAACAGTAGCATTTAATAAAGAAGATGACGGTTTTTTTCTTGAGGCCACCTTAGATTCGTATTTGCCGACTGTAAATAAAGAAACGGGTGAAAAATTGATCAATGCCGCACATGAGATATGTCCGTACAGCAAAGCAACAAGGGATAATATTACCGTCCATTTAAACTTGTTAATGGATGCATAGAATAAATAGCGTCAAAAATGAAAAATCCCGTTGAATCTGCAACGGGATTTTTTTATGGAAACCTATTAAATCGTATTTTTTGCAACGCTCCGTTTTTTTTATCGTCTTTATCACAAACAACTAAAACACCAAATACCAAAACCAACCATGTTTCAAATTGAACTGGTAGAACAATGCAAGGCTAATGACCGAATGGCACAGTTAAAGCTATATAGGCAATATTGTGACGGAATGTATGGAGTGGCAATGCGCTTTTTGAAGAATCCGGATGATGCCGAAGATGTGTTGCAAGAATCATTTATCAAGGCATTTCAAAGAATAGACCAATTCAAGGGAGAAGTAACATTTGGCGCATGGTTAAAAAGAATAGTGGTGAACGGGAGTATCGATTTTTTAAAATCTAAGCACCAAAAGACAGTGGAATTAAATGAAAGCTACATGCAAGTAGTGGAGGATGATGACTGGACGGTGAGCGATGGAATACCGCTTACAAAAATTAAAGAAGCTATGGAGCAATTGCCTGAAAAATATAAATATGTGGTACAGCTGTTTCTTGTTGAAGGGTATGATCATAATGAAATATCCCAGATCTTAAAAATCAGCGATACCGCTTCTAGAACCAGATTATTGCGGGGCAAGCTACAATTAAAGGAAAAACTAAAAGATATTTCTTATGGCACAAGATATTAGGGAATTATTTGCAAAGGAAAGAGCGCAAAAGAATTTTATCATGAAAAAGGGGCATGAAGCTCGTTTTTTATCAAAGTTGGATGAAGAAATGCCCAGCCAGTCGATAAAAAAGAAGTCCAGTTCATTCTTTTGGGTTGGGATAGCTGCATCTGCAATGATCATTCTTGGTCTTGGGATATACTTTTTTTCCGTTCAAGATACTGTTGACACAAAATCAAATCAAACAGTCGTTAAGAATGAAGAGTTGATTAAAGAAGCGAATCCTATTTCATTGGGAGATCTTTCTCCGGACTTAAAGAAAATTGAAAATTATTATGTTACCAATATCAACCTGCAATTATCCGATCTTGAATTTACCGGTGATAACAAGGACGTTATTGACGGATATATGGAACGACTTGCAGAATTGGACAAAGAATACCAAAAACTTAATGTGGAATTGAACGAGATAGGCCCAAATGACCAAACTATCGCGGCATTGGTCAGAAACCTTCAGTTAAGGTTACAATTATTACAAAAGCTCAAAACAAAGTTGAATCAATTAAAATCATCAAAAAATGAACAAGAATCATCAAACATTATTTAATTTTTTTCTGATAATCTTAGCGGGAACCACCTGTTATGGTCAAGAAAAATCCAAAACGTACAAGGAAACCTTCAACGTAGATAAGGACGCGGTACTGAACGTAGATACCAGCTATGCTGATATTGAATTTGAAACTTGGAGCAAAAACCAAGTAGAAATCACCGCTGTAATTGAAATAGAGGACGCCACCCAAGAAGAAGCCGATTCCTACTTTGAAAAGGAAATAGTTAGAATAGTGGGTAACAGCAGGGAAATTGAAGTGAGCACAAGACAGCATGGTCTTGGGGGCAACTTTAATCTGGGAAACATAGATATCGACATACCGGACATGTCCTTTATAGGACCACTTTTTGATGATATCGCGATCCCCGAGTTACCTCAAGTTATCGTGATTCCAGAATTGCCGCCCATGCCACCTATTCCAAGCATTCAATTTGACTATGATGCTTACAAGGAAGATGGCGATAAATATCTGAAAAAGTGGAAAAAGGATTTTGATGAAAATTTTGATGAAGAATACCAAGATCGTTTTGAAGAATGGGGCGAGCGCGTAAAAGAAATGGCCGAAGAAAAAGCACAAAGAATGGAAGATCGTAGAGAAGAGCGTGACGAACTTCTTGAAAAACGTGATGAACTTAGAGAAAAAGCCCATGCCACGAGAGAAAAACACAGAGCGGCAATCCATAAACTCAAGTCAAAAAAAGTTTACCATATCAATGGGGACTGTGATGCCGATGCATTCTATTTTTTCTCTGATGGTGAAAGCAAGCGATATAAAGTAAAAAAACATATAAAGGTTAAGATGCCCAAATCCGTTAAATTGAAAATGAATGTTAGGCACGGGGAGGTAAAATTGGCCGAGAATACAAATAATATTGATGCAAGCTTGTCCTACGCAAGCTTGCTTGCCTCAACAATTGGAGGCAGTAAAACTGATATTAGAGCTTCTTATTCACCTGTTATCGTTCAAAATTGGAACTATGGACAATTAAGAACCGATTATTCTGAAAAGGTGGATTTAAATGAAGTAGGGGATTTGAATTTGAATTCTGTTTCTTCAAACGTTGTTATAAACAGATTAAACGGGAGGGCTTCTGTGAGGAATAATTTAGGGGCCATTCACATAAACTCAGTAGCTGATGACTTTTCAACCATTGATATTACTGTTGAAAATGGTGAGGTCGATTTTAAAATACCATCTTCACCATTTGTTGTTTATGTAAATGAAAAGATTTCAGAATTCAGATACCCAAAAGTAATTTCAATGGAATCTTCCAAAAATTCCGGTACCAATGTTCATAAAGGTTATCATATTAACGCTAAAAATAATAAATCCATTACCATCAATTCAAAATATAGTGAGGTTGTTTTAAAACAATAACAATCACTTAAGTATCAGCGTCCCGAATATATCCGCATCTATCCAACCCTGATTTTTATCCTCTCCTGGAACAAAGACCGACCCAATAAAATTTTCCCGTTCCAAACTTTCATCATTATCACAATAGGCTAAAGCAAAGCCAACTTTCTTGTTTTTAGATAAACGCTCTGGATTATTTTCCTCTCCGTCCTTAAAGTCATCCGAAAAAAGTTTTACGGCGATTTCCCATACAGTAAGATTATCGTTAGTGATATGTTTTGACGTAATGTGGTCGTTGTAAAGTCTTGGTTGTTCGTCTGGGGCTAAATCCACTACATTTCCATCCAATGCCACGTGGTAAGCAAATGCATTGTGCGAAAACTGGTGCTCACCACCAGAATTATCCTCATCAACAAATATTTCCACACAATCATCGTCCCACCATAACTTTAAGGGATCTTCATATTGGTCAAAAAGAACATCATCTGTAATCTCGACAAGAATATACAGCGCGTCCTCGTCCCAACTCAATTTATATCTACCGTTAAAATCTTCGTTGGAGTAGGAATCCCCTAACCAAAGTTGGTCAAGTGCCAACCATTTGGCATTTCCCCAGCAGGCATCTAAAGCATGCCCATCTATTATTGGTTTCTTTTGGGCCTTATTTACAATGATTTGTTGGTGATTTTCTTTTTTGGAGGATATACATCCAATTACCAAAAAGAAAAAAGCCACGCTAAAACACTTTTGCATGGCTCTAAGATAGTTATTTTCAAAAATTCCTATATTTTATCAATGTTGTATCTCTTTTTTTAAATATGATTCAAAATTTTTCTTGAATCTATTCAATCTGGGGATTGAAACATTTCTTATATATGAATTGTTTGGATTCTTTCTTTCATAATCTTGATGGTATTCCTCAGCTTTATAAAAAGTATTAAATTCTACGACCTGTGTAACAATGGGACGGTCATATGCATCTTTAGATTCCAAAAGGTCGATATAATCTTTAATGATTCTCTCTTGTTCGTCATTTTTGTAGAATGCGATGGAACGATATTGTGCACCTCTATCAGGTCCCTGTCTGTTTAGGGAAGTTGGGTCATGAGAACCAAAAAAAACTTGGACCAACTTTGTAAAAGATATTTTAGCGGGGTCGTAATAGACCTCAACAGCTTCGGCATGACTGGTACGGCCATAAGCAACTTCTTCATACGTTGGATTTTCCTCCTTGCCGCCCGAATAGCCAGAGTAAACTTCCTTTACGCCTTCCACACTTTCAAATATTGCCTCAACACACCAAAAACAGCCACTAGCAAAATAAGCCGTTTCATAATTTTGCAATTCTTCCGTAGTAAAAGCCTCTTTTGGAAAAGTCGTCTCTTTGGCAATATCAGATTTCGTGGATGTATTCTTGGGCTGACAATTTGTGGATGCCATTAAAATAATTCCTAAAAATGTAATTCTTATTATCTTCATTTTGGTTTTGGTCTTTAGTAGCTTCAATGTAAGAAGTATTACGTTTCTTATTGTTAAAATTTGTTAACCCTTTTATGAATTTATTTAAATGGATTTAAAAACTGTTCTTAACAATTATAGTGAGGGTGCCACTCAAATACTGGATACCGAAATCCAATTATCGGAATACTGCCCCATTGACCTCTCTTCTTCCAATAAGAAATTGGAAGAATTCGATATTACATCACCTATTGAATGCCAAAAATACATTGATAACGTACTTAAAAGAAATAGTGCTACAGTTGCCTATGGTGGTTACCTCGAAAACAGGTCGCTCTATTCAAAATCTGAACGTTTTTCCAACACTGGGCAACGTAACATTCATTTGGGAATGGATTTCTGGTGTTCCGCAGATACTGAGGTTGTTGTTCCCGTAGATGGCATAGTACATAGTTTTAAAAACAATTATGACTTGGGTAACTATGGTCCAACCATTATTCTACAACATGAAATTGGTGATACTATGTTCTATACGCTCTACGGGCATTTATCCCTGCGGTCGATAAAAGAATTAAAAACGGGTATAGGTTTAAGAAGAGGGGAAACACTTGGAACATTGGGTACTACTGATATCAATGTAAATTATGCTCCGCACCTACATTTTCAAATTATTTCAGATATCGATGGTTATGAGGGTGATTATCCAGGTGTTTGTTCTAAAAAAGATTTGCCTTTTTACGAGAAAAACTGTCCAGATCCAAATATTCTACTAAAAATTGATACTAAAAGCATCGACTAAAGACACATAGAATCGGTGGACTGTTTTGCTTGTTCAAAACGTTTGTCGACGATAAAATACACTTCGACTGAAAAAGATTCCCACACCGAAAAAAAAGTGAAGTTGAGCGAGTTAAATCAGGTTCAGATGCCATGTCAGGGTACATTTACATCGTAATAAAAACCCAAATCATGAAAGTAATTTTAACCATCATCGCAATAATTTTCTTCGGAACTGTAGCCATGGCTCAAAACGTTTCTGGGGAAATTAAAGTTGAAACAATCAGCGTTGGTGTGGAACTGAACATTGAGATTCAGGAACAAGCTGCAAAAGAAACTAAAGTAGCTAGATTGTACATGTTCAAAAATTCCAGAGTTAAAAAGGCGCTTACTTTTAAAACTAAGAGAAACAAGGCTAAATTGGCATAATCTTCATAATATGGGAACTGCAATTACAATAACTTTTTTCTTTAGTATAGCATTTGTGATAGCATCACTTCTTTTCTCATTACGGAAAAAGAATCATAGAAGTTAATCAGAAATTAAATAATCATTTAATGGTTTTATAGCCAGAAACATTTAATCGGAAAAAAATGCACTAGACCGATTTTTAGAGTTTTCGGCAAAAGGGATATTTTACTTTTACAAATAGAAAGCCCCAAGACCGTGTGTGCATGTATACTATTTTAACCCTGGTTGCCTTAATTTATAGTTTAGTTTTTGTTTTTGCTGCTGTACTGTTGTTTTTACGTCTTTCAAAAGTGCCTTTGCGTCGTAAACAACGCCGTCTTTAATTGTATATACTACGCCGCCAACACGTACTACCTCATTATCCTCTGTAAGTTTAATAGCCCCGGTTCCGTACAACACTTTTAAATTTTTCAACGGATTTTCGTTAAGAATTACAAAATCAGCTAGTTTTCCGACTTCTACCGTTCCAATTTCGTTTGAGACCCCAAGTGCCTCGGCACCGTTTAGAGTGGCCGACCGAATAATCTCCAATGGGTGAAACCCAGCTTCACGTAGCAATTCCATTTCCCGAATATAGGCGAATCCATAGAGTTGGAAAATGAAGCCTGAATCTGAACCAGTTGTCACCCTACCGCCCCTGTTCTTGTATTCGTTGACAAATTTCATCCAAAGATTATAATTCTCCCGCCAAGCAACTTCTTGTTCGGTTCCCCAATCATGCCAATAGGAACCATGGGATATTTTACTGGGTTGGTAAAAGTCCCAAAGGGAAGGTAGTGTATAATCTTCATGCCATTCTGCTCTTCTGGCACGGTGTAAATCCCTGCTTGCTTCGTAAATGTTAAACGTTGGGTCTAGTGTAAAATCCAAACTTATCAACTCATCCATGACTTTGTTCCAGTGTTCGGAATATGGTTTTGCCGCTTGCTTCCATAATTTTCCAGCTTCTTCAAATCGATGTTGTTCATTTTGGTAATTGTAATCCAGAGGATAATCCTGTAATGTCCTATCCTCGAATAGTGCTTCTGGCAAACCATACCAATGTTCCATACTGGTAAGACCTGCCCTTGCAGAATTGAGTACGTTCCAACGGCCAACATCCATTTGCGCATGGTGGCAAGCGGAACGTAATCCCAATTTTTTGTTTTCATCCAAGGCTGCGGCCATTATTTCTGGTGGAGCACCAAAAAATTTAATGCCATCCGCACCTTTATTGGCGTTTTCACGCACCCATTCCCTTGCCATTTCTGGGGTACTTATCGGTTTTTTGCTACCTTGCCCAAAACCTGTATAAGCAAATATTCTTGGAGCGATAATTTCATTTTTTTCACTTTTACGCTTTAAATCCAAAGTCCAATCTATACCTCTTCCACTTGGTTCTCTAACAGTGGTTACACCATGGGCCATCCAAAGTTTGAAAACATAGTCGTAATCTGCGCCTTGCGAAATTCCACCGATATGACCGTGCATATCTACAAAACCTGGTAAGAGATACATACCGCTACAATCCAGTTCTTTTCCGCCCGTTTTTAATTTTGGCCGTTTGGACTCATCGATTTCAACACCTGGATAACCGACCACTTGGATATCCACAATGTTGTTGTTCTCAACAACGATATCAATTGGACCTCTAGGTGGTGCTCCATTTCCATTTATGAGCGTTACGCCTCTAATAATGAGCTGGTCGAAGGGTCCTTCGCTAATTTTTTCTTGCCCGAAACTTATCAAAATTTGGAAAAACAGTAAAATGGATAGTATTTTTTTCATAATGTAATTCTTATTCTGGAATTCTAATTTTATCTCCTAAAAACAAAGCATTCAAAAACAATCTGTTGGTACCGTACCAAGAACCTCTAAAATTTGGATTGTCCGCAAACAGCACAACTCTTCCATTTCCCAATTTGCTTACAATCAAGGAGGCTGAAGGCTTAAGGTTTTCTTCTAAATTTTTTGTTGTTATGAACCCATCAATATGTGGGTCCTTTGCATATTTTGCTACCGTGGCATATTCGTTCTTGCTGGGTTGTAACCAAACAGAATTGTTTTTATATATGGGAATCGAAGTATCGGTATAACCAAATCCCAGCGGGTGTGTTATATCCAAATCCACTTTAAAAATAGCGCCGCCCAAACTTTCTTTTCCTAAATTTTCCGGAGCATTTACGTATGGTTTGCGTTCAATTATCTTTGTTGAGTCTTTTTCTTCGCTTTTAAGGCTTTCTTCTACTATTTTCTCATCGATAAGCCATTTTGATGCGGTTCCAATCGTGATTAAGGTATTTCCCTTGCTCACCCAATTTTTTATCTTTTCATTTTGTTTCTTACTAAAACCATACTGCCCAGAAACCATGACCAGAGTATTGTACTTATCAAAATCTGTCCTGTCAAAATTTCGAACTGGAATTTTAGTTATTGGCATATGTACCCTTGTATCCAACAGATGCCATACTTCACCTGCTTCGTAGGAACGAACCCCATCACCGATTATCATTGCCGCTTTGGGCTTTGTAACAGGGGAAATCCATCGACTTCCCAAGTCTATTCCTTGTAGGCTATATCCAGAATTAACGGCGTAGATGGGTACTTGGTATTTCTTCTGGGCTTCCATTACTAAATTATAGACTTCATCTGAGCTTATTTTTTGAAGACTTACTGGAACGACCAAGGCTCCATAACCTAGATTTTTGTTTCCATCTGTTGTTTTAGCGGTAAATGGTTTTGATGATGAGGAAACTACCAATCCCTTTGATTGTAAATAGTTTAATACTGCAACGGCATTATAATCGTTGTAGTCGATAATGTAAGCATATTTTGTTTTTTGTACCGGCGATGGTTTCACTAAATTATCCAAAGAAGTAACTTTTTCCCCTAGATCTAAAGAGGAAGTAGGTTTGTACTTCATATTATAAAAGTTTGCAACAGACCATGCCGATGCGTCATAATAAACACTGTCCCTATATGTATCATAGGTCTCAAACATAGTTTGGACCATTCTATATTGTGGTTGTTTTGTGGGAACAACAAATCCGTCACCAGATTGATACACGTCGATTTTATGGAGTAAAAGTTTATCCACGAAAGCTTTAACCCGGTTTGGGTCGTTCGTATCTTTAAAACTGTATCCTTTAATTTTACTTTTAGAAGCATTTTCAACACCACTTCTAAAAAAATCTTGTTGGTACTTTCTCAAAAGTGCCTTGTTTTCCACTGCGGCCTTAATCGTTGTGATACTTGATATATATTGGTTTCGAATAGTAAAAGGAAAAGTAATTTCCCCAAAGGCCGTAGTTTGTTTATGCCCCCTAGAACTTGCTTGTTCAAATAATAATCCCAATCCGCCCTGTAAATCTGGATAAGACGAACCGTAACCTGGATAGGTTCCATCAAATACTTCTTTGGTAAAGTAAAATGAACCAATGCTGTCCAGAGCTTTGGAGAAATAATCCCCAAAAAGATTGTTCAAATCCACGTAGTTTTCCTTTGGCATTATCGGATTCATAGAGCCATTGTCCTTCATGGGTTCAAAAAAATAGGAGCTTTGCGTGCCCATTTCATGGAAATCGGTAACCACATTAGGGTACCATTGGTGATACCAGTTCAATTTTCCCCTACTTTCAGGATTAATTCCCAGTAGCCAGTCCCTGTTTAAATCAAACCAATAATGATTGGTCCTGCCCATGGGCCAATATTCGTTATGTTCTGCATCTTGTGGATCGGCTACCAATGGATTCCCTTGGTACATATTTGCCCATTGTGTGTGTCTGTCACGCCCATCGGGATTTATTGTTGGGTCTATGAAAATCACTCCTTTGTTTAAATAGTTGAGTATTTCCGGGTGATTGGAAGCGGTCAAGGTATATGCTGTAAGCAAAGCGGCTTCTGAACTTGAAGGTTCGTTGCCATGCACGTTGTAACCTAGATTGATAAATATGGGTACTTCATCATAATTGGACGGATTTTTGGCAGGATCTGTAAATTGTAGGTGATCGGTCTTAAGTTTTTCCAGATTTTTGATATTTTCTGGAGAGGTAATTGTCAGAATTACCAATTTTCTTCCCTCGTGCGTTTCCCCATATTCCTGGATACTGGCTCTATCTGATACTTCTGACAATTTTGTCAGATAGTTAACAATAAGGTCATGTCTTGTATGTTTTTCACCAATACCATACCCCAAAAATTCTTCTGGAGATGGAATATTTGAATCGAAAGGTTGAAATTTACTAAAGAAATAGTCTTGGGCCGATGCAATGGATGCGCTTAAAAAAAGGACTCCAAGGAGTAGTTTTTTCACCATGTATAGAAAGATTATGTTAATCTTCTAAAGATATGAAAACGTTTTAATCGACAGAGTTGAATTCCTCTATTATTTCATCAAACTCAATGCGGTAATATGTTCCTTTTCTTGACATGTCCCTAGCGATGGTTCCACGCAATTGTCTTGTTAGATTATAGATAAGTTTTAAACCAAGGGACTTTGAATTCTTGGGATCAAAATTATGCGCGTAACCTTTACCATCATCACCTATATAAAGTTCGTATCGTTTATTCGATAAATTTTTTAACGAAATGGTGATTTCTCCACCTTTTTCTGATGAAATACCATATTTGAGCGCATTGGTTATAGTTTCATTGATGATAAGGCCAAGTGGAATTACTGTATCAATACTTAACTTATTATCATCAATATCAAGGTTTACTTTTACGTTATTGGTATTACCCTTTACGGAACGTACTAAATATTCGGACAATTCCTTAACATAAGGTTTTAGTTCGATTTTGGACAGATAATCATCACGTTTATATAGCATTTCATGTACCATTGCCATGGATACGACCCTATTCTGACTGCTTTTTATAATACTGCTTATCTTATCGTCTGCTATAGCTCTTGATTGTAGGCTCAGCAAACTTGAAACAGTCTGTAAATTGTTCTTGACCCTGTGGTGTACTTCCTTCAAGAGTGTTTCTTTCTCACCTATGCGCTCTAGAATCTCTTTACGGGATTTATATAGTTTATGGTGTGCCTTCAATAGATTTTTTCCGAAAACCCCTCCCAATAAATACACTGCAAAAACCGAACTTATAAAAGCAAACCAGCTCTTGGACTCTAAAGGAATAACATTATCTAAAATCCTAAAATCGCCTAGATCATAAAGAAACAAGATTGCGAGAACGACCAAATTGATGATTAAATAAAAATGACCATATATTTTGGTGGTCACGTATCCTGCAAAGACGATTATCGCCAAAACAAATATAAAGGGACTCTGTATTCCTCCACTGCACAGCGTAACCACAATTGCACCTATCATGGATAGCATAGATGTAATATTGTAGGTTAATAGTATGTTCTTGTGCTTTCTGTATAATAAAGTGTTCACAATATTTAGAACAGCAAAAAAGATACAAGTAATAGGTATGATTTCAGTGATGCCCAAAAAGAAAAAGCATATTGCACCAAATACAAGAGCGAACAAAGACGAACTATAATTAACCTTAAGTACCAAATCAATCTTATCTAGTAAACGATATTTATCCTTGACAGGAATTTTCATATGCTACGATTGGTTGTTTAGCTATCCACTATTTGTTGGGTTCATGTACTGTGGGATATGCTATGTATGGGGTCTTTGTGCTGTAAATCTAAACATGTTTTTCATATAAACAAAAACGACAACCTAATTAGGTTGTCGTTTTTGAATCTTTACAAGGTTATAGCTAGTCTTCTGTTAAGACCCATTCACCTTTATCTATAAGAGGTTCAGCCTGTTTGTATTTAACCGTTTTACTTTCACCGGACATTACATTTTTAATAGTGACCCTATCATTTCTGCCAATTTTAGGTTTTTCGCGAACAATCGTCTCGGTTACTTGCGGCCTATTTCCTTGTGTTTGGCCCGCAGCTCTGTTTTGGGAAGCTAGTTCATCACTGTTGGGAATTTCTTCCTTTGATGTTTTTAATTTTTCCTTTGGCCTACGAACATTCCTTGCTTCTTGTATTTGACCTGTACTCTCTGTAGGCAATTCACCTTTAAATAAGAATGAAATAATCTCTTTGTTTACTTTATCGATCATTTCCTTAAAGAGTTCAAAAGCTTCAAATTTATAAATCAACAATGGGTCTTTTTGTTCATGAACTGCCAATTGTACGGATTGTTTTAGCTCATCCATTTTACGAAGGTGTGTTTTCCATGAATCATCGATGATGGCCAGAGAGATATTTTTCTCAAAATCAGTGATCAGTTGTTTTCCAACGCTAGTATAGGCGCCTTCAAGATTGGTAACGACATTCAATGTTTTGATTCCATCTGTAAATGGCACTACAATGCGTTCAAACTTATTGGATTGGTCTTCGTATACTTTTTTAATGACCTGAAAAGCCACTGTTGCGCTTCGTTCCATTTTTTGTTGATAGAAGTTGTAAGCAGCTTTATAAACAGAGTTGGCAATATCTTGAAAACTTAGTTTTTTAAACTCTTCCTCGGTTACCGGCGATGTAATGGAGAAGTATTTGATAAGTTCAAACTCGAAGTTCTTGTAATCATCAGCCATCTTATTGGTTTCCGCAATTACCTCGCAAGTATCATAGATCATATTGGCAATATCCACTTTCAATCGCTCGCCCTGCAGTGCATGTTTACGTCTTTTGTAAACTACTTCCCGCTGCGCGTTCATGACATCGTCATATTCCAATAAACGTTTACGAATACCAAAGTTGTTTTCCTCAACTTTTTTCTGTGCACGCTCAATGGATTTGGTCATCATGGAATGCTGAATGACTTCACCTTCTTCCAAGCCCATACGGTCCATCATCTTGGCTACTCGATCAGAACCGAACAAACGCATCAGGTTATCTTCCAATGAGACATAAAATTGAGAACTTCCAGGGTCTCCTTGACGTCCAGAACGACCACGAAGCTGTCTATCTACACGTCTGGAATCATGCCGTTCCGTACCTACGATTGCCAATCCACCAGCAGCTTTTACTTCTGAAGATAATTTAATATCGGTACCACGACCCGCCATATTGGTGGCAATGGTCACTACACCGCCTTGACCCGCTTCAGCAACAACGTCCGCTTCTTTTTTGTGCAATTTTGCATTCAATACGTTGTGGGGAATCTTTCTTACGCTCAACAATTTTGAGAGCAATTCTGAAATCTCAACAGAGGTCGTACCAATCAAAACGGGCCTTCCTGACTTGGACAGTTGTGTTACCTCATCTATAATAGCATTATATTTTTCTCGTTTTGTCTTGTAGATGAGGTCTTGTCTGTCATCCCTCGCAATAGGCCTATTTGTAGGGATTTCCATAACATCAAGTTTGTATATTTCCCAAAACTCTCCAGCTTCTGTAACAGCAGTACCCGTCATACCGGCAAGTTTATTATACATTCTAAAGTAGTTCTGTAAGGTAATGGTGGCGAAAGTTTGGGTCAATGCTTCAATCTTTACATTTTCTTTTGCTTCAATGGCTTGGTGCAAACCGTCCGAATAACGCCGGCCATCCATAATACGACCAGTTTGTTCATCGACGATCATGACCTTATTGTCCATGACAACGTATTCCACATCTTTCTCAAATAGGGTATAGGCCTTTAGCAATTGGCTCATAGTGTGGATACGCTCACTTTTTACGGCAAACTCCTTGAAAAGTTCTTCCTTTTGCTCCGCTTCTTGTTCAATTTCGAGGTTTTGATTTTCAATCTTCGCAATTTCACCGCCAATGTCCGGCATTACAAAGAAATCTTTATCGCCATCTCCAGAAATATAGTCTACTCCTTTATCTGTAAGCTCAATTTGATTGTTTTTTTCATCGATTGTGAACAATAAGTCTTCATCAACCTTGGGCATTTCCCGATTGTTGTCCTGCATGTAGAAGTTTTCTGTTTTCTGCAGTAACTGTTTTACCCCTTCTTCGCTCAAAAACTTGATGAGCGCTTTGTTTTTTGGAAGTCCTCGATAAACACGTAGCAATAAGAATCCACCTTCTTTTGAATCTCCCTCTTTTATCAATTTTTTTGCTTCGGCCAAAACGCCTGTCAAATGTTGGCGCTGTTTTTGGACAATATCTGAAACCCTGGGTTTAAGCTCATTAAATTCATGCCTATCGCCTTCGGGAACTGGCCCTGATATAATTAGTGGGGTACGGGCATCGTCTATCAAAACGGAATCCACCTCATCCACAATGGCGTAATGATGCGGCGGTTGTACCAAATCATCTGGCGTATGTGCCATATTGTCCCTTAGATAATCAAAACCAAACTCGTTATTGGTGCCATAGGTGATGTCAGCGTTATATGCTGCTCTTCTACCCTCAGAATTGGGCTGGTGCTTGTCTATACAGTCCACAGAAAGTCCATGAAACTCAAAAATAGGAGCCATCCAGGCACTGTCCCTTTTTGCTAGGTAATCATTTACGGTAACCAAATGTGCTCCTTTGCCAGAAAGTGCATTTAGATAGAGCGGGAGGGTAGCTACCAATGTTTTCCCTTCTCCAGTTTGCATCTCAGCAATTTTTCCTTGGTGCAATGCAATTCCGCCAATGAGCTGAACGTCATAATGTACCATGTCCCAAGTTACTTCTTTACCTGCGGCGTCCCATGAGTTTTTCCAAATGGCGTTTTCTCCGTCTAAGGATACATAATCTTTTGATCCAGAGAGCAACCTATCAAATTCTGAGGCTTTGACAGTAATGGTTTCATTTGACGCAAAACGTTTTGCGGTTTCTTTTATTACTGCAAAGGCTTCTGGCAGAATGGTATTTAGTGTTTCTTCAGAAATTTTATAAGCTTCTTCTTTGAGTTTATCTATTTCTGTATAAATTTCTTCGTTTCGATCTATATCCGTGGAGTTCTCGACTTCTCCTTGCAACTCTTTGATTCTATCATCGATTTCCTTACAATCTTGCTGTATTTGAGTTTTAAAGGAAAGGGTTTTTTCTCTTAGTTCGTTGTGTGTTAACCCTTCCAGTTGTTCTTCGAAGGATTTTATTTCTTTCACTAAAGGCTGTAATGATTTTACATCTTTTTCCGATTTATCTCCAACGAAAACCTTTAATACGGAATTAATAAAGCTCATGAATAATTTTTCTTTTGTTTTGCAAAAGCTGTTCCATTGTCCCGAGTAGGCAGAAACCTTCTGCTAAGCTGCCAAAATTACATAAAAAAAAGCCTCAAAAGAGACTTTTTAACTGTGTTTGTTTATCTTAAATTAATACTCATCCTCGTTCCAGAGGTAGTCTTCCTCGGTGGGATAATCGGGCCAAATTTCCTCGATGGACTCGTAAATTTCGCCACCTTCTTCTTCCATTGACTGAAGGTTTTCTACAACTTCCAACGGTGCTCCAGTTCGGATGGCATAATCTATTAATTCGTCTTTGGTGGCTGGCCAAGGCGCATCACTTAAATATGAAGCTAATTCTAATGTCCAGTACATAGTAACGGTTTGATTTTAAATTTTTGCAAAAATAATTTTTAAACCCAATTTGTCAAGTAAAAACAGGATTATTTAAAGAATTATTTTCAACATGTTAATCTGTAACGCAGAAAACGGGGATTTATTAGCCTATTTTCTCAGGAACCCACTTGACCTCTTCTGCATGCAAATCTTTTGACAACTTTCGTGCCAATACAAAAATATAGTCAGAAAGGCGGTTAACATACATTAAAACACCTTCGGGCACTGGTTCGTTCTCGTGCAGATAGGAAATCATTCGTTCTGCTCTACGGCAAACTGTTCTGGCAATATGGCAGTATGACACGGTGGTGTGCCCCCCCGGCAATATAAAGTGGGTCATTTCCGGTAGTTCCTTGTTCATATTGTCCATCTCCTTTTCCAGAAGTTCAATGTCGTTTTCCTGTATCCTCGGTATTTTTAAACGATTTTCCTTGTTGGGTTCGGTGGCCAAAATAGCACCCACGGTAAAAAGTTTATTCTGAATAACTGCCAGAATTTTTTTGGAACGTGAATCGATTTCTTGATCTCTTACCAATCCAAGATGTGAATTAAGCTCGTCAATGGTTCCATAGCTCTCTATGCGAATATGGTGTTTGGGAACTCGTTTGCCCGTAAAAAGTGCCGTCGTAGCCTTATCGCCTGTTTTTGTATATATCTTCATGTTCTTTTTTGTCAGTATTCAGTAGTCAGAAATCAGTAGTCAGTGTTTATTATTAAATATTTTTGCTAATTGCTAATTGCTAATTGCTAATTGCTAATTGCTAATTGCTAATTGCTAATTGCTAATTGTACACTATTCAGTATAGCTTATTTATTAAGAATCTTTGTGCCTTCTTTTTCCATCCATAAACTTTCGTGACTTTCTATTTCTTGAACCTCTTCGATTTTTAAAAAGAATAGCCAAATAAATAATGGCCAAAACACCAAAAACATAATAAATTATATCGCTCATTTAAGAAATTCTTTGATAATTAAATTTACTTTTTTAAATCCGAACGGTAAAATGCTCTTTTACCTGTTCTTTTCGTATGAACAAAGCACCTAAATAAAACATATCTATACTTACCGTTATGGTTGGCAAAGCAATAAGTTTTTCCCAAGATTGATTTTTTTGGACATCCTTATGGATGGAATTGATGAGGATAACGCTGTTGTTATGAAATTTTTTTTGAGCTAACATTTTTTCCATTTTATCAGGATGTAATTCTTCCGTGTATAAAATATCGATACGATTTGTATTCAACTTGGAGTTTGGATATGATTTCTTGATGTCTACCGCCAAGTGCCGTGCTCCTGACACGCAGATATTTTCGAAGCCAAAATAACCAATAGTCTTGAGCAGCACGTTGTGTGCCTTGATGTTGGATATCATCTTTTCAGCATACAGACATTTGGTAACATAGTTGTAGATAAAAGGGGAATGGACACCATGTTGATTGGTAGATTTCAGAAGAAATTTTAAATAATTTATAGTTTGGAACATAACAATATATCTTGTCAGTTTGAGTGCAATCAAGAACCGTTTTTTTATACATTATAAAACACCTCTCTCCGCTGTCTGCTTACAAAGACAGGTTCTGAACGACATAAAATTAATTTTCCAAAATAGCGGAAAGCTCAAACCAACGTTCAGTTTTTTTCTCTACATTATCTGAAATTTCCTTTAACTCAATGGATAGCTTTGCTATTTCGTCCCCATTCAAATTAGAATCAACAAACTTGTTCTGAAGGATTGCTTTTTGTTCTTCCAACTTTTGGATTTCCTTTTCCAACTTGTTATATTCTTTTTGCTCTTGATAGGACAATTTTTGTGAACTGTCTTTTTCCTTCCAATGGGTTCTTTCAGATTTTTTGCCGCTTTCAATAGCTTTGGACTCCCGCTCAGAAATAACTTTACTACCCTCATAAATACGATAATCAGAGTAATTGCCCGGAAAATCTTCTATGATTCCATCACCCTTAAAAATAAATAAATGGTCCACTATCTTGTCCATAAAATAACGGTCATGCGACACTACGATCAGGCAGCCGGGAAAATCCAACAGAAAACTTTCCAGTACGTTGAGCGTTACAATATCCAAATCATTGGTGGGTTCATCTAAAATCAAAAAATTAGGATTTTGAATTAAGACGGTACATAGGTAAAGGCGTTTGCGTTCACCACCGCTCAGTTTTTCCACAAAATCATATTGTTTTTTTCTATCGAAAAGAAAACGCTCCAATAATTGCTGGGCCGATATTTGCTTTCCTTTTTTCAGTGGAATGAAATCCCCAAATTCCCGAATGACATCGATTACTTTTTGGCCTTCTTTTACATGAATTCCCTTTTGGGTGTAATAACCAAATTTTAAAGTATCGCCAACAATAACTTTACCCCCATCCACACTTTCTTTTTGGGTAATTATATTTAAAAACGTGGACTTCCCCGTGCCGTTCTTTCCTATGATTCCAACCCGTTCGCCTTTGGTGAAACTATAATCGAACTTTTCTAAAATCGTTTTGTCCTCAAAAGATTTGGAAACATTATGAAGTTCTAGAATTTTACTTCCCAGACGCTCCATATTCAATTCCAGCTGTATTTGGTGGTCCGTTCTTCTTTGGTGTGCCCTTTGCTTTATTTCTTTGAAATCATCAATGCGGGATTTGGATTTTGTGGTTCGGGCCTTGGGCTGTCTTCGCATCCAATCCAGTTCTTTTTTAAAAAGTAATTTAGACTTGTGTTGTTCCACGGCCTCCCGTTCAAGACGGGAATCTTTTTCACGTAGGTAGTAAGAGTAATTCCCTTTGTAGTTGAACAATTGATTGTTATCCAATTCTATGATCTCATTGCAGACACGCTCTAAAAAATAGCGGTCGTGGGTAACCATGAAGAGTGAAATATTTTCTTTGGAAAAATAAGCTTCCAGCCATTCTATCATTTCTAGATCCAAATGATTTGTTGGTTCGTCCAAAATGAGCAGATCGGGTTTATTGAGAAGTACATTGGCCAGGGCCAGTCTTTTCTTCTGTCCACCTGAAAGCATACGTACTTTTAGGTCCAGTTTATCCAAATTTAGTTTAAAGAGAATCTGCTTGTACTGTGTTTCAAAATCCCACGCGTTCAAACGTTCCATTGCTTCAAAGGCTTTTTGATAAGCATCGGAATCTTCGGGATTTTGTACAGCATGCTCGTAATTGGCGATAACCTTTAAGATTTCACTATCTGTATCAAAAATGGTTTCTTCTACAGTTAAATCTGGGTTTAAGTTGGGTTCTTGTTCCAAAAAGGCAATTTTGATTCCTTTACGCTTGGTGACCAAGCCTGTTTCTGATGCGTCCTTTCCTGAAATAATATTCAGTATCGATGTTTTACCACTACCATTTTTGGCAATGAGTGCAATCTTTTGGTCATTATTGATTCCGAAGGAAATATTGGAAAAAAGAACCAATTCGCCGTAAGACTTGGATATATTCTCTACTGTTAGCAGATTCATTATAAAAAATTAGTTTGGCAAGTTACGGCTTTGAAAATTTAAGGAGATAACCGTACCGAATGGCCATAGTTAAAAGTATGGGAACCAAGACAGGTGAAAAAACCTGAATTTCTGCAATCCACAAAATAATCAGTACCCCCAAAGACGCTATGGCAAACCATATATATTTAGAAAACCAATTTGGAAGTTGTTTTTGGAAAATAATAACAAAGGCAATAAAAATATGAAAAGGAACGGCCCAGAGAACATTGAAATTTTTAGGGGTAGACGTATGGTCTGTGGCCAACCAGAGCAACATCAAACACAAACCTATCAAACCGGTAATTAAGAACAGGGAAAAGTCAAGCCACCGACTTCTTGTTTTGTGCTTATAATCGACATAGGTTATGACTCCCGTGAATAAGAACAGCAATATGAACCAGAACAAGGGGGATGCAGCAAAAGAACCATTTTTTACATACTTACCATAGTCCAAAACGATACGCTCCCTCTCTAGTAATGGTTTACCGTCTTTTGTAGTATTCCTTATCTGTTTCATGGCATAATAAGGTAAGAACATATGTTCTTTTAGCGTAGCTTTTCTATCCACTACGGAACCAAACGCCAAATCAATACCAAAAGCTGACCACGAGTTTATTTTTAAATGCTGTCTTACAAGTTCCCTGAATGTATATCTCTTTTCAAGATAAGAGCCATCAAAATTAATGGAATCGCCAAATTGATCAATCAATATATCGCCCACAATACTGGAACAATTATTTAAAAGTGGGTCATAAAGGTAGTCTCGGTTCTCTGGTAAATAGTTGTTTTCAAAAAATTGAAGCATTTCATTTCGCTCGGCTAAGGATAAATCAAAAATTTGTTCTTTGACCCATCTCTTTTCCAGTTCATATTCAAAAAGAAAGCTATCAAAATTTCTTCTAGAAAGGGAATAGATCAATTTACCCTTTACAAAGTTTAGATAGAAATTTGGTCGGTTAAAATCAAAGGTCCCATAATTATAAACCACGTCGATACCCAGGGTTGGGTCTTGAACCCGAAAAGCGCTATGTCCAAAAGCATAGTACAGCTCATCACCTGCCGCACATGTCAATAAGCTGACCTTGGATTTTTCTGAGAGGGTCGGAACTTGTGAGAATGCACTTTTTCCGACCATAAGAATTAATGCCAAAAATAATATGCTTTGCTTCATTTGAAATAATATCGGCGCAAATATCAGAATAAATAACACAAGGTGTAACATGAAAATCCACCACTTTGTTTTTTACCTTATTTTTACTGAAATCTAATTTCATGAAGCAATATATTCCCAATTTTATAACATTGCTCAATCTTTTTAGTGGTTGCGCAGCTACGGTATTTGCAGTGCTCAATCATTTGGAATTGGCCGCACTTTTCGTGTTTTTTGGAATATTCTTTGATTTTTTTGATGGATTGGCAGCCAGAATCCTGAAAGTCCAGAGCGAAGTAGGAGTACAATTGGATTCTTTGGCAGATATGGTTACCAGTGGATTGGTACCTGGTATAGTTATGTTTCAATTGCTGAAAATGGCCGAAACCGGAGGGTGGAACATGGGTTTCTTTGGTCATGGCACCGATATAACCTTATTACCATTTTTTGGATTTATAATTACTCTAGGTTCTGCATACCGTCTCGCTAAATTCAATGTGGACGAAAATCAGGTTTCCTCTTTTATTGGGTTGCCAACCCCAGCAAATGCACTATTGATACTTTCACTGCCATTAATTCTTCTTTACCATAACAATGATGTGCTTAATGGAGTTATTCTAAATCAATGGTTTTTAATGGCATTGACATTAATCAGTGCTTTCTTGCTCAATTCCAGAATAGAACTTTTTGCCCTAAAGTTTAAAAATTGGAGTTTTAGGGACAATGGGTTGCGCTATCTTTTTGTAATCGGTAGTTTAATTCTGTTGTTGACGTTAAAGTTTTTGGCAATTCCTATAATCATCCTATTTTATGTTGTTACTTCTTTGCTAACGCCAAAAGGGTGATTTATTTTTGTGGTACCTAGTAGTTTTTTGAATAGGTGGTTCAATTTTATACTTTATCGATATGAAACGAATAGTTGCTTTATTGTTTTTAGTCATTACATCCGTCTTTCTTTCTTCCCATGAGTTATTTTTAAAAACGGATGCTTATTTTTTAGATGCTGGCCAAGCCAGTGAGCTGTATCTTTTCAACGGTACTTTTGACAAAAGCGAGAATGTGATTACGCGCGATAGGATTTCAGATGCACGAATTATTGGACCTGATTACCAAAAAATAGTTGGTGAGGAAAATTACTATGATAAGGAAAACGTAACCTATTTAAGATTTAAGTCAGGAGGGGGCGGCACATATGCGGCAGGTATTTCAACCCTTTCGAGAATTTTGGAAATGAACGCCCAAGATTTTAATAACTATCTGGAACATGAAGGTTTGGAAAAGGTACTCGAGGAAAGAAAAGAAGAAAGTGTTCATAATTCCGGAGCAAGAGAAAAATACTCTAAACATGTGAAGATGCTTTTTCAGGTCGGAGATAAAAAAAGTGAACAATATAAAACTGTTTTCGGCTTTCCTATTGAATTTGTTCCAATGGACAATCCCTACAATGCGAAAGCTGGAGAACGGATTTCGTTTCAATTGTTGAGTGGAGGAGAGCCTTTAGCAAATCAAATTGTGCATTTTAGCACCTCAATGCCAGGAAAGGATTCCCATGAAAATGAGAATTCTACCAGAACAGATGAAAATGGGGTATTGCAAATAGTGCCAAGCCAAGCTGGAAATTGGTACGTTGCGACAATCCATATGGTAAAAAGTGATGAAGAGGGTATTGATTACGAATCCAACTGGGCCACATTGACCTTTGCGGTGAAGTAAATTAGTTTAAAAATCCAGTTTCTTTTTTCTTAGCTCAAAGTTCTGGCCCAAATATACCTTACGTACCATTTCATCTTTCGCCAAATCTTCTGGAATGCCTGCTTTTAATATTCCTCCTTCAAACATTAAATAAGATCTTTCCGTTATGGCCAAAGTTTCTTGAACATTATGATCTGTAATCAAAATACCAATGTTTTTGTTTTTCAATTGGGCTACGATACGTTGAATATCTTCAACGGCTACGGGGTCTACCCCTGCAAAAGGCTCATCCAATAAGATAAATTTGGGGTCGGTAGCAAGGGCACGTGCAATCTCGGTACGTCTTCTTTCTCCACCTGATAGTAGGTCACCCCTATTTTTTCTAATGTGTCCCAATCCAAACTCATCTATGAGAGACTCCATCTTCATATGTTGTTCCTTCTTGCTTAGCTTGGTGAGTTGTAGTACGCTCAATATATTCTTCTCAATACTAAGCTTACGAAAGACAGACGCTTCTTGGGCGAGATAACCAATGCCGTTTTGGGCTCTTTTGTACATGGGGAAATTGGTAATTTCCATAGTGTCCAAAAAAATCTTCCCATCATTTGGTTTTATCAAACCAACAATCATGTAGAAAGAAGTGGTCTTACCAGCCCCATTAGGGCCCAAAAGACCTACAATTTCACCTTGGTTGACCTCTAGGGAAATTCCTTTAACTACTTTTCGACCTCTATAGGCCTTCATAATATTATCAGCTCTTAACTTCATAGGAATCTGCCAAAACTAAACATATTCTTTATTGCAGTACTGGACTTTTGGTTTTTTTTAAGCTCCATGTTCTTCCAGTGCTTCCCAAAACTCATAGGCTTTTCGTAGATGGGGAATAACAATAGTACCTCCTATTAAAGTAGCTATTCCCAGAGTCTCCATAACTTCTTCCTTGGTCGCTCCTTCTTTTTTGGAATTTTCCAAATGGTATTTTACACAATCATCGCATCTCAGTACAGCAGAAGCGACAAGCCCCAATAGTTCTTTAGTTTTAACATCCAGTGCACCGGCCATGTAGGCATTGGTATCCAGATTGAAAATACGTTTTATGAGTTTGTTGTTTTCCGCCAATAACTTCCCGTTCATTCTAGAACGATAGGAATTGAACTCGTCTACTTTATTTTGCATTTCTTTTTTCTTTTTTAGATTCCCTTTTCAAAACCCATTTAGAAATATAGATACTGATTTGATATAATATTAATACAGGGACCGAAACCACTATTTGACTCGCAACATCCGGTGGAGTTATTACTGCGGAGAGAATCAGTACGATGACCAGTGCAATTTTTCGATACTTTTTCAGGATTTCCGGAGTTACCAAGCCAACCTTTGTTAAAAAGTAAATGATGATTGGCAGCTCAAACATAATTCCACAAGCAATGACGGAAGCTCTGACGGTAGCAATAAAGGAACCTATATCAATTTCATTGAGAACCTCTTTGCTTACTTGGTAAGTACCCAAAAAATTAATGGATAATGGTGCCACAACATAATAGCCAAACAATACACCCATAAAAAAAAGTGCGGAAGCCACTAGAATGAAACCCCTTGAATGTTTACGTTCATTTTGATGGAGCCCTGGACTTATAAACCGCCATAACTCCCATAAAACATAGGGGAAAGCAATAATGAAGCCAGCCCAAATAGAGGTCCAGATGTGTGCGGAAAACTGGCCTGCCATAGTTCTATTCTGTATGGTAAAAGGCAAAGTGTCCGCACAGAATTCAGAATCTATTCCAAAAAAGGTGGCGATTTCGCAAAAGAACCTATAGGTAGGGAAATCCATTTTTTTTGGTCCAAAAATGACCGTATCAAAAATGAAATCCTTCATTATAAAAGCACCGCAAGCAATAATAACTATTGCCAAAACTGATCGTATCAGATGCCATCTTAGTTCCTCAAGATGGTCCAAAAAGGACATTTCATCTGGATTTTCCACTGTTTTTGCCATTACAGGATCCCTTCATTTATGAGATTGTGGATATGTACTACCCCTTCGTATCTATCACCATCAAATGCAAGCAGTTGCGATATTCCCTTTGCTTGGAGCACTTCCAAAGCTTTGACCGCTAAGATATCTACATCCACAGATTTGGGATTGGAGGTCATGATATCTTTTGCTCTCAATCCACTTATGTTATCGTATCTACTGAGCATTCTACGTATGTCACCGTCAGTAACAATGCCCACAACACTATTGTTTTCAATAACCGCGGTAACACCAAGCATTTTTTTTGAAATCTCAACAATCACCTCTTTTACGCTGGAATTGATATCGACTTGTGGTTTTTGATTGTTTGCAACAATGTCCGCTACCCTTAGATAAAGTTTTTTTCCCAAAGCCCCACCAGGGTGATATTTTGCAAAATCAGCACTGCTAAATCCTCTAAGCTCCAAAAGACTGATTGCTAATGCATCACCCATTGCCAGTTGCGCCGAAGTACTTGTGGTAGGTGCAAGGTTATTGGGACATGCTTCTTTTTCAACAAAGGTGCTCAGCGCAAAGTCTGCTTGTTTTGCCAACAAAGAATCCATATTTCCCGTAATGCCAATTAATTTATTTTTTCCAATTTTTATTAAAGGAAGCAATGCTTTTATCTCTGGAGTATTACCACTTTTGGAAATACAGATAACCACGTCATTTTTTTGAATGGTTCCCAAGTCACCGTGAATGGCATCTGCCGCGTGCATAAAAATGGCAGGTGTTCCCGTAGAATTCAGGGTTGCTACAATTTTAGATGCTATTATGGCACTTTTGCCCACCCCTGATACAATTACCCTTCCTTGTGAATCCAAGATATGTTGTACAGCGTGCGCAAATTGCTCATCGAGCAGGTTGACTAGATTTTGAATGGCCTTGCTCTCGGTTTCTAGCGTTCTTTTCGCAATGGATAAAATGGATTGGGTGTTGCTCAAGGTAATAAATAGATTATCTAATTGTATTCCTAAAAGAATATCTTATATTTAAGATTACAAAACTAAACAAACTATCTTTTACAACCATTTATTAAGAAGATAATGCTACTAGGCTTACATTAAAACTCTAAACAAAAATTTGGCAGCCTACTTATTTAGGTCGTTTGGTATAAATTGAAAATACGGAAATGGGTCTCATAAACACCGATTTGCACGCTTCACTTAAAAAATATTTTGGTTTTTCACAGTTCAAGGGGCTACAGGAACAAGTAATACAGAACATACTTAAAGATAGGGATACCTTCGTAATAATGCCTACGGGAGGTGGCAAATCATTATGCTACCAACTACCGGCTATTATGAAAGAAGGTACTTCTATAGTGGTATCCCCGTTAATTGCGTTGATGAAAAATCAAGTCGATGCTATTCGTGGTGTATCGGAACATCATGGCATCGCACATGTACTTAATTCTTCCTTAACCAAAACCGAAGTGAAACAAGTAAAGGAAGATGTAAGAAATGGAATAACCAAATTGTTGTACGTTGCCCCTGAATCTTTGACCAAAGAAGAAAATATTGAATTTTTAAAAGCCGTTCCCCTTTCTTTTGTAGCTGTGGATGAAGCACACTGTATTTCTGAATGGGGGCATGATTTTAGACCGGAATACCGTAATCTTAAAAGTATCATAAGCCGTTTGGGAGATGACATACCAATAATTGGACTCACGGCAACGGCTACTCCAAAAGTGCAGGAAGACATCATCAAAAATCTTGGAATGACGGATGCCAAAGTATTCAAAGCATCGTTCAACAGACCAAATTTGTTTTATGAAGTACGTCCCAAGACCCAAAATGTAGATGCCGATATTATCCGTTTTGTAAAACAGAATCAAGGTAAATCAGGTATTATTTATTGTTTAAGCAGAAAACGGGTCGAAGAACTTGCGCAGGTTCTACAGGTTAATGGTGTAAGTGCGGTTCCCTATCATGCTGGTTTTGATGCAAAGACACGTTCCAAATATCAAGATATGTTTCTTATGGAAGACGTAGATGTTGTTGTGGCCACAATAGCGTTTGGTATGGGCATCGATAAACCGGATGTTCGTTTTGTTATCCATCATGATATTCCCAAAAGTATAGAAAGCTACTATCAAGAAACGGGTAGAGCTGGCAGGGACGGTGGCGAAGGTCATTGTTTGGCATTCTATTCCTATAAAGACGTGGAAAAACTTGAAAAATTCATGTCCGGGAAACCTGTAGCGGAACAGGAGATAGGCAATGCATTGCTACAGGAAATCGTAGCGTATGCGGAAACATCCATGTCCCGCAGAAAATTTATACTGCACTATTTTGGGGAGGATTTTGACGAAGAAGAAGGTGATGGAGCCGATATGGACGATAACACCAGAAATCCCAAAGAAAAAGAAGAAGCTAAAAATGAAGTCGCAAAGCTTTTAAAAGTGGTGGATTGCACCAATGAAAAATACAAAACAAAAGAAATTGTAAAGGTGTTGGTAGGCAAGGTCAACGCCATGATATCTTCACATAAGACCGATGAAAAAGATTTTTTTGGTATAGGTTCGGAGAAAGAAGAAGCATACTGGATGGCATTGGTTCGTCAAGTTTTGGTTGCAGGACTGCTTAAGAAGGAAATTGAACAATACGGGATTCTACACTTAACAGAAGCTGGAAGGGTTTTTCTTCAAAAACCAGTTTCATTTTTAATGACAAAGGACCATGTTTACAGCGAAGAAAACAACGATGCCATTATCACAGCTAGTAAATCGGGAGGTGGAGGAGTAGCTGATGATAATTTATTGAAACTATTGCGCGATTTACGAAAAAGAGAGGCCAAACGGATGGATGTACCGCCATTTGTAGTCTTTCAAGATCCTTCACTGGAGGACATGGCCTTAAAATATCCCATCACAATTGAAGAGCTCTTGACCATCCATGGTGTTGGAGAGGGAAAGGCCAAGAAGTATGGTAAACCTTTCATTAATTTGATTGAAAATTATGTAGAGGAGAACGATATTATTCGTCCAGACGATCTTGTGGTAAAAAGCACTGGAGCCAATTCTGGACTAAAATTGTATATCATTCAAAATGTGGATAGAAAACTGCCCTTGGATGATATTGCTTCGGCAAAAGGATTGGAACTGCCGGACCTTATCAAAGAAATGGAGCAAATTGTATTCAGTGGTACAAAACTGAATATTGGTTATTGGGTTGATGAAGTCTTGGACGAAGATCAACAAGAGGAAATCCATGAATACTTTCTTGAAGCGGAAACGGATTCCATTTCACAGGCCATAGATGAGTTTGATGGTGACTACGAAGATGAGGAACTAAGACTCTACCGGCTCAAATTTATTAGTGAGGTGGCCAACTAAGGCGCTAGATACTCGAAAGGAAAAACCTTAATATTCCTAAGAATCATAAAGAGTAGGACTATAGCTAAAACAATAAATGGAGAATAGCTATAGTTAAGAAATCTTTTTTGATGTAAAATACCCAATCTTACAGAAAGATCTTGAACAATTACTATTAGTGCAGGAAGCAGTAATATATTATGGCTCAATGCTTCCCCTATCCTAAAATGCAACAAATCATGAATTGCCCTTTGGCTACCACAGCCCGAGCAGTAGATTCCTAGATAATTATTAAATGGACATTTAGGAAAAAAAAGTCCATTCTCTGGATTAAAGGAAAAATAAAGGAGTATTGTCAAAATTGACAACACTCCTAAAGATATTATCCAGAACGATTTCTTAATAGCTTCCTGAATTTGCCATACCGCTAAAAAAAGCAAGTCCGAATATGGCGAAATAAACAATCCAAATCAAAAGCGATAGACCAGCTCCTATCAATGCCCACATTTTTGCATTCTTAGATGCTTTTATCGCTTCTTCATATTCGCCCCTGGCATAAGCTTCATTTACTTTTTGATGCGTAAATAATACTCGCTATTCCTGTTCCTATACAACAAAAAATTGTACTTAAGATAGCCCAAACCAGATAATTATCTGGTTTGGGCGGCATGTTCATATTGTTTTCCATTATAAATTATTGAATAGTTGGTTATTGTTCTATTCCGTATTGCTCTAGCATCTCATTTACTTTTTCCATATATCCGTCAATACCTCCCATTTGATTGATTTGTATAATGGTCCATATTAAAGTTATCACTCCTAAAACCAATCCAATGATAGCAATTATTTTAGCTGTTTTTAATTGACTATAGTTAGTGTAAATCTCAGGATTTGATTGATATTTTTGCTCATCCTTTCTCAAAAGAAAAAATGCAATACCGGACATGATAATACCACCAAGGCCTGAACTTAAACAGCAACATGCAAATGATATGATGCCTAAAACTAAACTGATAGTAACGTTGGGTAATTTTTGTTGTTCCATAATTTTAAAAGTTATTGATATATAAGTTTAAGTAAATAATTGATTAGAATAGTACCGACCGTTAAAACGCTGAGCACGATTATAGTTTGATTGTTGTATTTAAATTTTAGAAAAGTGTTGATAATCAAAAAAACGAATAAAAGTAATAGTGGATAAATGGCAGGATACATTTTGAATGCAGCCATAAATTCTCCTTGTAAAAGCAAATGTGCGGAACGTTGCATACCGCACCCTGGGCAATCGACCCCGAACAGTTTTTTGTTAAGACAGGGCAACATAAAATCCTTGGCTTTTACCAATAAAGGGATAAATTGTTGAAACATGAACGCCATTTACTTCCGAGAAAAATACTACTATTTTTGTTATTGTGTAAACTTTTAAATTTTTTTTAATCACAAATAGTTATGGCAAATCTTGTTATCGGAGATTGGGTGGAAGTTTTGGATGAGTCGATTTCTGGTGAGGTAACATCCATAAAAGAGGATTTAGTGACCATAACTACCATTGATGGTTTTTCTTTGCAATATCAATCAAGAGAATTGGTCAAAAGCGAAAATGATATTCAAGTGTCCAATTTTGATGTGGCCAAGGTCAAACAAGAAAAAGAATCACCAAAGAAAAGAAAGGTGATCGCTCCCAGACAGAAAGAAAGAAATGTTCCAAAAATGGAAGTGGACCTCCACATCAACCAATTGGTGAAATCTACTAGAGGACTTACCAATTTTGATATGTTGAACCTACAACTGGAAACAGCTAAAAGACAGTTGGATTTTGCTATAAGAAAGCGCATACAGAAAGTGGTCTTTATACATGGGGTAGGTGAGGGCGTGTTGAAAGAAGAACTTTTCTATCTTTTTAAAAAGTATGACAATCTAAAGTTTTATGACGCTGATTACCAAAAATATGGATTGGGTGCCACAGAAGTCTACATTTTTCAAAATAATTAGCTGTTAGTGGTAGTGAATTCTCCAAATACGTATGGCTCATCATCAAACGTACCGGCATTTGCCCCATTCAAATCCTGAAGCGTAAAATTTACCAGCGAAATGGTATGGGTATACGTAACAACTCCTTCAGAATTTGGTTCTGATGCCGTCGTGGTTACAGAAACTGTTCCTTCCGTTGTGGAAAATTCATTTTCGAGGTCAGAAAGACTACCTGCACAAACACTGTCCACAGTAACTGCAGATATGGCTGTACCATTTTTGAACACAATGGTCTCCGATAAACTTGCCTCCCTAGGTGTTTCACCAGTCTCTGAGTTCTCCAAAAGACTTATTGGGAGCGTAAAGGAAAGGAATTCATCATTTAAAACTTTGACCAAGGTTATATTTTCGTTTGTCACTTCGCATGAACTTATCGTGACATTATTAAAATTGGAAAAAATCAGCCCAACACTACTATCCTCCGTAGTCGTATAATTACCGAATTCAATTCCAGTTTGGTCCGTTATGGTTTCTCCAAGACTGTTCTCAAGGGTCACCTCCAGAATTGTGATTTCATGGTTATATGTTTTTGTCGTTCTGGATATCGTATCCAATGTTGTTATAATCTGTACGGAACCACCTGTAGCCAGAACTTCCTCAACAACAGTTGGTGTAGCTGGTGGAACTTCTCCGCAAAAATAGGCCTGAGTTACATCATCTGAAAAAAGGCGGTATGTCAAATTGGATTGAGCAGGTATAGTGCTAATAATAGGGTCGTCCGAAGGTTCATTTTCTATTAAGCTCGCTTGTAGGTCCAAAATAAGTGTTTCATCTCCAATAATCTTAAAAAACAGGGTTGTTTCGGTATCTTCTTGTCCACCACTGCAAAATTGTATGGAACCTTCGTCAAAATCAATAGCTTCAATCTGTAGGTCGCCGTCACCGCATGCAGCTAAAAAGCACACAGCTAAAATTGGGAAGAAATTTTTTTTCATGCGCCAAATTTAAAGGAATTCCATTTTAATACGCTAAACATCAACAATACTTTAAAAGAAATTAACTTAATTTCACTTATTTTTGATGCTAGTGTAAAACTGTAACCAAACCATGCAGAAAGTGTACCTCGACAATGCAGCGACCACTCAAGTTAGAGATGAGGTCATTGCAAAAATGCAAGAGGCATTGGCCTCGTTTTATGGAAACCCTTCTTCTACACATAGTTATGGGAGGTCAGCAAAGACTGCCATAGAAAAGGCACGTAAAACAATTGCAAAAATACTGAATGCACAGCCTTCAGAAATTATATTCACCTCTGGTGGAACAGAGGCAGACAATATGATATTGCGCTGCGCAGTAAGGGATTTGGGCATTACCACTATTATTACCTCCAAAATTGAGCACCATGCTGTCTTGCATACTGCCGAAGAATTGAAAAGGGAGTATGGAATTTCGCTCCAATTTGTGGATTTGGATGAAAATGGGAACCCAAAATTGAGCCATTTAGAGGAACTGTTGCTACAGGATGGTGCTAAAAAATTGGTAAGCTTAATGCACGTGAACAACGAAATTGGTAACATCGTCGATATTGATGCTATTGGCAAATTGTGCAAGGACCATGATGCACTTTTTCATTCCGATACAGTACAGTCAGTAGGGCATTACCCATGGGACGTTCAAAATACCCCAATTGATTTTTTGACCGCGGCAGCTCATAAATTTCACGGACCAAAAGGGATAGGTTTTGCATTTATCAGAAAAAATTCCGGTTTAAAACCAATGATTTTTGGTGGGTCACAAGAAAGGGGATTTAGAGCTGGAACCGAACCCTTTCATAATATTGTAGGGTTGGAAGAAGCTTTTGTAAAAGCTTACGATAATCTGGAAGAAGAAATAAAAATTGTAAGAAACCTTAAAAGTCATTTCGTAAAAAAGCTAAAGCGCGAAATCCCTGAAGTAAATTTTAACGGTCTTTCAGATGATTTGGAAAAAAGCACCTATACATTGACCAATGTACGTTTGCCATTTGACAAACAGAAAGGGTTAATGTTGCTTTTTCATTTAGATATGAAAGGAATTGCATGTTCCAAAGGAAGCGCCTGTCAATCCGGTAGCAATCTTGGTTCCCATGTTCTCAATGAAATACTAAACGATGAGGAATTGGAAAAACCGTCGCTCCGGTTCTCATTTTCAAAATACAATACTTTAGAGGAACTTGATTACACAATAGCGGTTTTAAAGGAATTTGCGGATAGTTAGTTCTTGTTTTTGCGTTGTTTTTTTTCCTTGTCGTAGGGAAACTTTCTAGAAGCTAATTTCATCATTCTATCGATCAGCTCAGTAGTATTTTTGCCTGTTTTTTTGGTAATGGCCTTTTCATATTTCCAAAGAAGTTTTCCAGAAGTTCCATCACTGACCTTAACGCCTATTCTACCATAATTGGCATCTCCGCTAAAATAATCGAATAAGCTAAAATCTGTTGGTACACCTTTGGACAACAATATATTCAAACTTAGGTTACCGCTGATGATTCCATCGACATTAAGGATTTTGCTAAGCTGGTTAGTGGTATAAATATCCAAATTATCGTAAGTGATGCCATTTTGGCTCAAAATTGCATTGGTATCTTCTATGTTTTGAAATTCTACATTGAATTTTTTGCGTTTCTTCCGTTTGGAAAAATAAGTCTCAAGGGCATTTTGAACAGCATAGCCTTCTTTTTGGGCCAAATTTTTCAATTCAGCTTGATTAACATCCCTTTTTAGGTCAAGATTGGCGATGAAGGGTACAATGGCCAAAACTTTATGGTTCTCGCTTAATTCATCGAATTTTCTGTTCTCGTAAATATTCTTTTGTGCCATCGCAAATGCTACGGACAATAAAGCAATAAGAAATATAATTTTCTTCATCAAAATAAATTAGAATCGCATCCCAAACTTTACATTTAAAATACGGCTTGTCAAAAAATTAGGAACGGCAAATTGCCTTTGGGTATCTACGTCCCTGACCCAGGTATTCGTAATGGAATTTTGATTGTTGAACATATTGAAAATCTCAAAACCAAAACTGAGTTCCTGAAACTTGTGCAACCAATGCCCTTTGGGATATTGATTGTTACTGTCGGCAAAAATATAGGAAATTCCCATATCGGCCCTTCTATAATCTCTTAATCTATTCTGAAAATCGTACGGATCGGCATTATTTGGAGAACCGCCCGGTACACCAGTATTATAGACTAGATTTAAGTAAAGTTTTAAATTTGGTATGCTCGGCACATAATCTTGAAACAAAACGGCAAATTTTAACCGTTGGTCCGTAGGACGGGATATAAAACCTCTGTCATTTCTATTCTCCTGTGTTTGTAAATACCCAAGACTGACCCATGATTCCGCACCGGGCACAAAGGTTCCCGTAAGTCTGAAATCGAATCCGTAAGCATAGGCAATCGCATTGTTATTGGCGGCATATCTGATTCTTACATCTTCAATGGTATATGTGTTTACGTTATCCAAATCTTTGTAGTATGTCTCACTGATCAAGGTGAACGGTCTGTTCCAAAGGTTGAAACTGAATTCGCTGCCAAGCACGTAGTGAATTGATCTCTGCGCTTCTACATCTGGATTTATGTTTCCAGTAATATCGCGTAGTTCCCTATAAAAAGGCGGCTGCTGATAACTTCCGACAGCAAAACGAAACAGCATGTCTTTCCTCCAATTGGGTTTTAAGGAAAATTGCCCTCTTGGACTAAAAAGTGTTTGTGAATTATCATCGAACCCTTCACCGCTCAAAATCCAATGCTGTGCTCTTATCCCGAGATTAAAATAGGCGTCGTGTTCGCCCAATTTTGTTTGTTGACCATATTGTACAAAACCTGAAAACCTGTTCGTTTTTACAAAGTTTGTAGCCTGTACGCTTTCAAATGCTACTATATCTTCCGTAAAAGGTTCTTGGGGCTGGTTGTTCACAAATTCAGGCTCGGAAGGCCGAATGAAAAATCCGGCAGAATCTATAAACTCAGCTTCCCGAAGCTGGTCCCTAACATCCTCGTGTGCATATTTTATGCCCCATTCCAAAGATTTGTCACCCTTTTTATATTTTCCGCGATATGAAAAATTGAGAATCAATGCATCAAGCTGGTTTCTTGCCCTATTAAATTGAGACCCAATACCTCTGGAATTCGTAACCTCACCTAAATTTTCACTTCCTAGGTCCGTATCTATTTCGGCCAATTCATAAGAAGCTATGATATCTGAGAACTCTTCTTCTTGGGTATGGTAGACAGAGGCGGTAATATCCATTTTTATGTTATCGTTAAGAAAATAATCTGCTTTTAGAGCCCCTAATTTATTATCGAAACTACTATTCTCTTTTCCTTGATAAAAAACCAATAGTGCCCTGGGGTCGTTTATGGTCCCAAAATTGGTCTGCCTGGTCAAAGGTTCATTTTCATAATCGTTCACGGAATAAGTACCCAAAAAATTGAGATGAAATTTTTTTGAAAAGCGATAGGTAAGGTAGTTTTGTACATCTATAAATCTTGGATTGAAATTGGTTTCGGTCTGTTGGGTGTTAACGAATAGGCTATTATCCCTATAACGCACACCAGTAATACTGCTAAATTTCTTATTTTTGGATAACGTTTCCAGCGTTGTGCTCGCACCTAATAAACTGCCTTCTATTCGCAATCCAAAATCCACAGGATTTTTATAAGTAATATCCAAAACGGAGGATAATTTATCACCATATCTAGCTTGAAAACCTCCTGAAGAAAATTCAAGATTGGAAATCATATCGCTGTTTACGAAACTTAATCCTTCCTGTTGGGCAGAACGAACCAAAAATGGACGATACACTTCTATTCCATTGACGTACACCAAATTTTCATCAAAGTTACCACCTCTAACATTGTATTGTGTGCTCAGTTCATTATTGAACGATACTCCTGGCAGCAGCTTTAAAATATTTTCCACACCGGCATTTGCTCCAGGTATTTTTCGAACTATTTCTGGGGAGATCGTAGTAATGCCCTCAATACTTTTTTTCCCGTTGGGTGAGACTTCAACGCCTGCAATCTGGGTAACATCAGTTTTCATTACAGGATTAAACTCAAAAGTTTCATTGGTCGTCAAAATCAGGTTTTCCAATACCACCTTTTTATGACCTAAATGCGAGAAGGTTATTATATTTTTAGTATCTGCCGTAAGCTGAAGCAGATAATACCCGTTACCGTCCGTTGTTGTGCCAGTATTTCCAGAAACAATATTCACATTTGTAATGGGAAGATTATTTTCATCTAAAACCGTACCCAAGACAGTGGCTGTTTGACCGTAACCAGCAAACATACATAAGATAAATATTGTGGGAATTAAAAAACTTGAACGGGTCAAATACACTATTTTCTAAAAAAGGTAGACTCAAAAGTACTGGAATTGCCAACATTATCTGTAACGACCACTTTAAGGTCACATTGCGCTTTGTTCAGGATTTTATCATCGAAATTATAGGTGATAGTCCTAGTTTTAGGTTCATATTCCATAAGAATCCACTCTCCGTTTACAGTCGCACTATAGGTATTTATTCCACTTAGGTCATCTTCTATTTCCAAACTTAAATAACTATAGTTGCTCAACCACTGTTTTTCTTTGAAATTCCTTGGTTTTATAGTAGGGGCAATGCTATCCTTGGCAATAGTATATGTTCCAAAGGTTCGCGTTCGTGTAGTAAAAGCATCATCACGTTTATAAGTTTTTGAGTGCCTAGAGGTATTTTTCTCATCGAGACGGGCTATGAACAGTTGTTTTCTTTCTTTTGGGTCATATTTGGATACATCAAAACTTATGGTGAAGTTTCTATGTGCGGCCACACTGTTATTATGGATTTTGATAGTGTCTTTCCCTTTTTCCAAATCAATGTAAAAATCTTCGTAAAATGTGTTTGAAGGGAAGTAGACTTTTGCTGCAGTTAAATCAAAATTATTGGGCTTATCTGAAATTATGAAATCACTGGTCTTGGATTCATCCTTTTTAATTTTTATGGCTTGCTGTTTTCCTTCTACGGGTATAACGAGTTTGGTTTCGTTTCCTTCAATATCCGCTATAAGGATTTGCACGTTATAGGAAAGTCCTTCTTTAATCATTATTTTTCCATTATTATGAAGAGTTTCATAGATTGTCAATCTATTGTATGGCTCTTTAAAACACTTCTGTATACGTTGTTTGAATTTTCCAAAATAGGGATAATCTATCAAGGTATTGATATACCTTGTTTCCGTAAAAGAAAATGTTTTAAAATTGTATGCTGAGTATGTTTTTCCGTTAACGATTTGTTTTACTGAAAATACCCCATTTTTATTTGCGGCCAAATCTTGGCGGTCAAAGCCATTAAATCCAAAACCTATTGTACCTATAGCGGTCAGTTTATCAGCCAAGAACGTACCATCGGCCTGTTTGGTAAAGCTTAGTTGAATTCTCTCTGCACTTTGGTTGACCAAAGCATCATTTGATAAGGGATAAGCATAAAGTCCGGACAAAGTTGGGTTGGTCGCATCTCTGACTTCATACCCATAAAGCAATGGGTTTGTAGGTTTTTCTGTTACGCTGCTGCGTATCTCAAAGTGTAGATGGGGACCTGCCGAACTACCGGAATTACCGGAATATCCTATTACATCTCCCTTAAACACTTTCAATTCGCCGTAATCAGGAAATACTTCCACTTCAAAAGACTTTTTTCCATACTGTACTTTTTTAATGTAGGCTTCTATCTCTGGGCCAAATTTTTGAAGGTGTGCATATACCGAAGTGTATCCGTTTGGATGTGCAATGTATAGTGCTTTGCCATAGCCCCAGTGGGATACTTTTATTCGGGTTACGGTACCATCGGCGATTGTCAAAACTGGCAATCCCTGTCTTCTTTGTGTTTTAATATCAATTCCGGAGTGAAAATGGTTGGAACGCAATTCGCCAAATGTACCTGATAAAATCAAAGGAATCTCTAAAGGTGAGCCAAAAACATCCTGTGGATATTTTTCTTGTGATGTAAGGGATAGGGTCAATAAGAAAATGGCTCCAAAACAATAAAGGCGCATAAAGTAATTTATTATTACTTACGAAAGTAACCAATGTTTTGATTTGTAAAAAGAGTTTCGTAAAGCTTTGAACGCTTAAAGTTATACTTGAAGAATAAATCTTAAAAGTATTGCGAGGTTGGGCAAGGTTGGTTAACTTTGTTTGATACGCATTGTTGTTTGCATATGGGCGAACTAGTTGAGATTGTTGATTCTCTGGAGAATAAAGTGAGCAAATTGTTGCACAAGTTAGAATTGTTGCATCAGTCCAACACCAAATTAAAGGATGAACTGAACCTTGCAAAAGAGGAAAACCAACTAAAACAGAACGTCGTTTTGGAATGGGAAGAAAAGTACAATTCCCTAAAAATGGCAAACACAATGTTGGGTAGTAATACTAATAAAACAGAAGCTAAGCTCAAAATAAATACATTGATTCGCGAACTGGATGTTTGTATCGCCAAACTTGCAGATTAGTTTGTAAATATAATATGGAGGAAAAGCTCAAAATAAAGCTTTCTATTGCGGATAGGGTATATCCTTTGACCATAGACCCCAAGCAAGAGGAAGGATTGCGTAAAGCGGCTAAGAATATAGACAATCTTGCCAAAAAATTTGAGCAAAATTACGCCGTACGGGACAAACAGGATGTCTTGGCCATGTGCGCACTGCAATTTGCCTCTAAAATTGAGCAAGGCGGAATAGACCGTTCGGAGAATTCCAAAGCAGCATTTGAGCGCTTAAGGGCCTTAAATGATTTGGTACATTCCAAACTTGGCGAATAAGTTCTTTTAAATAAAATATTATTACTGCCCACATTGGTAATTATTTTTTGACAAACTCAACACTATTATATTTGAAAAGGGTGAGTTTAAGTTGTAAAAGCAGGCCCTACTCGTATAGGGATCCTTGAGCAGCTTGGTAGCCCTAAACCTGTAATTTGGAGTTTGTACAAAACTTCGGCCAATGTGGGCTTTTTTTTTAACCAAACACAATCAACATGGATAACACTATAGTAATTATAATAGCTACGATAGTAGGGTTGGCAATAGGATTTGTTATTGCCAAGATGATGGAAAAAGGAAAGGCTACAAAAATCATCTCAAATTCAAAAAAAGAAGCTGCAGATATTATCAAAGAGGCAAAAAAGGAAGGCGAGAATATTAAAAAGGATAAAATATTTCAAGCAAAAGAGCGCTTTCTGGAATTAAAGGCGGAGCACGAAAAGGTAATTATAAATAAAGACAAAAAAATCGCCGAGGCCGAAAAACGCACAAGGGACAAAGAATCCCAAACAACCAGTGAGCTGGCCAAGAACAAAAAGCTGAACGAGCAATTACAGCAAAAGATAAAGGAAACCAACCACAAGGCTGAAATCCTTGAGAAAAAACAATCTGAAACTGATAAATTGCATAAAAGTCAAGTTCAACAGCTAGAAGTCATCTCCGGGCTTTCTGCCGAAGATGCGAAAGCCCAATTGTTGGAATCCCTTAAAGAAACTGCAAAGACCGATGCAATGGCATATTTGCAGACGACTCTGGAAGAGACAAAATTGACTGCGCAGCAAGAGGCCAGAAAAATAGTTATAAATACCATTCAGCGTATTGGTACCGAAGAAGCTGTTGAGAACTGCGTATCCGTTTTCAACTTAGAGTCAGATGACGTAAAAGGGCGTATAATTGGTCGTGAGGGTCGTAATATACGAGCAATAGAATCTGCAACAGGTGTAGAAATCATTGTGGACGATACTCCCGAAGCGATAATTCTCTCATGTTTTGATTCTGTCAGGCGAGAAGTGGCAAGACTTTCATTGCACCGTTTGGTGACCGATGGAAGAATTCACCCCGCACGTATCGAAGAAATCGTGAAAAAGACCGAAAAACAAATCAATGAAGAGATTGTCGAAATTGGTAAGCGTACAGTAATAGATTTGGGAATTCATGGGCTACATCCAGAATTGATAAAAGCCGTGGGGCGAATGAAATATCGTTCTTCTTATGGACAAAACTTGTTACAGCACTCCAGAGAGGTCGCCAAGCTTTGCGGAGTAATGGCTGCAGAACTGGGACTCAATCCCAAGATTGCAAAAAGGGCAGGTCTATTGCACGATATTGGAAAAGTGCCCAATACCGAAGTGGAGGTGGAAACGCCCCATGCCATTTTGGGAATGCAGTGGGCACAAAAATATGGTGAGAACAAAGAGGTATGCAATGCTATTGGTGCCCACCATGATGAGATTGAAATGAATACATTGATTTCTCCCATAGTTCAGGTCTGTGATGCCATCAGCGGAGCAAGGCCAGGAGCGCGCAGACAAGTATTGGATTCTTACATTCAACGTTTAAAGGATTTGGAGGACATTGCATTTGGTTTCAACGGGGTCCAAAAGGCCTATGCAATACAGGCTGGTAGAGAACTACGGGTTATTGTAGAGAGTGAAAAGGTGAGCGATGACAAGGCCGCAGAACTTTCTTTTGAGATTTCCCAAAAAATACAAACAGACATGACATATCCCGGCCAGGTCAAAGTGACCGTGATAAGAGAAACAAGGTCAGTAAATGTAGCTAAATAGCCACTGACAATTATCATGCTTTTTCACTAACAAACCAAGTAACTTCATAGGTGTAATTAAAAACATCAATGATGAAAAAGCGTGTACCCGTATCGGAAATAATGACCAGAGAACTGGTTACCTTGACCACAGACAGCGACTTGGTAAGTGCCGAAGAACTTTTTAAAAAGCATGGCATAAGGCATATCCCAGTTGTTGATGGAAAAAATATAGTAGGTATTCTGAGCTATACTGATTTATTGCGTATCAGTTTTGCGGATGCTATTGAAGATGATGGTGAAAGAGTCGATACTACGGTCTATAATATGTTCTCCATAGCTCAAGTGATGGCGAGGGATATAACTAGCGTATCATCTGACACGACCATAAAAGATGTAGCACAGTTTCTTTCAAAAAAAGAATTTCATGAACTTCCTGTAGTAGATGATGGAGAATTGGTTGGAATAGTAACTACGACCGACTTGATAAATTATCTTCTTCAGCAATATTGATATTTAAATCTATCACGGTCAGTAGATAAATATATATAATTTCAACTATCTATTAGATTAAAAATCAGAACACTATGATTTTTTTTAAACCGTCAGTTCGAATGCAGTCGAGAGCACTTCACATCTCACTTCTAAAATAGGGGTTCGACCGTGCGTACGTTCCAATAAATGTAGGCTCAGCTTAACATTATTCATCTAAACCAATATTACAATGGAAGATTGGACTGGAGATGAAATTAATACGCGTTCAAGCTAATTCTAATTCGTTTTGTTCAAGTCTATTCTTCTTCGCCACTTTCTTTTTGCCCGTCTTCTTCAACCTCTTTGTTAAGGTTGTTCTGCATGATGTTTAGTTTTTTGAGCTTGGCCTTCCAGGTTTCAAGAGCTTCTTTATGTTGGTTAATGTTTTTCACAACATCTTTTACCAAAGGATTATCTTCAGAAGTATTGGAAAAAAATTGTAGGTTATTTTCCAGTTGTCTTACTTCGGATTTACTTTCATCAATTTTTCTACGGATAAAAGTACGTTCGTTGCTTATTGCCAAACTATCGTCGGCCTTAGCCAATTGCTTCATTTTATCACCGTACTTTAACAACTCTGATTGTTGCCGGCTGAGTCCTAGCTTTTTAAAAAGAGCATCTACTATTTTATTGAACTTGCCGTTAATGTGTTTTTTGTTATGTGGGACGCGTCCATAAGACTTCCACTCAGAAATTAACTTTTTTAATGAATCGATATCCTTATCAGAGTCGCCACTTAGCTCAAATGCTTTTAAACGGTCCAAACATGCACTCTTCTTTTCAAAGTTTTTATATTCTTCTTTTTGGCTCTCACTTTTTTCTGCATGCAGACGGTTAAAATAATGATTGCAGGCATCTTTGAATTCCTTCCAGATTTTATCGGAATATTTACGGGGTACGTGTCCAATTTTTTTCCATTCGCTCTGTATTCGCTTCATTTCAGGGGTTGCCGTTTCCTTATCTTCACTATCTTTAAGTTTTAGGGCAAGTTCCAAAAGGGCCTTTTTCTTTTCTAAGTTATCGTGTTGCTCCTTTTTTTGATTTTTATAGAAAGAATTTTTATTGCGATTGAACTTCCGGACAGCTTCTTTAAAAGTGCTCCAAGTATCTTCGTTCACTTTTTGAGGTACTTTCCCTGCTTTAAAAAAAGCATCGCGCAAAGCTTCAATCTGTCTTATTTGCTGTTGTAGCGCTTTATGATTGTCGGTTACATTTTCTGCAATCTCCAATATTGATGTGATAATTTCATGCTTTTTTTCTAAGTTCTTTTCATAGGATTTTTCAAGTTCCTGATAATGTAGTTGCCTGCGCTGGTGCATAGCCTTAGTTGCATTGCTGAACCTTTCCCAAATTTGGTCACGCTGTTCTTTTGCAACGGGACCAACATCTTCTTTCCAGATTTTGTGAAGGGTCTGTAGTTCTCTAAAAGCCTTTCCAAGGTCTTGTTCATTGGCAAGTGATTCAGCACGCTCCACCAGTTTCAATTTTTCTTCTAGATTGTGTTTAAAATCCAGATCGCGCAACTCCCTGTTCAGATGTAAAAAATCGTAAAAAATTTCCATGTGATGGTGGTAGGTGCGCCATACATCGTTATAACTGTTTCGTGGAACAGGACCTGCATTCCGCCAGTTTTCCTGTAACTCCTTGAAGTTTTTATAGGTTGTGTTAATATCTTCCTCCACGTTCATTAACCCTTTGAGCTCCTCTATGATTTCCAATCTTTTTTGAAGGTTGCTTTTCAGGTTTTGATCTAACTGCTTGTAGTAATGGTCACGTTTTTCCCGATACTCTCCATAAACCTCGTTAAACTGTCTTTTTGACACAGAATTATACCGAAAATCAATTTCATTCCCGCCATTGGCAATAAACTCTTCCTTTTTGTGTTCCAAAAATTCTTGGAATTTTTGGTCAAACTCATATTTAATTGAGCTTACATGCTTATTTATGGCTTGTACTTTTTCATTCTTGACCAGACGTTGTAACTCCCCGACCAGATTTTCCATGGACATGGCATGGTAATCCATCATTGGAATGTGATGCCGTTTTTCATTGTCCTTATCTTCTGCATCCTCGGCATTGGATTCTTCTATTTCCTCGATGACCTCGTCCTTGTCATCAGTTTTGGGGGTCATTTCTGGGACTGGGGAATCATTATGCGGTTTAATTTTCTGGTCTTGCTCTTGAATTTTTTCTTCTGCTGAATCCTCGGATTTTTCATGTTCAGAAATGGGGCTTTCTTTGACAATATCCTTAGTATGCTCCGAATTAAGTTCAGCATCACCTTCAGTATCCTGAAGTTTTTGTTCATTTTCCTGCATCAGTAGTGTCTTTTCCTTTTGAATTGATGATAATTATAGCCAAGTTAACAACTAAATTACCCAATAACAAAAGTAACGCTCCTTCTTTTGTTTAAGCAAAAACCCTATATAGATTGAACAAAATTAAGTGTAGATGACAATTTTATGGACTGTTCCAGATTTCCCAAGCTTTTTCTGCCTGTAATTCCAACATTTTCAAACCATTACATATTTCGGCACCTTTAGCTTCACCTTCACGCAAAAATGCAGTTTTTTTTGGATTGTAAATAAGATCAAACAAAAGGTGTTGACCTGTTATGTCTGTATAGGGAATGGATGGTTTTTCATCTATTTTTGGGTAGGTTCCCAAAGGGGTACAGTTGATAATGATTCTGTGATTTTTCACGATGTCCTCGTTCAATTCACTATAAAGAAATTGATTTTTCATTTTGGTCCTTGAAACATAGGAATGGGCAATACCGAGTTCTTCTAAAACATAGCGTATAGCTTTTGATGCACCTCCAGTGCCCAGTATAAGTGCTTTGTTATGGTGTTTTTTCAAATAGGGTTCTATCGATTTTTTAAATCCATAGAAATCCGTGTTATACCCCTTTAAACCTTTGCTCGTAAATTTAATGGTATTTACCGCTCCAATTTTTCTTGCCGTACTATCCAAGTCATTTAAATGGGGGATTACTTGTTCTTTGTACGGTATGGTAACGTTAAGGCCTTTAAGGTCATTTTGGTTCAAAAGCTTTTTTAATTCAGATATATGGGGAATGTCAAAGTTTTCATAGCTATGGTTTTCAAGTTTAAGGTCTTTAAACTTTTGTACAAAGTAACCTTGGGAAAAAGAATAAGAGATATTCTTACCCAATAGTCCGTACCTGTTCTCTTTCTTTTCTGTTTTTTCCATACCAATCCAGTACCAATAATAACATAATTCCTAAAATCACAAAAAATATGGCCCACCATGTATCGGGAGCCGATAAATCAGGAATGTAGCGCTTATAGTTCAATACTATTTTGTCCCCATTGGAATCGAGCAGGGGGTTGCCAGCTTCATCAATTTTGAACATCGTTCTTTTCCATGGCCACAATACCCCCAGTGATCCCGTTATAAAACCTACGATAACAGCTGTAGATATTTCCTTATAATGTTTAAGTAAATAGCTCAGCAAGTGTGAAAAGGTAACAAGTCCCGTAGCGGAGCCAAGTGTGAATACCCCGAGTATTATTAGGGAATCTATGCGCTGTGCATTGTCCAGAAAACCAAAATCTCCCGCGAATATTTCTGAAAACGTATCATATAGAGCATTTACCGAATCGACCAGCAACAATACATAATTACCAAAAAGAATTAAGATGAAAGAGCCTGAAAGTCCAGGCAAGGTCATCCCCGATACGCTTATAATTCCACAGAAAAAAATAAAGAGAAGATTATCATTTTCCTTCGCAGGGTTCAAAAAGCTTATTGAGATACCGATCAGTAAACCAATAATTCCCGCTACGACAGTCTTCTTGTTCCAATGGTCAAATTCTTTGGAAACGTAATAAATAGACCCTAGAATCATACCAAAAAAGGAGGCCCAGACAAAAAGTTCATTTTGTTCCAAAAAGAAGTCCAAAATTTTTGAAATACTAAAATAACTGATAAGCATTCCAAAAATCAGTAAAAGCAAAAACTGCCCGTTTACATATTGATAAAAGCTTTTGAACCTGCCATTGACAAGCAATTTAAAAGCCTTTGAATTAATCTTTTGTAGGGAATAGATAAATTCTTCATAAAAACCACCTACAAAGGCGACTATTCCTCCTGAGACGCCGGGAACCTTGTTTGCAGCACCCATGCAAAGCCCTTTAACTACCAAGAAAAAATTATCAAGAAATGTTCTGGGTTGATGCATATAATGTTTTACACTTATTCTTTGGAAGCAAATTTCTCCAAGATAAAAATAAGCGAAAAACCGATTATAGCTAAGATTATGGCAAGTATTAGTTGGTTATCTCCATTATATGCCCACGGCCAAACATTCATATCGTCGATAATAATAATTTTATCACTAAAAGTCTTGGTTTCCAATACCTTTTTCCAAGGCCATATTTTGTTCAACGAACCTAAGATAAAACCAGTCAATAAGGCCAAAGTGATATTTTTGTAATGACTAAACATCCATTTAAGAATCCTTGCAAAGCTTAGTAGGCCAAATACTGCACCTATAGCGACGGTTATAATTATTTTCATGTCCCGTTCGTGCAACGCATCTAAAATAGTTTTATAAGAACCTAACAGAACTAGAATAAACGCCCCGGATATGCCCGGTAGTATCATGGCGCATACCGCTAAAGCTCCAGATAAGAAAAGATAGGGTAGACTGTCAACATTTTCACTGGGAGGTAGTTCCGTTATAAAGAAAGCCAGAACAGCTCCTGCACAAAATGTGACTATAGTAGCTACGGTCCATTTAGTAATTTCTTTTCCCACAAATATTATACTTGCCAATACAAGCCCAAAGAAGAAAGACCACAATAAAATGGGTTTATTATCCAATAGCCAGCTAAGAATTTTGGCGAGTGAGAGTACGCTTATAAAAATCCCCAGAAAGAGTGCCAGTAAAAAATTCCCGTTGGCCTTTTCCCAAAAAGCTTTTAGGCCTTCTTTTCTTAAAGTCGTAAAGAGTGATAGGTTGATATTATTGATGGAACTGATAAGTTCTTCGTAAATACCGGAAATAAACGCGATAGTACCGCCCGAAACTCCTGGAACGACATCTGCAGCTCCCATAGCCATCCCTTTTAGCGTGATGAACACATAATCAAAAAATTGACGTGTTTTCATGAATTTTAGGTAGGAATCAGGTATTACGTAGATGTCTTTTTAATTTCCGAAACCAATTTTTGGAGCCATTTGATTTCACCAAACTCTGGAAATTCCGCTTCAAATAATTGAAATTTATCGATATCGAGCTGCATCGCCTGGGATAATTTCTCTTTAGCGTTTGGAATTTCATTATTTTTTAGATAGAGTCCTGCCAACTTATATAAAAGATCGGCACTTTCCGGATAGAATTCGATACCTTGAACGAGTACTTGGATGGAAGAACCATAATCCCCAACATTTTTAAGGACATCTGCCCAATTTTGCCATGTATCCTGTTCGTAATTACCTAAATCTACGGCTTGTTTGTAGGCAAAATCGGCTTCATCAAAGTTATCAAGGGCAAAATAGATTTTTGCACATTTCTTCCAGTACAACGGATTTTCTCCATCAATATTTATAGCTTTATTGATGTAGTACAGTGCCTTCTCATAATTCTCCAATTTATAATGAAAATCGGTTATTGCCAGCCAGCCCTTGTCAAGCAACGGGTCTTCATGTACCGTGTTGTAATAGTAGTATTTTGCCAAATCGTCATTGCCCAATTTCTCGTGACATCTTCCGATACGGAGATACGCATGAGAGGTTGGGTCCTCTATGGATATGGTAATTTCATAATTTTCAATGGCATCGTTGTACCTGCCCATTTTTTCGAGCACTTTTCCTTTTTCAAAATAAGCCCCAATAAAGGAGTCATCTGATATAATGGCAAAATCGAATGCAGTAAGTGCTTCATCGTACATATCCATAGTGTAGTACATCTTGCCCAATTGGTGCCATGCTACTTCACAATAAGGATTACGTTCCAGATAATCATTTAAGTAATAGACCGCCCCGTTAAAATCTTCCAGAAATTCAAAGCAATACACCACGTTATAAAGCGAGGAGTAGTCCCTGTCATCGAATTCTACGCATTTCATGAAACTGCGTTTGGCTTTTTCAAAATCATCAAGAAATAGATATTCCATTCCTAAAAGCGAATGAATGTCAAAGCTATCTTCGCTGATATGCAAAGCTTCCATCAATAAACTTACTGCCTCATAATGATTGTCCTGCTTGGACTGGATATTGGCGCGCTGTATATAAATTTCCTCATTATTGGAATCTATGTTCTGAAGTTCATCCAATAGTTTTCCCGCATCTTCGTACCTATCTTCAAAAACCAATACCTCAACACGGAGCAATTTTATTTCCAACGCGTTGGGATGTTGTTCCAGACCTATTTGAATCGCTTTTTTTCCCAAGGATATTTTTCCATTGTTGAGATAATGGTGAATAATTTCCTCAAAGTCCTCTGCATCGAAAAAATAGACATCATCCGTTTTGAGCATGGACTCGAATTTATTGATGGATTTGTCTGGATATTCGTTGGAATTTAACGCCATAGGAACATGTTTGGTTTGACTATGGACTTAAAATTAGCCCTTTGCCTTTATGTTTAAGTTCGTAATAAGGGTATGTTATCAACAATTTAGTTAACAGCAGCTGGTCTGTACTCATTTAAAATAGTTATTATTTGGTCGCATCCTATACTGATTTCTTTCATTGAAATCGTTAAAGGTGGCGATATGCGAACGGCATTCGGTTCAAATAACAACCAGAAAAGAATAAGTCCTTTTTTGGCGGCAGTCAATACTAAATAATTGGCTACTTTCTGGTTTTCAAACAATAACGCTAGCATTAAACCTTTACCTCTTATTTCCTTAATCAAAGGATGTACCAAAAGCTTACGGAACAATTCTTCTTTTTCAAGTGTCTGCTCTATGAGCTGTGTTCCGGTAATTTCACGTAAGGTTGCCAAACTGGCAGCAGCAATAACGGGATTACCGCCAAATGTGGTAATATGACCCAATTTAGGTTTTTCCCTTAAAGACATCATTATTTTTTTTGATGCAACGAATGCTCCTACGGGCATTCCTGACGCCATACCCTTGCCTAAGACTAATATGTCAGGAACACAATTAAAATGCTCAAATGCAAATAGCTTTCCCGTTCTCCCAAAACCAGGTTGTATTTCATCCAAAATCAATAAGGCTCCAACTTCATTGCAACGACTCCTTACCTTTTTTAAATATCCTTTTTCAGGCATGATAAACCCTGCTCCACCTTGAATGGTTTCTAGAACGACCGCCGCGGTTTTCTCCGTTATCTTGGCTAAATCCTTTTTATCATTGAATTCGATAAACGAAACATCTGGAATCAAAGGTCTGAAGGCACTTTTCCGCTCTTCGTAATCCATTAGGCTTAGACTGCCCATTGTGTTACCATGATATGCATTTTTTGCCGCAATAAGTTGAGAACGGCCAGTATACCTCCTTGCTAATTTTAAGGCACCTTCTATAGCCTCGGTTCCTGAATTTACCAGATAGGTCGTTTCCAGATTTTTAGGTAGATAGGACGCTAAGAGTTTGGTCAGTTCTACTGCTGGTTGTTGCACATACTCTCCGTATACCATAACGTGCAAATATTTTTCAGTCTGTTCTTTGATTGCTGTTACGACACTGGGATGACAGTGGCCCAAGCTGCAGGCGGAAACCCCGGCTACAAAGTCCAAGTGTGCATTTCCTTGAGCATCGTAAATGTAACAACCTTTTGCATATGAAATTTCCAAACCAAGTGGATGCGGTGTGGTTTGTGCCTGGTATGTGTGGAAATCGTCCCTTAGCATTAGGGTTTTTGGACTTTTTTTATTGAAGTTGGCTTGGAAACTATAGCTTTCGTATTTGGGATATTGTTTACAGGGTCATTTTCGTTTTTACTTCGTTCTTCCTCCTCGGCATCAATGTCTATGGGATTTTCGATTCCTCGTATTTTTACTAGTTCTATATTATTATCATCTTCATCAAAAATATCATCCTTGCTCAAGATCCTTTCTTCGCCACGCCAAACAAAACCTTTTAATTTACGGCTTTCCAAAGGTAAATCCGTCTCAGGAAAAATATCCCCATCCGGGTTAACAAAGAAAGTAATATCCTCAATATCGTTATTGGCCATCAATAGTCGGATTTTACTGCAAATGGTTTTATCGATGCCGATCAACTCTTGGTCATCATTGTACATGTAATAGATGACTTCGGTATTTTTGACAAGGTCGATTATCTTTAGTTCGTTTTCTATAAATTTCCCAAACAGGTCTTTCCCCTTTGCTTGATTGTAACCTGTTTTACTTATTGTATCCAAAGAAATTATAAATGCATTTTCCAATACTTTGAGCGAATCCAGTTTTTCTGTTTCCAAGTCAGAAATTAGATGGATGCTGTCTCCTGTAATTTGGTTGTTAACGTTCCAAAGGATAGGATTTCGTATAAGTTGTGTTATACCCGTTTTTTCTTCGGAATGAATGGAGTCGCACTTGCCACTTAGGTCTGTTTTGTAGAATTTGGCATTTCTAAATGCTCTCAGAATACGGGATTCAGTCTTTCCAGTAACCATTAGGGTATCGCCATGCATATACAAAGAATCTTGTTCCACCAAACTTACAGAAACAGCTCTTTTTGTAGCAAAAACAGAATCCTTCGCTTTAAAGACCTCGGCATAATGAGCCCGTATAACACCATTGTTTATGGTGTCCGTAATTTGAATATTATTGGTTGCTGATGCAAATTCCGATGCTTTGTCAAAATATAGGCTATCTCCAATAATAATTTTATTGTCATAATCTATCTGGGTATTTTTTATGCCATAGCCCTGTTCAATCTTTGTGTCATAAAAACCACGTTCACAATAAATTTTGTACTCTTTCCCAGTAATAGTGGAGGAACCGTACATATAGGCATTTTTAGAAACACGGTAATAATCCAGTTGCTCTGAATCTATAATATATTCGGGATTATCAATATGCACGCTATCTCGAAACTGAACTTTTTTTAGCTCCGTAAAATAGGTGCCAACCCTGCTTGTAAGAACATTAACAGAATCCACAACCTTTCCTCCAGAATTATAATAGGATATTTGTTTTTCCCTGTCAAAGTACAATGTATCTGTTGTCAAGGTCATTTTACCATCCGATAAATCTACACTTTCCCAAGCCTTGGCCAAACTGGTATCGCCGTTCCAATTAAGTTTTGCGCTGTTCATTTCAATGGAATCACCTTGTTGCAAACGCACATTGCCAATGGCCTTCAATCTGTTTTCCTGTGAATAAAAGATAGCAATGTCGCACCATAGGTCGGCGCCTTTATGTTCAAACTGCACTTGGCGCTCATCATCCTTGCTAAAAATTGATGCTCCAGGGAATTGGGCTTCATCTTTAGTGAAATTTGCTCCGTAAACAATATTTATTTGTTTTCGCTCTGATTCCGGCGCATCCTCTTGTCCAGAAACAAAAAGATAAGTAAAAGTAAAAATGAATATTAAAATCCTTCTCAATACTTGAAATTTTGCCCAAAAGTAGGACTTTTAGTCAAAGAAGAGAAAGGATTTAGAAAGGTTTGGGAATTGAGGGAAAGCCAGATTTTCTTTAATCGTTTCTTTCTACTTCGCTTTCAAGTTTCAATACCTCGCTCCCATCTTCTTGTTTTATAAAAAGCGCTTTATCATCCGAAGAACCATTTCTGGTCACTTCGCTTCCCTCAATTTTCCTTGTGACGGATTCTTCATAGGTTTTCTCAACTTTACCAGTTGCATGCCCATTGCCCCACTTCCATTTTACTTCTGTTCCTTCTCTAATCATAGCTGTTTAATTTATTTTTATTTATAAAAGATATTTTATGAAATGCTCATTGATGCATACTTGGATTTGACCAACATGAACACACCATATCCTAAAAGTCCAAAAGCCATTAACGCCAACGGAATACTTCCAAATTCATCCTGAACATAGGAGAATACATCAGTTTTACCAGAAACATTGGAACTATTGGCTTTTATGGTCAAATATGCCATAAGGACAAAAACAACACCTCGCATGGTATAACCTAAACGCCCCCATTTGAGCATTGTTGATTGTGCACTACTGCTGAGACCGGTGTTTTCCAAATCTTCTTTATATTTTTTGGAATAGGCTTGATATATATCGTAGATACCCTTACCAAAAATTATAATACCGATTATCCATCCTACAATTTCAGAACTTCCTGAACCAAAAGAATTTCCCCCTCCACTGCTAGATTGTGATGAGTTGCCCAGAATCAAGCTTATGGCATAGTAACATAAAAAACCATAGATGATTCCACTTACTACATAGGCAATACGCTTTACAATACCTTTAGTATCATTGTCCAAGTCTTTAGGGTTGTAAAATCCTTGATAGAACCTCCAAAATACATAACCGAGGAGTCCGAGGGCTACAATGCTCAAAAGAATAGTACCATAACTTTGATTTGCAATATATTCAATGGCATCCCTACTTCCTGATTGTTTCCCACCCGCATTGAATGCGGATAATAATGTTAGAATACTTACGATTATGTAAACAGTACCTTTTGAAGCGATACCGAACCGTGCAAAAAGCTCTTTTTTGGATGACATAGTTAAAAAGTTTAGTTAGTACTGTAAAGATAGAATTGGCCCAAATCAATTTTTGACCCAAATGCTCGGAAATGTAACTGCAAAAGGAAATTATCCGTTATAAATACTTTTTATTGATGTTTAACAAGATTTGGAGAAAATAAAGTACCAACTGTGCGAAGGGGTTGAAAACCAATGCATAGAAGATTTGGTCAGTTGTATTGCGAAGATTCAAATATGAGATATTTACTGATTCTGAACAGTGTAACTTCAATTTAAAATAGTAGATAACCCTGTTGTGGATTTATTATTTTGTCTTGAAAATTTATTTCTTTTATTGTTCTGGACTTGTTTCAGACTCTCATCTCAAAAATCGATGTTCAAAATAGTTTAATGATGTTGAAATAAATTCAACATAACGATTAATTGAAATTTTAGTTTTTAAAATGTAGAAAGTGTTTCATAAATATGCTTGGACTATCTATGAATTGTCTGCAGTCTATCCGGTCCTACGGAAACTATTTTAATAGGTACGTTCAACTGTTCTTCCAAAAATTCGATATAGTCATTAAGGGTAGAAGGTAGTTCTTCTGCTTTGGTAAGCTTTGTAAGATCTTTTGCCCAGCCCTTCATCTCTTTGTAAATGGGTGTTACATATTCACTTTCAACATTATAGGGAAGATGGGTTATTTCTTCACCTTTATATGTGTAAGCTGTACAGACTTTTATGGATTTAAAACCGCTTAGCACATCAGCTTTCATCATCATCAATTCGGTAACGCCATTGATTTTAACTGTATATTTCAACGCCACCAAATCCAACCATCCACATCTTCTGGGTCTTCCTGTAGTTGCACCAAATTCATTGCCTACGCGTCCCATGGTTTCGCCATCCTCATCAAACAATTCGGTAGGGAAGGGACCACTACCTACGCGTGTGGTATATGCCTTAAAAATCCCCAGCACACGGCCTATTTTATTCGGTGCTACGCCCAGACCTGTGCATGCACCTGCAGCCGTTGTATTGGATGATGTCACATAGGGATAGGTTCCAAAATCAATGTCCAATAAAGAGCCTTGGGCTCCTTCGGCCAGTATTTTTTCACCTTTATCCTGTGCGCTAAAAATATATTCTTCGCTATCTATGAATCTTAAGTTTTTTAGGGTGGCAACACCTTCATAGAATTCAGCTTCCAGCTCTTCAAGATCATATTGGATATCTACATCGTAAAACCCTATCATGGCCTCATGTTTGTTAGCCAAAGCTCTGTATTTCTCTTTCCAATTATCAAATTCCAAGTCGCCAACGCGCATGCCGTTTCTACCGGTCTTATCCATATAGGTGGGACCGATGCCCTTTAGTGTAGAACCTATTTTAGCTTTGCCCTTGGCAGCTTCAGATGCAGCATCCAAAAGACGGTGCGTAGGCAAAATAAGGTGTGCTTTTCTTGAGATAAAAAGTTTGGAAACAATATCGATATTAAATTTATCAAGATTGTCAAGCTCTTTTTTAAAAATGACGGGATCTATGACTACTCCGTTGCCCACAATATTTATGGCATTTTTATGGAAAATCCCTGACGGAATTGTATGCAATACATGTTTAATACCATCAAATTCCAAAGTATGTCCGGCATTTGGGCCTCCTTGAAATCTAGCTATGATATCGTAATCTTTGGTAAGTACATCAACGATTTTCCCTTTTCCTTCATCTCCCCATTGGAGTCCAAGCAATAAATCTACCATGAAATGTGTTGGTTATTCGGTTAGGTTTTCTTCTTTGCCATGCCGCTCGGCAGGCAGGTTTCTGGTTCCGTAGAAATATAATGAATGGTTATTGATTTTGATGTCAAAAACCTCTTCAATGGTTTTTTTTATGGATTGGATTCGGGGGTCGCAAAATTCCACAACTTCGCCGGTATCGGTCAAGATTACATGATCATGTTGGCGATCAAAATATGATTTTTCGTATTGTGCCTGGTTTTTCCCAAACTGATGTTTTCTGACCAATTTACAATCCAATAAAAGTTCAATGGTGTTGTACAATGTTGCGCGACTTACCCTATAGTTTTTGGTCTTCATTTTTATATAGAGGGATTCCACATCAAAATGATCGTCACTATTGTAAATTTCTTGTAGAATGGCGTAGCGTTCGGGTGTTTTACGATGTCCATTATCTTCTAAAAAAGAAGTGAACACATTTTTTACAATTTCCTGATTTTTATTGTTACCCATTGCTTTCTCGCCTATACTAAAGGACAAAGGTACAGCTAAAAATTAAATTCTTGCTACTTTGTCTATACCCTCCACTTGCTTCAAATTGTTGACCAGTTTTTTAAGAATTGTGTTGTTTTTTACGGCCAATGTTATTTTGCCGGTGAAAGTTCCTCCATCGGCACTAAAATTTAAGTTGCGCATGTTTACGTGCATATTGTCCGAGATAATATTGGTAATATCATTTACAAGACCCAAATTGTCTATTCCACTAATCTTTATATCGACCATAAATTCTTCTTGTGTGGAATCTATCCACTTGGCCGTCATGATCCTATAGGCGTAATTGGATTGCAAAGAAATTGCATTGGGGCAGTTCTTTTTATGGACTTTTATACCGTCGTTTACGCTAACAAAACCAAATACGTCATCACCGGGAATAGGGTTACAGCATTGGGAAAGTTTATAATTTAGCTTTTCTTCCTCCTTGCCGAATACGAGCATGTCGTATTTTGTGGTAATTTCTTCCTTGTCAATATCTTTGGGAGTTGGATTCCTTCTAATTCTGTTTTTAAAGAAGTTAAGAAATGCGTTGTGGTAAGACGAAGCAAACTCTTTAATACGCTCATTGTCAATTACACCGATGCCTACACGATAAAATAAATCCAAACTGGTTTTTAATTTAAAATATGTTACCAGTTTATTGACCGTATCCTCATTGAGGGTAATTTTTTGGGATTTGAGCTTTCTTCGAAGGATTTCTTTTCCATCTTGGGCAATATTCTTTTTTTCCTCACTCAAAGAAGATTTGATTTTTGACCTTGCCCTGGCCGTTTGGGCATAGTCCAACCAACTCTGATTGGGTTTGGCACTTTCTGAGGTTATTATTTCTACTTGGTCACCGCTATGGAGCTCTGACCCCAACGGAACCAGTTTGCCATTAACTCGTGCTCCCCTTGTTTTCATACCGATTTCGGTATGGATATGAAATGCAAAATCCAGTGGTGTTGCTCCTTTGGGCATGGATTTTAGCTCGCCTTTTGGAGTAAATACAAAAATTTCCTTGGAATAGAGATTGAGCTTGAACTCTTCTACAAAATCAACGGCATTGTTGTTTGAAGTTTCCAACGCCTCCTGTAACCTATTGAGCCATTCTTCAATGCCCTGCTCTTTTTGATCACCATGTTTGTACTTAAAATGGGCAGCATAACCTTTTTCTGCGATTTCGTGCATGCGTTCACTCCGTATCTGTACTTCTACCCATTTCCCTTTTGGCCCCATTACCGTAATATGAAGGGCTTCATAACCTGTGGATTTTGGTGAGGTGATCCAATCGCGCAAACGGATTGGGTTTGGTGTAAAATGGTCGGTAACAATGGAATAGATTTTCCAAGCCAAGAATTTTTCGTTCTTTTTATCGGATTTATAGATAATCCTGAGTGCGAACTTATCATAGACCTCATCAAAAGAAACATTCTGTACTTTCATTTTTCTTCTAATGGAAAAAATGGATTTCATCCTTCCTTTGATCGTGTAGTTCAGCCCTTCTTTATCCAGAGAATTACGGATAATTTCCGAGAAATCCTCGATATAGGCCAATCGCTCTTCTTCGGTATCTTCAATTTTGGCCTGAATATCGTTAAAGACGTCAGGCTCAGTATATTTTAAGCTAAGGTCCTCTAAATGGGTCTTGATGTTGTACAGACCTATTCGGTGTGCCAGCGGGGCATAGATATATAAGGTCTCTGATGCTATTTTCACCTGTTTGTGCTCTGGCATGGAATCCATGGTGAGCATGTTGTGGTACCTATCCGCAATTTTAATGATGATTACCCTAACATCATCATGCAGGGTCAACAGCATTTTCCTGAAGTTTTCAGCTTGTTGGCTGATATCCTTATCTTTTTTGAGATGGGAAATTTTTGTGAGTCCATCCACAATACGCGCAACCGTTTCGCCGAACATACGCTCAATATCATCAAGGGTATAGGGCGTATCCTCAACAACATCATGGAGCAGGGCAGAGGCTATGGAAACCGCATCCAGTCCAATTTTTGATGCAACGATTTTCGCCACGGCAATGGGATGGAAAATATAGGCTTCACCTGATTTCCTCCGTTGGTCTTTATGCGCATCCACGGCAACATCAAAAGCAGAGCGTATCAACTTCTTGTCCTGAGGGCTCAAGTTTTGATAACTTATGCGAAGCAACTCTTTATACTGTTTCGCAATCTCCTTGTTCTCTTTTTCAATAGCAGCCTCCGTCATATTATATTAAAGTTACCATAATCTTTAAATGTAAACAACAATAATTATGCCTTTAAGTTTCTAATCCGTTCAATTAGAGGAGGGTGGGAGTAGTGCACGAAAACGTATGCGGGATGAGGGGTTAAATTGCTCAAATTGTTTTTGGACAGTTTTTTAAGGGAGGTTACCAAAGGTGTTGCAGCAAAGGTTTTTTTGGCATAATCATCGGCCTGAAATTCAAATTTTCTGGATAGATAGTTCATGGCCAAACCTGTAATTTCAGAAATGGGACTGTATAATAACACAAAACCTACAAGACCTGCATGAAAACTTGGGATGGATACACCTATGGCCAATGATATTTGCGGATTGTTGATGAAAAGTGAAAGAATAAATAGGGTAAAACCTGTTAATCCCAAGGAAACGACCAAATTGAAAATAATGTGCTTTCGCTTGTAATGACCAACTTCATGTGCCAAAACTGCTACAATTTCGTCTTCGTTCAAATCATTGATCAACGTATCAAAAAGCGTTATCCGTTTTTCTTTTCCAAATCCAGAAAAATAAGCATTTGCTTTTGTAGACCTCTTTGACCCATCAATTACAAAAATATTCTTCAATTCAAAACCCACATTTCTAGCATAGTTTTCTATGGCACTTTTCAAGTTTCCTTCCTTGAGTGGGGTTTGTTTGTTAAAAAGCGGTACTATCAAACGGCTATAGAACAAATTTATGAAGAGGGTTACCCCACCGACCATTAACCATGCATATATCCAAAAATTTGGTCCTGTCCATTGATAGAAAAGTATAAAAAGGGACAATATCGCACCTCCAAATATAATGGTCAGTACCGCTCCTTTGATTTTATCCAAAAAAAACAATTTTTTCGAAGTTTTGTTAAAACCGTATTTTTCCTCTATAACAAAGGTTTGATAATAAGAGAAAGGTATGCCCAGAATGCTGCTCCCCAGTAAAATGATTCCAAAGAACAATAAGGCCATGGGAATTGTGCTCTCCGTTATAGAACGAGTCCATGTATCTACCAGTTCAAAGCCACCAAAAAATAAAAAGCAAAGCGTAAGCAACAATGAGAACCCATCTGAAAAAAGTCCAAATCTATAATTTGTTTTTTTGTATTGTTGGGACTTTTGGTATTCGGTTTCATCAAACACATCGCTCAGTTCAGAAGGCACTTTTGATTTAAAGCGTTTTGCATTCAGGTATTCCAATAATTGATGAATCAAATACTGAACCACTAGGATACCGATAATAATGTAAAAGAGTGTAGTTTTTTCCATAGGCTATTGTACACGTTGCCGCTTGGCCTCAAATATAAGTATTGCCGCCGATACGGAAACATTCATGGAATCGATTTCACCTTCCATCGGTATGATGATGTTTTGGTCGGAATTTTGGAGCCATAGTTCTGATAAACCTAACGCTTCGGTACCCACTACTATTGCAGAGGAAGACTTAAAATTACAATCCATGTATTTTTTTGAAGCTGTTAATGCGGCACAGTATATCTTGACTTTTTTTTTCTTTAAAAAATGAACAATTTCTTCCGTAGAGCCCATTCCAATTTGGTTTGTGAACAAACCACCTACGCTGGAGCGTATAATGTTCGGGTTGTAGACATCAGATTTGGGATTGGCAATCAGTACGGCATCTACCGCTGCTGCATCTGCTGTTCTCAATAAAGCACCTATGTTACCTGGTTTTTCAGGGGCCTCCGCAACCAGAATCAACGGATTTTTATTTTTAAAATGAATAGCGTCCAAAGAATGTGATTTACTTTTAGCAATTGCCAAAATCCCTTCGGTAGTCTTGCGATAGGCAAGTTTTTCGTAAACAGACTTGGATATCTGAACAAGCTCAATTGATTGCTTGTCAGAAATTTTAAGAGTATTGAAATCACCTAAAATTTCTTCACAATAGAGAAGGGTATTCAACTTATACCCCCCCTTTTGCGCAAGTTCAATTTCACGCCGGCCTTCCACAACAAAAAGTCCGGTTTTTTTCCTTTCGCGGGATTTTTCCTTTAACGCCAATACTTTTTTTACCAAAGGATTTTGAACACTGCTAATTATTTTGCTTTCTATCACATATCAAAAATACATATTCTTGTAATCCCAAAAAGATATTTCCGACGAAGGTGTAAACTACAAACTCATGAATAAAATAACTATCCTATTCTTGGCGATTGCAATTGTCGCGTGTAAACCCAATCCGAAAAAAGAAGATACAAAAGATCGTGCCGAAGAGGTGTCCGTTGAAGCCAAAAAGAAGTTTCCTGAAGCTTTGGAAAAAGTTTTTATGGCTCATCGAGGATTGGAAGCCTGGAAAAATCAGCAGACGTTAACGTATGACTTACCTAAAACGGATTTTACGGAAACCCACACCATTGATCTATGGTCAAGGAAGGATAGAGTAGATGCAGAAAATTTTTCACTTGGTTTTGATGGTAAAGAAGTTTGGCTTTTGGATGATGAAAACATCTATAGGGGAGATGCGGGTTTTTACCATAATCTTATGTTCTATTTTTACGCGATGCCCTTTGTTTTGGCAGATGATGGCATAATCTATTCCGAAACGGAGAATTTGATATATGGGGATAAAGCCTATCCTGGTATTCGAATTTCTTATGAATCTGGGGTGGGGGCATCTTCCAAAGACGAGTATTTTATTCATTACAATCCTGATAATTACCAGATAGAGTGGTTGGGATACACCGTCACCTATCGCTCGGGCGAGGCATCGGATAATATCAAATGGATTCGATATGATGATTGGCAAACTGTTGAAGGCTTGGTTCTGCCAAAGTCAATTACTTGGTACAATTTGGAAGATGGAAAAATTTTGGATGCCAGTAACAAGCTTGCTTTTGAGAATGTTTCATTAAGTGTTGTTTCTAAACCGGATAGTTTTTATGCAAAACCTGAAGGTGCAAAGTTTGTAGAGGTGAAAAAAAATTGATAAGTTGATAGGTGAGCTGGACTTTAATGACTTGTACCTTTTTGATTACAGTTGGCTTCTGTCATATCGAGCGCAGTCGAGATATGCTGTATTTTCATTTAAAGGTTCTCGACTGCGCTCGAACTGATATCGTACACTTTTAATATCTCTTTTGAAGAAGATAAAATCCTCTTTTTTAATCGATAGCTTTAGCTATTATTTGATCCATATTTTTAAGTCAAACTTCAAAAAGCTCAAAGTGTATTGCGTACAGAATTTGTACGGTACTATTTCCCTTCGTACTTGCCCATATAGCGTTTCCATAATTCAGTTTGATGTGTTTCCAGGGAAATATCCCGTCCATCAATAAAAGCTCTGGAAAGTTGGTTGGTCCGCATATCCAAAGCATCGCCTTCAGAAATGAACAATGTTGCACTTTTACCTACTTCCAAAGTGCCGTAATCCGCATCTATTCCTAATATTTTGGCATTGTTTCCAGTTATCAGTTGAAGTGCTTTTTCTTTTTCCAATCCTTGCGCTACAACCTGACCTGCATAAAATGGAAGGTTCCTGGTCTGAAAGTTCGAGGCCGAGGCGTTTTGAAGTCCCACAGTGAGTCCTTCGTCCATTAAAAGTTTGGGCAATTTGTATGTGAGATCATAATCATCATCATCAAATTTTGGAAGTGTATGGGTAAAGTTTACCAAAACTGGAATACTGTTTGTTTTTAAAAAGTCAATGATTTTATGTGCGTGGTATCCCCCGACAAGCACTATTTTTTCCACTCCGGATTCTTTTGCATTTGTAATGGCGTCCATCATTTCCTTTTCACCATCGGCATAGATGTATAGGTGTTTTGAACCATTGAACAAACCTTGCATTGCAGCAAAAGGGGCATTGATTTCATCGGAAGTGCCTTTTCCATATGCACTTGCGTTCTGCATAAACGTTTTTACCTCGCTCACTTGTTTATCATAATCCTTGTTTGGAATAAAACCTCTGGGCTCTCCCATCCACCATCTGCCATTTCTAAAAAGTGTTGGCCAGTTCAAGTGGATGCCATCATCGGTTTTCACCGCTGCATCTTCCCAATTCCAAGCATCAAACTGGACAATGGACGATGTACCTGAAATTCTACCTCCTTTTGGGGCAATTTGAGCGAGCAGTACACCATTGGGCCGCATACTCTCTACAACTTTAGATTCAGCATTATATGCAATAATACTTCGTATATGTGGAATTATATCGCCAATTTCATCTTGGTCGTTACTTGCCCTAACGGCATTTACCTCAACTAAACCCAAAGATTTTCCTGGTGCTATAAAGCCCGGATAGATATGCTTTCCATTGGCATCGATAATTTGACCTTTGCTCTCTGTTTCAGAACCACCAATGGCAGTAATTTTTCCACTTTCAAAGATTAGGGTGCAGTTTTCCTTTATTGTGCCATCACCAATATGTGCGGTTGCTCCCGTAATCGTAATCGCTTCAGATTGCTTAGGGGCAGGGGTCTGTTGGGCCAGTATGTTTAAATTGCTCAATAGCCCTAAAATCAATAGTAATGTTATCGTCTTTTTCATCTTTTATGGTTTTAGAGGCTGTCGCAGTGAAACCTGATTTTTTTATTTTGTTGTGGGCCTTGCATCTTTTTTCCGTTCTTTTTTTCGTTCAGCATCAAATTGATCAGTTTGCTTCGTTCCTGTTTCGCCGACTCGCGTAGCATTTTGTCTTTTTCCAAATCAAAATAAACTGCTCCTTCAATCAGTGTTTTTTCTGCTTTTGCATATACGGAAAGTGGATGGTAGTTCCAGAGGACAATGTCGGCATCCTTACCAACTTCTATGCTTCCCACCCTGTTATCTATATGGAGTAATTTGGCAGGATTCAGTGTTACGGTTTTCCATGCTTCAATTTCTGACATACCACCATATTTAACTATTTTGCCGGCCTCTTGATTTAATCTTCTGGACATTTCTGCATCATCACTGTTTATGGCAACGGTAACCCCCTGGCTGGCCATTATTGCCGCATTGTAGGGTATAGCGTCATTCACTTCATATTTATAGGCCCACCAATCGCTGAAGGTAGAACCGCCAACGCCATGTTCCGCCATTTTATCAGCTACTTTGTAGCCTTCCAGGATGTGGGTAAAGGTGTTTACGGTAAAATCGAACTTTTCAGCGACTTTCATCAACATATTTATCTCGCTCTGTACATAGGAATGACAACTGATAAATCGTTCCGCGTTCAAGATTTCGGCAAGGGTTTCCAGTTCTTCGTCATATCGATATGGTTGGCCGCTTTTCTTCTTGGCATCGTATTCCTTTGCCCTTTGAAAATAGTCAACAAAAACCTGTTCCACGCCCATTCTCGTTTGTGGGAATCTTGAGAAGCTCTGCCAATTGGATTGTTTTACATTTTCACCCAAAGCAAACTTGATAAATTTGGGTTGGTTCTCAAAAATAAGTCCGTCTGCATTTTCTCCCCATTTTAAGCGCAATATGGCCGAACGTCCACCAATGGGATTTGCCGATCCATGGAGCAATTGAAGCGCAGTGACACCACCTGCAAGATTTCTGTAGATATCCATATCCTTTGGGTCTACTACGTCGGTCATCTTTACTTCGGCGGTCGAATTATGACCTGCTTCGTTGATTGCCAATGCCGCAATGTGGGAGTGCTCGTCTATAATACCAGCAGTTAAATGTTTATTGGTCGCATCTATAGTTTTAGTACTTCCTGCACTAAGGTCTTTACCAATTTTGGAGATTTTTCCATCTTTAACTAACACATCGGTATTCTCCAGAATGGTCTCTCCTGTCCAAACTGTTGCATTTTTAAAGAGGAAATTTTCCTGCTTCGGCTTTGTTTTGTAGCCATAACCCACATTGGGATAAGAGAGCGATACTAATTCAGGAACATTATTTTTGGCATCTTCTTTCGCTTTTTCTTCAAAGGATGAGATTTTGCGAAGACCAATGGATGATTCCTTGCCACTTGGAAGCACAATTTTTCCATTGATATTTTGTGAATCCTTACCAACCAAGGAAATCAATCGATATGATTCTCCCTCTTTGGTTGAAAAAGACAAATTCAACCAATCCTTGTTATAATCAATTTTAGAATTAAGCTTTACAGTATCTGCTTTAACGGTAACCTTTGGTTTACTGATTTCACCGGTTATTGAAACATCGTAGGTATTTCCGTTAATGGCAAAGTTGTATTCCCCCCGAATATCCTTCTGGTCCTTGGAATTGATAACGTTTTTTGAACCTTGCACCCAATTCTCATATAGCGTATTCCCCTTCTCAAAAATGTCTCCTGAAGTAATCAAAAAGTTTGCCTCTCTACCAGCTTGCAAAGAACCAATTTTATTGGATTTACCAAGTATGCCCGCAGGAACCGTGGTCAACGCTTCCAATGCTCTGGTTTTAGAAAGACCATAGCTTATGGCCTTCATCAATTTTGATGTAAACTCCGACGGGGATTTTAAATTGTGCAAAGTGAGCGCAAATTGAACTGCATTTTCTTGCAGTACTTTTGGATTGGTAGGTGCCAAATTCCAATGCCGCATATCTTTCAAGGACACATAATGTGCTTCGTACGGGTTTGAGACATCGTAAGCTTTGGGAAAATTGATAGGAACGATTAGTTTGGCATTTGTAGCTTTGACATCGTCGATAAACTCGTATTCATCTCCTCCTGCAAGAATAGCGTACTGAATCCCGAATTTATCCCCAATTTTATCGGCTCTAAGTACATTTCCATTATTCCCAGCAGAAAATATCTGCATCATATTTTTATTCTCAATAAGAGCTTCCAAGGAACGGTCTTTGGTATCTCCGTCGCCCTTGCTGTACCAATCCATATCGTAATATAGTTGTCTTAGCAATGCGGTCGCACCCATCAATGATGTCGGATAAGATTGATTTTTGGCAATACTTTTTTTAAAAGAAAAATACTGTGCAGACTTGTCTTCCAATATTCGTCTGGATTCGTTTCCTTCATCATTAAGGGCTACCAATACACCCGTGCCTCTAACTATTCCATCTTGAATGTGTGAATTGACCACCCCAAAGCCAAGTTTTCGCAATTCTCCGGCTTTTTTCTTATCGTAGCTAAAATTGGATATTGCATTGTTCTCCGGCATCACATGATCGTTCCAATAGAATCCTTCTCTTGAAGGGCCATATTGTGCCGATCTTCCGTCACTTTTTGCTTTTTCCGGCATCTTTACACCAAACCCGGAAAACACATCGATAAAAGACGGATAAATATATTTTCCTTGTAAATCTTCCGTAATCGCATTTTTCGGAATTGAAATATTCTTCCCTACTTGAACCACTTTGCCATTTTGTATAAGCAATGTAGCGTTCTCAAAGATTTGGTTAGGGGTAACGTATATTTTGGCATTTGTAAACGCCCTGTAATTGTTGTTCTTTGCTTTTACACCGTCATTTTTGGGAAAATAATCTTGTGCAAACAAAGAAAAACCGCCCAAAAGCAGCGCGAGTGCCAGAAGTTTCATTTTCATATGTTCGAGTATTGGATTAGTCTGTTTAAAGGTAGCGGAAGTAAGGGTATTGTACAAACTGGATTTTAGAAACCGTACTTTTCGTGATAATTAATGACAAGACCTACTACAGAGTTATAACTTTGGATACCTTCCTGTTGATTGTTCGCTTTTAGAAAAGCACTGAAAACCGACTTGAAAACTGGTTCTAATGGATTGGCATATTGCTCCCAAAATTCGGATATTTCCTTAAAATTCTTCTTGACTCCCGGGTTAAGTTTTTCAAAGAGTTCCCTGAACTTTACCTCATCTTTTCTTAATAAATCCGATAGGCAATATCCCAGGGCATGTGAGTAGGCAGTATGTTTAAAATAGATATCATCATTTTTTATAGTGACCAAAAAGCCAATAAGGTTGGTGGCATCTTCTGCGGAATACCCCAATTGATGACCTACTTCGTGACCACTTACCGTAGGCAATCGAGAAGCCGGCATTAACCCATTTACTTGTGCTTCATTGGAAAAAGGGTTCAAGTAACCGCCATATCCCATATAGGTGAGTGGTAGACTGTATAATGAAGCTTTCAGACTTGAAGTATTGTATTCGAAATCAGGGTAATGCCTGCTTAAATTGGAATACCCTTCTTTGGTCCTTTTGAATATTTCTTTTCTGGAATATGGAATTTTCACCATGTTCGTTGTATCTCTTGTTATCTGAACTTGATATTTATTTACCTTTTCTATCAAATATTCATTGATGGAAACCAATTCTTCCATCGTGTATTCTTTTTCAATCTGTAATTTCCATGTTATAGGTTGGCGATAGTAGTTTAGCCCCCAAAATAAGTGAAATGTGAAATATGCGATAGACAATACCACAACAATATCTTTTAGAAATTGCAGCGGTCTTTTTCTGATAAACCTGTGGTTTTTGTAAATGTACCTTAAAGCTAAAAAGGCCAAAAGTGTATAGAAAATGTCTCCTACAGAGAAAGGAACCCATCCAAAAAGGATTCTCAAAAATTGTGAGATGTAAGGATATATTCCATTGCTATAATATTCCTCTACAAGTCCAGGATAGTTTGCGAGCCATTTGACCAAAATTACTTGAAGGGGAAGAGCAATTGCAATTATCGTTTTGACTTTTTGTCCCATTAAAACGGTGAGGCTTATGAATGCTTCTAATCTAGCTCTTATATCTTAAGTGACCAATGTCCAAAGATGTCTTAGCCATACTTTAGACTAAAAAAGAGGCTGTATAAAATATACCTTTTTAGACGGCCTGTTTTGTTCTATCTTTTTGTATTGTTATTGTATTCCGGTAATCTCCAAGTCGAAAATTAAATCGGAATTTGGAGGGATAGGGCCTCCTCCTTGAGCTCCATATCCCAAATGCGGTGGAATGAACAAACGTACTTTGTCACCAACTTTCATCGCTTGTAGCCCTTCCTTAAATCCTGGAATCAAGCGTGCTTCTGGACTGTATTCCATGGGAACTGGTGCATAACCGCCACCTTGCATTCTTCTGTCGTCATACATGTTGTACTTTTTTGCCATTTCTTCTCTATTACTATCGAACAAATCACCATTTGGTAACCAGCCCGCGTAGTTGACAAGAACTTTTTGACCAACTTTTGGTTCTTCACCGTCCCCTTCAACCAACGTATAGATTTTTAATCCAGAATCGGTCTCTTCAGCAGCTTCTTTCTGCTTTTCAAATTCTGCTATGAGTTCTGTTTTCATTTTTTCAAAAGCCGCAACTACAGCCTCCTCTTCTTTAAAATAATCCGTCATGATTTGAACAGCATCAAATTTTTTGGCTTCTTTACCATTCCTGATTATTTCAACCTTATTCATGACGACATCTACTTTTGGCTTGTCCCTTTCTAGAGTTTCTACAGTGGCAAGTGTATCCACTACGTCCATTCCGTTGACCACCTCGCCAAATACGGTATGTCTTCTATCGAGCCAAGGGGTGGCTTTGTGCGTAATGAAAAATTGGCTGCCATTGGTCTTTGGTCCAGAATTGGCCATGGACAACATACCTTTCTTTGAATGTGAAAGTGAATCATGGAATTCATCCTTGAACTTATAGCCTGGGTTTCCACTCCCTGTTCCCGTAGGATCTCCACCTTGAATCATAAAATCCTTAATAATCCTATGAAAAATAAGGCCGTCATAATATTTTTTATCTTTTAAACTGTCACTTACAAAAGGACTGTTTCCTTCAGCAAGTGATACAAAATTTGCTACCGTGACCGGGGTCTTTTCGTGTTCCAATTTTACGATAACATCGCCCATGCTCGTTTGAATATCGGCAAAAATACCATCTCCCAGATCGGCATATTTTCCTGATTTGCATCCCAGGAGAACTATAACACATAGTGTAATTAAAACAAGTGATTGTTTCATTGTAATTCAGATTTTAAATTTAAACTGTCTTGATTTATAAGTATTGTATGTAATTCTATAGTAGATTTTAAAGGAGTCCTAGGACCTATCTTATCTCCGTCCCCATGATAACCATATGCTTGTAATGAAGGAAACAAGAATGTGGCCCTCTCGTTTATTTTAAGCAATTTGACCGCATTCTGAAGCCCCGAGAACAATTGTTCCTTGTCGATTACGTAGGAAATAGGACCCAAATCCTGCATAGAATATATAGTGTCGTTGTCTAAGGTAACAAGATTGTAGGAAAACAATATTTGGTCATTTGTTCTTGGATAATAAGTGGCCGTATCATTATTGATTTCAAAAAAATATGAAAACCCACTAGGACTTGCCAAATAGGTGTTGGCAGAATCTTTCTGGATAATTTCCTGTATCAGTTTTTCTTCTACCGCCAGCAGCGCTTTGTTCCGCTCTACTGATTCCTTAAAAAAGCTTCCGGATTTTATTTTTACAGGTCTACGTGGTTCTGGCCCCCCACAGCTTATGTATAAAATCGCGATTAAGAAGAAAACCACTATTCTCATGGGTTCAATTGACTTTTATATGTTTTCAATATAATATTGAAGTTTTGTATTGTTTCCTCCATAGTAACTTCACTTCTGCCACCAGCGGCATTGTCATGACCCCCTCCATTGAAATGTTTTCTTGCAAATTCATTCACGGAAAAATCACCTATTGACCTGAATGAGATTTTTATGATACCCTCTTCCTTATTTTCGATAAAAATAACAGCAAAAATAATTCCTTCCAAAGTCAATCCATAATTTACGAATCCTTCGGTATCCCCTTTTTTAAATTCATGAAGGTCCAATTCTTCTTGGGATAGTGTAATGTAAGCAGTTCTATATTCTGGTAGGATTATCATGTTGCTAAGAGCGACTCCAAGTAAATGTAACCGAGATGATGAGACGGTATCGTAGACCTGTTGATGGATTTCCATGTTGTTGGCACCTCTATCTATCAAATCTGCAACTACGCGGTGAGTTCTACTGGAAGTCGACCTATACTTAAAAGAACCTGTATCCGTCATAATTCCTGTATAGATGTTCGTAGCTATGGCTTCATCAATTTTATCAAGTTCTTCCAAAAAATCGATAAAATTATATACCATTTCACAAGTGGAGCTCATGCTCACGTCAGAATAGGTAACGGTAGCATATTCACTGGGCTGTTGGTGATGGTCGATCATTATGAATGTACATTCTTTCTCCTTCAGGATGGGTTCCAATTGGCCTATTCGAGAAAGATCATTGAAATCCAGCGTAAAGATTAATGTCGCTTCTTTCAATAATTTATGGGATTGAAAGTTCTCTTTCTCAAAATTTAAAATTGCATCGTTCCCAGGCATCCACTTTAAGAACTTTGGAAAATCGTTGGGAGAAATAACAGTGGGTTTTTGCCCCATTTTAGTAAGAAAAGCTTGTAATGCCAAACATGAGCCGATAGCGTCGCCATCAGGATTTTTATGAGGTATGATTACGATGTTTTGGGGTTGGGAAAGAATAGACTTGACCGTCTTTATGTCCTCTAAATTCATGCGTTCAAATATACAATAATATAATATAGTGGTAACTTCACAAAACCTATTTTTGTTGTATTCAAAATCATTGTTCATGAGAAATGTTTTTTTTCTATCTTTTATTATTGTTTCATTTTTTGCCTGTAAATCCAAGCAAAATATTCCCTATCCTGCCAAGCCTGAATCAAAGGAATCAAATGCTGTTTTTACTATTGCATTTGGCTCTTGCAATAAACAAAATGAAACAAATCCTTTTTGGGATGACATCTTGCACCAAAATCCAGATGTATGGATTTGGGGAGGCGATAATATTTATGCGGATACGAAGGATATGGACGAACTGAAATCCATGTATGCACAACAAACTGAAAATGAAGGATATAAAAAGCTAACGGAGGCGATTCCCGTAATAGGTACTTGGGATGATCATGACTATGGTTTAAACGATGCTGGAAGGGAGTTCAGTATGAAAAAGGAGAGCCAACAACAGTTTTTGGATTTTATGCAGGTTCCCAAAAATAGCGAACGAAGAAACCAAGAAGGCGTATATGCTTCGCACATTTATGAAACCGATAAAGGTCAGATTAAGATTTTTGTTCTAGACACAAGATATTTTAGGAGCCCTTTAGAAGCGGACCCCGACCCTGACCGCCGCTATAAACTAAATACCGATGCTGATGATACGATTCTTGGCAAAAAACAATGGAACTGGCTCCAAGAAGAATTGAAAAGTTCCAGTGCCGATTTTAACCTCATCGTTACAAGTATCCAATTCTTATCTGGACAGCATGGTTTTGAAAGCTGGAGCAATTTTCCAAAAGAAGTTGAAAAACTCAACTCATTGATTACAGAATCAGGTGCCAAAGGGGTCATAATCTTATCCGGTGATCGTCATATTTCAGAATTTTCAAAAACTACGCTGAAGGGCATGGAATACCCATTAATAGATTTTACCAGTAGTGGACTTACGCATTTCTATGCCAGTTATAAGGGGGAACCCAATAAATTTCGGGTAGGTGATGTAACCAAGGTGCAAAGTTTTGGTGTTATAGAACTGGATTTGGAAAACAAAAAGGCGACTTTAAAGATCATGGGGGAGGACAATAGTATTTTTCAAGAACTAAAACAAACCTATTGAGCGTTGTTCGTTGTTCGAAAAACCGTAAGTTTGCGGAAAATTCAAAAAAATGACTGGAAATAGAACATTTACCATGATAAAACCAGATGCCGTTGAGAACGGATATATTGGTGCTATTTTGGAAAAAATAACAGCTGCGGGTTTTAAAATCGTTGCTATGAAATACACACAATTAAGTAGAAGGGACGCCCAAGAATTTTACGAAATACATAAAGAGCGACCTTTCTTTGGCGAATTGGTAGAATTCATGACCAGAGGACCCATAGTAGCTGCTATATTGGAAAAAGACAACGCAGTTGAGGATTTCAGGGCTTTAATAGGTGCTACCAACCCTGAAGAGGCTGCAGAAGGCACAATTCGTAAATTGTATGCGTCAAGTATTGGGGAAAATGCCGTTCACGGTTCAGATAGTGATGACAACGCAAAAATTGAAGGTTCTTTCCATTTTTCCGGAAGGGAAATATTTTAGACAGCTCTTCAATATAATTTATAAATGAAAAGCCATTCGTTTTGAATGGCTTTTTTACCTTAAAACCAGTTTCTTTACCAAATTTTTACCCAATTCTTCATTGAGCATGGCAATAATTTTTGTTTTCCCCAAGCTTAGTTCCTCCCTAAGTACCGAAGATGAAAGAGATACGAACAAGGTTTCGTTCTTGAGTTCGACACCAGTGGTATAATTGTTGACCCCATTGCCCATCAGTTTGACCCAAGCATCTTTAGCATCCACTTTATCCATACCTTTTTGGAGCTTGTTTTCTTTGATAAACTCCCCCAGGGCATCGCTTAGATTAAGATGTGAATTATGCCGTTTTGCCATTATTTTGGAATTGAAATGGGTTGAAAACGTTTATATGAGTATAATTTTCCTTCCTCGTTCATCACGGAAAATGTCATCGAATCCAAATGGACCAATTTTTCCTCCCACTCATTTTGGGCTTTTTTATATTGAATAGTAAACGCTTCGTTTACATGGACTATTTTAAAAACTTCCTTGTCATTTGAAGTGCTGTATGTACCGTTGAAAGAGGGCTGCAACTTTTTCCGAAATCCCTCCATGTGGTCAATCTGAATGAAATCGACGTTCGGGTTTACAGAATAGGTCTTTTTATTCCCATCAGGAAATTCCACTTCAGCAATCTCCCAATATCCATTTAAATAAGAAAGATCATCTTTTGATATTGATGTTTTGTTACATCCCCAAATTACCAAAAATGCAAAATACAAAAAAACGCTCTTCATGCTACAAGGTAAATATTTTATAGGTCTGGCGGATATTTTTAACTACATTTTCTGTTCGCTCTGCGTGGGTGTCGCTGATAAATATCTGTCCGAAATTGTCATTATTGACCAAGGCTACGATTTGGGAAACTCTGTTTTCATCCAATTTGTCAAAAATATCATCCAAAAGAAGTATTGGTGTAGTTTTCGCTTGCTCTTTGATGAAATGGAACTGCGCCAACTTTAAAGCGATTAAAAATGTTTTTTGTTGTCCCTGGCTTCCAAATTTTTTGATGGGATGTCCATCAATGGTAAAATTTAAATCATCTTTATGGATGCCCATACTTGTATATTGCAATGCCCTGTCCTTAGTTATTGAGCTCTCCAAAAGCTCAGATAGTTTTTTCTCAGAAAGTTGACTTTCGTAGGAAAGCATTATCTGTTCTTCTTTCTCAGAAATATGTGCATATTGCTCTTTAAAGATTGGAACGAAAGCGGAAATGAATTCCATTCTTTTTTGGTGTATTTCAGTTCCAAAACCCTGTAATTGTTCGTTATAAATAGTTAAGGTATCATTGTCAAACGTATGGTTTACGGCAAAATATTTTAGTAGCGAATTCCGCTGCATCAGTACTTTGTTATACTTAATGAGTGTTTGCAAATATGCCTTGTCCGATTGGGAAATGACACCATCCATAAACTTCCTGCGTGTGTCACTTCCTTCAATAATCAAATTTCTATCCGAAGGGGAAATGATAACCAGTGGTAAAAAACCGATATGCTCAGAAAATTTTTCATAGGCCTTATCATTTCTTTTGATAATCTTTTTCAATCCTTTTTTAAAACTGCAAATGATTTTTTCGGCACGGCCATTCTTTTCAAACTCCCCTTCAATGACAAAAAAATCGGTTTCGTGCTTAATGTTTTGCGTTGCAACGGGGTTAAAATAACTTTTTCCGAAAGAAAGATGATAGATTGCATCCAAGATATTGGTTTTGCCAACACCATTATCACCAACCAAACAATTGATTATGGGGTCAAATTCCAGATTCTTGGAAGAGAAATTTTTATAATTAACTAAAGATAAGTGCTTTAAAAACATAAAAAGCTAAAGAAACATAGTGATTTTAGTCGATGCACGACAAATTAAAGATTCCAAAAATAACGAATAAATTACCTTTCGGTTTTGGATAAAAACTTTATTTTTGCCCGATTAACAAAATCAAGAATGGCAACATACAAAAAGCGAGGCTTTAAGCCAAAAAATAAGGTTGAGGAAGCCCAGTTGGACGAACAAAACAGTACCACTGCAGAAGTTTTTAGTTCGTTGGATGAAGGAGCCTCCAAAACTGAAGCCTGGGTACAGAAAAACCAGAACTACATATTAGGCGTAATTGGAGCTATTGCGATAGGTGTTCTTGGCTATTTAGGGTATAATGAATTCATTCAAAAACCTAAAGAAGCATCGGCTGCCAACGAACTTTATTATCCACAGCAATATTTTGATCAGGCTTTGACCAGCGAAACCGAAAAAGATTCTCTGTTTTCACTGGCTTTGAACGGTGCTGAAGGAAAATATGGTTTTTTGGACATTATTGAAGAATACAAAGGAACAAAAGCGGCAAACCTGGCAAAATACTCAGCAGGAATGACGTATCTTAATATGCAGCAATACGGAGAAGCAATCACACATCTTGAAGATTTTTCCTCTGATGACGCTATTTTGGGCGCAATGGCTAAAGGAGGTATTGGAGATGCATTTTCCCAATTGAATCAACAAGAGGATGCCTTGGATTATTATGAAAAAGCTATAGCACACAATGCCAATGACTTTACAACGCCAAGGTTTTTATACAAGGCAGGTATCATTGCAATGGATTTAGGCCAAAAAGAAAAGGCTTTAGGTTTCTTTGAACGAATTAAGAACGAGTTTTCCAATTCACAGGAAGCGAACAATATAGACGTACTCATAGGTTTGGCCAAAACTTAATAATGGCTACAGAGAACAAAAATCTTTCGGCTTACGATAAATCATCAATCCCAAACGCTGCAACGCTTCGATTTGGGATTGTTGTTTCTGAATGGAACGAAACCATTACAGAAGGCTTGTACAATGGCACTTTTGAAGCACTTGTTGATTGTGGTGCACTGACGGAAAATATTATCCGTTGGAATGTTCCCGGTAGCTACGAGCTCACCTTTGGATGCAAGAAAATGCTAGCCACCCAAAATGTGGATGCTGTTATAGCCATAGGTAGCGTAATCCGTGGAGAGACCAGTCATTTTGATTTTGTTTGCAGTGCTACTGCACAAGGGATAAAAGATTTGAACGTTAAGTATGATACTCCCGTTATTTTCTGTGTCCTAACAGATAACAACTTACAACAAGCTTTGGACCGCAGCGGTGGAAAACATGGCAACAAAGGTACCGAAGCTGCTATCGCTGCAATTAAAATGGCAGTTTTGGGGACGTAAATACAAATTCAAAAACAAAACCCAAATACAATCCCACTCGTATGCGGGCAGTAACTTTACATGTAAGTACAATATATTCACAGGCTCAAAAAACTAAAAATAGCCCTATCCGTCATAATTTGAAATGTATAGTATGAACTTGCGATAGTTTAACTGAATTTGAACTTGAGTTTGGTTTTTGAATTTGTATTTGAGCTTGCACTGGAACATCAAACTTTCCAGACTGTTAACACTTTTTGGGACTTGTTGCTCATCTGTTTTTTCGATTTTAAGTACCTTTGAGGGTATACGGAAAAGGATACAATGCGAAATTTTCTAAAACTTAGAAAAAATAGAAGTTACAATTATTCACCACGCTACTATAAAGGTGAAAACAGTCCTTTTAAAATAGAACATAAACTAGATAAATACAGAAGTACGGCACATACCCAAAGAGGACTTAAAAACAAGTTTTCCTCCGCAGTGGATGATTTGAAAAACGAAGGCGATAAGAACGTAAAGTTAAGATTCCTGATTATCGTAGCCATTTTGATACTGCTATTCCTATTCATCATAGATTTTGATTTATCAATATTCCTCAATCCCTAATGGCAGATATCATTAAACTTTTGCCAGACCATGTTGCCAATCAAATAGCAGCAGGGGAAGTTGTTCAACGACCAGCTTCAGTGGTTAAGGAACTTTTGGAAAATGCCATTGATGCCAATGCATCCTTGATAAAGTTAATAATAAAAGATGGTGGCAAGGCTTTGATTCAGGTAGTTGACAATGGTAAGGGAATGAGCGAGACCGATGCCAGATTATCCTTTGAACGGCATGCTACATCCAAAATATCAGATGCAAAAGATTTATTCAATTTAAAAACGAAAGGTTTTAGGGGCGAGGCTTTAGCATCTATTGCAGCAATAGCGCATGTAGACATGCAGACCAAAACAGAAGACTCTGATGTTGGTACGTATTTAAAAATTGAAGGGAGTCAGGTCGTTGCCCAAGAACCTATAGCTACGCCGACAGGAACGTCGATCGCTGTTAAGAATCTCTTTTTTAATATTCCCGCACGTCGTAATTTTCTCAAATCGAATCAAGTTGAGTTGCGTCACATTACAGATGAATTTCATAGGGTCGCTTTAGTACACCCAAGCATCGAATTTCATTTTTATAATAATGGTTCAGAAGTTTTTAATCTTCCGCAAGTAAATCATAGGCAAAGAATCAATCATGTTTTTGGAAGCAAGATGGAAAATCGTTTAGTGCCGGTGAACGAAGAGACGGAAGTAGTAAAGATATCTGGGTTCATTTGCAAGCCTGAGTTTGCCAAAAAGAGTAGGGGAGAACAATTTTTCTTCGCCAACAATAGATTCATCAAAAGTCCATATCTGCATCATTCCGTAATCGCAGCTTTTGAGGGACTTATAAAATCTGATGTATATCCAGGTTATTTTTTGTATTTGGATGTTGACCCATCATGTATAGATATCAATATTCACCCTACGAAAACCGAGGTCAAGTTTGATGATGAAAACACGATGTATGCTATATTGCGTTCAACTATAAAACATAGTTTGGGCCAATTTAACATAGCGCCCGTATTGGATTTTGAGCACGATCCAAATTTGGATACACCCTATGCCTATAAAGGAAGGGGTGTTGTACTCCCAAAAGTTACCGTCGATGCTGCTTTTAACCCATTTGCAAAAACTGGAGAACAAAGTGTTAAATCACATACCTATCAAAAAGTGAGTGCAAAAGGCTGGGAAAATCTTTACAAAGATTTGGATACCGGTGCAAGTACGGATAATTTTAGCAGCGTTGAAATTGAGTCTGATGTCTTGTTGCAAGGAACCTTTTATTCAGAGGAAGATGTTGAAGAACATACAAGTACTACATTTCAACTTCGTCGTAAATACATTGTTAGCACTATCAAATCCGGGATGTTGGTCATCAATCAAAATAGGGCACACGAACGTATATTGTTTGAAAAATTTTTAACGGAGATTACGGTAAAAGAGGGGATAAGTCAACAACTATTATTTCCTTTGGAACTCTCTTTTTCAAAACAGGAACTGGTTACATTGAACGAATTGAAAGATAGTCTGGGAAACATTGGTTTTGCCTTTGAGAATTTGGAACAGGAAACTGTAAAGGTGACAGGTGTCCCTTTGATTTTATCTGAAAGTAGAATTGGCACGGTATTAGATCGTCTGATAGCTGATTATAGGGAAGGATATTCGGAAAGTACAATTTCCCAAGCAGAGGTATTGGCAAGGGCACTTTCTAAAAACCTAGCTGTAAAAACAGGAGAATTATTGAACCAAGAATCACAACTGGCTTTGGTAAATGATTTATTCGGGTGTAAGGAGCCCAGTCTAAGTCCTTTTCAAAAAATGACGTACACTATTATTTCCGAAAGGGATATTGAAAAAAAATTAAGTTAGATGGGTAGATTGACCGAGGCAGTTAAACACTTGTTGATTATCAACGTTATTTTGTTTTTGGCCACTCAAGTTTATGGAGATCAGATGTACCAGTGGCTATCACTTTGGTTCCCCAAAAACGAGAATTTTCAATGGTGGCAGGTGATTAGCCATATGTTCATGCATGGCAACTTTATGCATATTCTTTTTAATATGTATGCGTTGTGGGCATTTGGAACACCATTGGAGCAAGCTTGGGGAAGAAACAAATTTCTGTTTTTTTATTTTTCAGCAGGACTTGGCTCTGCTTTTTTACATACTGGAATGAATTATTATTATATACAAGAAGGTTATGATATACTTAGCGGTTATATTTCTAGCGATGTTTATTATGAAATGTTGAATGTAGATAGTCAAGTTGGGACACAATACTCAGGTGAAAAATTTTATAACAATGCATCAAAGTTTTTATTAAATAACAATATAAATCCTAGTATATTAAATATTGATTTCCAAACAATTTTTGATTCACATGCAAGTTTAAAAACCCCTGCAGTTGGAGCTTCTGGTGCCATTTATGGAATTTTAGTGGCATTTGCCTTTATGTATTCAGAAGCAAAGTTAATGTTGATATTTCTTCCCGTACCCATTAAGGCCAAATATTTTGTGCCGCTTTTATTGGCTGTAGATTTGATTTTTGGTATTGGTAATATCAATACGGGGATTGCACATTTCGCTCATATAGGAGGTGCGCTCATAGGATTTATTATGATGTGGTATTGGAAAAAGAATCAGTTTAACCAAAACAGATGGAATTGATATATGGCGAACGGAAATTTACAATATAACTTTGCCAGATTGAACATAGCGGAAAAGCTTATAGTGCTTAACGTATTGGTTTTTGTTCTTGGCGGTTTGGGTATTGCCCTTCTCGATATTTCGGTTGTTGAATGGTTCCAGTTACCTAAAGATTTTTTGGAGTTTTTTGGACAACCATGGTCGATTATCACGTATTCTTTTTTTCATGCTGGGTTCGGACATATTTTTTGGAATATGTTGATGCTCTATTTTACAGGTCGAATATTTTTAAATCTATTTGATGCTCAAAGATTTATAAACGTATATTTTTTGGGTGTTATCGTTGGCGGAACTGTTTTCTTGTTGAGCTATAATATTTTCCCAACATTACTGAATACCAATACGGCATTGATAGGAGCATCTGCGGGAGTAACGGCTGTGTTAATTTTTATCTGTGCCTATATACCCAATCAAGAGGTGCGTGTCATATTTTTTAATGTTAAACTTTGGTACGTAGGGGCATTTTTTGTTTTGGTGGATTTGATTCAAATTCCCTATGGTGGAAATATTGGGGGTAGGCTAGCACATTTGGGAGGAGCATTGCTCGGTTACATTTATGCAAGACAATTGTTGAAGGGAACTGACATTGGTTCTGGATTTACCAAGTTTAGGGATTCCATAGCAATGCTGTTTAAATCCGGGAATAAAAAAGCTCCATTGAAAACGGTGTACAAAAAAAATGCATCCAAGTCCAAAACTGGTGTTGACTATGATAAAGAAGCCCATCAACGCAAAATAGACATGATTTTGGACAAAATCAGCAAATCTGGGTACGAGAGCTTATCCAAAGCGGAAAAAGACTTTTTGTTCAAGGCGGGAAAAGAGGATTAATTTGTAAAAAAACCTTCTGTTATGTTGGGCAAGTTAACATTTGGATTAAATATTATTGTTGCTTTGGCGCTATTGTTAACTTGTATTCTCTCTTTTTTCAGCGTTCAAATTATTCCCATCCTTTCCGTACTGAGTTTAGGTGTCCCCTTTCTGTTTATTTTAAATATAATTTTTTTGTTTTACTGGCTATATAGCAAGAAAAAAAAGTTTCTATTATCCTTTACAGCTTTATTATTGGGGTATTTAGTTTTTGGTTCTTTCTACGGTATTTCCAAGAAAGATGATAGCGCCAGTGAATCTGATTTAAAAATCATGACCTTCAATGCATGGAGCTTTAACAAAAATGAGTGGATTAAAGAGGCTGGTATCGGTGATAGCATCGTAAAATTTATAGCAGATGAAAACCCGGATATACTATGTATCCAAGAATATAACAGAGAAAGAAACGAGGACTTTTCCCAGTATCCACATAAAAGTGTAACAACTTATTCCCGACGTAAAACTACACAGGCAATTTTTTCTAAATTTCCAATTATAGAAAATGGTTCACTTAGCCTACCCAGTACGGGAAATAATATTATTTATACTGATATTCTATATAACTCGGATACGATAAGAGTCTACAATCTACATTTGCAATCTTTCAAAATAGTTCCTTCATCAGATTCATTCTCCGAAAAAGAATCAGAAAAAAATTATAAAAGATTGGTGGATACGTTCTCAAAACAATTGGAACAGGCCAAGATTTTTGAAGCACATATGAGTAAAAGCCCTTATAAAAATATAGTTTGTGGTGATTTCAACAATACCCAATTCTCAAATGTCTATAGAATAGTAAAAGGTGATTTGCAGGATAGTTTTTTGGAAAAAGGCAACGGATTTGGACGTAGCTACAGCTTGTTCGGGTTTCCACTACGTATAGATTATATTCTTTCCGATCCTTCTTTTGAGGTTATCTCCCACAATAATTTTAATTTAAAATTATCTGACCATTATCCTGTAGCAGCTACTTTGCGCTATACATCAAATCAATAGGCAATCGGTAAGGTCCGCTATAATATGAATGATAAGTGCCAGGCCAATAATTCTGGTTCTTTTAAAAAAAGGTAGTATGCAATATATCAGTATTGCAAAATAGCTATGGAGGGGATGAAAGTTTATACTACAACGATTGGGGTCAAAAATAGGTTCTGCCAACACATGGTCCACATCGATAAGAATACCTGCTAGAAGAATAAGGGTAACCTTGACCTTGTTATTCTTTACAATAAAAAGACCAATAAGTATAGGAAGTATAAAATGTATGCTGTAATGGATAATAAATCTATGCATTTAAAAAATCCAATGATTGGTTTTTCAAATATTCCAGCGCATTGGTTCCTTCATTAAAAAGCAGATCCAAGACACTGAGATTTCCTATAAAGCCATTCCTTTCTTCAAACACTTGGGAATATTCAACAATTTTAATGTTCTGAGATTTCTTTGCTTTCACCAAGTTCCTTAAATCTTTGAACATGTCTGGATTTTTCTCAAAAGAATTATTTTTCTCATGGGCTATTTTAATTCCCAAACATGCTCCAATAGTGTGTATTGTTTTTAAATTGAGGTCAAAAAGTAAATGCTCAGGTTCAAAAAACAAAGGTTTTATATCATCTTCATAGAATTCAAAAAAAGGTGATGTTCTATAAGCGGTTTCCAAAGTTCGCCAATGTTGTTTTCGCCAATTGGAACTATCATCAATTTCAACATCACGGTATTTTTGTCGTCCTTCCCGTGCCCCAACATGTTTAATGGGTATGGTCAACATGTATTTCCCTTGGTCAGTGGATACATAAGAACGATTTCTATAGGTTTGCTTCTGGAAATTATCATGGGCTTCCCATAAAAAATCTTTTTGTACAATTACTGCAAAAGTGGCAATATTCGGAAAATATGTAGGATGTAGTAATGTTTTCAATGAATTATTTTACGAACTACGGAGCGTGGCTTACTCCGCTTTCTTTTTTCTTTTTCTAAAAAAATCGAACACAAACCAAGCGCCCAAGGCAATTAAAAAGTAGATTAAATAGGATACAGGTTTTCCACTTCCCCCAACGGTAGTAAAAATACGTTCCCATCTAGGTCTCCAGTTTGAGAGACCTTCATCAAAATTGTCAAAGCTCATCCAAAGAAAAACAGGTTTCCCCACAATATGGTCTGCAGGCACATATCCCCATGTTCTTGCATCCTCAGAATGGTCTCGGTTGTCTCCCATCATCCAATAATAATCTTGTTGAAAGGTATACGAGTTTGATTCTTGGCCATTTATGTAGACCTTTTGTCCCTTTACTTGGACTTCGTTGTTCTCATAGTCTCTAATGATTTTCTTATATAATGGGATTGTTTTCGAATTTATTTCCACAGTGGCCCCTGCTTCGGGAATGTAAATAGGCCCGAAATTATCATTGTTCCACGGATAAAGATTGGGCTTTTGGGGATAGGCACCTCCGTAAACACCCTTTTTCTCATTAGTTCTTACCACGGAATCTATACTTTTATTATTCCGTAGTTCGGTGACCATTTCATCGGTCAGGTTTGCAATTCTTGATCTCGGTTTTTCTTCTGTAAGTGAAAGTCTCAACTGCCGTATTACATCAGTTGGTATTCCCTTTTCTTCCGTAACGAGTTCAATCTTTCCATCATCCGTGCGGTTGGCGCCCAAAACAAAGGGAGCAAGTGCGTTATATTGATTTTGATCCAGATTGGATGTAATATATTTTCTGTAGTAATCTGAAGCATCAACTTGGGCAAGTAACCTACTGGACACACCTTTTTGGGAATAAATGGTATAATCATACATTACCTTTGCCCTATCAGAAAGCTGAAGTTTTTTTCCGTTGATATGGACAAAACCATCAATTACAGCTAGGGAATCCCCTGGAGTCCCCACACATCTCTTTACGTAGTTGGATTTTTTATCGATTGGCTTTTTTACCGCTTTTTCAGCTTTAAAAAACTGGTACAGCGTATCTGAAGGCAAACTAAAGACAACAATATCGTTTTTCTTGACCGTATTGAATCCGGGAAGGCGCAAATAGGGTAATTGAAGTTTATTTTTCCATGAGGACTTGTAAGTTTCAGGATTTACATCTGCTATGTAAGATCTACTTTTTAAGACAGGTAACGTATCATGTACCATGGGAGCTGCCAAGGTGGTCATTGGTACGCGCGCACCATAATGAAATTTGCTTACAAACAGAAAATCACCAATTCGTAACGTACGTTCCAAAGAACCCGTTGGAATTACATAGGGCTGTATAAAATAAGTATGCACAAATGTTGCCGCTACGATTGCAAAAACAATGGAACTTACCCATTCGCCAAGCCCTGTTTTAGGTTTTAAACTTCTATCTTCTATATATTTTACATCTTCAAAATAATTGATGTAATAGATATAAAACCCCAAGGTTAGAATAACAAGCCAGGTATCCCAAAGTTTGTTTTTTCCAAAACTCCTAATGGTTTCTACCCAGACAACGGGGAACATCAATAAATTGATGATAGGTAAAAAAAGTAATAGGACCCACCACCAAGGTCTATTTATGATCTTCATCAAAACAATACCATTATAAATAGGTATAGCGGCTTCCCAAGCTTTCCTGCCAGCTTTTATGTAGAGTTTCCAAGTTCCAAGAAAATGAATGATCTGTACAATCAAAATAAAAATGATCCATTGAGTACCGTTCATGTGCAATAATTTATTAGTAAGACAGACAGTCTATTTTTTTGTTACGTTCTAATTTAAGTTTAACACATCTTTCATAGAAAAAACACCGATTTTCCCCCTGATCCATTCTGCTGCAATTACAGCTCCCATGGCAAAACCTTCACGATTATGGGCGATGTGCTTTATTTTGATGGAATCTATTTCAGATTCATATGAAATTGTATGGGTGCCCGGAACAGAACCTTCTCTTTTGGATGTTATCCCAATAGTTTCTTCATCGGTTTTGTTCAATTGCCAATTTTGGTACTGAGAATGTTCCATAATCCCTTCTGCCAGGGTTATTGCCGTGCCGCTGGGAGCATCCAATTTTTTTGTATGATGGATTTCCTCAACGGAAACAGCATACTGATTTAGGTTCGCCATTACTTTTGCCAGATATGAATTCAACTCAAAAAATACATTTACTCCCAAACTAAAATTGGAAGCATAGATAAATGCACCCTTTTCATCATTGCAAATGCTTACGGTTTTATCGTAATTGGCCAGCCATCCCGTTGTACCCGAAATTACGGGGATTCCATTTTTAAAACAATCCGTTATATTTTTAAAAGCTGCATCTGGAGTGCTGAAATCTATGGCAACATCCATTGAATCAAAATCTATCTCAGGAGTGCCCGCATCGATCTTGGCTATAATTTTATGACCTCTATGCAGTGCTATTTGCTCTATCATTTTACCCATTCTCCCGTAGCCGAACAATCCTATATTCATCGATTAAAATTTTACGACCAAAGCCAATCCATAGTTTGGTCTGTTGCTTAACGGGTCTACATCTAAAAAAGGCTTAAAGTCCAGACTAAGATTTTCATCTACGTTAAATTGTTTAAGATGTGCATCTACATTAGCGTCCACAATATTGAGCACATACAGCGCAATGGTAACCAACAATGAAAGATCTCTGTCACGCTGGCTGCTTTCTTGCGCATCTTGCAATGCTTCATCAGAGATGTCGGGTTCCGCACCAACAGCATTATCATTGTTTAAATCATAGAATTCATCATCCGTAAAACCTGCCCGTCTTCTTTTAAAGGCATCACGTGCTCGGTTATACTCGGTATTATTAAAGGAATAAACATAGATGCCTGTTCCAATTGCCCCTATAACAATGGGTACTTTCCAATACCGTTTGTTATAAATCTGTCCCAAGCCTGGAAAAATAGCTGAGTAAAAAGCAGCTTTACTGGGAGCTAGGGGATTGATCGCTTTTTTTTCATAAGTAACTTCTTGTATAATGATCCCATTACCTTCCAAATCTTGGGCAAGCGAATCAATTTCAGTAGGGTGGGGCAGGGTTTCATCTTCTTGTGAAAAAGCAAGTTGAAAGAATACTGTAGAAAAGACCAGAAAAAATAGGTACTTATTCACCTGTCAATAATTTTCTTAAACGTTGAAATTCTTCTTTGGAATGAAATGGAATGACTATTTTACCCTTACCATTTTGGGAAGCTGTAATAGCTACTTTAGCGGAAAGATGTTCTTTTAGTGCATCCATTCCTTTGGAAACGTAATTTGGAACATCTTTGGTAAGCTTATTTATTTTCTTAGTTCCGTCATGGTTTTTAGCTTCTCTGTACGCTTTTACCAGAGCTTCCGTTTCCCTTACGGATAGACTGTCGGCAACTATTTTTTCATAAATACTGATTTGGTCTTTTGTTTCCTCGATATTGATTAAGGCACGACCATGGCCCATGCTTACAAAACCGTCCCGCATTCCTGTTTGAATAATGGGGTCCAATCTAAGAAGACGAAGATAGTTCGTGATTGTAGAACGCTTTTTACCAACGCGATCGCTTAGTTTTTCTTGGGTTACTTCAATTTCATCGATTAGACGCTGGTAAGAAAGCGCAATTTCAATCGGATCTAAATCCTGCCTTTGAATGTTTTCCACTAAGGCCATTTCCAATGATTCCTGATCATTGGCAATACGTATGTATGATGGGATTGTTTTTAGCCCTACCAATTTAGATGCACGAAATCTTCTTTCTCCAGAAACCAACTGAAATTTATTGAAATCGAGTTTTCTAACAGTTATAGGTTGGATAATGCCGAGTTCCCGAATCGATATCGCCAGTTCTTTAAGTGCTTCGTCATTGAAATTGGTACGTGGTTGAAAAGGATTTACTTCAATTGCATCAATATCCAGTTCAACAACATTACCGATTACTTTATCCGCATTTTTATCTGAAACCGATTGAATATCATTTTCAGGATCTTTCAACAGTGCGGACAGGCCCCTTCCCAAAGCCTGTTTTTTAGTTGCTTTCGCCATTTAAACTTTTTCCTTGTTTTTCTTCAATAATTCATTGGCCAAGTTCAGATAATTGCTTGCACCCTTGCTACTGGCATCATACTTAATAATACTTTCACCATAGCTGGGAGCCTCACTTAGCCTAACATTTCTCTGAATGATGGTATCGAAGACCATGTCCGCAAAATGTTTTTTGACTTCTTCCACAACTTGATTGGAAAGTCGCAGTCTAGAATCGTACATGGTCAAGAGCATCCCTTCGATATCCAGGTCATTGTTGTGTATTTTCTGAACGCTTTTAACGGTATTGAGCAGTTTTCCCAGACCTTCAAGTGCAAAATATTCACACTGTATTGGAATCATCACCGAATCGGCCGCGGTAAGTGCGTTTAGTGTCAGCAATCCCAAAGAAGGTGCACAGTCTATCAATATAAAATCATATCTATCTCCCAAGCCTTTCAGCGCTTCCTTCAACATGTACTCCCTATTGTCCTTATCTACCAACTCAATTTCGATGGCAACTAAATCTATGTGCGCAGGAATAAGGTCAACATTAGGAGAATCTGTGGGTATGATTACTTCATCCACGCCCATGGTATGTTCCAATAGTTGATAGGAACCTTTCTCAATACCATCTACATCTACTCCTAAACCGGATGTGGCATTGGCCTGTGGATCTGCATCTATGAGCAGCACTTTCTTTTCCAACACACCAAGAGAAGCAGCAAGGTTTACAGTAGTGGTAGTTTTACCTACGCCACCCTTCTGATTTGCTATAGCAATAATCTTGCCCATTTTAATAGTAAGTTAGAGGCTAAAATACGATTATTTAAGATGCTATAAAATGTATTTTGTTAACAGAATATGAATAACCTTAACATAGTGCGTTAAAGAAGGTTAAAGTTTTAATTTTGATAATTTTATGGCCTTTCAGTCCATTAATATATTTAAAATTTCAATTGCGGCAGCACTGATTTTTGTACCAGGGCCAAATACGGCTACGGCACCATGCTTAAATAGATGCTCGTAATCTTGTTTTGGAATAACTCCCCCCACAATGACCATAATGTCTTCCCTTCCATGTTCTTTTAGCGATTTAACAACCTCGGGGACCAATGTTTTGTGCCCCCCGGCCAATGAAGATATTCCCAGTACATGAACATCGTTCTCAACGGCTTGTTTTGCAACTTCGGAAGGTGTTTGGAAGAGAGGTCCAATATCTACATCGAAACCAAGGTCGGCATACCCAGTCGCCACTACTTTGGCGCCACGGTCGTGGCCATCCTGCCCCATTTTTGCAACCATGATTCTTGGCCTCCGACCTTCTTCCAAAGCGAAATCATCTGCCATCTTTCTGGCTTTTTCAAAGCTTTCATCGTTTTTGATTTCCTTGGAATACACTCCCGTAAATGATTGAATTTTTGCTCTATAGCGCCCAAATGCACTTTCCATCGCATCACTGATTTCGCCCAATGTTGCACGGAGTTTTGCCGCCTCTACAGCTAAAGCTAGTAAATTTTTACGCTCGGAATTGTTTTCCATCGCTTTCTTTGAGGCAAAAGTAATTTGGTCCAACGCTTTTTGAACGGCATTTTCATCCCTGGTAGATTTAATCTGCTGCAATTGTGCTATCTGCTGTTTACGAACTTTATCGTTATCGACTTCCAGGATTTGAAGGTCATCTTCATCTTCCAAGCGATACTTGTTTACGCCCACAATGGTATCTTGTCCGCTATCTATCCGAGCCTGTTTTTTTGCTGCTGCCTCTTCGATGCGCATTTTTGGTATTCCAGCTTCTATGGCTTTGGTCATTCCTCCAAGCTCTTCTACTTCTTGTATAAGTTCCCAAGTATTTTCTGCAATTTGGACAGTCAATTTTTCTAGTTTATGGCTACCTGCCCAAGGATCTACGGTTCTGGTAATATAGGTTTCCTGTTGCAGATAAATTTGTGTATTTCGGGCAATTCGTGCAGAAAAGTCCGTTGGTAGCGCTATGGCTTCGTCCAGTGCATTGGTGTGCAAGCTCTGTGTTCCACCGAATACGGCTGCCATTGCTTCAATAGTGGTACGAGCAACATTGTTGAACGGATCTTGTTCCGTTAGGCTCCAACCGCTGGTCTGGCTATGGGTGCGTAGCATCAAAGACTTCTCGTTTTTTGGTTCAAACTCTTTCACCAATTTGGTCCAAAGCATTCTACCCGCCCTCATTTTGGCAATTTCTGTAAAGTGATTCATGCCAATTCCCCAGAAAAAAGAAAGGCGTGGTGCAAAATCATCAATTTTAAGACCGGTCTTTAATCCAGTCCTAATGTACTCTATGCCATCTGCAAGCGTATATGCCAACTCTAGTGGAGCAGGAGCGCCAGCTTCGTGCATATGGTACCCAGATATGCTAATGCTGTTGAACTTGGGCATATGTTTACTGGTAAACTCAAAAATATCGGCGACCAGTTGCATGGATGGAGCGGGGGGATAGATGTAGGTATTCCGCACCATAAATTCTTTTAAGATATCGTTTTGTATGGTACCTGAAAGTTGTTCCATGGAAACGCCTTGTTCCTGCGCCGCAACAATATAAAATGCCATAATGGGCAGTACGGCCCCGTTCATGGTCATGGAAACTGACATTTTATCCAAGGGGATTCCATCAAAAAGGACTTTCATGTCCTCGACAGAATCAATGGCCACTCCAGCTTTACCTACATCGCCAACTACCCGTTCGTTATCACTGTCATAACCTCTGTGCGTGGGTAGATCAAATGCCACAGAAAGACCTTTTTGCCCCGCCTCAAGATTTCTGCGATAAAATGCATTGCTTTCCTCTGCCGTTGAAAATCCTGCATATTGCCGTATGGTCCAAGGTCGCCGCACGTACATAGTAGAGTAAGGACCGCGGAGAAATGGAGGAATGCCCGCCGCAAAACTTATCGGGGTCTTCTCTGGACTTTTTCCTGCTGTTTCTGATAATAGTATATTCTGAAGGTTCTTTCTACTCATCATCCAATCTTTTTTGTTCCAACATTTCTGCCAGGCGTTTAGCGATAATGGGTTCTATGATTGTTTTTCTAGGTTTGGTTTTAACAAAAGGGTGACGTTCCAAATCACCTTTCATACGGTCTTCCAAATTTTGATATTTATTGGTACCCACTAACGTTAGTGCCGTAGAATTGAAAAGTTGCTGTTCTTTTTCGGCACTTTCCTTAATCTTTCTTTGGATGTTTCCTTTTTTCAGTTCTTTTAAGAAACCACCTGAACTTTCAATCTGTTTAAAGAGTTCCAATGCTTTTTGTGCCAATTGTTGGGTCAAGGATTCAATGTAGTAGGCTCCCTCTGCCATTTTTGAAGCGTTGTCAAAATAGCTTTCTTCCTTTAATAAAAGCAATTGATTGCGTGCGATACGTTCCGCGAATTCGTTTGTCTTATGATATACGGCATCGTAGGGTAAATTTATGATTGTATCAGCTCCTCCAAGTATTGCCGACATACATTCTGACGTTGTACGGAGCATATTAACATTGTAATCGTATAATGTTTTGTTACGGATTGAAGGCTTGGCAATAATTTGGCAATCATTTTCCAATCCGTATGCTGTTGCCAAACTTTTCCAAAGCCATCGCAATGCTCTCAATTTGGCTATTTCAAAGAAATAGTTGCCGCTAACCGAAACTTTAAAGGTTATAGGAAATGATTTTTTCCCGGATAAACCGTCTGTAAGATAATTGAGGTATTCGTTGGCATGTGCCAGACCATAGGCCAATTGTTGCACCATATTGGCCCCAGCATTTTGATAGTGTAAGATATCCACGCCAATTATGCTGAATTTATTTTTATCGCAAGACAGCGTGTAAATTTCCTCTAATAGAGCGTGATCTTTTTCTAATTTGTGGTACCAATTACCTGTTTTGGCCAAGTTGCCTATGATGTCAATAGTAAAGCTAAGCTTTGCTTTTATACCCTGTACAAGTTTCAATATTTCCTTGATGGGAGCAACGTCCAAAAATTGAAAGCTAAAGTGCACTGGTGTTTGTTCCAAATTAATTTTTGAAAGTAAACCTTCAAAATCGATATCCTTGTTCGGTATAACAAAAAGTATACTGTCAACACCTTTTTTTAAACAGTCTAGGGCCTTGGTATTTGCTGTTTTGGAATCTTCAACATAAATAGACTGTGCAATGTTCCAATCGTGATCTTTAGGGAATTGAAAAACCTTTAAACCTTTTAGGTCTTCGGCATGGTAGAAAGGTTTTACATTGATGCCTTCCAGAGATTCCCAAAGCAAGGTTTCGTTATAATCTGCGCCCTTTAGATCAAACTGTATTTTTTGCTTCCATTGCTTGGCGGAAACACTTTGAAATTCATCAAACAAATTTGGCTTACTCATTCTTTTTTGTCTTTACGCTATCTTCATATTCGATCAAGAAAATCTCTTCATTTTTTTTCTTCATATAATATTTTTCCCGGGCAAACTTTTCCAATTCGCTTTTATTCGAAAGTTTTTTAAGGATTTCCTTGTCCTTATTGATTTCATCTTCTAAAAATTCTTTCTGTTTCTCTAATTTCTTTACCTCGTTTCGCAATTCTAGATGAATCATCATCGAATTGGTATCAAAAAAAGCCATCCAGATCACAAAAATTGTCAATACCAAAACGTACATGTTTGTCATGACCTTAAACCACTTTTTTTGCTTTAATTCTTTAAATCCCATTCCCTAACTTAATCTATCGTTTATAATGGTTCTCACCATATCAACTGCGACAGTATTATAGTGATTGTTCGGGATTATGATATCCGCAAATTCTTTGGAGGGCTCTATAAATTGTTGGTGCATGGGCTTTACCGCAGTTTGGTATCTTGTCAACACCTTGTCCAAATCATGGCCACGTTCACGAATATCCCTTTGCAACCTTCGTATCAAACGTTCATCAGAATCTGCATGAACGTAGATTTTGATATCGAACATATCTCTCAACCTGGGATTGCTCAGAACCAAGATTCCCTCAACGATCATTACTTTTCTTGGTGGGGTCAAAACAGTTTCTTCCAATCGTGTTTCCTCTACAAATGAGTATATTGGCTTGTTTATTGACTTGCCCTGTCTTAATTGTTCAAGATGTGAAATCAATAAGTCGAAATCAATGGAATTAGGATGGTCAAAATTTACCTTTCCCCGTTCTTCCTTACTCATGTGTGAAAGGTCGTTATAATATGAATCTTGAGAAATAACACCTACTTCATTCTCTGGAAGTTCATTCACAATTTGATTGACAACTGTAGTTTTTCCACAACCCGTGCCGCCCGCAATTCCTAAAATCAGCATAACGATAATTTGAATCTCAAAAGTAAGCAATTGATAAGATTTTTAGTTTGCCAATATTGTTGCATAATTAATGGATATTAACAAACTAATCGATGATTATTGTCATAATCCTTAAAAGTTTATAGAAGTAGTTTTGCATAAGATCAATGCTTTAATCTTATATTTATATAGACAACCTAAGGCAAAAATTTTATGGAGAATTCATATGTATTAAATGTCAATGAAGATTTTGATTTTCAGATTTCAGAAAGTGATATTTCTTCTTTGGACATACTTAAAACTGACAAGGGTAAATTTCATATGCTAAAGGGAGGGGTCTCTTACCATGTGCAGATTCTAAGTGCAGATTTTTACAGTAAATCCTATACCATCAAGGTCAATGGTGATGAATACAAGGTTTTGATTAGTACGCCACTGAACCAACTCATAAAAAAAATGGGTTTTGCCACAAACGGCTCTAAGAACATTGATTCAATAGCCGCGCCAATGCCAGGCTTGATTTTAGATATAGTTGTTGAAGAGGGCCAAGATGTCAAAGAGGATGACCCACTATTGATTTTGGAAGCCATGAAAATGGAAAATAGTATCACTTCTCCTAGGGACGGAATCATTAAAAAGATTTCTGTAAAGCAGGGCGAGGCTGTCGAGAAAAAACAACTACTTATCGAATTTGAATAAATCAAGTATGAAAAAAATATTGATTGCCAATCGTGGTGAAATAGCGGTCAGAGTAATGAAGACCGCAAAAAAAATGGGAATACGTACCGTTGCCGTATTTTCTGAAATCGACAGAAATGCCCCTCATGTAAGGTTTGCTGATGAAGCGGTGTGCATAGGCGAAGCACCATCCAACAAATCATATTTGCTGGGAGACAAGATTATTGAAGTCGCATTAAAACTAAATGTTGATGGAATTCATCCCGGATATGGATTTTTGAGCGAGAATGCGGATTTTGCCGAAGCGGTCGAAAAAAACGGACTCACTTTTATTGGTCCAAAATCCAAGGCAATACGGGTAATGGGAAGCAAGCTTGCAGCCAAAGAAGCTGTAAAAGCTTACAATATTCCTATGGTGCCCGGTATTGATGAGGCTATTACCGATGTTGGAAAAGCGAAGAAAATTGCAAACGAAATTGGATATCCAGTTTTGATAAAAGCTTCAGCTGGAGGTGGTGGAAAAGGTATGCGCGTCGTTGAAAAAGAAAAAGATTTGGAGTCCCAAATGAAACGGGCCATTAGTGAAGCCACTTCTGCTTTTGGCGATGGTTCCGTTTTTGTTGAAAAATACGTGACCTCACCAAGGCATATCGAAATACAGGTAATGGCAGATACCCATGGCAATGTGCTTCACTTTTTTGAACGTGAATGTAGTATTCAAAGGCGACATCAAAAGGTAGTGGAAGAAGCCCCGTCCTCCATTTTGACCCCAGAATTAAGAAATGAAATGGGGATTGCGGCAACAAAGGTTGCAGAAGCTTGTGATTACGTAGGAGCGGGAACCGTCGAGTTTTTAATGGATGCTGACCTCAATTTCTATTTCTTGGAAATGAATACCCGTTTACAGGTGGAACATCCGGTAACTGAATTGATTTCTGGCGTTGACTTGGTTGAACTACAGATTAAGGTTGCTAGGGGTGAGGAACTGCCCTTAAAACAAAAAGATTTGAAAATAACAGGACATGCCATGGAACTACGGGTGTACGCTGAGGACCCCTTAAATGATTTCTTGCCCAGCGTTGGCAATTTGGAAGTTTACAAATTGCCCAAGGGAGAAGGTATTCGAGTAGATAATGGCTTTGAAGAAGGTATGGACATTCCTATCTATTACGATCCTATGCTTTCAAAATTGATTACTTATGGTAAAACCCGTGAAGAAGCCATTGAATTAATTTTGGATGCTATTCAAGATTATAAAATAAAAGGAGTACAGACCACATTGCCCTTCGGTACATTTGTTTTTGAGCATGAAGCATTCAGGTCTGGAAATTTTGATACGCATTTCGTAAAGAATTATTATTCCCCTGAGATTCTTAAACAAAAGAATACCGACGAGGCGGAAATGGCGGCAATGATCGCTTTGCATCAATATCTTGAAGATCGAAAAATAGTAAAATTACCAACAAACTGATTTGTATGGATTCCAAGCAAAAGATATTAAAGGATAAAATAGCGCAGGCCCATTTGGGCGGTGGTGAAAAACGGATTGAAAAACAACATCAAAAGAAAAAATTAACGGCACGGGAACGTATCAATTATCTTTTGGATGAAGGTTCTTTTGAGGAAATGGGGATTTTGGTGACCCATCGTACCACAGATTTTGGTATGGACAAAGAAGTTTATTATGGAGATGGGGTGGTGACCGGTTATGGAACCATAAATGGAAGATTGGTTTATGTATATGCACAGGATTTTACCGTTTTTGGCGGGGCATTATCAGAAACACATGCAGAAAAAATTTGTAAAGTGATGGATCTGGCCATGAAAGTGGGGGCTCCAATCATAGGATTGAATGACTCTGGCGGCGCTCGAATTCAAGAAGGCGTAAAATCGCTAGGTGGATATGCCGATATTTTTTATAGAAATGTTCAAGCATCTGGAGTAGTTCCCCAAATATCCGCAGTTATGGGTCCTTGTGCCGGTGGCGCAGTATATTCTCCTGCTATGACTGACTTCATCATTATGGTAGAAGAAACAAGTTATATGTTCGTTACTGGACCCAACGTAGTAAAAACGGTAACGAACGAAGAGGTGACATCAGAAGAATTGGGGGGAGCCAGTGCTCATTCCACAAAATCAGGAGTTGCGCACAAAACATCCTCCAATGATGCAACCTGTCTGGACGATATTAGGAAGCTATTGGAGTATTTGCCACAAAATAATTCAGAAGCTCCAAGATTAATACCATACCAATTGGATGATGAAATTAGGGAGCAGCTTTCGGGCATTGTCCCTGATAATCCAAATAAGCCTTATGACATGCACGATGTCATCGGTGGAATCATTGATGCTGACTCGTTTTACGAAATCCATAAAGACTATGCTGAAAATATTATTGTCGGCTTTGCGCGATTAGGGGGTAGAAGTATAGGAATTATCGCCAATCAGCCCATGTTCTTAGCTGGTGTACTTGGCGTCAAGAGTTCAAGGAAAGCAGCTCGTTTCACGCGTTTTTGTGATGCTTTCAACATTCCTTTGCTAGTGTTGGTTGATGTACCTGGTTTTTTACCCGGTACAGACCAAGAATGGGACGGTATTATTGTGCACGGTGCTAAATTGTTATATGCTTTAAGCGAAGCTACCGTGCCAAGGGTCACAGTAATTACCAGAAAGGCATACGGTGGTGCTTATGATGTAATGAATTCTAAACATATTGGGGCAGATTTCAATTTTGCTTGGCCCAATGCGGAAATCGCTGTAATGGGTGCCAAAGGAGCAAGTGAGATTATTTTTAGGAGGGAAATTGCGGCGGCAGAAGACCCTTTGCAGAAATTAACCGAAAAAGAGGCGGAATACGCTGAAAAATTTGCTAATCCATACCGTGCGGCACAGCGTGGATTTATAGATGAAGTAATTCTTCCTGAAAATACAAGGCGTAAATTGTTAAAGGCCTTTGCCATGCTTGAGAAAAAAGAAGTACAGACACCAAAAAAGAAACACGGAAATATACCTTTGTAACCTTCAGAGAATCAAGAATCAAGAATCAAGAATCAAGAATCAGGAATCAGGAATCAGGAATCAGGAATCAGAAATCAGGAATCAGGAATCAGGATTCAAGAGTCAAAACTGAAATCTAGTTTTTTTTGGCTCTTGGAGCAAAGCGGTATTGATTGTTTTCGACTTAGCCCCCAGAGTACTTCATCAAGTTAGAGGTTAAGGATAAAAATTGTATAGTTTATTTAGGAAAAGTCGCTATTATTTTGGATAGTTTTTATAGTCTGAAAAGTATTTCTATCCATAAAACACCCCAATGATTTCAAAGAAAATTCTACAGTATTAAAGATGTGTTTTTGGTCAATCATTTGAAGATTAAAATTTGGGAATGTTCACTCGATACCCCGTAACGGTAAAAAGTTATCTGAGGGAAAAATATGTAAAGTAAATTTTTTAGCTCGCATTACCGAATAGTCAATATGGCAAATATGATATGAACATAATCAATTTGAACGATTCAATTTCCGTCCATTCAAAATAATCCTGTCCAGTAGTAAAATAATGCAAAATACTTTCTAGAAATACTTCTCACTTATTAGGGTATACCTAGTTTTGCAGCATGCAAAAAGATACCCAAAAACCCAATTTTGAATTTATTGCTTTAATGGCTGCATTAATGTCCATTGTAGCTTTATCCATAGATGCCTTACTACCTGCAATTCCAAATATCGGTGAAGCAATCAATAGTACAGACCCTACGGACAACCAAATGCTCATCACCATGATTTTTTTGGGACTGGGTGTCGGGCAGTTGTTTTTTGGCCCGCTTTCTGATTGCTACGGAAGAAAACCTGTTGTGTATCTGGGAATGTTGGTGTTCGGTGTCGCAAGTTTTATTTGTATAGCAGCTCCAAATCTGGAATGGATGGTTTTTGGTAGAATATTGCAAGGAATAGGTTTGTCTACTGCCAGGACTATTGCAATCGCTATTATTCGTGATACGTATAAAGGGGATTATATGGCAAGGGTTATGTCCTTTGTAACGGCATTTTTTATTTTGGTTCCCATTGTTGCCCCCGCTATAGGCAAGGTGATTTTGGATGCATTTAATTGGCAGGCGATTTTTTATATGCAATTGGTGTTTACGTTCATTGTGGGTATCTGGTTTTGGAAGCGTCAGCCCGAAACCCTACATCCAGAATATAAGATTCCAATAACTTCCCATATGTTTACCGATGGTCTCAAAGAGTTTTTACGCTATCGCGAAACAGTGGCGTTTACTTTTGTTTCGGGGTTAATTACAGGAGCTTTTCTGGTGTATCTGAGTGCTTCCCAACATATTTTTGAGGATATGTACGGTTTAAAAGATACTTTCCCTTACATATTTGCAGGACTTTCTGTATCCATTGGTCTTTCTACGTTTTCGAATGGTACGCTCGTAATTCGTTTTGGAATGCGCAAGCTATCGTTTATGGCACTCATTGCATTTTGTATAGTCGCCATTTTGTTTGTCGTATTATTTTGGAGCTCGGCAAATCCAAACATTTTTATTTTAGTAGCGTTTCTGTTCCTACAGTTTTTCTGTTTGGGTTTTATGTGGGGGAACTTCCGTTCCATAGCCATGGAGCCCATAGGTCATATTGCTGGAATAGGAGCAGCCATAAATGGTTTTGTGTCCACAGTGATATCCGTGCCCATAGCATCTTTTATAGGAAACTTTGTTGATGATAAAGTACTGCCACTTTTTGTTGGCTTGGCAATTTGTGGTTTAGCTTCATTGGCCATTTTTTTAATGGTGAAAAAGCCAAGGCCATTGCTAACGGCATAAGAATAACTGATCTTACTATGCTGGATGGTATACTGTTCCACTGGAAGAATCCCTTTTGGCTCCGGTCACCGTACTCAGAACATTGATTTTTTCCTCTAGGCGTAATGCTCCCATTAAAGCGAAAACCAATGCCTCTTTAAATGCTACCAATTTTTTAGGGGGGACGATTACTTTAATATCAGGCCCAAGCTTTTCTTTTAATGTATCTATGAAAAAAATGTTCAGAGCACCACCGCCGGCAACCAAAATAGTTTGATTTGACCCTGATTTATGCTCATGGACATCCTTTGCTATTTGTTCGCAATTGTGATGGATAAAAGTATGTAGTAAATCAACATCAGATATATTTGAGGCTTCAATCAATGGAACGACTTGCTCAGTAAAAAACTCGTAACCTGTTGACTTGGGGTAGGGTAATTTGTAATATTCCAACTGATTGAGTTTTTGAAGTAATACAGTATCCAAGTTTCCGCTTCTTGCAAGTTTTCCTCCTTCATCATAAGCGAGTCCCATTTTTTCTGTTATAAAATTCAAAGGCATATTGGCCAGACCTATATCATAGGCAATACGATGCCCTTCTTTTTCAAATGAAATATTACTGATTCCACCAAGGTTCAAGCAAAAATCATACTGATGGAACAATAATCTGTCACCGATAGGGACCAAAGGAGCACCTTGTCCACCGAGTGAAACATCTTCTGTTCTAAAATCGCAGACCACTTGTTTATTGCAAGTATCTGCCAACAATTGTCCATCGCCCAATTGAAAGGTAAACCCATCTTCCGGTCTGTGATGGGATGTGTGCCCATGGCTTGATATGAAATTAACTTCAAGATTGTTTTCTTCGATGAAGTATTTAACCTGTTCCCCTAACCAAACACCATAATCTTTATGAAGTTGGGCATGGTCATTTTCTGTTAAGTAAATGGCATTTTTTAGATAGTCCCGCATTTTCTCGCCGTATTGGACTTCTTTTGTAAATTCAATAGAAAATTCCCAATGCTCATTGGTTTGCCAAAGATGACAATAGGCCAAGTCCAATCCATCCAAAGATGTTCCCGACATCAACCCTACGACCTTGTATTTCTTCATGATATCTTTTTTAGTTTGAAAATCAACGAAATGGGTTTTTCTTCGTCATTTAAAATTTCTTTTATGGATATTTCAATATTTTCCAACGAAGAGAGTACTTTATACCAATCTTCAAAAGTTCTAGCATACCAAGAATGGCCGTCCTCAAATTTTCCCGGCAAGCCTTTCCATGAATCTGTTAGCCATTGACTTTTGTAGGCTAGTCCATTTTGAAGAAGGAAAAACGGATGTAATGTTTGAATAAGAACATATCCGCCAGCCAAAATGCTTTTCAGGGTATGTTCCAAAAGTGTTTTCAATTCTTCGTTCAGATAGAGACAGAAGTTGAAGATTGCAACATCAAAAGGCGCATTGGGAATAGGTTTTGCTTCGATGATATCTTCAAAAGTAAATACATGATAATCTTCCGAACCTTTTTTTCTAGCCTCCAAAATCAGGTTTTCAATAGCATCCAAACCACTGGCATTGAATCCAATATTACTTATTTCCCGTGTCAACCAACCTTCTCCACAGCCTATATCCACAAAATTTTTTGCATCCAATTCTGCAATCGTTTCCAATATTGCCTTGTTGGTGAATCTTCTTGATGGAATACTATTATCTCGAATCACTTTAATCCATTCCGAAGCATTCTTTTCCCAGGAAGAAAGAATATCATTACTCATGCTTCAAACGTTTTTAGGGTTATGGGAAGTTTGCCCAAGGCTTGTATTTTTTCAGAAAAATGAGAAAAAGCTTCTTGCTGAAATTCGATAAAATCTTGATAAATCACGACTGCATTGGAATCGGGCTTTAATCCTAGCTCATCCAAGACATAGGGATTTCCAAAGAGATAGATCAAAATGTTTTTTTGGGCGATTAAACTCCTGATAATGTCTAACAGTTTTCTGGGAAACCCAAAATGATTTTTTGGCTTTACCGAAGGTGGAAAGAGTGCCAATACTATATGCTGATGTTGGGAAGCTTTTGTTTTGACCTCATCAATTGTTAGATTGTTCAATGTTAGCCGTTTTTTTCCATATTCTGATTCAATTTCAGATGAAAAAAAGTTTTTGGAATGATTTTCAATGGAAAGATTCAAGAAATGGGTTTTGTTAAAATCCTTTATGTTGTTAGGTTCTCCATAAAGCTCGGTGATACATTTGCTGGCAATTTTCCGATTCAATTCTGAAGTGGATTTACATTTAAGGTCTGCTTTTCCATTGACCTCAAAGAATATTTTTTCTTTTAACTTCCATAATCGCCTAAAACTACATTCAATATTATGCTCGGAAGCTGTGGACAAAATTTTCGCAATACCTTCTTCCGAATTTTCAGAAAAGCACATCATGTCCATTCCAGCAGCAAAAGCATTGGCTTCAAGTGCTCCATTTTGGGAATACTTTTTTGATACGGCATGCATGTTTAAAGCATCGGAAATGATAACGCCTTCAAAGTTCAATTCGTTTCGCAGCAAATCCGTTATAATTTTTGGTGATGTTGTGGAGGGGTTACCGGAATTGTCCAATCCAGGCACCGACAAATGCCCAACCATAACAGCATCCACACCTTTTTTTATCAATTTATTATAGGGGTAGAGCTCATTTTCAAACAGCTCCTGTCTTGATTTGTGTATTACTGGTAATCCCAAATGGGAATCTGTATCCGTATCGCCGTGGCCTGGAAAATGTTTGATGGCATTGAGTACTCCCACACTTTTCATTCCATTGATATAAGCTTCCGCTTTAGCGGTAACTTCATTTTTGTCATCACCAAAAGCCCTATATCCAATTACAGGATTCTTTGGATTGTTATTGATATCCACTACGGGCGCCAAATTCCAATGAATCCCAGCTTTTATACAGTCCAGCGCTATTTGTCTTCCAACTTCGTGAATCAGTTCGTTATCTTCCTGTATTGACCCCAAAGTGATAGCGTAGGGATATTGATTTGTATTTTCTATCCGCATGGCAAGCCCCCATTCAGCATCAATGGCTACGAGCAAAGGAATGTCAGCGGCTTTTTGGTATCTTTTAATGAGTTGTTTTAATCGCTCATAACTGTTTTCATTATATATTACATCCTTCTTTCCCTCAAAATTTGTTGCTGCACTGGCCCTACTGTGAAAAAAGCAAATGGCCCCTATGGTGTTTGTTCGTATTAAACTTTCGATTTTAATAATTTCTTCTTCGCTGTCATTGATAAAAACTGCAGGCATGAACAATTGCCCCACTTTTTGTTTTATCGTAAGTTTTTCTCTTGCCGTTTTGTATGGAAGCAGTTTATTGGACATCGCTTTCATTTGATTTTTTTCCGTAATCGGCAGGGTATTCCAAAAATCGAAGTACAAAGAAGGCTGGCAAAGCGGCGATTACGACCCAAAGAAAGAATCCATCATATCCCAGCCATTCTTGTATGTAACCACTTAACATTCCTGGAATCATCATTCCCAATGCCATGAATCCTGTTGCTATGGCATAATGTGAAGTTTTTGAGATTCCTTCAGATATATAAATGAGATAAATAAGAAAGGCTGCAAAACCGAATCCATAGCCAAATTGTTCCAAAACGACTGTTCCCACAACTGCAAAAAGACTTGTGGATTGTGTGTAAGCCAATATTGCATATAGTACATTTGGAAGATTAAGTGCCAAAAGCATTGGTAGCATCCATTTTTTTAAACCGTCCCTGGAGATTAGGATTCCTCCTATGATTCCGCCCAGTGATAACATAATAATTCCAACGGTTCCATAGATGGTTCCCACAGCTTCAGTTGAGTATTCCAAACCTCCGACTTCCAATGTATCCAATAAGAAGGGAGATGCCATTTTTACCAATTGCGATTCGCCCAAACGATATGTCAGAATAAATAACAATGCAACCCAGATATGATTTTTTCTAAAAAATGAGGCAAATACTTCTAAAAACCCTACTGGTTTTTCAGTTGATTTTTTTTGTGGTTCTTCAAATTTTGGTGCCGCGAAAAAGTTTGATACGGTCAAAACTAGCATCAAAATTGCAGCACATATCATGGTCATGGACCAAGCTTTTGTATTATCTCCATATTTGTTTTCAAGAAATCCTGCAAAAATCACCAATAGCCCTTGTCCCGTAACCATGGCAAGCCTATAAAAAGTGCTGCGCAGCCCTATAAAAAAAGATTGCTTCTTTTGAGTAAGACCAATCATATAATAACCATCTGAGGCTATATCATTGGTTGCCGATGCGAATGCAGCCATCCAAAAAAACGCCAACGTAATTGTGAAGAATGCATTTGAAGGAAGAAATAGTCCAATGCCCAAAAAGGCCAAAGCAACAACAAACTGCATTGCCAAAAACCATTTTCTCTTTGTTCCATTTAGATCGACCAAAGGGCTCCATAAAGGCTTTATAACCCATGGTAAATAAAGCCAACTGGTATATAGGCCTATTTCGGCGTTACTTATTCCCAGGCGTTTATACATGATTACGGAAACTGTTACCACCAAAATATACGGGATACCTTGTGTAAAATAGAGCAATGGTATCCAGGCCCACGCGCCTTTATCTTTTTTTTCAGCGCTCATTTTGGATGTTTTAACAAGTTTTGATAGATGCTTTTTTCCGATTTTTCAATAGTACGGGCATGTACTGTTTTTTCATAATATGATACTGGACCTACACCTCCTATGATTGCATAGGCATACCCCATTTCTTTTAATGCATCGAGCGATTTTACGAGAAGTACTTTCCCAATACTTTTTCCACGTTCTGATGCGAGTACACCCGTTGGGCCAAAAAAATTCTTTGAGGTACATTCGAAACACGCAAAACCCAAAATTGACTGTCCACGTTGCGCGATATAACAATTAACGGGAAGATTGGCAAAAGCTACATCAACCTCATCGGCCCAATTAGTGCTAAAATTGGATGTTACCCAAGATGTGACTATGCTTTTCTCAGGTGCAATGGGTCTTTTAATTACAATATCTTCGGTTTTCAAAAGAAAATCTTCCTCTTTAGCGATATCTGGTAAATCTAAAAGCCTAACAAGCATATCTTGCATAATCAGTCTGATTTTAGTTTCAATGGCTGCAATTCACTTTCATTTCCATAGGCATCGATTACCGAAACTACCATCATATTCTTAAGCTGACTTTTTGGTAATTGAATTTGGGTCGTGTTCAAATTTTCATTTTCGGAAAGGTAACTTTTTTTAATAAGCAACTTTTCATTGGAGTCCAGCTTTAGGTAAAACTGAAGAAATCGGGGAATACTGTCTTTATGTACCGTGTTTATTCTAATATTGGTTTCATTTACTTGTATGGATTCAATTTTAGGCTTTGGGACGTTTCTTTTTGACTTCACCAGGCCATCTGGGTTTTGTGCAGGAAATCTATAAAATTTCCTTTTTAAGATTTTTGTTACATTTTCGTTTTGTCCCAATAATGATTTAGCACTAAAAAAAACATTCCCTGTAATATTTGGCTCTTCTCTGGCGAACGCTATCTGTTTTGGGATTTCTTTCTTTTTGTTCCAGGCTTTATCTGTATTGTTCTTGATTTTATAGGGACCGTTTCCCATATAAAGATTAGTGTTCTCTATGGTATTGGCCCACCAAGTTGCTATTGTTCTGTGCGAAGCAGGGTCATAATCCATGCTCCAATAGGCTTGCGGAACCAAATAATCGATCCACCCTTTTTCAATCCATAACAGTGGGTCGGCATATAAATCTTCATAAGTGGTTTGCCCCGCCTTTGTGTCCGATCCTTTGGGATCTGTACTTTTATTTTTCCATACTCCAAAAGGGCTGATTCCAAATTGAACCCATGGTTTATTTTTTCTGATGGATCTATGTACTTTTTTTACCAACGAGTCTACATTGCTTCTTCGCCAGTCATCCAACCTTTGGTTTTGTAAACCGTAGGTCTTAAAAGTGATACTGTCGTTAAAAACTTCATCTTTAATTTTATAGGGGTAGAAATAATCATCAAAATGGATTGCATCCACAGGATAATCTGTAACGATTTCTGTAATTATGTTGGTCAGCTTGTGTTGCACTTCTGGCAAGCCAGGATTATAATAGTATTTTTTTCCATACTTGAGCATCCAATCTGGATGCTTGTAAAAATCGTGCTCTTTTGAAAGTGAAAGTGTATCCAAATTAAAAGTGGCCCTATAGGGATTCAGCCATGCATGAAATTCCATTCCACGCTTATGGGTCTCTGCTATCATCCAGTTTAAAGGTTCGTTAAAGTCTTTGGGGGCCTCGCCTTCTTTTCCGGTTAAGTATTTGGACCAAGGAGCCAAATTTGTCTTATAAAATGCGTCGCCAGCTGTTCGTATCTGAACAATAGCTGCATTGAAATTAAGCTTTTGATAAAAATCAAGGATTTTCAAAAAATCCTTTTTCTGTTTTGCAGAATCGTCATTGGCATTTTTTGGCCAGTCGATGTTTACAACTGTTGCAATCCATACGCCTCTAAATTCTTTTTTGGGCGCATTGCTTTTTTTGTATGTACTACATGATATACAGCAGAGTAGAAGAACGATGTAACAGATTCTTTGCATATTATAGTAACTAAAAAAGGCCTACCGTGGACTAAATGTAGGCCTTTTCGCTTGATTAAATTGAAACTAACAACTAACTCAAAATTAATGTTGTTTAATTTGTTGGATCAGGCGGGGTATTGGTATTATTGTCCCTTTCCGTATCTGGATATGGATAATAATTCCTGTTTCGCTCAGAATTGGCGTCACCTGGACCTGGTCTATTAAATCTTCTACTATCTTCTAGTGACATTCCACTTAAAAATAATTCAATACGTCTATTTCTATAGATTTCTTCCAAAACTGCTTCTTCGGTTGCTGCCCCCGCATAAGGAGGTAAATTAGCACCAACTCCAAAGGCATCTTCCGCAGCGGTTTTTGTCAATACCTCGTTCAATACTGTGATAGCCTGAGGAACTTGACCTTGCCTGGCCAATGCTTCCGCTTCAATCAATAGCATTTCACCAGGAAGATAAACAGGAATCTCATCTAAATTATCATCAAAGAAACCAACTGCAAAAAATGCATCTTCATTTGTAGAAGGGTCATTCGCAATGGTAACGTAGAAATCAACACGTTCATCGTCTGGGTCTGGTAAGAGGTCATCCGGCAGTCCAAATTCATCGTCTTTTGCTTCAACAACATTGTTGGTCCCGTAAGTTTCGGCAATAGGATTTGGTATCGCCGCATCATATGACCAAGTAGATTGTACTGATAGGTCAACAGCATTTGCGGCTGTAACCGCTTCTGCATAGTTACCTGCCATTAAATGATATCTTGCAAGTAATGCTTGGATAGAATTCTCCAAATCTACAGATTGGAAAACACCTGAAGATACGGATGAAGAAATACCATTCTGGACATATCCTAAAGCAATATTTAAATTACTTATTGCATCAGCCAATACTTCTGCTCTACTGTTAAACTCTGCGTTTTGTTCGGTCGCCAGAGGTACTTGTTCAAAAAATCTAATTAGCGTTCCATTCGCCAAAGCTTCATAAAACAATGCATAAGCTTTTAGACTATTGGCTTCTGCTTCGTCTGCTGCCGCAGCATCAGCACTTTCAAATACAGTCAAGGATTCATTTCGAACTAGCATAATTCCTCCCCACATACTTCTAATAACACCGTTGTTGATGGAAATTTCATTGCCACCATTTGTTAATTCGGCTTCTCCTAAGTTACCAGGGTTGATCAATCTCAATTCGTCAGCAGTTAATCCAGATGCAGTAACCGTTGTATATTTAGCACCTGCACGGTCAGTACTGAAACGTTGCTGGATTCCATTTATAAGCTTAACAAGGTTTTCAACACTTCCTTCAACTTCTGGATCGGAAATGTTAATCGGATCTATAAATTCTTTGTCACAAGATACAATGACAGAGAAAAAGGTAATTGCTATAAAAATTTTATTTATATTTTTCATTGTTTTCTTATTAGAAATTTGCGCTTAGTGATAAAATAAAAGTTCTCGGAATTGGAACGTTTCCAAAGTTCACAGCACGTAACAAATTTGATTGCCCACCAGCATTTGTTTCTGGATCATAACTAAAGAAGTTGTCAATGGAAATCAAGTTTCTTCCTTTTAGAGCCACTGTAAAGTTTTTCACACCTTTAAATAATTCTGGAAAAGTATAACCTAAGGATACCTCGCGCAGTTTTACAAATGAACCGTCTTCCATTCTAAACTCTTGTATAGGATAGATTGAAGATATATAGCCTCTTGGCAATTCTCCTGATAATTCTTGCTCTGCCAACCTTCCTACACCAACACCTTGTCTGGTACGTTTATCAGCATCAAAAACATCAAAACCTTGTACAGACTCCCATAGCATAGAGAAAGAAAATTGCTTGTATTGTAAATCTGTTCCTATTCCCAAAAGATAATCTGGGTTTGGATCACCGATTACCCTTCTCAGCGGATCGCCAGTTGGTTGTCCGTCTTCATCTCTTTGAATTGTTCCCGCCAAGGCATCACCTCTTTCCTGTTGAGGTAAACCATCTTCGGTCAATAATAAACTACCGTCATCATTTCTTGCAAAATAAGTTCCGAAAAATACCCCTAGCGGTTCACCTTCTCTTACCTGTGGTGGAGCTCCACTAACAGTTGCAATGGATATTGGTCCGCCTGTAGTTGCGATAACTTCATTTCTATTTCTGGAGAAGTTGAAATTTAAATCCCATTTTAAGTTATCTGTTCTAATAGGAGTAACTCTCAGGTAAATTTCCAAACCATTGTTTTTCATGCTCCCAACGTTTTCAAATCTGGAAAGACCTCCTTCAGATGGCGCTAATGTACGTTGAACAATTAGATCTGATATTTGCTGATTGTAGTAAGTGAACAATATAGAAGCTCTGTTATCGAATAAGCTGAGATCTGTACCAATTTCAAATTCTTTCAATCGCTCCACTTCCAAATCTTCGTTACCAAGTGCACTGGATTGGCTCAAGGTCGTTGTACCTTGAAATTCGTTCGGGTTATATCTACCGAATCTTGCATAAGGACCTACAGCAGTTAAATTTCCCGCTTCACCATAAGATGTACGTATTCTTGCTGAATTAATTACATTGGATATGCCTGAATTTTCCCAAAAGGGCTCGCTTGATAATACATAGGAACCTGAAACCTTTGGATAGAAGTTTGTTCTTTTGTCTGGGTCAAAGTTTGTTGCTCCATCAACCCTTCCAGCAAATGTTAAAAAATATCTATCACTGAACGATAAAGTTTCTTGAATAAATCCTCCAAAAATATCTAATCTATCATCACCAAATTGTGGTTGTAAAGGAACTGTAGGTACACCGTTGGCATCTAAATCCCTTCCTTGAGTTCCAGAATCTTCTACGCTACTGGATTGAAAATTGTATCCAACAATGGTCTGTGAATTGATATTGTTGGTGATATCAAAGTCAAACGTGGCATTTATATCATAATTCCAATTGAAAACCGTTGCTTCGGCATTACCTTGATACCCTTGATTAAAATATGCTGCATTTACAGGCTCATAAGGATAGATTGGAATTGAAATATTACCTTCTTGCTTATAGGTATCCATACCCAAAATCTGATCTATTGTTAAAAAATCAGTTGGTCTCAAGGATACCGTCAAATTAGGAATGAACCTAGTAACATCTTGAGTAATATCAAAGTCTTCAATAATTGACAATGGGTTGACTCTTGTTGGCTCCACGCTCTGTAGATTTCCGTTTGAGTCTCTTTGAGATGCATCGTAAATATTATTGGTAATATTGACAGAATTTATAGGACTCCAAAAAACATTACCATCAGGTTTTTCATCGGATGAGCTATTCATAAAATAAAGACCTACATTATAAGAAAGCCAATCATTGACGGAATGGTTAAAATTGAGTCTAGCAGAAAGTCTATTGTATTTTGTATTCTTAATAATACCTTCATTGGATAAATATCCCACCGATGCCGCGTAACCCATTTTTTCGTTACCATCCCTGATTGATAAGTAGTTATCGGTACCAAGGCCCGTTTGGAAAATCAAATCTTGGTAATCAAAACGTTGTACGTCTACTTTATTTGTCAGAAGATTTGCGAAAGGGGTTGTATTGCCTTCAGCATCTCTACCAAATATTGGCCAAAGTCTTACATCTTCCCCTCCAAACTGTTCACCTCTCAAATTTACATCAACTTCTTTCCTTAAATCATTTACATTAAAAGATGTCTTAAAAAAGATTTCAGGACCGTCTACCATATTGGTTCCTCTTTTAGTTGTAATTACAACAACACCATTAGAAGCACGTGATCCATAAATAGCAGCAGCGGCTGAACCGTTCAGAATATTAATATCCTGAATATCATTTGGATTGATGTCCACCATTCTGTTTTGGCCAGGACTCGCATCTCCCGCGCTGACGTTAAGATTTGTTACATTCGTTGTTAAGTTACTTGCAATAACACCATCAACTATATATAAAGGTTCTGAAGATCCGCTAATAGTACTTGGACCTCTTAACCTGATGGAAAATCCCCCCGCTGGATCACCTGAGTTCTGTGTTATCTGTGCGCCAGGAACTTTACCCTGTATTGCAGAAGTAACGTTAATAGGATCAGCTTTTAAAAGTTCTACACTTTTTACGGTAGTTACGGCGTTACCCAGTTTTTTTCTTTCTTGTACTACTGTTGATCCCGTTACTACCACTTCGTCCAAATTTAACAAATCTTCTGTGAGAACAAAATCAGCACTTACAGAACTACTTGATCCGAAACTAAGTTCAGATTTTGAAGATGAAAATCCCAAATAGCTAGCTACAAGGGTATAATTGCCCGAGGATAAATTTGCAACGAAAGTATAGTTCCCATCAAAATCTGTTACACTTCCAAAAGAAGTGTTTTCAATAAATACAGAAGCTCCAGGTATTGGAGTTCCATTTGCGGCATCTGTCACTGTTCCTGTAATCGTATATTGATCGTTCTGTCCATAAGCAATTGCGCTGGAACAAAACAGAATCAATAAAGGCAGGAAAAGCAATAGCCTTCCTAAATTTAAATGCATTTTTTTCATAGAGTAGTTGAGTTTAATTAATTAGAGTTAAAAATTATATCTTACAAAGCCCTCCATAGCTTCATATTCTGCCATACCGAGTGCATTGTATCGGTTTGCGGTCTTTTTGTTTCTTTGTTCGGCACGCTCCCAGAATTCCCTTTCATCATTACCGGGGAACATGGCACTATCCTTTTGTGATTGATGCTTAAAAATTGCATTTTTCTTTCTGGCCATGTCTTTTGGTCCAATGGGAACTGCCATTTCCATATCTGCTATTTCCCATTCTTGCCATGCACCTCGATAAAGCCATACATAGCAATTCCTGACCCATTCCGCCCTTTCTTCTTTTAATCGCTCCAAGGTCTTAAATACAACTTCCAGACAGACCCTATGTGTTCCATGTGGATCGGAAAGATCACCAGCGGCAAATATCTGATGTGGTTTTATAGTATTTAATAAATCATACGTTATTTGTATATCCTCATCTGAATAGGGTTTTTTGCGAATGGCTCCCGTTTCGTAAAAAGGAAGGTTGAGGAAATGGGCATTTTTTTCTTTCACCCCACAGTACCTACAGGCTGCCAATGCTTCGCTTTTTCTTATGAGGCCTTTATAGTGTTGTATCTCGGCACTGTCTATTTCTCCAGGTTTTTTATTGGCCAAGAATTCACGGACCTTCTTTACTTGTTTTTTAAGTTCCTTATCATCTTTTTGGATATCGGTAGCAAAATCCAAAAAGCGAATGACTTCATCATCAAACACAGCAATATTTCCAGAGGTTTGGTATGCTACGTGCACATTATGTGCCTGATCTACCAATCTTAACAGTGTCCCGCCCATTGAAATCACATCATCATCAGGGTGCGGGCTAAATATTAGTGACGTTTTTGGATGTGGCGCTGCACGTTCAGGTCTCTGGCTATCATCCGCATTTGGCTTTCCGCCCGGCCAACCTGTAATGGTGTGTTGCAATTGATTGAAAACTTTTAGATTAATCTGTTCTGCAGAACCAATCTCTGCGACCAAGTTGCCCATCCCATACTCGTTATAATCTTCGTTGGTCAATTTAAGTATGGCTTTACCCAATTTTTCTGACAACCAAATTGTAGCACTCTTGATTAGGCTATCGTCCCAATCGCAATCGGTTACCAGCCAAGGCGTCTTCATTCTGGTAAGTGATGATGCAGCTGCTCCATCCAATACAAACTCACAATTTTCATGGTGCTGTAAAAAGGTAGCGGGGACCGATTCCCTTATTTTACCTTCAACTGCTTGTTTTATGATTTCAGATTTTCCTTCGCCCCATGCCATTAGGATGATTTTTTTAGCATCCATAATAGTTCCAACCCCCATTGTGATTGCTCTTTTGGGAACGTTTTCTTCACCAAAAAAATCACTGGCCGCATCCAATCTGGTGACTCGGTCAAGACGTATCAATCGTGTTTTACTGTTTAGAGCGGAACCTGGTTCGTTGAAACCAATGTGTCCTGTTCTACCGATACCAAGAACCTGTATATCCAATCCACCTACGTTTTGGATTTTTTGTTCATAGTCCTCACAGTATTTACGAACTTCATCTCTATTGAGGTTACCATTTGGAATGTGGATATTGTGGCGTTCAATATCTATATGGTCAAAAAGATGTTCGTTCATGAACCTTACGTAACTATGGATGGAGTCTGGCTCCATTGGAAAGTATTCGTCAAGATTAAAGGTTATAACATTTTTAAAACTTAACCTACCTTCTTTATGAAATTGAACCAGGTAATCATACATTTTTGTAGGGGTAGAACCTGTTGCCAATCCAAGAACAGCATGTTTGCCCTGTTTCTGTTTTTGGTTGATCAAGCTTGCAATTTCGTTTGCTACAGATAGTGAAGCAATATTTGAATCCTCATGGATGATGGTCTGAATTTTTTCAAACCTTAGGTCTTCTTGATAGTGGTTATTCATCGATAATTATATAGTGTTCTCGCAAAATATCGAAACATTAACTCCAAATATATGCAAAAAACCGCATCAATTGCAATTAATTGCAGTTTTATTGAATTTAATTTAATTATTTATTCATTTTGCCGTATTTTGCTGCAATCGATAGTTTTTAAGATTTATTTAACTTTACATTCTATATGTTAAAGGAAGAAAGGCACCAGTTTATTTTGAACGAAGTACGAATACACAACAGGGTATTACTGACTGATTTGAGTAACTTGCTAAATGTTTCTGTCGATACCGTTAGAAGGGATATTAAAGAATTGCACAATTCCCAACAATTAAAAAAGGTTCATGGAGGAGCTATTTCTTTAGGATTTAATAATTATAATCCTATAGGAAAAAAGATTTATTCTCTCGAAAAAAAATCGCAAATTGCCGAAAAAGCACTTAGCCTTATAAAAGAAGGTCAGGTAATTTTGTTGAGCGGGGGAACTACCAACCTTGAGTTGGCAAGACGATTGCCTTCAAAAATTAAACTGACATGTTTTACGCCAAGTCTTCCAATTGCTGTACAACTATTGGGAAAAACCAATATTGAGGTTATTTTTATTGGTGGTCGAATGTCTAAAGATTCTCAGATTGCCGTTGGCGGTAGTGCAATCAATATGTTATCAGAGATTAAAGTCGATATTTGTTTTTTGGGGACGAATTCGATTCACGCCATTGAAGGATTAACAGAGTTCGATTGGGAGATTGTACAAATGAAGAAGGCAATGATACACAGTTCCAGAAAAGTTGTGTCTCCATGTATTTCTGAAAAAATAGGATCTTTGCAACGTTATAAAATATGTGGGGTAGAGGAAGTGGATGTTTTGATAACTGAATTGGAACCCTGGGACATTAAACTTGATGTCTTTAAGAATATGAACATACAATTATTGTAAAAGTGGCAGAAAAGCACGTAAAAATTACAGAGAAACCGTCCTTATATGATCAGTTAGATCAAATGAATACTTTAGATATTATAATCAATATCAACAATGAGGACAAAAAAGTTGCCGAGGCCGTAGAAAGGGTTTTGCCAAAAGTCGCTGAATTGGTGGATGCACTGGCCACAAGATTTGAAAATGGAGGTAGATTATTTTATATAGGTGCTGGTACAAGTGGTAGATTGGGCATTCTGGATGCTTCTGAAATACCGCCTACGTTTGGAATGCCTCATGATAAAGTTATAGGGTTGATTGCCGGTGGTGACAATGCGATTCGTAAAGCTGTGGAATTTGCAGAAGATGATGTCCACCAAGCTTGGAAAGATCTGAAAGCTTATGATATCAATGCCAATGATGTTCTGGTAGGAATAGCTGCTTCAGGAACCACACCTTATGTGCTAGGAGGTATCGCTTATGCAAAAGACCATGGTATTTTAACTGCAGGCATTACCAACAATCCAGGTTCACCCTTGGCTACTGACACTGATATCGCCATGGAAGTTAATGTAGGCCCAGAATTTTTGACGGGGAGTACCAGAATGAAAAGCGGTACAAGTCAAAAAATGGTACTCAATATGATTTCGACCGCTTTAATGATTCGTATTGGAAGAGTAAAGGGAAACAAAATGGTGAACATGCAATTGAGCAACACTAAATTGGTAGACAGGGGAACACGATATTTGGTTGAGGAACTTGGCCTGGACTATGCAAATGCAGAAAAGGCATTAAAAAAATATGGTTCTGTAAAACGTGCCATTGAAGCGATGAAGTAATTTCAACACCATCTCCCTATTAATTTTTGGGTATCAGTTTATATATTCCTTTCCCTTCGATACCAACATAAATATATCCATCAGGAGCCTGCTTTACATTCCGCAACCTGCCCATGCCATCCAATAATTTTTCACGATATGTAATTTGATTGTCTACAATGACCAAGCGTTCCAAATATTGAAATGCCAAAGAACCGACCAGTAAATTTCCTTTCCAATCCCGATATTTATCCGAGGATACAAATGTCATTCCACAAGGGGCAATGGAAGGTGTCCACTGGTAAATTGGTTGTTCCATTCCTTCCTTTGAGGTCTGGTCTGTAATCTTTGTGCCACTATAGTTTATACCGTAGGTAATAACGGGCCAACCGTAGTTTTTTCCTTTTTGTACTATATTGATTTCATCACCACCCCTTGGACCATGCTCGTGTTCCCATAAATTTCCCGTTTCCGGATGTATTGCCAAACCTTGGGGGTTGCGATGGCCATAGCTATAAATAGCGGTTTTTGCATTGGAGCTGTTTATAAATGGATTGTCTTCTGGAATACGCCCATCATCAAGTATCCTATAAATTTTTCCACCATCTTTGGTTATATCTTGTGGGTTCACGTCTCTATTGCCTCTGTCCCCAATAGAAAAAAACAAAAAACCTTCTCCATCAAATTCCAGTCGCGAACCAAAATGCTGCCCTTTGGTAGTATTTGGTATTCCTTTATATAATAACTGTTTCTCTGTTAATGAATTTCCAGAAAGTTTGGCCCTTAAGATTGCTGTATTTCCACCTTTGCCACTACCGCTCGCAGATGAATATGAAAGATAGAGCCATCCATTATTTTCATAATCCGGGTGTAATGCGATATCCATGAGTCCGCCCTGTCCTCTTACGTATATATCAGGCAGATTATTGATTTCCGTAATTTTTCCGTTAGTACATAGAAGCAACTTTCCCGCTTTTTCCGTAATCAGAATAGTTCCATTTGGAAGGAATGCCATACCCCATGGGTTTTGAATTCCATCAATAACAAGTTGTGTATCAAAACCCACTTTTTTTGGAATATTAATATCCTTGTCTGAATTTTGGGCACAAGATGAGGTGAGCATTACAACGAAAAAATAAGGAAGGAATACACTTTTTTTCATAATTTGACGTTGAAATAGTAGTTTTTATAGATTAAATACGGCTAAAATCAGTCGAAAGATAAATAGAAATATATAAGTTTAGATAATTACAAATTAGAATATAAGGATCCCCAAATCTGAAGTATTCTTTCTTAATAAGACTTAACCTATGCTTCCTCAAAAGAAAAAGCATTTGCTTTATGCGGTGGTTTTGATTTTCATATCAATATTTTGCTCCACGGTATTAGCGAAAACAGAGGTCAAAACTTTTTTGACCGAATTAATGCTTACAACCTCAGAAACCAGCACCAAAAACTCTCCTTCGACTTCTAGGATTGATAACTCGGTCACTAATTCATCTACTTTTTCCACCGTTAGCAGTAGTATGTTCATGACCATTATCCAAGGTGCAAATGAAGAAGTAGTCTGTCCCAACGATGGTAGTACCTTAGCAAAATTCTTTCTATGTGGTACAAGTGATATTAGAACATTGACATTGAGCCAATCAGGAAGTAACTACGAGTGGCAACAACTTGATCCCAATACTTGTGCTCCCACTGTTGTTGATGACTGTCCTACCATAAACGCAGCATGTACTTGGAATACTGTAGGTACAAGTGCTACATTTAATTTGGATTCTGCAGGTGAGTTTAGGGTTAGGGTCGATTCAGGTCAGTTTTTCTATTTTAAGTCAACACTAAACCCTCTAAATCCACAATTGATTCATGAAGATATAATATGTGGGAATCCCGGTAGGGTAGAGGTGACCAATGTACCCGCAGGATATGAATACAGTTTAAATAGTTCCGCAGGACCTTACCAAGATGATCCATTTTTTGACATAACTACACCAGGGGATTATAGAGTTTGGGTTCGTTTAAAAAATGTTTCTGCAAGTGCATGTTTGTTCCCATCAAATACCGTTACAGTTCAAGATTTGGATGTTACCGTAGAAGTTACTGCAAACGATATCCTTTGCCCCAGCGAGTTGGGAAGCATCGATGTGCAAGTTTCAGGAGTACCTGGATTCTATACCTATAGGTTGATAAAAGGTGGCGTTACCGTAGATACGTTCGGACCCAATGGTTCGGATAACTATACTTTTGCGAACGTTAGCCCAGGAACCTATAGTATTAGAGTCGAAACCAATAAATGTTCTGAAATTATAACTCAGGACATTAATGGTGACCCTATAGAGATAGGCAACGGTATAAGTCCTTTGGATGTTTCCGCGACTGCATCAGAAAGTTTTGGTTGCGGCGCGACTTCTGTTGATGTTGATTTGAATACCTCAGGAGGGACCGCTCCATATCGATTTAGCGTAGATGGTGGACCTTTCGGAGCAAATTATTCAGGTATTACTACTTTCAATGTAACCACACCTGGGACTTATGCCATTTTGGTTGAGGATGCCAATGGTTGTCAACGAAGTGCCTCAGTGGATGTACCGGATATTCCACCTCCAATTTTTTCTATTACGGAAGAAGATGCCGATTGTGGCGGATCCAACAATGGTAGGATTACAGTAAATGTTACCAATGGTTTTGGTTATGAAATAGAATACAGTAATAATAATGGAGCCACATACCAAGTAAGTAATGTATTTTCCAACTTGGCACCTGGAAATTACGATATCGTGCTCAGATATGAACAAGACTCATTTACTTGTACCACAGCTCCTGTAATAGGGACAGTAGGTACACCATCAAATATTAATGCTACAGCAGCCGCGGACTCTGCTCCTACGTGTACCGATGAAAATGGTGGACAAATAACAATTTCAGGTGTTTCAGGGGGAACGGGACCTTATGAATTTAGCATTGGTGCAGGTTTTAGTACAAACCCTGTATTCGCCAACTTGGGAACAGGAAGCTATACTCCTTTAATCAGAGATTCCAATGGATGTGTACAAGCTTTGGCACCTATCATTTTTAATTCTTTGGATAAACCTACAGATTTAGCCTTCACTATATCCAGTTTAGACTGTATAACAACAACAGCTACTGTTGGACTTATCGTAACAGGGGGAACGGGACCTTACACCTATGAAATTATTGCTCCAGCAGCAAGTGCTGTCAATAACGGAACAAATAGTGACTTTTCTGGATTGGGATTGGGTACCTATACCTTTAGGGTAACCGATAATGAAGGTTGTTCCTACGATGAAAATTACGCAATAACAGACATTAGTTCAATTGGGGTAACAGCCCAGCAGACCAGGGTAGTTACCTGTGTTGGGGATTCTGATGGGGAAGGACGCTATCTAGTAGATGGATTCAATTCAACCTATAGCTACAGTATAGATGGCGGCCCATTGCAAACCGCGCAAAGCAGTGGAATTGTTCCAGTAACAGGATTGGCCGCGGGTAGTTATGTGATTTCTGTAACCGATGAGGAAACGAACTGTACAGATACCGCTACATTGGTGATTGAAGAGCCGTCTACGGCTTTTACGATTTCTGGTTTGGATGTTACGGACATGAGCTGCCAAAATGGTAATATTGGTTCGGTCAGAATAAATACCGCAGGAGGTTGGGGAGGTAATCGTTATACCATGACACAGCCCGATGGTTCAACGAGAGGTCCAAAAAATGGACGCGTTTTTTCAAACTTATCACAAGACGGGCTTTACCAAGTAAGTGTTACTGATGCCAATGGTTGTACGGTTACGGATAGTTTCACGCTCACTGAATTGGAAGCACCGACCTTGACCTTGGATTTGGGAGCTTCAGATTTTTGTTATGATAATTTTACAGCCGCGACCCTAGCGGTAAATGCCACATTAGGTACGGCTCCTTATCAATATCGAATTAATGGAGGTTCGTTGGGCGCAAGCAATATATTCTCTGGACTTACACCAGGAAACTACACCATAGAAGTCGTAGATGCCAATGATTGTAGGGATACAGTTACTGCTACAATAGAACCTCAAGTTACTGCTCTGGCAACAACTATTCAAGAATTGGATTGTGCCGGGCCTCCAGGTCAGATTCAGGTAAACATAAGTAATGGGTATACCTCAAGCGGAAATTATGATATTTATGAAGTAAGAATCAATGGCGGTACCTACACTTCCGATAATAATAATATAACAGGAAATTCTTTTACCTACAGTGTACCTAACGACGGTTCTATAACTTCTGATACTACTTATCAATTTTTGATTACGGATAGCCGCGGATGTACTACCGAATCCAATATAGTCACTATTTCTCCACCTGAAACTATAGCAGGTTCAGCATCTGCGACAGATACACAATGCGGTGATCCTACTAGTGGAATCGTTGAATTGACCCCTGATACAACACAAGGAATACCGCCGTATGAATATAGTAATGATGGTGGTGCGACATTTAGTTCGCAGAATATTTTTTCTGGTTACGGACCTGGAACCCATGGAGGGTTTGTAATACGAGATAGTAGGGGTTGTGAAAGTCCCCCATATAGCGTAACAATTGGTAATAGTTCTGCTTTGGACGCTACAGTTACCCCAACAGATGCAATATGTACATCTGGACCAATACTTGGTTCAGTGTCTACAACAATTTCAAATGGTGTGGCACCTTTTGACTATGTTTTATTGGATGTAAATGGCAATCCTGTAGCCTCTTCGATAGGAACTGCAAGTACTACCGTTAATTTCCCAAATCTTCCACTAGGAAACTATACCGTTGTCACTACAGATTCGCAAGGGTGTGAAGATCGGGATGAATTTATTATTGACCAAAATGTTTTGGATTTAACACCGTTGGATTCGCCTCCTCCATCATGTTCAGATACCTCATTTCCTTATAGAGTTCAAGCCAGTGGGGGAACTGCACCATATGAATTTAGATTGGTGGGAGACCCAACTTTTCAACTTGGCACTGGACCTGGGAACGATATTTTTGATGTTACCGGCTTAGTTGTTCCAAATGTCACTTATTTTGTTGAAGTCAGGGATGCAAACGGCTGTACCTATATAGAAGAGATTGATCCCATTTCGGCTTCAAGTCCTGTTGCAGTTAATGCTACAGCTACAACAGCTTCTTGTAATGTCTCAGGAAGTGGCACAATCAATTATGAAATAACAGGTATTCCTTCTGGAAATTTTACAGTCACCTTAGAGAACACCGATACAGGCGCAATCATTGACGGGCCAACACCACGTACTGGAGAATCAATGCCTTTTAGTAATAATTTCAGTGGTCTAGCACCCGGTAATTATCAAATTCTTGTTACAGATGATAGTACGGGTTGTAGTGGAAGCACCTTGGTTTTTATAGGTTTTAGTTCACCTTCTATCATTATAGATAATAATGTTGCAGCAACCTGTAATGCAGGGGCTTTTGTAACAGTTAGAGGCTTTGGTGGAACTGCTCCGTTCACCTATGCGTTTGTACCTACGGGAGACCCTGCACCCACAACTTTTTCAGCTGATACCACTTTTGAAGTTGCAGGTCCATATCCTGGCGATTATGACTTTTATGTCCAAGATGCCAACGGCTGTACCGCTTTAACAACAGCAACAATTACGCAAGATGCGGGAGTGCCTACACCAACTATTGATGTAACCAATCAATGTACCGCGGTAAGTGGCTATCAAATTGAAGTAACAGCTCCATTGTCCACAGGGTCGGGGCTTCCAGAAGAGACTTTTGAGTATAATATTGGGAGTGGCTTCCAAAGTAATGTAAACTTTGTTGTGCCAAACCCAGGAAGTTATATCATCACGGTTAGAGATGGTAATGGATGTACAAATACAGTTACGGCAGAAGTTTTTGATTTCTTTGCTATTACTGCTGATGCAACCTCGTTCCCCACTTGTAATGCTGGTGATGGTGTTATCGAGGTAAATACTACAGGGGGTAGTGGTAACTTTAGATATCAATTACGGGACGATGCGACTTTGACCGATATTGGCCCTCCACAAAGTTCCAACATATTCAATAATGTATTGCCCGGTGATTACAATATATTGGTAACCGATTTGGATTCCAATACGTCACCCCTATGTTCGGATGAAGCAGTTGTAAATGTATCAACGGTAGATACACCGGTAATTACAGCTACTCCAAGTACGGACATTACATGTAACGGAGCAAATAACGGAACAATAGCTATAGAATTACAACCTGGGAGTGATACGGACACACCTATAAACTATATATTGTACGATGGAGCAAGCTCAACGGTGATTGCAGGACCTCAGGGCTCTCCTTTATTCGATAATTTAGCACCCGACACCTATCAGGTAGAAGTTGTGTCCGATAGAGGATGTACAGACCGTTCAACTGATATTATTATCAGCGAGCCTACATTATTGTCGGTCAATGCCATTAACACAGAATTTAGCTGTAACCCATCAAGTAATCAGTTTAGTACTGCAAACATCACAATTTTTACAGATACAAATGGGGATGGATCGGGCACAGCAACTGGGACAGGACCTTACACCTATAGTATGAATGATGGTACACCGCAGTTTGATGGTACCAATTTCCAAACAAGCAACACATTTGAGGTTATCGATAATGGTACCAATCAAAGTATCATATTAACCGCTAGAGACCAAAATGGATGTGAAGAGACAGCAACTGTCAATATAAATACTCCAACGGATATAACATTTACATATAATGTTAGTGAAATTACCTGTGACACCTCAGGTACAGGAGTAAGCCCAGGATCTATAACGATAATCATTAATGAAGGCGCAGGAGATTATCAGGTGGAAATTTTGCCATTAGGTTCAGAAGCACCACGAAGCTCATCCGGAACTGATAGGGTAATCTGGCCAATCTCAACACCGGGAGATTATATTTTTGCGGTGACCGATGTTGGTAATGGCGGCTGTTCCTATTTAACGGCAACGGTTAATATGCCCGAGTATAACAACATTGAAGCTATAATAGCTGAGGTAGGCCCAGTAACATGTTTTAACGGTAATGATGGTGAAATCAGTTTAGAAATAAACAATTATAGTGGTCAATACAACTATGAGGTCTTTTCAAGGGATAACTCAGGTGTAGAAACAACAACGGGTGTAACGGGAAGCTTTGATACTAATGCCCCTATAAGCTCACCGGAAATAATTACAGGATTGCCTGCGGGTAACCTTGTTGTTCGAGTGGAAGCATTGAATACACCCTTTTGCGATGTGGTAAGTAATGTTACTACTGTAAGATCACCAGATAGACCACTAACGGTCGCTACAATTCAAACAGCTGAAGTTACTTGTAATGTTCCTGGTTTGGGAGAGATTACTGCTACAGGTGACGGTGGTTGGGGTACTTACCAGTATCAATTAATAGCGCCTGATGGTGCAACGGTTCTAGTGGATTATCCGAATACCAATCCAGTGTTCGATAATCTATCCGAAGGTATAGGCTATACAATAAATGTTAGAGATCTTGAAGGTTGTGAGTCATCAATAACCCAAGATTTATTATTGCCAGACCCTATTACTGCAGATATTCGAATCGTACAAGGTTTAGCATGTAACAACGATAACAATGGTATTATTGAGGTCCATAATGAAATTGGAGGGCAGGGTCCAGGAAATTATTTGTATCAATTGAATAGAATTACAGACGGTACCAATAGCGGATTACAGACTACACCGACATTTGCAAACCTATCAGCAGGGGAATATAGAATTACCATTTTTGACGGATGGAACTGTGAAGGCCAGACAGCATTGATAGAGATTAGAGATCCGGAAATCGTTGTTGCCGAATTGGTAGAGCTTCAACCTCCGGGTTGTGGAGATGTTGGAAGAATGGAGCTGAGAATAACCAATCCTGAGGCTGGTGTAAGCTATTTTTACAGACGTTCTGGTACGAGCGATATTTTTGAACCTTTCAGCACAATCGATCCATTGGCAACATCTGTTGAAATTCCAGAAGATATTACTATTGATCCAGGACCTTTCCAGTACGATGTTCAAAATTCAAATGGCTGTCCATCTGAGCGTTCCAATCAGATTTCATTGGATCCTGCAGCACCATTGGTAATTAATTTGGATCTTACCAATGCGACTATTAATTGTGCGGGTGAAGCAACTGGAATTATACGTTCTGAAGCTTTTGGCGGAATTGGTAGCTACGTTTACACTCTTGTGAACAATGATTTGGGCAGTGCCGCTAACGGTGGTGTTCCCAATCCTCCAATAGCAACGGACATTGTACCTAATGGCGGCCCTCAAGCATCAGGAATCTTTAGAAATCTGAATCCAGGAACGTATTATGTATACGCACAAAGTGGTGGTTGTGAAGCAATCTCTACCCCAATAGTAATTACTCCTAAACCACCTTTGGTATTGGATTATTTGGAAGCAGTTCCCGTTATATGCGCAGGAGACACAAATGGCCAAATCATTATAGAGGCCAGTGGTGGAACAGGGCAAATCCGGTATTCTATTTCTGATACGTTGAGCGAATTTTTTGAAGGTGATGATCCTTCCAATCCAAATCGTAAAACGTTTAACGACCTATCACCAAGAACTTATGATGTTATTATTCAGGATGATTTAGGATGTACCATAACAAGGACTGTTGAAATAACTCAACCAATGGAGCTGGTTGCTGCCGTAGCATCGACTACGCCAGAGATATGTTTGGGTGATGGCGATGGTACATTGACATTATCCGTTAGTGGTGGAACAGCCCCATATTATACCAGCGTTAATTCTACTGATGATGCTGATTTTGTTCAAAATGATACATTCTTCTTTGATAACTTGAACGGTGGCGAAACTTATGTAATTTTTGTGCGGGATGAAAATGGTTGTCAGACAAATGTTATTGCGGATATAGGCGTGGGTATTGAGCTGATGGCCGAGCCGATAGTAGAATATGGTTGTGACGGTATATTCCCAAATAGCACTGCAACAGTTGCTATTACCGATAGTTCCCTATTGCCCAATCTTCTATTTTCTTTGGATGTAGAAGATATTAATTTGGCTACGGACCAGAGAACGTATGGAGATTTAGCCGCGGGAGAGCATACGGTCTATATTTATCATCAAAATGGTTGTGTCACCTTTGTAGAATTTGAAATAGATGAATATGAACCATTGATTCTTGAAGCAGAAAAAACAGGTCCAAATGAAATTACGGCAATTGCGACCGGTGGATTTGGAGGGTACGAGTACTTCTTTCAAGAAGAATCATTTGGCGAGACCAATGTATTCACAACTGTTGAAGATTCAAATATCAATATTATGGTAAGGGATCAAAATGGATGTGTTGCCATGCTTGTAATGCCATTTGATTTTGATGGAATGCCTGAGATGCCAGATTTCTTTACCCCTGATGGTGATAGTCTAAATGATTTTTGGAGAATAGGTAACAGCGAGTTTTTCCCTAACCTAGAAGTGAAGATTTATGATCGCTATGGTAGGGTTGTTGCCATACTGGACGAGGTAAAAGGATGGGACGGTACGTACGAGGGCAGTGAATTACCTACTGGTGATTATTGGTACGTTGTCAATGCAAATGATGAGGACAAACAACAATTTGTAGGTCACTTTACATTATATAGGTAGTTGTAGGTTTTTATGTATATTTACTAAAGAACTTGGTTCTACAGTAATAAACTATTAAGCAGCCCTACCAATTTAATATTGTTCAAAGGATTGGGTTGATTTCTAAAATTTGGCTGTAGATTATTGTGCTAAATTTTGAACAAACCAATATATGAATGATAAAATCCCTGCCCTGATTCCTTCCTTTTTAACCTATGAGAAGGATACATTGGACTACTCTATTTTTCAATTGAATTTATACCTGAACGGTTTTGGTGAAGTAGATAAACCATATAGAATAGATTACAATACACTTTTGTTGAGTTATCATCTTTGGAAAGGTAAAAATTTGGATGAATTCTGTCAGAAACAGACCTTAAGCTATTTTTTATTGAATCCTATTAACGATTCTGCAGAAGCAAGAGAAGCTTTTTGTATAGAGATAAGAGAATTTTTATCTAAAGCTTCATAAAGGATATCATATAGAAAAATTCTTTTCTTATTGACTTTCATAGTACTAAAATGTCATTAAAATTTATATTTTTGCAATCCATTTTCGGGATGTAGCGCAGCCCGGTAGCGCACACGCCTGGGGGGCGTGGGGTCGCAGGTTCAAATCCTGTCATCCCGACGAACCACTTTTAAAGTGGTAGCAAAACACTGTTAACTGACTGGTTGACAGTGTTTTTTATTTTATTTGGTTTCAAATGAATTCATTTGATATCATATAAAAGGTGTAGAGTTCGGTGAATGGATTGGTATACAAGTTGTTGTAATTTTAAGTAGCATTTAAGGCTATTTAAGGTCGTCTTTGCAAACAAGGTTTGTTTAATTAAAAGACGTGTATCATGCGCAACAACAGCACTTTAGCAGTACTCATTTTCACTCGGGACATTACTTACAATCCCCAAAAACTTACGATTTATGCCCGAATCACGGTTGATGGAAGACGTGCGGAAATCAGTCTAAAACGCTACACATCGGTGAATGTTTGGGACGTTTCCAAAGGAAGGGTCATAGGCACTACGCAAAAAGCAAGACTTCTTAATAGCTATTTGGACGAGGTATATGTGCAGATTTTGGAAGCTCATAAGCAACTGCTTTCCGAAGGCAAGATGATTACCGCACAGGCCGTAAAAGCCCGTTATTTAGGGCAAGACGAGCAGCACAAGACCTTAATGGAGCTCGTCAAGTACCACAATACTACCATGGATTCCATATTGAAATACGGTACGATGAAAAACTACTATTCCACTGAACGCTATCTGGACAAATTCTTAAGGGATAAATTCAAGACCCCCCCGACATCTACCTAAAGCATTGATTAAATAATATTGGCAAGTCGCGCTCTATTTCAATTTTATTTAACGCTTATCTACCTGAATCACTACAAAAAACCGCACAGGATCCACGCGCAAAGTTTAAAGGTAAGGATTTGGGACTTTTAAGACCAAGCTCTTTCATCGTTAGTTACAGTTCTATTCAATATTTTGAACAAGCACTTTAGCCTCTAAATAGTTCTTTCCCGTTCTGTAGTTTTTTTCCTTTGTAAAATTCAGGTGTATGACCTCTCCAAAGGTCGATTGGCTTTCAATTACGTAAACAGTCTCTATGATAGGGGCATACCCCCCCCGTAATTTAAAATCATACGTGGTCAGGGAACTACCATCTTGCGCAAACCTATTTGGAGGATTGAAATCAATAACCTTCAAGTTGTTTTTGGCAGCCTCACTATTGATTACTCTCAACAAATTGTTCTCCATCGAGGTATTGTTCAGATTTAATTTCTGCAACATGGAATCCAAATATTTTTCCTTCTTGGAAAAGAAAATCAATTGCTGTGGAATATCTTTCAATAATTTTTCTTCTTGCTTTAAGGAAATATATTCTTTTCGCAAAGCCAAGGTGTTGGATATTGCTAGCTTATAACAAATCAAAAAACTCAAGGAAAGAAAGAGCAATAAGATTGCAATCTTGTTTTTAAAGAGCTGCGACACTGATCTTTATCTTAAAAGTTGAACTGTTCTGATTTTTGTAGTCGTAATCCAAAGTCTCCACAGATTGGACCCATTCAAATATTTCCAATCCTGCAATCCAAGATGAAAAGTCTTCACTATCGATACAATTCCCCATCACGATTATAATGTTCTCTTGTAATTCTATTGGTTTTTCCGGCTGTACAGGTTTTGTTAAAGGTTGGTATTGTATTTCATCCAACAAGATACTTTTGGGAATGGAACTTCCCAGCTTATCCAAAAAATAAGACGTTCTTGAATTTGAAACAGACAGCACTGCATCTACCCTTCTTTCCTTTTTGCTCACCCTGTTCTTTATGGTCACAAGATTTTTCTTGTTTTCATTTTCAAAGGTCAAACTCTCTGTCAACGAATCAACTTGGTTAAAGTAAAAATTGAAAAACAGGAAGTTGGACAAAAGCACAAAGAGCAAAACAACCAAATACGATTTCCAGATAATCTTAAAGATTCTATTTCTCTTAAATTCATTTTGAAGCTTTTGAATATAGGTATTGAAATTTGAATCATGGGAAATTCTGTTCGATAAGAAGTCTAGAACACCTGAAAATGCTACAAGAGCCGAATTTTCAATTTGCAAACCGTTCACTGTGTACGTGACATTGGAACTTTCCTCTATTTTGGAAATCGAAAATTTGGCATTTACGTTACTCCCAAAGGTTATTCTTTTGGAATTCGTATAAATTGTCTCTGAGTCTATGTAATTCAATATAGTGCTTAGAGAGGTCAATCCCAAGGAAAACCCAACCACATTGAAATCCATTTTTTTTAACTGGTGCAGATGGGCGTCCACACTTTTCTTTTTCGCTATACTTACCAACAATTGATTCTTCAGTTCGGAAATCTGATAATAGAAATTTTCCAATTCCAAACCTGGAAAAGAATATTCCACTGCTGCAAGTTTCTTAAGATTGAACCCTGAATCCAACTGCTTTGTTATCACGTCGGATGTATTGCAAATCAGATAGATGGGAATGGAAGTTTTACATAGTTTGGAAAGTTCTTGTAAGGTGTCAAAACCTTGACTATTTGTTATGGTCAACTCGCCTTTCTTTTTAACGACCTCTACAAGATGAAATTTAGTGATATTTTCCACTTGATATACTTTCAACCCGTAAAAAGTGTTCCCTTTGGTGAAATATGTCTTTAAAAGCTTGAGCATCAATATATCACTGTTGGTTTGATGAGTATGGTAAGTTTTTGCTTGGTGTCCTCTCGTCTTCTTTGACTAAAAAGCCATTTTATTACAGGGATTCTTGCCAAAAAAGGAACACCGTTTCCAGAATCATTTTTCACTTTTTCCTCCAACCCCCCTAAAATGGCCAGATCCTGGTTTTGCATTCTAATAATCGAACTGAATTCCCTAGAAGTCAGACCAGGCGGTGCATCCTCATCGATTCTTTCAGAACTGAAATCGGATTGTATGACATTAATGTCAAGGGTCACCTGTCCGTTCCCTGATACCAAAGGTTTTATGCTCACTGCAAGTTCGGCATCAATGGGTTGAAAATTACGTACCTCGGAGGTAGTTGGAATTTGGGAACCAAAAAAGTTCTGGCTTGTTACCACATAATAAGTGGTCTCTCCTATAGAGAGATTGGCGCGATGACCGTTTAGTGTAGAAAGTTTGGGAGTGGACCTTATTTTTAAATTTCCGTTGGCCTCCATGGCCTTTATGGTGGCAAAAAATTCTGGAACGACCCTCCCAATATTAAACGAACCGAAACCATCAAACCCCCCTATAATTTTATTGACGGTCTTTGCACCCAAAGTCAAATCCGTCTCAGGAAAGATTCTACCACTTGTTTCCACTGGCTCCTCTCCAATGCCCCAACTGATACCCGTTTCTACCGTTGCCGATTTCCTTACTTCTATAATCATAACCTCTATGAGCACTACAGGAACGGGCTTATCTATTTCATTGATGAACTTTTTAAACCTATTGATATTGGCAGCGGGACCGCTGATCAAAAAACTGTTCAGTTCAAAGTCTATTTTGATATCCAGGTCGGCAATTACATCATCCGGCAGTATATTGACTATTGCTTCTGCATTTGAGGAAAAGTTATTAAATTGATTTTGTTGTGTATTAATTCTTCTTGTGCTGTTCGGATTTTGTCCAAAATTTCCCTGATTGGTTCCAAATCCGTTTGCTCCACCCTGAAAACCGTTGTTCCCTAAAAAATTTACCGCTGCCGGAATAGTCCTTCCAGCTGATCTGCCAAAACTGCTCGATTGCATAGGGTCGCCCAGTAGTTCTACCGACCTGTGCATCATCTGGACTATTTCGAAGCTTCTGACGCTGAGTTGGTCGGTTGTTCCAAAAAAATATACGTCGTTCTCTTTCTTGAAAGTAAAGCTCGATGTTTCAAAATTTTCGGGTGAGCCAGGTAAAGTCCTATTTTGGTTTCTATTTGGTAACTGATTGGCGGGTTGATTGTCAGTATTGGCGTTGGCCGCATTTGTAAACTTCGACTTGCTTTCGAACATCTTGGTCAATAGCTCGTCATAGTATATCTGTTTGGCCTTAAAACTTATGTTTCCTGCCTCGGTCAAAGGTGTCGCCATATATACATCCAAATCTAGGTCCAAGCTTATTTCCTTTACTATATTGGCAATGGGTATATTAATAAAATCTACGTTCAATATTCTGTTCACCGTATCCAAAACCTGATAGTTGAAGTTAGCTTTACCAAAATATGACCCATTGGAAGCATCGCTGTTCAATAACGTATTTGGATTTATTTTATCAAACAAGTAAAAGCCATCCCTTGATTTTTTGTGTTTCAAGTTATTGGTTTCTGCCAGTTTTTCCATGGCCATATCAATAGGGACATCCCTGATATAGAGAGTTAATGGAATGTTTTCCATTCCGCTGTTGAACAGCAGGTTTTGTCCAGAAACACCCATAATCTTCCGGAAGACCTTTTCCAATGGATCACCCTTCAAATCCATGGAAATTAAACTGTTCAACGCATCAAAAGAAACCAGTATTTCCTTTTCGGGGACAACTTCAGGGGGAGGTTGGAATTTCTGAATGGAAAGTATATTCCCGGTAAAGTTAATATCCAGATTGTATTGCTTACATAAAAAAACCAAAAGATCTGAGACAGTTACATTTGAAAAATTATTTACAATGTTGATTCCCTGTAAACTAGGGTCCACATTGATGTTCACCTTATGGACCTGTGACACGGCCAATAAAAAGTTGGATAATGAAACGCTATTTACATTGATGTTCAGCTTTAAATTTTCAGAAAGCCCTGGATTTTCTACTGCTAACACCTCCAGATTGTTCTTTATATTTTGTATTCTGTTTTCTTCTTGGCCAAAACCCAAAGAAACGGTGAACAATACTAATAGGATCAGGTTCTTTTTCATGGGTTCAATTGGTTAACATTGGGTAAATTTCCTCTATGGAGGTTATGCCTTCGGAAACGAATAAAATCGCGTTATCACGGAGCTTGGGTATTTTGTTGTCTTCAAGATAGTCCTCTATGTCCAGAACATTGTTTTTTATATGCGGAATCAGTTTTTTTGTAATCGGGATTATTTCATATATGGCCCTTCTACCATGGTAACCGGTATGATGGCATTTTTGGCAACCTACGGGCGAATAGTGATGGGTAAGATTTTCAGGAGGGTTGAACCCTTCTGGAAAAAGACTTTTTTCAACCCTATCCCTTTTTTTACAGTTGGGGCATAATTTTCTTACCAGGCGTTGGGCCACACTCGTATTAAGCGTGCTGGCAATTAGAAATGGCGGTATATCCATATCGATTAGTCTGGAAATCGTGGACCAAGCGGAATTGGTATGGATTGTGGATAACACCAAATGTCCCGTTAAGGCTGCCCTAATGGCCATATTGGCCGTTTTTACATCACGTATTTCACCCACCATGATAATGTCTGGGTCTTGCCTTAGAAAGGTTCGTAACGCACTGGCAAAATCCAATCCAATATTTTCCCTTAGCTGAACCTGATTAACGCCCTCCAAGGTATATTCAATGGGATCTTCTATGGTAAGGATATTCGTTTTGGAATCGTTCAGGAGCTTTAAGGTAGCATAGAGTGTTGTAGTTTTTCCCGACCCTGTTGGCCCGGAAATCAGTATGATCCCATTGGGCATTCTAATACCTTCTTTGTATCGTCCGAGTTCTGAATCATTAAATCCTAAATCTTCCAAGTTTACTGATTCCGTATCTTTGTTCAAGATCCGGAGAACAATTTTTTCCCCGAACAGCGTAGGTAGTGAGGAGACACGAATATCAAATTCATCATTGTCCATCTTCATGGTGATCCGCCCATCTTGGGGCAGTCGCTTCTCAGCTATATCAAGATCCGCTTTAATTTTAATTTTATTGATTATGGTTGGGTATTCCTTTATCGGTACTTTAAATTGCTCCGTTAGTTTTCCATCGAGCCTAAAGCGAACCCGGCAATCATTTTCATAGGGTTCAAAATGGATGTCGCTACTGTCTATTGCCTTTGCATTGATCAGTATTTTCTCCAAAAAATCAGGGGTATAGTGCAATTCAGTATGCTGATTTTTATGTGATTGCCTGTAGTTGGCGGTCAAAAAATCCTGTAATTCCTCAGAGGGCAATGGCTCGAGTTCTACTGGAAAGTCCAAGACTATTTTTAGTTCATCCATAAGATTTTCGGGATCAGGTGCATCGGTCCAAAGAATCAAAACATCCTTAGCCATTTTTTTTGGAACGATTCTATAGTGGAAGGCCTGCTCTGCCGAGATGCGCTGGACTAGGCCAGGCAGTATTTTTAACTTGTGCTCAATATCAATGGCCATATAGGGTGGGGTTTTTGGAAATGATACTATATAGCATTACAAAGACCATAAAAACACTCATTAGGCCAGCCAGTGGAACACCCTTTTTTTTCAAACTATTTTTGATACTCAAAAAACCAAACAAAGAAAATATAGTTGCACCTACAAATAGGATAAGAAAAGTGATAGTGGGAAATCCAATGGCAAAAGCGTAGAAAAAGAGAATGTCCCCTAGGCCCAAACTGTGATTTAAAAATTTTTTTTGATTGATAAAACGCGTGTATAGATACAAGATTGTTATAATACCTGTTACCAAGAGAGTATTGACGAGCGCATAATAAAGTAGGATTTCGAAACTTTCAACATGTAGAAAATGAAGCATTCCCAACAATACCATTACCAGTGGAAAAAGAAACCAAAAGACCTTTCTTTCCTTAAAATCTTGATAAGTAATAAAAGCAAGACACGCCATCAATACAATTTTTAAAAAAATAATCAATCTTTTATGATTTGTTTGGGATTACCGTTTTCGTCCACCTCCCAGATATTGAAGATTCCATCCCCATCGAAGTCGGTAATGGCCTCTGCCCTTGCTTTGAATGTTGCATTGTCCGCACTTATAATCTCGTATATGTAATTGGCCGTACCATTCTCCTTTACGGTGCTCGGAGCTTCAAAATCAAGTTCTTCCATGACAGGGGAATACTTGCTGTGCATATACCTGTACGTAGTTTGCGCATTATAGATGGCCTTTAATTGTACTTGGGCCTCTACACTTTTTGCCTTGGATATCAATGGCATCAGGTTGGGAAGGGCCAACAATAAAAGGATACCGATAATGGCCAGGACTATAAGGGTTTCTTGTAAATTAATGGACGGCACCTTTGTACGTAGCAAATTCCAAAAAAATGCCTTTTTAAAATCTTTCATGATTCAGAAGATAGGAAAATTTCCGAAAAATGTACGAATAATATCTTACTTAACAACTGACTTTTTTCATATTAAATAAAGCGAGTATTGGTATACACCGTGTAGGTTAAGTAATTGTTAATTCTTTAAGATTTAATAATCTTGGTTTCAGCCAAGTTATTGAATTAACAATCTGTAAATCAGTTAATTGTTATGATTATCAGATATAGCTTAATACAATAGTAATTAAAAACAATGATTTTTGTAATAAAAAACTTCCGAAAAATTTATTACTTTTCAATCAATTAATTTTTAACCTAACAATCCAAAAACCTAACATGAAAAAATCTTTTATTGACTTCCCTCCCTGTTTTCTGTAATTGTCCCTTGTAGGCAGAATAGAACTATTAGCTCTATTAAGATAACGACATACGGTACCATTTTCATTGACAAGTACCTTAAAGAACTCTATTTGAAGACATTGATATTGAGAGCCAAGATCAATTATTTCAAAATTTGAAGGAAATACGTATTTAATCAAAAGCATGCTACAAGTAGTTTTTTTTTGACCACTTGTTTTTTGCAGTAGTATACAGACACGATTATGAACATCAAAACAACAATAACCCTTATACTTTTATTTGCAGCAAAAACTTGCTTGGCACAGGACCTGCCAAAAATCACGCCACCATCGCCAGAGGCCACGGCTTTGGCAAAGTTCACCGAAATACCGGTTTCCCATTACACAGGGGTACCGAGCATCTCCATTCCCATCCACACCATCCAACAGAACGGGATCAGCATCCCTATAAGTTTGAACTACCATTCCAGAGGCATTAAAGTTGGGGAAATAGCCCCAAGGTACGGCCTGGGATGGGCATTGCAATATGGGGGCTCCATTTCCCGACAGACCCGTGGAGGAACGGATGAGAGCCAGTACGGTTACTTGAACAATAACTATGATATGGACTTTTTTACGGACGCTAATAAGCGAGGTGATGTTCAAGATACATATACGTTCAATCAAGAATATGATTTCACTCCTGATCTGTTCCATTTCAATGCAAACGGGATAGGGGGCAAGTTCATAATCGACAAAACCGATGGCGAAGTACTTGTACAGGGTTTCGATGATATTGACATTACGTACCTCAACCAAAGTGTGGGCAACTTCAATGGAATACAAAGTTTTACAATTACGGACAAACATGGCAACAAGTTCTATTTTGGTGTATCTAAAAACGGGATTCGAACCGCACGGAATTATGATAAACCGATTAGAAGTAGCCATATACCTATGGGTGGCGGTAGGCAAGATTTCGGTTTTTCAGGTGAAAATTATTTCAATTCCTGGCAATTGATGGAAATCGAGACCACCTATGGGCATATGATCGAGTTCCACTATGGTTCCGAGGAGATTTCTCGAACATTCCGGCACTCCTATGACAAATTGGAAAACAATGTACCGGTGCACCACTCCTTGGAGCTTGAGATACATCAATTTCAACTGTCCGAGATTCGTTTCAACAAAGGAAAACTCATGTTCCAATCTGGCGCCGAACGAGATGACTTGCAAGATTCCCATATGCTGGACAAAATCAGTCTTTACGACAAACAGGACAACCTGATCAAATCGTACGAGCTCGATTATATATACACTACAAGCATTGTGGACAACAATGTGCACGATTTTTTGGAAGCCCAAGAACCAAGGGCCAATAAACGATTGTTTTTGAATTCAATACAGGAGACGGCTCCAAACCTAGAGCAACTGCCTCCCTATCTTTTCGAGTACAGTACGGAACAGCTTCCCAACAGGTTTTCCACTTCCCAAGACCTGTGGGGATACTTTAACGGAAAGAACAACGGGCAACACCTCACTTTTTTCGATTATGGAAACGTCAATATCGATAGGACCGTGGACGTGGTCAAGTCTGAGGCCGGTTTGCTGAAGAAGATCACCTACCCCACGAATGGTAGTTCCGCCTTTGTGTACGAAGATAACATTGCCTTAACACCTTTAGAGTTTGGTCAATTGGTGTTTCAGAATGTGAACCCGCTTATAAAAAAAGGTGTGGCACTTTCCCAAATTTCGTACAGCCAGTACTACAACACAAATACTAACGAGTATGTACATCCATTCACAATAGGCCCGGGAATCGTAGGTGCAATAAGTAGTTTTGTCCGTTTCAATAGCCCTGATCAGTGCTCATCTTCAGAATTTATCCAAGGATGTAAATTCCGGGTATATGTCCAAGGTAACGGTACGGCCTTTGAACTTTTTATAGGAAAAAACGATAACCATTTCAACCTTGCCCCTGGAAATTACGAACTCATTGTTGAACCCCGAGGAACTCATGACCCACTTGATCCTGAAAATGATGGTTTCGCTGTTTATCTTGACTGGTTTGAAGAAGCGGATAACTCTGATGATGTTGTATACGGTGGAGGCAAGAGAGTCAAACGAATCCTTATGGACGATGCACATGGTACGATACAGACCAAGGAGTACGAGTATCTCGATTTATTTGGAAGAAGTACCGGACGAATCTTCGGCCTGCCCAACTTTTATTCGATTTCTGACTATAGTGTTGGACAGTTCACCATTCTGGATGCCTTTGGTGCCGTGCCTGGCAGCCCTTTGGGGACGCCCCAGGGCAATTCGGTCGGCTATTCCAAGGTCACGGAATATTACGGGAGTATAACCGCAAACAGTGGAAAGACAGAATATGAGTTTTCTGTGATTCCAGATGCAGGAAAATACTATGAGTTTCCCTATCCGCTACCCACAGACAATGAATGGCTACGGGGAAAAATACTGAAAACAGAGATGTTTAGAAAAGACCCTTTAGACTATACCCTTCTACAGAAAACGGAGAACACCTACTTGTATGGGGACATCTTGGCGAATTATCCTTTGCCACCACCAGTGTTCAACCCTGGTAGCTATTCCACTTATTGTAACAATGATTCCAATCCTGGCTACTCCAAAAATCAAAGAAGGTATCACTTGCCCTTGATTCAGTTTATCAACCCTGGTGATATCACCTGCCAGAACGGAGGAAATTTAGCTTACGATACCTATTATCTTACCGGGGGAACCTTGGATCTTGGTAGATCTGTAGCGACGAGTTATTTTGACAATGGCAGGGAACTGACCACCACCAAGGATTATTTCTACAACTACGATGACCACTACCAATTGGGTAGTACGCAAACACGGGACAGTGAAGGGCTGACCCGAATGACCAAAATGTACTACTGGACAGATGTGAACGATACCGAGCTGGGGAACCGCCACCGGTATTCGGATATCGTCAAACAGGAAAACTTTCTTGATAAAAATGATGATGGCATATTCCAACCCTCAGAACTTATCGGAAAACAGGAAACAGATTACAGGCTCTGGACCAATGCCAATAACCAATACCTGCCAGAATATATAAAAGCACAAAAAGGTTCGGGTCCGCTTGAAAATAGAATTATCTATCATGACTACGATGATTACGGGAACCCGCTCCAAGTGTCCAAGCCCAATGGCCAGAACATAAGTTATATCTGGGGCTATAACAACCAATATCCCGTGGCAAAGATTGAAAATGCCAACAGGACCGAAATTGACGCACTGTCAGGGTTTGGTACCGACTTTGATTCGGGCACGGGAGGCCTTACTTCCATCCAAGAAAATAGGCTTCGGTCAGATTTGCCAAAGGCGATTATTACTACATACAGCTATTCACCTTTGATTGGCCTAAAAAGCGTTACCAATCCTATGGAAGATAGTACCAAATATTCTTATGACCAGTTCAATAGACTGAAACAGGTAAAGGACAGGAACGACAAGGTAATATCAGAATATACTCATAAATATAAAAACTAGCGATATGATGAAACCTATATACCAACATGTTCGTTTTTGTATTTTTCTTTCTGCCCTCTTAATTGGTAGCTTTTCATATGCACAATGTGGTATAAGTTCCATAGCTCCCGTTTCACAGAGCATCGGTAGTTCGGGAGGTCAGGAATTCTTTACGATAACATTTACGTCATCATCATGTGATGGCGGCACCATTACTTTCAACAATGTTCCTTCGTGGTTGACGGTAAACCGTAGTGGTGCCAACAGTATTAGGGTTTCCGCTACTGCCAATACAGGTTGTAGTCGGGATGCGTTTGTCGGGTACAGTTATAATGGCAGTCTATCGGGAGCTTTCAATGTAAACCAATTGGGTGTTGACCTGAACGCGGGAACTATTACCGGAGGGGGACAGTCCATCTGCCAGGGTACGGTTCCTTCTACCTTTGGGAACAGTGCAAGCGCTTCCGGAGGCAATAACAGCTATTCTTATCAGTGGCAGGAGCGTCCCAACGGAACAAGTACCTGGACCAATATCAATGGGGCGACTTCCTTATCCTACAGCCTTTCAGTTGGTTTGACCGTCTCCAAAAGATTTCGTAGAAATGCTACATCCTGCGAAGAGACCTTGCCATCGAATGAAATTCAGGTGATAGTGACACCAAGACCAGTTTGGTACGCTGACACCGACAATGACGGATTTGGGGATGCCAATTCCAGTGTGGAATCCTGTTCACAACCTACGGGTTATGTATCGAACAACAGCGACTATGACGATACCACGGAAAACATCACCGATATTCCTCCACAGTATTTTTATAGGGATATCGATAATGATATGTTCGGGGACCCCAATGACAGTGTTTTTTATAGTGAGATGCCATCGGGGTACGTAACCAACAACACCGACGCCTGTCCAAATGAGTTTGGGACCGATAACGGATGCCCCAACCTATTGGCAAAGCTGAGCAATGAGAACAGTTTTGCCTCGCGCATCTATCAAAAGGAACTGAACGATAGTACGGAGATTACAGCCGTGGGGGACGTTATCGAAAATGTTACCTACTATGACGGCTTGGGAAGACCTTTACAACAAGTGGCCATAAGGGCCTCAAAGGAACAAGGGGATCTGGTGACCCATATCGGGTACGATGCCTACGGCAGGGTTGACAGGGAATGGTTGCCGCTATACCGCCAAGCAAGCGAGGCGTTCGGAAGCTTTAGGCACGGCATGGCAGGAGCTGCACAAACGTATTACAAGAATAGTTACGCCTCTGACTTTACAGGGCTGAGCGTTCCCAATATTAATGCCTATTCCCTGAAGGAGTACGAACCCTCCCCCCTGAACCGTGTATTCAAACAGGCCGCCCCCGGAGAGGACTGGAAGATGGGCAGCGGGCATGAGATAGTATTTGGCTATGACACCAATGATACCGACGAGGTACGGTTCTTTAAGGTGAGCACAAGCTTTACAAACGGTATCTATGAACCGATCTTGGTACAAAGTGGATACTATGCAGTGGGCGAACTTTACAAAACCGTGACCAAGGACGAGAACCATGACGGGACAACCTCCAAGCTGCACACCACCGAGTCGTATACCGACAAGCTGGGCCATGTGGTGCTCAAGCGGACGTATGGGGAAGTGGGGTCGCCGAGCGCAGTCGAGGAGCACGATACCCATTACGTGTACGACGACTATGGCAACCTTACCTTTGTGCTGCCGCCAAAGGTGGACACCTCCAATGGGGTAAGTAGTACTGAGCTCGACGAGCTCTGCTACCAGTACAAGTACGACCACCGCAACCGCCTGGTGGAGAAAAAGGTACCGGGCAAGGGCTGGGAACATATCGTCTACAACAAACTGGACCAACCCGTGATGGTACAGGATACGGTGCAGCGAACCGACAACGAATGGTCCTATACCAAGTACGATGCCTTTGGCAGGGTGGCCTATACGGGCATTGCGGACCTTGTCGCGACCAGGTCGCAGGCACAGGCCAACGTTGACGGGGCGGCCGCACAGTTCGAGGAAAGGGACGGCCCTGTGTACACCACAAACACCTATCCTTCCATCTACGCCGTTCCCAACGTGCTGCACACGATGAACTATTACGATGCCTATGACTTTGACCTGCAGGGCTACACCATCCCCACCACGGTGCTGGGCCAGACGGTCTCCCAGAACGTAAGGGGCCTGCCCACTGGCGGGGGCGTACTGGTGCTGGACGGCAACGGGGACAAGTGGGTGAGCTGGGCCAGGGCCTATGACGAAAAGGGCAGGGTCATAACGGAGGGCACCTTGAACGACTACCTGCAGACCTTCACGCAGGTGGAGACCAAGCTTGACTTTGTGGGCAGGCCCGAACAGGTGGTCACCACCCACACCAAGGGGGCAAACCCGCCGATAGTGACAACGGACGACTATGCGTACGACCATATGGGCAGGCTCACCCAGCAGACCCGGACCATAGGGGCCCATACCGAGACCATCGTGGAGAACACCTATGGTGAACTGGGGCAACTGGTAGGGAAGAAAGTTGGCGGCAACCTACAGACGGTGGACTATGAGTATAATGTACGGGGATGGCTCAAACGTATCAACGACCACACGAGCATGGGCAACGACCTTTTCGCCTTCGATATCAACTACAACACGGCGGACCATGGGGGCACACCGCTCTACAACGGGAACATCAGTGAGACGGAGTGGAAAACGGCCAATGTGGACAACGGCCTGAAATGGTACCGCTACGGCTATGATGCGCTCAACCGTCTGGGCCATGCGGTAAGCAACAACGGGAGATATGACGTTGGTAGCCCCACGGAGCCGATTGCCTATGACAAGAACGGGAACATCACCTTCCTGAAGAGAAAAGGGCACGTGGTGGAGAACCCCGATAATGCCATCACCGGAGACTTCGGTTCCATGGACCGCATGTACTATTATTACCCCGCCCAGAGCAACAAGGTGAGGAAGGTATCCGATTTTGCCAACGACGACCAGGGCTTCAGGGAAATCCCCGGCAGCACCGGGGACGATTTTAGCTATGACCTAAATGGGAATATGACCATTGATCTCAACAAGGGCATTAGGGGGGCAACTACCACGGACCCGGGTATTGTGTACAACCATTTAGACTTGCCCGAGAGTATTTCGGTGAACGGCAACGGTAACAACGGCACCATTTCGTATATTTACGATGCCACGGGCAGAAAACTAAAAAAGATTGTGAGTACGGGCAACACTACAGAGTATGCGGGCAACTACGTCTACGAGAACGGACAGCTGCAGTTCTTTGGACACCCAGAGGGCTATGTGGTCCCGGATGGACAGGGAGGCTATGACTATGTGTACCAATACAGGGACCATCTAGGGAACATCAGATTGAGCTATCAGGACATCAACGAAGATGGCTCGGTCGACAGCTCCGAGATACTCCAAGAAAGAAACTATTATCCCTTTGGGCTTGAACACAAAGGTTACAATAATAGCATAAATGGAGTTGAGAACAACTACATGACCTACCAAGGGAAAGAGCTTGACGAGAGTCTTGGTCTTGATTGGCACGATTTCGGGGCGAGGAACTATGATGCAAGTTTGGGAAGATGGATGAACCTTGACCCTCTAGCTGAGCAGATGCGTAGGCACTCACCTTATAACTTTGCATTTAACAACCCATTACGTTTCATAGACCCTGATGGAATGTCCCCTGAAGATATAGTGATTAGGATGTTAAATGAGCAAGGAGAATCCGTAGAAGCATTTAGAATCCATACTGATTTAATAGATACCGAAATAAATCTAGAATCCAAAGGGTTAACTTATACTGGTACAGAAACCACCAATGTTTATTTTGATGACCAATTGGCTGATTATACCGAACAATTGGGTGGCAGCGAATATTTGCCTGATGCATTAGCAGTAAATGCAAGTGCCGAAGCTGCTTATAAAGGAGGTGCGCAACTCGAAGTATCAGTTTTGGGTATTTTGAAAGGTGAGAACAAAGGTGATTTTGGGGTTAACTTACAAGTAAATGGTTTACTGGGAATTGAAGCAGGTGTTACGGGTAGTGTTACTGGATTTTTTGCAACAGATCCTAACCCTGATTTAGATGTATTCAGAGGAGCTGAAATAGGATTGCAAGCAGATGTAAGAGCCTTTGGTCCAGCTTCAGTAGCAGGAGCATATAACCAAGGTACTGAATTTCAATGGCCAATTGGAAGTGATGGTAATTGGCGTGGATTTACAAAGACAACGTACGAAGGCATTTCTTTAGGTGTTTCGGGCGGTGTAGTTCCTCTACCTGTTAGTTTTTCGGGTTATCTTGGAGTTTCAGATTATTTATATAGGTCAGACAGATGAAAAAAGAATATATCATATTAGGAGTAGCAGTGTTGTTGATTATGGGCTACTTATATTTTCCTAAGAACATTGTTTCTCCTGATGAATATTTTTTGGATGAAAAAACTGCTAATATTTATCTAGAGTTCAAAAAAGGAGGTAATTTAAATTACCATTCTAACGCCCCAGATGGGAGAGTTACAATTGATAACGAAAAAGACATAAACGAGTTTTATGAATTGTTCAAATCCTTAGATTTTGATGTGCAAGCCCCTCATAGAGGTGATAGAGACTATAGTGTTTATATCAATATAGGTAATTATAGAGAGTCTAAATACCTAATTAAGATGAGTCGCATTGATGATGGTTATGTATTCTTCTTCAAAGACGGCTTATATCGAAAAGAGGTCTTGGCACGAAAAATTAATGAGTTGTTAGAAATACAATCAAATTAATTAAAAAGCAATCAATATAAAACCGCCCATCGAGGCGGTTTTTTTATGCTTTGGAATAAGTTTTTTTAGTGATTTCCCATCAAAAATTTAGATACAAGACTTAAGTATTTTAACATCGTTCCTATATAATGATTTTAGTGTAATCAAGATCTGATTGCGAATTTTACGAAGTTTTCCAAACCATGTCCTCCTATTCTATTTAACCCTAAAGCGGGTTTGGTCAGTAGCAGATGGTTTTTCGTGGACGAGTTTAAATGACAATCGGCATAACGGTCTTAAGTATAATGTTATGAAATCATATTTTATAAGAAATACAAATTGTTTCTAGGACTTCAATAATCCTCCATAACTCCAAATAATAAGGAATTTACCTTCAATAAAATCTATATTTTCTGTACCTTCATACTGCCAATGAAACAGTAATATGAAGTGCTTTAAAATCTATGGATCAACCGTAATCGGGGTATTCTTCTTGTTGGGATGTAACGCGTACAAAGCCCAAAAACAGGAAGCACAGTTAAGTTTTCCGGAATTGGGAACCCTGATAAAAACAAAAGATGAAATTTGGTACAGCGCTGTGGAACAAGTAGGGGTACCCAATTGGTCCGTGCTCAAGGTCAGTGCAAAACAGCTTCCTTTCAATAGAACAAGTTATTCTTCCTATACCAAATATGTGGAACAAGCAGGGAAAATCAATAGTATTTCTTTTAGTGATTCTTTGCCCTTAAAACCTAAATACTTAAGATTGGAACTTTTGGACAAACTTGATCTAACCACGTTATTGAACAATGATGCCCATGATGCCCTTCGGACTTACATATCTTACAATGAGGATTATAAACTGATAACCGGCCTTAATCTCACAGTACCAGAAACTGCAATGTCCGATTTCACATTGGCAGAGGCAATACAATTACAAAAAGACGATTATGGCAACATTCAGCTAGTGGTCATCAACGGGGAATTGGAAAGCAGATATTTTTTCTCTGAGCTGCAGGTGTTCGGTTACCAATATGTTAATTTTTGTTGGGGCGAGGATCGATACCATAATCTAATAATCAAAAATTTGATGCCCAAAGGAGAAAGATGCCCAAAAGGAACTTATGCAAAAGCTTCCAAGGTTGGCACAGACAGGGCATATTTAAAATTCTAATGGAATGCACACAAACTATAAATTTATTTTAGGTTCCATTTTCATTATCCTTCTAGGTTGCGAGGATATTCTGGAGGTTCCCGATATATCCGACCGGACAGTTCCTGTTCTGGCACCTTTGGATGAGACGTTACTTTCATCAAATACCGTAAATTTTAATTGGCAGGCCGTGGACGATGCCACCGCTTTTGAAATCCAGATTGCTACGCCCAATTTTGATAATACGACCCAAATTGTATTGGACAGTATTATTGTAGAGGATACATTGGGCAATATAGCGACCAGAATTGTACAAAATTTACCCAATGGCAATTATTCATGGCGCATAAAAGCAATGAACAGCGACTACGAAACGGCTTATGCCTTAAATGATTTTCTAGTGGATGGAGATGAAGACCTTGATGTTACCCCTCCAAACACCCCACAACTGGTAATGCCGGCAAATGGAGTAACGCAGAGCGAGAACGAAGTTAATTTTTCATGGACAAGAACAGATGTTTCGGGTACGGCAGAACGCGATAGCATCTTTATTTTTTCAGATGAAAGCTTACAAAGTTTGGTCACCAAGGCCATAGGGGCCAACAAGACCTTTACTACCAATATGGCTGCGGGAACTTTTTATTGGCGTGTACGTGCTTATGACGCTGCCGGTAACGAAAGCGATAATAGTTCTACGTTTAATTTTACGGTCGAGGAGTGAGCAAAAATATAAAAACATATCTACTATTGGCCATTGTTTTGGTTGTATGGGGAATTATTGGCTTGAGAATACTTGACGTATTTTCTAAGGAACAAGAAGCACCGACCTTTGCTGAAAGACCAAATTTTAAACCTAAAGAGATAATGGAAAAAGATACGTTCAATATTGTAGCAGATTACCGAGATCCTTTTTTGGGCACATTGAGCGCTTCCTTAAAAAAGACCAATAATGTTGTAAAATTCAAAACACCAACTGTTGAGTTTCCCTCGATTATTTATACGGGCCTGATTACGGACCAGCAAACCAATGCCCATATTTTTTTTGTGACCATAGCCGGTAGCCCATACCTCATGCAAAAAAAAGGAAGAGAGAATGGTGTTACTTTGTTAAGTGGAAACAGTAAGCACATAAAAGTGAGATTTAAAGGAACACTAAAGACAATACCATTACAAAGTGCCATACAAAACTAAAATAAAGGCCGGTGCACTCCAGTTTGTGCTTCTTGTTGGTGCCGTAATAGCTGTACTGCTACTCACTTTTGCTCTATTGCACAAAACCCATGTGCTCTTTGGAAAAAAAACATCCAAGACCATTGCAGTAATCAAAAAAGCGGACTTGGGCCTCAACTATGCCATGAGGCAAGATATTTTGATCAATGACTCCGTAACCTTAAAAATACCATTGGATGAAGATGGTGTAGAAGTATCGGTATTCAAATCTTACTGGGGCATATTTGAAAAGTACACTGTTTCATCCCGGTTTAAAAAAACCGTATTCGAAAAAACAGCTTTGGTCGGCGGTGCAGTGGAAGGTCAATTCCCCGCATTGTATCTTAAAGACAATGACCGCCCTATGATCATTGCGGGAAGTGCCAAAATAACGGGAAATGCATATTTGCCGGAACAAGGTATCCGACCAGGTACCATCGCAGGAGAATTCTATAAATTTAACTTGCCCGTATACGGTGCTGTAAAACAGAGCTCCAATGAATTTCTAATTATCGATACTTCCCTGAAAAAATATCTTAAAGAGTTGCCAAAACGTGGGAATTATGATTTCAGGGAAAATCATATCCGTTTTTCGGAAGGTTTGGTTCTGATAAATTCCTTTAAAGCCCCAACAAAATACATAGAAGGTGATGTAATACGACTTTCACATGTTGACTTGCGTGGCAATATCATGGTAAAGGCATCACAAAAGATATACGTTGGGAAAAATTCTAACTTAAAGGACATTGTCCTCATAGCACCAAAAATTAGTATAGAAAGCGGATTCAACGGAATATTACAGTGCATAGCTACGGAAAGTATTAAAGTCGAAAATAGAGTGATCTTGGATTATCCTTCAGTCTTAGTAGTGAATAGGGGAGATATGCCCAACCCCAAAAACCGGTCGGAAACGAACATTCAGATAGGAAAAAATGTTTTGATCAAGGGCATTGTTGCCTATATGGAAGACGGTGATGAAGAAAATTTTATCCCGCAAATAAAGGTGAATGAAAATACTACGGTTTTTGGAGAGATTTATTGTGAAAAAAACCTGGAACTAAAAGGTGGGGTTATCGGAAATATAACAACGGATGCTTTTATTGCTTTGGAAAAAGGCAGTATCTATCAGAACCATTTGTTCAACGGCACTATAAATTCAAAATTGCTGCCCACTGCTTACGCGGGGCTGTTGTTCAACAAGGAAAAAGCTTTGGCAAAATGGCTGTACTAAGAAAAGTTAAGTCATCCACACTAATGGAAACTATGGTGGGTACCGTACTCATCGTAGTGATTTTTATGCTTTCCAGTTTGGTAATGAATTCCTTGTTTTCTTCTCAGGTGAAAGGAAATCTTCAATCCATACACACCTATTTGGACCGATTGGAATATCAAATTATAAACCAAAAGGTGACCCTACCTTACTTTGAAGAGTGGGAAACATGGAATGTTACCGTTGATGAAAACCACCAAGAAGGAACCGTTACTATTCAAATAACCGAAAAAGAGAATAAAGGTACAAGAACGATAAAAAGAAAAATCAATAGTGATAAAAACCTTTAAAAAATTAGAAGCTTTCACGCTCAGTGAGATGCTGATTGTGCTGATATTGACTATAATCGTTGTAGGACTTGCCTTTTCAGTTCTTGGTCTGGTACAAAAACAGATAAACGGCATACAAGTAAACTATGAAGAGCGAACAACAGATAATCTTCTGCGACAAGCACTGTGGATAGATTTTAATCTGTACTCCGATATTTATTTTTTTCAGCAAGAACGTATACTAACATTGACCAACGAAATGGACAAAAAAGAATATTTTTTTCGCAATGGATATGTCCTTAATAAAAAAGACACGCTCTTCACAGATTTCAAAATCAGCAAAATATTCCTCTTGGGTGATGAGGTGGGTAATGGGAAGTTGGATGCAATTGAACTTGTCAACGATGCCAATCATACACTTTTTGTTTACAAAAGAAATGCCGCTACGGATTTTATGAACTGATATGGGATTTAAACTGGAGAACACAAATATCGACGCTTTAGTCAAGCCAGATGATTTAAAAATAAAAAAGAGGACCTCTATTTTAGAACGTGAACTGGTTTTCTTCGGGAAATCGTTTTCAAATAAAAAAAAGGAAGATTTTTACACAGAATTGAGCGTGCTCTTAAAGGCTGGCATCACGCTTAAAGAATCCTTAAAGCTGATTGAAGAAGGACAAAAAAAAGAACAGCAAAAGAGCTTGTTCAAAGATTTGGGGGATAGCTTACTTTCGGGGAATAGTTTCTCCGACGCCATAAAAAGTAGAAGTGAATTCTCGGAATATGAGTACTATTCTCTTAAGATAGGTGAGGAGTCTGGAACGCTTACCATAATTACAAACGAACTAGGGTTATTTTTTTCCAAGAAGAACGAGCAGCAAAGAAGTTTGGTAAATGCGTTGACCTACCCTGCAATAATATTGATTACTGCCGTTTTGGTAGTCATATTCATGTTACGATTGGTAGTGCCGATGTTTCAGGATATATTTGAACAGAACAATGTAGACCTTCCGTGGATTACAAAGTTTATCGTTGCAATATCGGATTTTATCAAAGACTATGGATGGTGGATGGTTCTCATCATCATAAGCGTTTTGCTTCTTCGAAAAGTACTTTTTGGGAGTGATTGGTTTAAAAGAAAGATAGACTATATTTTGATTAAAATTCCTTATTTGGGAAATTTTCTTAAAGCGGTATACTTGGCTCAATTTACACGGGCAATCAGTCTGTTGACTGCTTCCAAGGTTCCAGTTTTGAACAGTATAGAGCTTGCCGGGAAAATGATAAGCTTTTACCCACTACAGGATGCTCTTGAAGTAGTGAAATCTAAAATCTTACAAGGTGAAAGCCTGAGCAATAGTTTAAAAGGAAACAAGGTTTTTAGCAAAAAAATGATTTCCATGGTAAAAGTTGCTGAGGAAACCAATCAAACAGAGTTTATGTTCGAACGTTTGAACCAGCAGTATAGCATTGAAGTACAACAAAAATCCAAACTGTTGAGCACGCTGTTGGAGCCTATGATAATTTTGGTTGTAGGAATTTGTGTTGGAGTTATTTTGGTTGCAATGTACTTACCCATGTTTAAACTGGGCAGTGTGCTTGGATAGTTTTTTATGGAGCTGATTTTATTTTTGTAAAAAAAGCATTTAAATGTAAAGTGAAAATCGTATTTTTAGTATTGCAAGACGACATTTTATTTGCATCAATTTGTATCATTTTGAACTGAGTTTAGTTTTCGGTTAATCATTCAAAAAAGAATCTGTAAAAATCTGATAGTTAACACGTTGCGATGATATAATTAGTCCTGTCATCCCGACGAACTGCCATTCTGGCAATATCAAAACCCTGCTAATCGTATGATTATCAGGGTTTTTGATTTTGTAGGGGATTGTATGAATACATCTGAAATCATCTAAAATATGTCCTATACGGGAACAGTCTAGTATTGTATTTGTTGTAACTTTAAGTTGCATTTAGGGCTATTTAAGTTGTCTTTGCAAATAATGTTTGTTTAATTTGAAAGATGTGTATCATTATCAATAAAAGCACTTTAGAAATATACTTTTATTTGAGACATTTCCTGTAATTCTGAGAACCTCACGATTTAAGCCCCAATCATTTATATGTAATAGGAATTAGATTCCGATATTCGCATTACTAAATGTTATAACCAAATGTTAGACCAATCCGTTCGCTTCCCAAAGCTAAAGTTCTTAGTAACTCTCCTAGGGGCGGTAGTTATCATTTTGACCTTTATACCCTACATATCAACTGAACATTGGTCGATTAGGGTATTTGATTTTCCACATCTACAATTGACCATATTCACTGCATTAATATTATTGGCCCTTGTTTTTTTATTTAATAAGCGTCGTGTAAAAGATTATATATTAACGATCGCGCTGCTGGCTTGTTTAATATATCAAGGAACTAAAATCCTGCCATATACAGTCCTTGGAAAGGTCGAGGTTGACAATGCTTCAGCGAAAACAAAAGAAACATTAAGCATCTATACCGCCAATGTTCTTCAGGACAATAGAGATGTCAAAAGCTTGATTAAAGACACAAAAAAGTTTAATGCCGATGTAGTTTTATATACTGAGACAAACTCCAAATGGACGGAATCTTTGAACGAATATTTGAATAAAGAATATCGGTATACAGTACAAGTGCCCCAAGAGAATACTTATGGTATGCTTCTTTATTCAAAATTTGAATTGGAACAATCGACTATTGAATATCTTGTAGAGGACACCATACCTTCTATCCATACTAGATTAATTTTACCATCCGATAAAACAATTCAGTTATATGCGATTCATCCTGCACCGCCTACGCCCATCCATAATCCATCATCCCTAGATCGCGACGCCGAGCTAATGAAAGTCGGTCGCTTGTCAAAGAATTCCGAATTTCCGGTTATAGTAATGGGGGATTTTAATGATGTTGCTTGGTCAGAAACTACGTCCTTGTTCCAATCATACAGTGGGCTTTTAGATTTGCGAAAAGGGAGGGGGCTTTTCAATACCTATAATGCCAAATACTGGTTCATGCGATGGCCATTGGACCATGTATTCGTTTCACCCGACTTTCGGGTTTTGGAGGTAGATCTTGGTAGTAACATTGGCTCAGATCATTTTCCTTTTTTTACAAAACTTTCGCTAGAATCTAGTACGGCATCAAAACAGCGGTTGCCATCACCATCAAAAGAAGTTATTGACGATGCAACTGAACAGATAAGGGAAGAGAAAGAGGAAGAAGGCTCTTGAAACTAACTCTACAATAGTTCAAACCGCGTAAAAAATCCATTCGAACAAAAAATAAATGAAATGTGGCAGTACGGTCTTGCCTTAAGTTGTTTATTTATATCAACAAATAGAGCATGACTTTTTTAACCTGTTTAATTTTAGGATTTGCCATTGCTGCCTCGGGAAGCATTGTACCAAGTTTCTTGAATCTGACCGTGGTAAAGTTTAGTTTAAAAAGTGGAAGAAAATCAGCACTTTATCTTATCGGCGGCTTTGCGACCGTATTGTTTTTTCAAGCCAATATTGGAGCTTATTTATCAAGTATCCTTATGAAAAATTCGGAGTATATTACCAGTATTCAGAAGGTAGGTATTGGTATTCTAATAATTTTGTCTATTAATTTTTTCAGGATGCACTTTAAAAAACAGAAGCCGAAAAGAAAAACAGAAATCCAAAAGTCCAAGGCCTATTTCCATGGAATAGGAATGTCCCTTTTAAATACATTTGCCATCCCGTTCTATTTTACTTCCATTTCGTTTTTAATAGGATTGGGATATTTTGAATATTCTCCTATGAATAGTCTGTATTTTTCAATTGGATCAACCCTTGGTTCATTTTGTTTATATACGCTTTATGCAACTGTAGCTAGCAAAATTGAACATAGACTTTCTTTTTTGGCAGTACGGATAAATTTTATTCTAGGTTGTTTAACAGGTATTGTGGGATTAGGCAATTTGTTCTACTTGCTTTATTAGTTGTCCTAAAATTTGGAATATTCCCTTACGTTTTAAGGACATAATTTTCATATGGGTGAAAATTTTTAAAAGCAAAATATCATGCTAAAGTAATCTGGCAACACTTTAGAAGCTTTTTGTATGTGCCGGTCCCTTTGTTTATAAATAAGGCCTGTAAAAATTAAAAAGGGTGCGGGGTAAGGATAGAACGGTCAATGGATAAAGAGAAGTTTACAGAATGGGTGGCTCAACGTAGTACCCCAAGTTTGTCCTAAGAATCGATTAAGAATTGTTCTAACATCGTACGCTGTAGCTGGGCAGTATTTTCCAATAAATTTACGGAACTACTGTCCATAGTATTGGAATCGATAAGGTCATTGCAATAACCGATTATTTTTCTTGAACAAAAAATAACCTTGTTCAGAATGCTCCGTTCTGTCAACATGTTTTCTTCATTCTCAATACTGAACCAGTAATCCTTGACAGGACGGTATTTTGTACTGTTCAGAACCTGTCGATATCCGTTTTTTTGAAATATTCGCTCAGTTATACGACAACTTTTTTTATTTTCTGTTAGTAATATTTCAATACGCTCTAGACCAAGAACTTTCACTAACAAGGATTGGTTTTCTTCGATACTTTCAACGAATCCGTGCAATTGTTCCCTTAAATGGTATATCTGTAGAAGTACGTCCTGTTCATGATACGTCATAGCAATATTTTAGTGCAATATACTCAGAGAGCAGATTGTAGGATATTTCAATCACTCAAATTGTTGATTCAAACAGATTATTATAATCTACTTAAGTAGCCTTAAGTTTAAAATTCCATATGGAAAGTCCATTGATCATGATTTTTGACAAATTGAATGAACTAGGATGCCGAATTTCCCTTATTTATAATTCTCGTTTTTAATCCCAATGGCGTCGTGCCATAGCATAATTTAAATATCATAGAGAAATAACTTTTGGAATGTAGACCTAGTTCATAGGTAATTTGCGATATAGATAAGTCAATGTATTTTATAAACTATATTGCCTTTTCGACCTTTTCTATCTGGATGAAATCGGAAACGCTTATACCATATACAGTCCTGAACCCATTTTGCAATGTACTGGAACTGATGCCTTGGCTACCTGCCAATTTTTTTACCACTACCTTTTTCCTAACATTTTTTATAAACGGATACATTCTTTATACTTCCTAAATGTTTATTCCTGGAATGTTATAAGATATTATGTTCCCCATGTTCTCCATATCTGTCTCTTCTGGCGTGCATACATAAAAATGGTATTACGTGAAAGATAGTTCGGCTGCAATTTAAATTGTTTATCCAATCCAAAAATCTTTGATTGAAACCGTTTTTATTTCTTTGGGGCTAGTAATTTATTTTAAGCCTGGCTACATTGTGATGAAGTTTCAATAAATAAAGCATGATCGTAAAGCACCATAGTGAAGGTTGGGAGATTATATCCCATTATGCACACGGACTCCTAGCAGGAAAGATCGCTTCGCAATTATCCAAGGACCTAATGCCGGAGCATTGGGTCGACGTATTGACCGCTATCGTTGAACATGACGATCATCTTTTAAATTTCGAGGAACAGGATTACCTAACCAAAAATGGAACTCCAAAAGATTTTACGATGGAGTCCAACAAGAACAGAGAGGCTTTGGAACACGCACAAAGGGTCTACGCCAATGCTATGCAAAAATCTCAATTGGTTGCCCTACTGGTAGGAAGACATTTAGAGTTTCTGAACGAAGATCTCGCGGAAGATTTTAAGCCCATGGAGCAATTTTTGGAAGATATCGATGCACTTAGGGCACAACAGCGAAAATTGTACGGTCTATTGAAAAAGGACGAAGATAACCTCTACGACATTATGCTCTTCTCCGATCGTTGCTCGCTAATACTTTGCCAAGACAAAATTCCCGAGGTAGGGAGAAAGTTGGAAATCAACAATACCATTCGAAACAAAACTTATTTTATTCATCGGGATAATACAGAAAAGATAACCGTCGAGCCTTGGCCGTTCGAAAATGACAAGATCAAACTGGATTTTGAGTATAGGATAATTCCCCAAGCAACGTTCAAAAACAATCAAGAACTTAAAAAACTATTGGACGACGTTGAAATTGGGCTACACCTTAAGATTCTGAAAAAAACGAACGGCTGACAGCAAATATTCCAATATTTAACCGATACCTTCTTTATGCAATCCACTAAACTATATGCTCTAAGAATATATAAAGCTATCAATGCCAATGTTAGAGATGTTTAAATTATTCATTTGCCTTACGGAAGAATGACTAAAATGAGTTAAAATCCATTTCCTTATTCGCGTTTACTATAATACTTTGCAATTAGCCTTAGAGAATTTTATGTATAAAATTCAATTAACCAGGTTAGCGCTATTTCAAGTGCGGAGAGCCCATCTCAGGATAAGCTATAGGTAACACTATTGCAGTAACTTATAACAGTATTCCGCCACAGTTAAAAATGATTTCTTTAGCATCAAATTAGTGCCGTGCCTAAGCCTAAATTTCATAAAGATTGGATGGCCACTTTTAAAATTTGGTTATTCTGCAATGCTATACAAAAATTCTTATGAACGATAAATTAGCTAACAATATTAATGACGTTGCAACTATTGATCGTATTTTGGAGGAGGATAGATATCACGCCTACTTGCTTCATGATGACTTGAAATCAAAGAAATACAAGAAGTTTTGGAATTGTCATCTAAGGTTTCGGAATTTTATTTTGCAGGAAGGCTATCCATGTATAGGCGCGCAAACGGCAATGAACGCAAAATCTTATGCTATGGGGATCTTTGATACTATGGGCGCGACCCAAACGGTCGAGGATTTAGCGATCGGCCTTAATAAATACATCGAGGAAATGAGCGAAAGACCCAGTGATTTTTTTACCTATATCGCTATATTCAAGGAACAGCCCTTGCAAACTGAGATGGAGTTTGAAAAGAGCCTGTGGGAAATTCTTGGAAAACTAAACGTTGAGGACAGTAAAAATCACGATTGGTCTCCAGAGGTCGATGATGACCCATCAAGCCCGAATTTTTCTTTTTCATTTGCGAACAAGGCGTTTTATATTGTTGGGATGCACCCGCACAGTTCAAGAACATCAAGACGTATCGGTATGACCGCAATGGCATTCAACCTCCATAGTCAGTTTGAAAATCTTCGAAAAAAGGGAAGGTATCAACGTATCAAGAATGTCATCAGAAATAATGAACTTTCTTTTAGCGGTAGTATCAATCCGATGCTGAATGATTTTGGGGAAGGGTTGGAGGCCCCCCAATATTCTGGAAGGAAAGTAGACCAGAATTGGAAATGTCCTTTTTTAAACCATAAATAAACAATAGAATAATGGAAGTCTGTACTATTGAACCAAAGTCGGGTACCGCTCTTCAGCTAAACAAGGGCCAGAGCCTGAAGGTTATCTGTCCACACGGAGAACAGGTCGCCGATATGACCGCTTACAATGCCACTGACTTTAAAGAATGCTTAAGCAATGGGAAGACTTTTGACTATGAAGAGACCCTGCGTTTGACGGTCGGCAATATGTTGTTCAGCAACTTGAGCAACCCAATGTTGGATATCATTGAAGATACCTGCGGCATTCATGACTTTCTTTTGGCACCATGCTGTGAGAACACCATGAAACACTTCTACAATATTGTACAGGACCATCCAAGCTGTCTTGATAACCTATACATTGCACTCAAGAAATATGAGGTCGAAAAATGGGCAATACCCACAGCATTCAATATCTTTATGAACGTAGAACTTGATAATGACCGTTCAATCAAAGTAAGACCTCCCAAAGCCAAGGCTGGAGATTATATTATTTTCAAGGCAAAAATGGATTTAATTATAGGTCTTACGGCCTGTTCGGCAAAGGATTCCAATGGAAATTCTTTTAAGGCTATTGAATATCAAATTCTTGACTAGGGGTAATTTTTTAGGTTATAATACCGCAATTTCTTTTGAGAGCGTAATATTTGATTATTTATCACAATCGCCAAATTTAAATGTTTATGAAAAAAATTGTTCGAGCCTTGCTGGCAGGATGGGGCGCAAAAAAAATAGGTGGAGGTCGATGTGGTTGTATCGGCACCATCATAGTTTTTATTATCCTTTACTGGTTGCTGGGTTACGTTTTCCAAGTATTCTAGTAAAATTCCAGATCGCCAAGGGTGGCGCTTGTTCAAAATAACAATTCAATCGGTGATGGACAATGACTCCGTATTCAGTAGATTATATTCCCCGGTCGTTTTCCTAACCTAGTAATCCCAGCCATGGAAAGTGACTTTGATCGAGTTAAAAACCAACACTTGGCCTATGCGGAGGCAAGGGGACATAATGCAACATATTGTCCTTCCGAAGTGGCAATAAGCTGCTTTCCTATGAATTGGAGGGAAAAAATGGAATTTGTTCGTGAGGTTGCGGACGAACTTGTTCTAGAGGGGCTCATCGTAGTCAAACAGAAAGGTAAAATCATTACCATAATGGCTAGTGACGCTAGAGGCCCGATAAGACTCCAAAAAAAGATGGAATAGCTTTAAATCCAATATTCCTCAAGGGTGAGTCATCCAACTATGGTTCTTAAATTTGCGTACTAATCTTTCAAATTCATTTATAATAACCTTGCTGATTCAATACATTTATTGAGAACCATTTCACGCAGTAAATTGAATTCTGTTCAGCAGATTTTAGCACACTCATTTATAATAAAAATGCTCAATTCTTTAGAAGCGAAATTTACAGATGAATTTAAATTTCGTTTATCATTTAATAAATTTATAAACCTGACTATCCAAGTAGAATTTTATTGAGTCTCTTTGCCAATTTTCTGGGAGTTTCCAGCGGGATTAAATGACCGCACCTTCCAAAAACCGTGATTGTTGGTAAGGATAGGTATGGGAGCACATCTTTTCTTATGCTTTCCATGGTTATAACGGGGTCTTTCTTTGCACAGATCACGTAGGTGGGCATATCCAATCCTTGTATTCTATCAGATATATCCTCCTGTCTCCCTTCGTTCCACCACCATTGCCAAGTACCTTTTTTAATGGCCAGCCTTTCGTTAACAGCTTGCTCAAGAAATTTCTTCCTTAACCTCTTTGAGCTCATTTGTCTGATTGCTGAAATAGCCTCGGCCTTATCTGGATGTCCCGATATATGTTTTCTTTCCTCCTCGGATATTTTTTCACCAATTGGAAGAGAGGGTGCTATCAAAATGAGTTTTTTTGGTCTATTTTCAATATTTATCTGAGCCGCATAACATGCTATTTTAGCTCCCATAGAATGTCCGCAGAGCGTGTAATCGCCAAAACCAAGTGAATCCACCAGTTCATTAACATATTTTGCATAGCCATAAATGGATGGATCATCCATTGGCGGATGCAGGCCAAAGCCTGGCAGCGTTACCGAAAGTGCTGTGATTTTCTTCGATAGTTTGCGCAAAGAACGTTTCCAGCTATCGGAAGAACCCCCAAAATAATGAATGAGCACTAATTTGATGGGGCCGTTCCCAAGAAGTTCATAACTATATTTTTCGGTTTGCTGTATTGCTTCCATATCTCTATAAAGTAAAACCGCAATTTAAGAACCATCAAAAGTTATTCTTAACATAAATAAATAAACAATTGATACATTAAAGAAAATTCTCTGTCAGGGAATGGGTCAATTATGGATTTCATAATTTATTTGGTAATCTTTTGATTAGAGCAGGAAGTACATACACCAATACTAATAGTAGCACCTTCATTAAATTTCTATTTTCAGATGGCAATGGTTTATCCTATGTTAATTCAAGCGTTGTTGATTATTGCTTTTTCTAATTTGAACAGTAAGGGAGTTGCACGTTAATAATTGGTTTGGCATAAAACCCACCATGAAATAATCAAACCTATAGCACTTCGAACAAAACCAAACTTCATAGGACCAAAAAACAAAAATACATTAAGTGAAGGTGCATCTATAGCTGTAGTAATCCGTCCTTAACTTCCAAAACACTTAAAAATTTTCTTTTAAAATCAATCTTTTGTGCTATACTGTCAATTTCCCGTATTGTATTGTTTTACCTTGTTGTTTTAGTTGGTTGGGGATGATTTACCTTATAAAATTTTGACAATGCACCCAAATGAAATCATAGATGTATTTTGGTTCAAGCGCGATTTGCGTTTGGTGGACAACGATGCACTGAATGAGGCAATAACTTCAAAAAACAAGCTTCTTCCGGTCTATCTATACGAACCATCCATTTGGCAGGATGCACATTATGACGAGAGACATTATCGATTCATATTTGAAAGTATTCAGGATCTTGATAATGATTTATTGTACGAAACAAAAATACTTGCCGTACAATCTGAAGTAATACCCTTTTTTAAAACTTTGTCGGACTTATATCAAATCGAAAATATTTTCAGTACCGAAGAAACAGGTTTGGATATAACGTATAGACGGGATATTGAATTTCAAGATTTTTGTTTTACCAACGGGATACGATGGTCGCAGTTTCAGAACAATGGGGTAGTACGGGGACTTACTGATCGGAGTTCTTGGCGAAAAGATTGGTACAATTACATGAATTTACCTCAAAAAGATTTTGAAACAAAGCATACAAACTTTATTGGCCATAAGACAATCAGCGATTTGTACGTTCGGTTTGACGCGTTACAGGAACCTTCTAAGCGCAGTAAGTTCCAAAAAGGAGGCCGAAAGGAAGCTTTACGATGGCAAAGCTCATTTTTTGAGGAAAGGATTGCATTTTATAGTGATTACATTTCCAAGCCTGAATTATCACGTTACGGATGCAGTAGACTCTCACCATACTTTGCTTGGGGAAATTTATCAATCCGTGAGGTCTATCAAAAAGCCGTAGAGCTCAAGAAAATCTCTTCCTATAAAAAACAGTTGAACGCTTTCATGTCAAGGTTGCGATGGCAGAGCCATTTTATTCAAAAGTTTGAGATGGAGCCGCGTATAGAATTCGAGGCCTTTAATAAAGCCTTCTTATCCTTGGAACAACCCATCAATGATTCTTATATAAATGCATGGACAGAAGGTGGCACAGGATACCCCTTGGTCGATGCTGCTATTCGTTGTGTGGTTCAGACGGGTTATATCAATTTTCGTATGCGCGCCATGATAGTTTCTTTTCTGACACATCATCTATTCCAACACTTTACAACTGTGGGCCCTTGGTTGGCCAGACAGTTCTTGGATTTTGAGCCCGGCATTCATTATGGGCAAATGCAAATGCAGGCAGGTTTTACTGGAATAAACACCGTGAGGGTTTACAACCCTACAAAAAATGCCATGGACCATGATAGCGATGCGATTTTTATAAAAAAGTATGTTCCTGAACTGTCAGGCCTTCCTACAGGATTGGCCATAGAACCTTGGAAGGTTACAGCCATGGACTCAGAAATGTACGGCTTCAATTATGGGGTGGATTATCCAGAGCGCATTGTGAATATCTCTGATACAAGAAGAATGGCACTTCAAAAGCTATACGGACAACGCAAGAGCGAATTTGCCCAATTGGAACGGCAACGAATATTGGAAACGCACACAATACCCAGAAATTGATTATGGGAAATATACTGCTATGGTTTAAAAACGATTTACGGCTCCACGACAATGAAAGTTTGGTAGAAGCCGTTAATAGTGGAAAAAAAATTCTTCCTGTTTACATTTTTACGCCATCACTTTATCAGGAACTGTCTATCGGCTTTAAGAAAACGGACTTTTTACGTTTTGAATTTTCCAAACAATGTGTACTTGATTTACGTAGGAACCTAAGGAATATTGGGGGAAATCTTATGATTTTGGTCGGAGAGCCACAATCCTTATTGCCCGATCTAGTGAGAGAACATGATTGTGATACGATAATCGCTGAACAGGAATTCGCAACAGAAGAATTAAATCAAATTGCAGCAATTGATAAAGCATTGCCAAAGAATTGTTGTTTTAAATTTTATTGGGGAAGAACACTGTACCATATTGATGATATCCCCTATAAAATCAAAGAGATTCCATTGACTTCAAAAGCGTATCGAATTAATACTTCAAAAAAATCTACGGTAAGGGAACCTCTCAAAATACCGGAGCGATGCAATTTTTTAGATATTCCTGATGAATCATGGGGTAATGTTCCAGATACCGATTCCTTGAATTTTAACCAAAAGCCGGATATGGATACACCCTATGTTAAAGGTGGTGAAACAAAGGCTTTGGAACGCCTTGAACATTATCTTTTTGAAACAGAACAGTTGAGTTCATATCGTTGGACAAGAAATCGTTCACTTGGCATGGATTACAGCTCCAAGTTCTCACCATATCTAGCATTGGGTTGTCTATCGCCCAGAACCATCTACAAAGCGGTGAAACGCTACGAAAAAACCGTAAAAAAGAATCAGAGTACTTGGTGGATGGTCTTTGAACTGGTTTGGCGCGATTACTTTACGTTTAAATTAATGCGTTTTCAGAACAAGGTATATAAAACCGAAGGCTTTACCAATAAAACCATGGAATTTACAAACAATCAAAATCTTTTTGATAGATGGTGTGCAGGGACTACAGGTATTCCATTTGTAGATGCCCATATGCGACAATTGAACAAGACAGGGTTTATGAGCAACCGTGGCAGGGTAAATTGCGCAAGTTTTTTGGTACATGATTATATGGTGGACTGGACTTGGGGCGCTTCATATTTCGAATCCAAACTTATTGATTACGATGTTGCTTCAAACTGGATGAATTGGCACGTACAGGCATATCAAATCTGGTATACCAATCCAGTCAACCAAGCACTGAAATATCGTGCACAGGAATTTATCAGAAAATGGATTCCGGAATTGGGCAGCTTGGATGATAGAAATATTCTAATCCCATGGGAAACTGAAGTGAAGAATTATCCGAAACCGGACAAGGTTTTTAAAAAGTGGACAAGGGCCATCAATAAAATAAAAGCTTTGGAGGTAGATAATTCCTAATCGGGTTATTACTGAACCCTTTTGAGCTATACTTTAGCTCAATCAACCCATATCTTTATATCCCTCACTTTTAATGGAACAGTGAATAATTCTAATTCTTTTTGAAAAGACCAACTTTATTATTAATATCCACTTAACTAATAAGAACCATGCCCATCAGGAAATACTTGCTTTACAAACTTGCCACAAGAAACAAAAAAATGGGACTATTATATTTAGGATATAAAGCGGCAAAATATGGCTTGGGAATATATCGCAAAAGGCGTAGGAAGAAAAAATTTTAATCTGTGTTTTCAAAACCTGATATAACGCCTAGAAATCATTTAATTTTATGCCTACGGATAAATCTTTAAGACGATAGCATACTGTTTTTTTCCTTGGATTGTTGTGATGATAATCTTTTCAAAACACCTTTAGCCCATAGTTCTGACCTTTCGTTAAAACATTCAAGAATGGCATCAACCCCAATTAGGGTTCCTTTTGCTATACGACCCAATACGGCCAATGGAACCACCTCATTGTGGTCTTCTACAACCACTCTTCCATCTTTGTAGGTTTCTATTCCAAGTTCTGAGTGAACAGGATGTACTATAGATTGGCTTAATAAGTGGCGAACGACGGGGGAGTTTATTTTTAACAGTTTAGGGGCGTCAAGAACAGAATTTATCATCAATTTCGCCTGTATGGATTTTTCATTTTTTTCCAATCTCCATCCTTTGCTAGTGGTGACAACATTGGGATTGTTAACGTAATCCAAGCTTATTAATCCAGCTTCCAGTAGAGCGATAAGTTGTTGCAGACTGGCCACAGGGGGCCCATAGGAATATCGTTTGAGCCGTTCATCCAATTGTACTATTTCTGAGATTACCTCATCAGGAAGTTTAGAAAAGGACAGTGCTTTGTACATTGTTGGCTGGCTATGTCTCCACACATGTCCGATACAAAAATCCAGACTTACACTAGACTCATCGGTAGCCATTCCAACAAATGCCCTAAGGGTATTTTCAGCGGGTTGGCCTTTGGGAACAATTAGGTCATGTTCAAACTCCTCGTCCAATAACCAAGAAGATATCACGTTTCCAAGAGTATCATCATCCAAATTGTGATTATACGCTCTGGAACCCAAATCATTATAGAGGCGTATAATTATCGGTACAATGGCATTCACCACAAACGTAATATCTTTTGTGGCTCCACTTTGCGCAATTGCTTCAAGATGATTTTCAAAATCTTCTTTTTCGGCTTTTGTAGGCATAAATCGTTTATCAATATCCAGATTGACCAGTTTTGGTGCCATGGGAAGTCCATCCAATGAAAATGGAACCATTAATTTAGGTTCGTTGCCACTTTTTATATAGCGTAATTGCTGCGTAGATTCATCCAATGTCTCAAATCTTCCTCCCATTTTTATCGTGAGCGCCCTCATGACATCTATCATGGCAAGACCAAAACCCCTTATCGCCACATTGGTATCTTGTTGTAACACTTTGGAAGAAAGAATACTGCTTATGGGATAAGGCTGTGTTATAAGGTGTACCGAGTCATTTTGATCATCAAACTCAGACCACTTTAAAATTTGCTCAGAATGCTCGGTAGGTTGATGTCCTATCGTAAGAACAACTTCATTTGAATGATATATAGCACCACCATCAGTTCCAATATTAAAAGCATCTTGCTCCCAATCTACTTGCTTCACGCTTTCTCCAATTACGTGAAACCAATCACATTGTTTCAAAACTTTAGCTATAGTATCATATCGTTCATTTAGGTATTTCCCGAGCGTGGAACGCGGTACAAATTTGTCTGGAGTTTTTCCAGCATCACTTTTTTTGTCATAGCTGGCCCAATCTTGATAGGACTTAAAAGCTGGTATGGTCAAACCTCTCAAATGGATTTCGTTTCGTGAAGGAATGGTGAGACCCCTATTCGAGATATTCAACCAGTTGGTATCGGGTTGTTCTAAATCATATACAAAACCTGCTCCTAAATAAGTTCTGGATTCGAAAAGCAAAATATTGAGTGGTATAGAAGTATCATTTTTTGAATATTGGTCAAGAATACTTTCAAGCGCTGAGAGACCTCGTGGGCCTCCACCAATTATGGCTAGCGAATATCGCTTTTGGTTTGAATCAGTAAGGTTCATTTATAGATATGTGATTGCAAATTCTCAATTTTCTTTGAAAATTATTGATTTGATGTAGTGATCTGAACTGTATCTCCGACTTTAATTAGTCCTTCATTTAACGGAACCAAATAAATACCAAAGGTCAATCCCTCATTTCTTTTTTTGCGAAAACCTGCAAGCGTAGCAAGTGGTTCCATTGCATCATCCTTAACAGACGTGATGGGATCTATCGTTGTAAATATACAGCGCTCACACTTTTGCTGAACCCGAAATTCGCTGTTACCTATCCGAACCGTTTCCCAATGATCTTCTTCAAATGGTTTACCCCCGCTAATAATTAAGTTAGGTCTAAACCGCATAGGATTAATGTCATGGTTCAATTCCGTGCCCAGAGACGCTACAGACTCTTTTAGAATGACATGAATTGGAGAGGCGTCGGCATAGGCCATTCGCTCATTGTTTGTTCCTCCACGTTTTGGGGTTATTGGCCGATAATGCTCTTTTATATATACCAAGCGTAAATTCATCCCCAACACGTCACTTATCCAATCTGACGCTTTTTTGTCAAACAACAGTCCTTGAACTTTGTTCCTGAACAGCTTAAATTCGATCAGACGCTGTTCATCACTCGGCAAATCAATTATGAGCGGATTGTTTTCTTCAATTGAAAGGTGTAAAGAGTTTCCGTTGATTTTTGCAGATATCAGTGTAAGGCGTTGACACTCGCGACCGGTCAATGTTTGGTTTCTCTCGTTGATGGCAACAATGCTCCTATCAAAAGGGATTCCCGTGGGAAGTACTCGGGTAGGTGATACTTCTTGTGCTGTACAGGATTTTAAGGGATAAATATAAATATCACTTAGTTTCATATGTTAAACTTAAATCTTTTAAAATACTATGTATTTACAGAACATTGGGATTATTTACAGTTTATTTTTTAGATCGATTTTCCTCATGGCAATCTTATTTCGGTACTCGGAAGGCAAAAGGCCATATTCGACTTTGAAAATTTTAGAAAAATAACTTTTACTTTTATAGCCGATCATTGAGGATATACTGGACAATGTATAATCAGTGTTCTTTAAAAGATGGCGCGCCATCAATAAACGTTGTTCCCTTATGTAACTGTTCACCGATTTTCCCAATAACTCCCTAAATCCCTGTTGCAATTTTTTTTCGTTCAGCCCTACTTGCACTGCAATGGATTCAATGGTGGGCAGATCATCGATTTGGTTGGTAATGATATCGATTGCCCTCAACAACTGTTTCAATTCTGATTGCCTAAGTAAAGTCTTGTTCCCTTCTTTTCTGAGATCATCTTGGAATTGTACAATTTGGAGCGTTAAGATTTTATACGCCAGTCCTTCCAGGTACAGTCTTTTAATGAAATTGTCATTGTCAAATTCGCTCCACTCCTTAAAATGCCCTGCTAATTCCAAACTATAGAATCCGTCATGATAAAAGGTATTTTTTGCCAAAATATCGTTCAAAAGCCCGTTCCAGGGTTTGCCCAGACTTTTTAGTTCACAACTCACCTTACTTTGAAATTTTCTTCTATCCAATTCCAGACTGTTCAACAGTGTACGTTCATTTTTCTTAAACTGTATAACATGGCCGTTATGTTCCGAACTGGCCACTATGGCATTCTTTAACTGTGGGATATTGTGCCAAATGGATTCGTTCATAAATTGGTGCGCAATACAACCTTCTTGACAGAACAGAAATTTTAGGGGGTGAACCTTATCAACGGAAAACTTGATTTCGGTATCCTCAAAAAACACGCAGTCATATTGGATAAGCCCCAATCCTTCATTAAAATCTATCCCGTTTACTTTTCCTTTTCCTATTTTTTCGGGAAGCAGGACCTCATAAATGGAACAGTTCTCGGTGTACGGAACGTCCCATTCACGGGCTATATCTGTGATAACATCTTTAATGGGCAAAGAGCTGACCTGTACGGTTTTCATCTTGGAACTTTTTAGTCTAATTTACAATAAATCATGTAGTTGGTAAATTATTTAAAATACCAAAGCTCTCTATATAAAAGGCGCATCCATAACACTATAAGAGAATATTTTAACTCGATTCAGTAATCTGTTATAGTTATACTCAAAAGTGTTGATCATTCTTTACTTCGGTAAGTAATTTTAGCTAAAATTGAATTTGCTATGACCATCCTCAAGAGCCCTATATGGAAATCCGTAGGTACTGTTTTACTATTAATGACATTATGTCTTTGGTTTCTTCCCGCCATGGCCTTGATAATAGGTTACGTTTCAATTATTTTGATCCTACTGGTAGAGGTGAGCACATTCCTACTGGGAATCCATAGGAATACCAAAGTTTCCGAAACAACGATACCGGGAAACCCAAAAATTTCTGTCCATCTCGCCATTTATAATGAACCACCCTCTATGGTCATTGCCACCATTGAAGCCATACTAGATCAAAATTATCCCTTTTTTGAACTTATTATAATCGATAACAACACCAAAGCTGAACGCTTATGGAAGCCCGTTCAACAATTTTGCTCAAAATATGAAAAAATTCGATTTTATCATTTGAACAATTGGCCAAACTATAAATCCGGTGCACTAAATTTTGCGCGTAGAATTACGGATTCAGAATCTAAATACATTTTCGTTGTAGATGCAGATTATATTTTGAAAAGAGATGCGCTGTTAACTGCCATATCCAAAATAGGCAATCCTGATCTGGCCTTGATCCAGTTTCCACAATCGTATAAAAGAACGTCCGAAAGGCACATCCCATTGTTGGAAGAATTCAACTACTTTTTTAAGTATTACTGTCTTAGTGCAAACAATTGTCTTGGTGTGCTAGCAACAGGGACGTTGAGTTTGATAAGGATTGAATCTTTAGACAGTGTTGGTGGGTGGCCGACAAATTCAATAACCGAAGATGCAGAATTGGGCATAAGGTTCCAGACCTCTGGATATGATATAAAATATGTGGATGAAATAATAGGGCAGGGAATAGCACCGATCGGGCAAAATGAATTTGTAAAGCAGCGTAAAAGATGGATTTATGGGAATGCACAGACATTGTCCCATTACCTAAAATTTATGCCTAAAAACTTTGGAAAATGGCATTCCGGATTTTCCCAATTGACCGCCTGGATCAATTTTCTTGGTATCCCGTTTCTATGTATCATAGCATGTTTACTGATATTCCCTCTGGTACCATTGGCTGTTTTGGAAAAGGTAGTGACTTTGTCCTCAATAGCTTTTTGGATCTATATCATATCAAAATTGATACGCTTAATTTTAATGTATCCACGTAGACCTTGGTTGGCCATAAAGATACTTTTGGTACAATTTGCATGCTTGAACATAGGTATGTTCCATTGGTGGCCTGCGATGATGGGCCATGAAAAACCCTTTGAAAAAACAGAGAAGTTTGAAGTAACATCACCTTACAAAGTTCAACTCCTATATCCTTTGATTTTTATGCTCACCACCCTTATGGGACTGTATTTATCAAACATTTTTATTTCGGTAAGTTCATTTTTGTTGTTCATATTACTTATCGGCGCAACAGTTTTTGATTGCTATTCTAGACAGACCGATTTGGATTACACGGACAAACAACTCAAGTTCACTTTATGAGAATAGCAGTTATAGCACATTCGCTCTATCCTATACGCGAACCTTTTGCCGGGGGACTGGAAATGATAACCCATTCTCTGTGCAGCACCCTGCAAAGCAATGGGCACATCGTACATTTATATGCGCACAAGGATTCTGATGATAGGTTTGAAGTAAGGCCATTAAGCTCTAACGGTTTATTTCCAAGAAGCATCTTATTGGACATCGAAGCACAGAATCTTGGTGTAGATGGGGAATCCTTGTCCTATATTTCCGCAATAAATACCATTTCTGCAGAAAACTATGACATAGTCCATAATCATTCACTGCACCATATCCCTATTCTTATGGGTAATCTAATGGATGCACCTGTAATTACAACAATACATACTCCACCATTTACGCTATTAAAAATTGGGGCCTATGGTACAAAAGGGAACAATAGGCAAATTTTCACTATGGTGAGCAGAAGTCTTCATGAGACATGGAAGTCGATAATACCCAATGCTGAGATAATATACAACGGTATCGATTTAAACAAGTGGAGCTTCAACGAATTTCCAAAAGGTGATTATCTGTTTTGGTATGGCAGAATATGTCCAGAGAAAGGTACGGTAGAGGCAATCGAAGCCGCAATTAAATCCAACTGCAAGCTTATATTGGCAGGTCCTATCAATAACAAGGAATATTTTGAAGATAGTGTCGAATCGTTATTGGAAAACCAGAATATATCCTATGTAGGTCATTTGTCCCAAATGGAAGTAGGAGAATATTTAAGTAATGCCCAACTCATGCTTTTTACCAGTCTATGGGAAGAACCCTATGGTTTGACCTTGGCTGAATCCTTGGGGTGCGGTACGCCCGTTGTTGCTTTTGAGGGAGGCGCCACGCAAGAAATATTAACACATGAAACAGGGGTCGTAGTCCCAAAACACAGTATTTATGGTTTGGTGAAGGCAATCCACAAGGCCAGAAACCTATCAAGAAGAAAATGTAGGGAACGTGCTGTAGCCTTTTGCTCGAGCGATTCCATGATCAGAGGATACACCAACCTCTACGAAAGTCTGCTGACGCCAAAAGAATCAAAAATAAAGTTGGTATCATGATAGGTTACTACGCACACGGTCAAGGTTCCGGGCATTGCAATTATGCACAGCTATTGGCGGACTTCTTACAAGAAAAATTGGTGGTCTTTACGGACAGTCTGTTTAAATTTAAAGAGGATGTCCAAGTGGTCAAGCTTTCTGATGAGCATATAGATGGAACGGAGTTCAATAGAAAACTGTATAGGGAACCTCAATCCCTCCACTATGCACCGATAAATTTGAGAAAGATTACGTCCAGAAACTCTTTGCTGCTTCAATCTGTCCTGAACTTTGATGTTAAACTATTAATTGTAGACGTAAGTGTGGAAATTGCAATGTTGGCCAGGGTCAGCTCAATTCCTTATGCTTACGTCCGCTTAATGGGCGAGCGTTCAGACTTTGCACATACCGGTGCATATCAGGGAGCGGTTTTTCTAATGGCCTATTTTCCAAAGGAAATGGAAATGGAGGACACCCCGGAATGGGTTATTAAAAAAACTATTTATTTGGGTTTTATCTCCAAATATCTTTTTAAAGGACAAAGCACACCAAAACCCCAGGTCTATAACAACAATAAGAAAATACATATTCTGCATCTGCTGGGTTTTGGTGGTACTGAAGCAATAAAATATAACTTGGACCCGTCCAAGTTCAACCTTGTTAGTGTTGGTCCGGGTAGAACGCACAACCATGAACCCTATGTCACTCATATGGGCGTGGTCGATTGTACTCGGGCCTTTATCGAACATGCGGACATTATCATAGCGGCCTGTGGTTCCAATACCACATCAGAGATATTGAACTTGGGCAAGACCTTTATAGCCATTGAAGAAAAAAGGCATTTTGATGAACACGGAAAAATGGCAGAGGCATTATATTCAAATCGATGGGCCTTGCCCTTACGTTTTTTTAAATCGCTTCCAACGGCCATTAAGGCTTTTGAGTCCATGGCCCAAGTTCCTTCCATACCCAATGGAAAAAAAGAATTGATCAAGTTCATCATTTATCTGTGCGCAAACATGAACCATATTGATAGGCTTCGCTTTGCATATCCTGACCGTGGAGTAGCCAATATAATGACAGGCATAAAAAATAATAGTATTTCGGCATGAAAAAACAATCCCCGACATTTATAGATTGCACCGTTGTCCTAACACATTATAACCGTCAAAAAAATTTAGAAAATACCTTGGAGGGGCTCAATATGCAATCTTCCTTGCCCAAAAAAGTGGTTGTGGTCAATTTCGGAACGGAGCCTGAATTGAGTGTGGATTATAGGTTCGAGCTTTCGATCATACCTTTTAGGAATGAATGGCAATTTCTTCCCGTAGCGGCGGCTAGAAACCTTGGCGTTGAACATGCCGATACCGAGCATCTTGTTTTTTTGGACGTGGATTGCATTCCTTCAAGAAATTTCTGTGGAACCATAGTGGGGAATGTACGGAACAACGGAGGGTTGGTTATGGGAACACCCAGGTATATGTTGGTCAAAAAGCAACAATGCCATAATCTGGAACAACTCGAAAATTTAAGTACACCGCACCCCGCCCGACCTATCGTATCCAATATTCAAAGAGAAAATTGCTATGAATTGTTCTGGAGCCTATGTTTCTGTATCAATATCAATGACTTTAAGAGGATAGGCGGATTTGACGAAAATTATGTTGGGTACGGCGTAGAAGATACTGATTTTGGACTAAAATCAAAACAGCTTGGCGTACCGTTCTACCTTTCCCCGGCAGAAGTCTACCACCAGCAGCATCCATTGTTTATACCGCCCCTGAACCATATTGAATCCATCATAGGCAATTGCAACCATTTCCATTCAAAATGGGGCTATTGGCCCATGAGCGATTGTCTAGAAGATTTTAAGTATATGGGTTTGATCGAGTGGAATTTTTCAAGAAATCGCCCAATATCTCTTTTGCGACTGCCCGATCAACATATTATAGATAAACATTTGGTGCAGAACGCCCCCTATCGCTAATATATAAATCCGAATCGACAAAACATTATAACATAGAAATCTAATCATATAAAAAAATGTAATGGAAACACTAAGCATTATTACAAATTTCATGGTTGTGACCTTAGCTTATCTCCAAACACCGATAACAGCGGATGGATTTGTCCTTGACCCAAATTTCTTGGTAACCATTCTCGCCGGTACTGTGCTCGCGCTTGCTTTTCAATTTATCCTTACCGCTATTTCCGTTGCTGGTGGAGTAAGCGCCATAGGAAATATAAAGTCCAATTACGCCAAGTCACAGGCAGAACCTAAAGATTCTGATCTAGAAGATAATTATACTTTTGATCAGGATAATGATGTGGATACCGCAATGGGAGTAAAGATTACCACTGTTTTTGGAATCTGGAGCGTTGTTACCAGTTGCTTGGCACTTTTTGGTGCTACCGCCTTGGCGCTGAATCTGAATATCGTAGAGTCCGAATCCGTGAACATTACTACAGCCTTGGTCATTTGGGCCCTGTTTTTTTTGATTCTTTTCTATTTGGAGGCAAAAATTGCAAGAACGCTTATTGGAAACCTGATTTCCGTCGCTACGTCCAGCCTACGGAGTTCAGCTAATTTAGTGGGGTCTTTTTTCGCACCTTCTCCGGAATCCAAGGTCGAGAACGTTATAGGCAATACAATTGACAAGGTTCGAAAGGAATTTGACTCTGGATTCGATACCGATAAAATATCCAAGGTATTGGACAATTTTTTAAACCGCGTGGACAACAAAATTCCTGACTATGAAAATCTAAAGAATGATTTGGAAGGAATTGCAAAGAAATCCCGAAATAAGAATACTGCCGGTAAATGGTTGGCAATACAACAGGTATTGACCAAGATGATTTCCGAGAACGAAAGTAGCGATGACCCAGAACGCCACGGCAAGGCGAAGCGTTTAAAGGATTTAATGGATACCGTGGTTTCAAAATATGAAGAATCACCGGGGAAGGTTGGTAGTGTTAAGAATATTATAGAGGAATTTACACCTTTGGAACGTCAAGAGATTGACGAAAAGATACAACAGGTCAAAGAATTTATTGCATCCTCAAATCCCAACGATCTTTCAATTGAGAACATACAGAAAAAATTTAGGGAGATTTTAGAAAATCCAAATGTAGTGACATCAATGGTATCCAACAATTTCACGGAAATGAACCGTGAAAATATAATAGCTGCCCTGGATAAAAATACCGGCCTAGAAAAAGAAAATCTTGAGAACTACGCAGATCGGATCTATGGTGCCGTTCAAAGTATCAATAAAGAATTTGACAAACAAAATGAGGATAGGCTTATAAAAAGAATCGAAAAACGGGTAGCCAACTTCTTTAATGCTACAGATAGGCAAGAACTTGATTATTCGTTATTGAAAAATGATGTAAAACGAATTATGGACAACCCATCGGATAGTCTGGACATCATCAAAAATCGATTATCAACCTTTGATACGAATACTATTCGAGCACTGATAACCAACAATCCGTACGTAAAGGAGGAACAGATCGATACTATCCTGGATTCCATTGAAGGCGTAAAGAAAGAGGTCTTGGATAAAGTGGACCAAATACGGACTACTGCTGCACAACAGATTCAAATCGCAAAGCGAAAAGCAATCATTAAAGCAGAACATACCCGTGCCACGGCGGCGTCTGCAGCATGGTGGCTTGTGCTCACTACAATCCTATCCGGGGTTGCGGCATTGGTCGGATGCATAGTTACAATGTAGAGAATTTCACCTATACAAGAACGGTGTAGTTGGATTTTACGTTTTTATAAAGTTTAATTTAAAAAGGAATCGTAATACTGACTATCTTACTACGGTCTTAATAAAAGAGTACGATGAAATATATAAAGGTTTCTGTAATAATCATCGTCTTTGTCCTATTTGGGTTTATCGTACTGACCTATATATCTGTGTCAAGTACATCTAATACGTTCAAAACCTGTGAGATCCTTGAAGAATCCATTCTATCGGACATCGATTTTAAAAATCATGACTCGGTGCTAGTATCGGCGAGTACTCTATATGACAGTAACTCCATTAAAAGAATAATGCAGGGCCAACAGTATAGAAATGCCTGGAGGACCCCAGTTAAATTTCCAATAATTTATTTGGATACCCTTTTTGGCGGTTCCAAGGTAATCGAAGAGGGTGGGGGAAAGCAAACACATTCCCTAAAAATAAAGGATACGTCTGGGTTGATTTATTCATTACGGAGTATCAATAAGGACCCTCAAAAGCTAATTCCCGAATCTTTCAGAAATCTAGGTCTGGAAAATATTATTGTAGATGGTATTTCTGCCCAGCACCCTTACGCGGCACCAGTTGTCTCAAAATTGGCAGTCGCGGTAAATGTTCTACATACAAATCCAAAAATCTGTTTTCTTCCGAAGCAGAAAACTTTGGGGAATTTTAATGACAAATATGGAAATAGAATATTTCTTTTGGAGCACGAAACCGAGGGAGGAACAAATTGGACCTCATTTGAGAATGTCATTGGGATTATGGATACCGATGATTTACAGGTGCTAAAGAAGAACTTTGGAAAAAGATTGCGAATCAATGAAAGTGCTTTGGTGCGCACAAGACTCTTCGACATTTTAATAGGTGATTGGGATCGACACGCCAAACAATGGGGATGGATAGTGAGAAGTGAAAATGAGGATTATATTGCAGAGCCTTTACCCGGCGATAGGGACAATGCTTTTTTCAAAATAGAAGGGATAATCCCAACAATATTGTCCAATAAGAGAATTCTTCCAGGGTTGCAGTCCTTCGAAAAGAATATAGATAACCTAGAGGGATTGGTTATGCCGTTTGATATATATTTTTTAAAAAACGTTGAGCAGGATGTATTTGAGCGGCAGGCGGTATATCTTCAAAAATATATGACCGATAGCGCTATCCACGAAGCGTTCGATATTTGGCCAAAATCAATCAGAATGAACGATGGTCCTGAAATCATATCCGCAATAAAAGAGCGAAGGAGCAATTTAGTGGAGATTGCATTTGCATATTTCGATATTTTAAAGAAAAAAGCGGTGCTGTCAGAACCTTTGAAGGGTTCAGAAGAAACCGATTTAAGCGAAAACCTTTTAAAATGTTTTGATTGCGACTAGTTTATTCTATCCTCCTCATTAACTTATATATTAAACTATAAATAGTATGACTATGAATTTATCTCGATATACAAAACGCGCCATAACGGGGGGAGTAGTTGCCCTTATAGTAATAGGAATAGGCATGTATTTGCTTGGCAACTTGAGTGGCTACGAAGCGAAGGAATTGATAAAATCAAGCATATCCGGTCTCAATACGCTCTGCAATACCATAGTGTTGGCTTCTGCAACAATTTTGGCATTAATGCTTACACTATTGGGGGTAAGCGCGGGTACGTCATCAAAACTGAAAGATGATCATTATCATCACGTAATGGAAATCGCAAAGGTCGATACCGTAATATTTATTGCTTCACTACTATTCTTCCTATTGTTCAATCTTCCCGTTGCTGAAAGCGATAATATTCCGGAAAACTGGTTTTCCACTATCTATTATATTTCGTTGGGCGTTAGTACTATTTTGAGTTCGGCATTGATCGTAGTTGTACTCATGCTCTACAACACAATCGTAAATATTATCAAGATAGTTGGATTGGGAATTAAAGATCATCCACTATCGGTTGAAGAAAAGAATAGCGAAACCGACGATAAATGATGGATTGAAATTTGTGACGTTTGATGAATACCTAAAAATTGTTGGTAAGCTATTCTAAAGATTTTGGTGTATTATTTAAAAAAAAACAAAAAGGCTGTCCAAAAAGTATACAATTATTAAATTCGTCACGTTGGGACTGTTAGCAGATAGCCTCAATGCGATTTGATAATTACTTTTTGGACAGCCCCATTTTGAGGATAGCCAAAATTCTATCTATAATCTTCCAAGATGTCAGAAGTTTCCAAATCATTTTGGATGGAGTCCCTTTGTTCTCTTAAAATTCCTTTTACCGACATGGGAACATGGGATTCTGCCAATACTTTGTTGTACTCTTCAACTGCTGCTTTATCTCCCCTTACAGCCTCTTCCAACATAGCTTCATCATTATCAGTAGAAAAGAAAGCCTTTATATCCATCCAAGTTCTATGCATTGCGCCGGTAGTACTTCCCGTGATATCTGTATCACCCAAATTCAATTCTGAAGCAGAGTTTCTAAGTTGTGTTAAAAAAGTTCTCCGGTTCTGTGCACGTTGTGAAAAAAAACTTTGTATTGCGACTTCCTTTGCATTTTCTGCCGCCTTTTCAAAACCTTTGATAGCGTCTTCGTTCTTTTCAATAATATTGCTCAATTTTGATTCAATTTCTTTTACTTGTTCGTTCATACATTAAATTTTAGCGGTAACGTTAACAATGTCTACCGTTTGACATTCAGATAATGAATATAATATGATGGATTCTTTATCATTGACCCATAAACTAAAGGTTTTGACGCCATTGAGATTACCAATAATTCGGATGAAAATTTATTTTTTAAAATCTAAAACGAATCAAGTCGACTAAAAATAGAGGAGATATGAGAAACTTTTGAAAATTCCAGCGAATATCAAATAATACAATGGTTTGCAAATATTATATGAATTACTAAGTTGAAATCATTGGAATGAAAATATGACACTAGCCTTTATATTAAAATATAAAGAACCCCATTAAACATTTCATTGAGTTCAATGGGGTTCCTAGTAAATCAATCAAATCTAGTTAACTCTAAGAAGCTTTTCTTCGGTATCACCATTTGCGAAACCAATTTTAAAGATATAGAGTCCTTGCCCAAGTGTTTCTAGAGGAACAATAATTTTATCCTTTGAAAATTGATTGGGCTCGTACGAATTGCTTGCAGTTACCCTTCCCATCATATCATAAATCCGTATTTCTATGATTTCTTTTGTTAGTCCAGATTGTTTCTGTGACCCGGAAAAAGATACGGTAACATATTCAGATGCAGGGTTGGGATAAAGTGCAAAGAGTCCTTCATCCACAATGTACTCCAACGGAATCGAAGCTCTTAGTGCTGTACTGCCACTAACAGGAAGTATTTCCTCTAACCTAATATCTTCCCACCATACAGAACCTGTACCGTTAAAAAGTTGAAGATTGATTTCCATATTGGTTGTGCCGGTTGGTGGAACAATGTTGTTCAGGCCAATGAATTTATAGGTCAGGTCAATACCACCAAAACTTCCAAATTGTGTGGCCTTGGTAATATTTTTTCCATTACCGTCTTGAACATAATCTCCATTTGCATCAATAAATTGAACGAAAAATCGAGAGAATCCTTCAGTAAGCGACCTTTTAACTTTTCCTGATAAGTTGTACGTACTACCCTCGTTGATTTTTACCAATTGTCTAGATCCGCTAAAGCCTTTCGAAGAACGGAAAAGTCGCATGATCGGACTTTCCGCGCCCTCTGCATTCACAACATCGGTTTCAACAGTACCACCATTGGTCCATGGACTTTTTTGGTTGCTATTGAAATCACCGTTGCGTAAAATACTTATAGGTGCGGTATTGGTATTATCCGCCATCTCAATATCATCAAACCATGCGGTTCCCGTAGCTGCCAAAATCTGTGGGGTTACCTCTACCTGTGTGCAACCTTCGGGAGTTGTAAAACTGGTCGCCATCAATTTATAACTGGGCGAGTTCGCAAAGAAATTAGAGCTAGCCTGTCCAATTTCGTTGTTGCCCGCATCCAGAAACTTTACAAGAATACGAAAAGCACCTGTTTCAGAAGTCCGTTCCCCTTTAAAATAACCTTGTACCGAGTATTGTCCCAATGGTTGAACAGGAACGGTTTGTACTGCTCCAAAAAAACGGGAACCTTCGGGCGTGTCTGGCGGCAAAAACAGACGAAGTGCTTTACTGCCCGACCTGGACTCGGTCTCATCATCCACCACTGTTCCCGCATTTGTCCACGGCGCTTTTGATGCATCTTCAAAATCCCCATTGCTCAAGAGGTTCCCAGGTCCTTGCCCGGTGAGCGATAATGTAATTCTTGCTTCTTCGGAGTCATTACTTTCAATACTTAAACTTGCCCTTCTTGAACTGGATTGCGAAGCAGTAAACGTAACCTCCAATGCTGTGGATGCTCCAGGTTCCAACGTATTGCCAGATTGGTTTTGAAAGGTAAAAAGTTGTGCATCGGGTCCTTCTACGGTAATACCGTTGAGCTGTAATAAAGCTGTACCTACATTTGTAACGTTTATGGTCTTGGTCTTGGAAGCGTTTAGGTCAATGAGGCCAAAATCCAAGGAACCGCTTGTTATCAACGTATTTGTTTCCGCATCATAAAGGGCAATATCCGGTTCGGGCTGCGCTGAGTCAGGAACAATAACGGCCTCTTCAAAAACTGCTGTGGAAAGCTGCCCGTTTATGGTACTTGAACCTGCGAGTCCCAAAGAGACTTCAAAAGGGAATACCACAATGGTACTTTCCAACACTTCAAAAGCAATCCCATCCGTTGAGTACGAGGTAGTAAACCTATTTCCCGAGCGGTCGACCCTTAACCATATTGGTGCGGATGCACTTACCGTTGAAACCTGTTCTGTATCAGTTCCCCGAAGCGTTCTTTGTTGAAGTACCAATGCCGTTGCTTCCGATAATCCCAGAAACAGGTTTTCGCTGTCCACAACATTCGATTTACGCACCATGATTCCAAAGATTCCTGTCTGTGGCACCGTTGACAGTTTTGTGGTAAATTCAAAATCACCTTCCAACCTTTCATAGATGTATCTAAATTGGTCGGAAGTTCCACCTATTCCAGCACCGGAAGCATTCATCGTAAATATGCCATTTGAAGAACGCACCCTTCCTGATGGGTTTGCGCCACCTACATTGCCATTCTTGGCAACAAAAACAGTTCTCCCGTCCGAATAAGCAGTTTGGCTTGATGCTTTTGTATCCAGATTATTACCTTCAAAAAACAATTTATGGGTTGCACTATTGGTGATATATGAACTACGTATAAAAGCCTCTTTATTTTTTTTGATGGTAAACGGGTACTCAAAACTATTATCAACGGATTTTAGGATAACTTGCTTATTTTCTTCGGATGAGTTGCGTACCCTCCAAATGGTGTAAAGGCTGCTGCCGTTTGCATCTTTGACCCTTCCAAAAGAAGTCAAACGTAATCCGGTATTCTGTTTTCCCGAATCATTGCCGTTATATGGAATGTCCTTGAACCCATCTGCAATCACCGTAACGTCCAATCGATTAAACGCAAAGGCTCGTGATGTCGTTCCCGTTACGGTAAAACTAAATGGGGATTCATCCGGGTCATTGCTGTCAATGTTCACTGTTGCAGTGCGTGTACCATCGCCGGTAGGTTCAAATTGAATAGATAAAATCGTAGCTTCCCTATTGGCCAAAGATGTGCTGGGCTGTACCGTAATCTGAAAATCGTTTGCATTTGCACCATCAATGGTAATGGCTGAAAGAGTGAGATTGCCACCCCCTAAATTTGTGATTTCAAAATCATTTACAACGCCATTGCTCCCTAACCGCAAGGTTCCAAAATCGAATGTTCCACCATCTTCCAAGGTTAAATCGATTCCAGCAACTACCTGAATATCAGGAAGATTTGTAGTCAATAATGTGGTTACGGAATTAGGTGGAAGTTCAATGGTGCCATCAGGTAAGATGACCGTTTCCGTTGGATCATTTTTGCTTCCCAGCGTACCGGCGGATTGGTACATGACCTTGCCTGAAAAGCCCAAATTGGAAATATCCAATGTTTTGGTCTCACCGCTTACATTGGTAATCCAGAAGTTTTTATTGTTATTGTTCGAGAATGAAAAACCGAACAGTTCTGGGACATTCGTACCAGCAAGGTTGGAAATTCCTGAAAACGATAATTCTTGCCGTTGATTCATTCCAGAAGTTGCCAAGCTAGCCAAGGAAATTGCACGACCAACGGCATTTATACCTCCATCATTAGTGGTCATCCCATTGAATTCGTGCATTTGTAAAAGTTCTGAGGACGGCAATTCGAGATAACTGACAATATTATAATTTACGACCAGTGCATTTTCCCAACTGAATCTATCCTGATTGACTCCTGGACCGATATTAAAAAAATTCGGCATGTATTCTGTCCACCAAACGTCCCAATTATCGGCAGTCACTACATTGGTAAAATCGGTATTGATTTTAGCTTGGTCAAATATTGTACGAAAAGAATCCAGCATGGTATTCAACTCGGCCTGATTTGTTGCGGTTTGGTTTGGATTTGACTCGATATACGCATGCATGGTAAGCGCATCGACCAGACTTCTATCCAATCTAGGAATTACGTACCCATTCCAAAAATCCTTTCGTTTACCTGAGGAACCTTCTGTATCAAAATAGGCGACAGCGGAGAATTTAGCATTTGGAAATTCTTTTTTTATTTCGGTTATAAAGTAATGACACGCTTCGGGGTAACCGAATCCTGCATTATCTTCCCTAAAGCCTTGAAAGTTCAAAAATTGGTATTTTCCAGCACCAAAATAGACCTCATTGGAAAGTTCTATAAATGTAACGGGCATTCCGCTTGCTTCGGCACGTCTCAACATCTCTAGATTGCGTTGCAACCTATCTTCAAAAGCTCGCCACCAATCTGGTTGTAAGGGCTGAAAAGTTTCACTATCCTCTGGAACACCAAATTTCTCGGCATAGTAATCCAGACCTGGAGTGGTCATGTTCATAACGTACACGGGCTGAAAATCATTCGCTTCCTGCGCTTTTGAAAAATTTTCGATGGAGTTGGTCTTTCCCGTTCCGTTTTCGATAATCGATTTTACGAATCCTATCATTTGTGTAGGGTCTACCCAACCATCCTCACTCCCGGGAGTTCCTTTGGCAGGGAAAAAAGTATCGTTTCTGTAATCCCAGTTTTCGGATACCGTGCCTCCAGGAAAACGGAGGTTGGTCACCCTTGATTCAATCAATGATGATATTCTGTTCTCGTTGTTCCAAGGTTCTTCTATAAGTGTGGTGTTGTTGTTACATCCTATAATATTAGGATTGTTGGACATCGTGGTTCCTTCAGTCACTTGTATTTGTGCCTGTATGGCAAATACAGAAAGGAAAAAAATCAGTAAAATAGTTTTTGTTTTCATTGCTATGGGGTTTGTTAATTTTTTAACTAATTCTTATCGAAAATCACAAAATGTGTTGAGCTAAAACGATGGATTTGTAAATCAAAAGCAATTATGTAAGCATAATCTCTTAATTGCAGTAGTAATTCGTTTTCACGATTCTGAAATTTCTGAGAACTCAATTTAAATTCAATAACACGTTCAACAATGACATATTACAAATGCCTTTTACTTATTATTTTCTTATCCATTTCTGCAAAAATCAATGCACAAGAAGAAGAAAAAACTGGCAATCCCATATTTAAAGAGTGGTATGCCGACCCGGAAATCGTAATCTTCGATAATACATACTGGATATTTCCCACTTTTTCGGGAATTGTAAAAAAACAGGATTTTATGGATGCCTTTTCCTCTAAAGATTTGGCCAACTGGAAAAAGCATGATAGCATAATAACACCAAAGGACGTGGCATGGATAAACAATGAGCTATGGGCACCTTCGGCCATTGAAAAGGATGGAAAATACTTTGTCTTTTTCAGTGCCAATGATATTCAAACTCCCGACAGTTATTGGTGGGATCCGCAAAAACATGATAGTACGGAAGTTGGCGGAATCGGCGTTGCGGTATCCAGAAAACCGCAAGGACCTTATACCGATCATATTGGCAAACCATTGATCGGTAAGGTTCTGAACAAGGCCCAACCTATAGATCAATTTGTCTTTAAGGCAGAGGATGGAATTCATTACATTATATATGGTGGTTGGGGCCGATGCAACATAGGAAAGTTGAACGATGATTTTACGGATTTGTTACCGTTTGAAGACGGACAACTTGTAAAGGAGATTACCCCGGAAAATTATGTTGAAGGCCCTGTAATGTTCTACCGCGGGGGAAAATATTACATGATGTGGTCCGAAGGCAGTTGGGGAAAGGATTCTTACAAAGTAGCGTATGGTATTGCGGATACGCCGCTTGGTCCTTTTGATAGGATAGCGACCATTTTAGAATCCGAACCTAGTGTTGCCACAGGTGCTGGACATAATTCGGTGCTACGTATGCCAGATACAGATGATTGGTATATTGTTTATCATCGTAGACCCATACCCAACGAACATCGAAACCATAGGGTAATTTGTATCGATAAAATGGAATTTAACGGTGATGGCACTATAAAACCTATAAAGATGACTTTTGAAGGTGTAGGCAGCATACCCTTAAAAAAATAATAAGGGTTAGTTCTTTTTTCAAAATAATAACATAATCCTTCGTCTTTAGGCAAAAGAATTTTGTGTATCCTACTGTTCTGTTTTAAAATGCACACCAAGATGTTCAAAGCAATATGACTATGGCGTTGAGCTATTTTTTTACTTTGGACGAAATGATGGTTTATTAAAAACTCGCTATTTTACTTTGGACTTATTTACCCAAAAAGGAGCAGTTGCACACCAAATTAGCGTTCCCAAAAGCATCAAATTCTTGTAAAGCTCCAATTCCATTGCCTGCATGAATACCAAAAATGATGGAACTAGCGTTAAAACAAGACCCATGTACGATATTAGTTTTACTATTTTCATTTTCTTATTTAACGGTTGAAGTCAACTTTACGGTTTCTTTTTTCATCATATAATTTTGTTGTATGAAAGCGAGGGCAAGGTAACAAACGCCACCTATTATCCATCCCGGCACAGCAACGAAGAAGTAAAAATCAGCATTGCTATATTCGTATATGAAATAACTCGCAGCAATTGCAATTACCCATGCGCCCAATACCGAAAAGTTCACTTTGATGTTCTTAAAAGATGCCAGATTGGATTGTAGACCAATTTTGGGAAATAGAAAAATGTCGAGAATGACCACAGCACCTACGGGAGAGGCCAACAGAGCGTATAGACCCAAAAACTGGTCCAGTTTGCTGATGATGACAGGGGAACATGCTAATATTGTTGCCGTGATTCCAACAATCATCGTGATTTTCCAGCGTTTGAATTTCGGCAATAATGCCTGTATGGCGAGTCCCGCTCTATAAATTGTTGGATTAGCGGTTGTCCAGCCAGCCACGACTACGCAGATTGCCCCTGAAAGCCCAGCGCCCATAAACGCTATTTCCCCTGGAGTGGGATTTGAATTTCCGGCTTGCAATGCCACGGCACAGAGAATCCCAGAGGCAATCCACGCCATAAAATGACCTATGAACATTCCAAATGCCGAAGCCAGTCCGTAGTATGATTTTTTTGCATATCTGTAAATCGACATATCTGCAAGACCAATGTGCATGGAACTATTGCAAAGCCAAGCAAAAATAAGGACATGCCAAAACGTATATTTGGTCTGTCCTTCGGCGGGAACGCCCGTCCATATTTTTTCACTTCCAATTTCCCAAAAACTATCCAAAGAATTTATCCCTAGGGAGGGAAGCATGGCAATACCTGCCGCCAAGAATATCAGTGGCATCCATGGAGCAAAAATATTGGCAAATTTGGATACCCTGTCAAAACCAAATGTTGCCACAATGGTGATGACCAACCCAATAAAAGCAATAATTAAGATCCATAAAAAGCTCGTGGGGTATAGATCGGTAAGCCCTGGACCGGGCACATTGAGCAATAGACCAATGGCAGAAGCCGAAACCCCTATCATGGCAGAAGCAGTAACACAGAACAAGAGACCGTTTACCAAATTATAAATGGACACCAGACCCACACCGCTTATCTTTTCCAATTGATAAAAAATGGTAAGCCTGGTCTTTACGGCTGCCGGAGCACAAATCAATGCCCAACTTAGCGTTGCCAATAAATTACCGATAAACAGCCCCAGAAAAATATCGCCGATTGCGACACCGTGCAATACGAATAAAGGCCCAATAATGAATTCAGTGCCGGCAATGTGCTCACCGGCCACCATGCCTATAAAGCTCTTGAGTCCCTTGACCGATTTTTTAGGAACGGGTTCCCGTTCGTATTCATCAATTTCGGTCAACTTCTCTTTATAGGAAATTGTATTTTCTTTCATACCTGATTTATCCTTTTATGGATTAAACACTGTCTCAAAGTCATGTTTTTATGCTGTCTTTCTCTTTCAATTTGGAAAACACAAGGTATTAAGACTAGTTTTTAAGGATATTTCAACTTCGGCAAATAAAGGGGACGTGATCAAAAAGAGTTTTTAAACCCAATACATGAAACAATATATTGTATTTTCTATTCTTGCCCTTGTACTATTATCGGGTAATTTTTTGAGTGCCCAGATTTCAAAAGAACAATCCGGGCAAATTCTTGATTATGTAAAAAGAGCTGCGGATGGAGATCATTTGGCGCTGGAAGGTGGACATCTTGCCTTGGATGGTCATGTAATGCCCTATCCCTTTTTTGAAGCACATGAAATCCTCTATCTCTATCGATTGAGCGAGTTGCGGCACAAAACCATCTGGAAAGCTGATAGTCTTTACTTTAAAGAAGAATGGAATGAAGACTTTCCGTTCAAAGAACCGCAAAAGGTAAACTCAAAAAAAGTCGGTGCAAACTATATGTCGGGTGGTAGGCATACCTACGAGACCTATTGGTTTACCATACCCGACCTCCCGAAGAAAACAAACAGTTGGGAGCGGTTTCTTTGTGTCAAACCTATGGAAATGGCACTGAGCGGATGGCCAGAAACCGCAATCTATGTAAACGGCGAATCCAAAGCGGCTTTATTGCGAAACCATTTCTACTGGGCCACGGAACATATTTTTGATGACACCAAACCCAATAAAATCTGCTTAAAGTCCTATGGAGTTTTTGATACTCCGAGGGGTTACAGGGAGATAAGCGTAGTGGAAAGAGACCCCTTAATCGATGCCTACTATTGGAAGCTTCGGGTGTTGATAGAAGCTAAATCGATTCTCTCCGAAGATGAGGTTGGCTATAGTGAAATTAAAGCATTGGTCGACTATTCCATGAATTCCCTGGATTTAAACCTGAGCGGAACGAGTCAATTCGGAGAAAAGCTCGGACAGGTTTTACCTATTATTTCTGAAAAATACAAGAAGCTGGAATCCTTGTCCATCAATCAACCTACTTTAAAAATTTTGGCACACGGACATTTGGATACCGCATGGCGATGGACGTTGCAGCATACCGATGAAAAAATTGAACGCTTGGTCAGGAACAATCTGTATTTGATGAATCGTTATCCCGAGTACAAATACATTTTTACGACACCCTATCATTACGAAAGGCTTGGCAGTCTTTATCCTGAATTGTTTGAACGGGTAAAAGCAAAGATGAAAGAAGGACAATGGATCGCCAACGGAAGCACGTATGTGGAAAACGATATGAATTTACCAGGTAGCGAAAGTATTGTTCGTCAATTCCTTTATGGCCTGGATTATTACCAAAATATACTCGCTGTTGAAAATAACGTGCTCTTTTTACCGGATACCTTTGGTTTCCCTAGATTTTTGCCCCAAATAGCAAAGAGTTTTGGTCTAGACCATTTGATTGGAATGCGAACAATTTCGCCAGAATTCGAACACACACTTTATCAATGGGAGGGAATCGATGGTTCAAAACTTTTGGTGAACGGATTAAGTACCCCGGCTTGGGAATATCCCTTTGTGGATGCAGTCCATAAATACCGAATCAAAAACCCAGAAACAATTACTACATATAATGCCCCAGAACCTGGTCCCAGAAGACTGAAGGGAACTTGGGAACAGTTCAAGGATAAAGAAGCTACGGATGAGCAGTTATTACTTATCGGTTGGGGCGATGGGGGCGGGGGAGGTACCGAAGACCAAATCGAATTGAAGCGCAATGTAAGTTCCCTACCGTCTTTTCCAAAAACGGAGTGGACTACCCTTTACGATTACATGACCGAACAAAAAAAGAATATCGAGAAATTGGCGGTCTTTGACAGACGCATTCTTTCTTCCAGCTGGATTCATCGCACGTTTTTAATGGCAAACGGTATAAAGACCTTAAATAGAAAGGCGGAACAACATTTACGTGAAGCCGAAGCTTTGTCCGCTATGGCGGAACAGTTCGACGATTCTTATCCAAGGGAAGAAACCAAAAAACTTTGGAAGTCACTTTTAATCAATCACTTTCATGATATTATTACGGGCATGGCGGTACCGGAAGTGCTGATTTCAGCTCGTGACAGTCTTATCAAAATCGATAATGGAGCAAAAAAAATAAGGGATTCCAAGTTTGATTTACTATCGGAAAACTTGAACATGGGAAAAGATGGTTTTGTGGTTTTCAATCCCTCTGGAGTTATCATGAACGGTGTAACCAAAATCCCCAATGTGACAAATACCGATGGATTGGAATTGCAAGATAGTGCGGGTAAGGCTATCGAGTACACTGTTGTCGACAATCAAATGTTTATGGTTATCGATAGCCTTGCACCCATGTCCTTCAAAAAATATTATTGGGATGAAAGTAAGAAAACTATAAAAGAGACTGCACTTAAGGCCACGACCAAATCACTTGAAAATGAACTGGTAAAAATCACATTCAATCCTGATGGGGAAATCACAAGCTATTTTGATAAGGAAGTTGGAAAAGAGCTTGTTCCGAAAGGACAAGTTTGGAACAAATTTTATGAAAGAATCCATGAAGAAAATGGCTCTTTGGTACCGCGATTAAAAACTTCGGAAAATACTATCGTAACATCCAATATGAACGGTACTGTTCAAAACCCAAGGGCTAACGATTTAACGGCTTCTTTGGACATGGAAAAAAAATATAGAAATTCCAGTATCCATCAAAACATCCTCTTAAAAAAAGGAAGTAAACAACTGGATTTTGAAACCACCATCGATTGGCAAGAACCAAATGCCTTGGAAGTGGCATTTCCCATGATATTGAAAACCGATATTGCACATCACGGAATTCAATGGGGTTACGATAAAATTGCTAGAGTTGATACAAAGGATACCAAATCCATTGATAATACCGTATGCGCGTTTCAATGGGCGGATGTATCCGATGCGGATTACGGTATTGCATTGTTCGATAATGTTCGTTACGGGTACAATATTAAAGAGGGCGGCATTGGGCTGATTCTTTCCTACGGACATAAACCGCACGATTATTCGGAAATAAAAAACCTTAAGTGGGATAAAGAAGCATCGGGGGATTTGGGCGGGGAAGCATTCTCTTATGCCATATATCCACACCGGGGAAATCTCAACATGGCCAACGTTGTTCAAAAAGCCAAAATCTTCAATACACAATTGTTGGCAAAAGGAGTTCAGAAATCAAGCCATCCAGAAAAACTGACATCGCTTTTAAGAAATTTACCTGAAAACATCATATTGCAAGCCATTAAAAAAGCAGAGGATGGAGAAGGCTTTATCGTTAGACTCTACGAGACCAAAAAAATAGCTACCACAGCTTCTATCTTATTTTCTGAAAATATTGCGACAGTATTTGAAACCGATCTCAGCGAAAAGATACTATCCGAAATTCCAAAAGTATCCGATACGATTCAACTAGAATTCAAACCTTTTGAAATCAAAACAATACGGTTAAAACCAATAACTAAAGTAAGATCATGAAAAAAATAGTAGGAGTATTGATACTATCAATCTGCATCACTTCTTGTAAAGACAAAAAAAACAGTTCCAACGATTCGATCGTTAGTACACAACAAAAACCAAATATCGTGCTGATCGTGGCCGATGATTTGGGGTGGTCGGATCTTGGCGTTTACGGAAATACCTATTTTGAAAGTCCAAACTTGGATGAATTGGCCAAAAACGGTATGCGATTCGATAATGCCTATGCGGGGAGCCATGTCTGTTCCCCTACCAGGACAAGTCTTTTGACGGGGCGTTACCCGGCCAGGGTAGGGTTGACGAATTATCTTTATGGCACAAAGCAAGTTGAGGATTCTCCCGTGTTGCCTGCCGAATATGAGAACCATCTACCATTGGATGAAATCACCATAGCGGAAGAACTTAAAAAAGATGGTTACAAAACGGCGTTAATAGGTAAATGGCATTTGGGCGAGAATACAACTTTTGGAAAATCCGACCCCAAGTTCCAAGGTTTTGATGTTACTGAAGGATTTGATTACGAGTTGTTGCCCGTAGATGAAACCTACAAATGGTACAAAATAGGTGATAATACAGAAGCTTATGAATTACCGTATATAACGGATGAAATTACGCGGAATTCCATAAAATTTATCGAACAGAACAAGGACACCACCTTTTTTATGACGGTGGCGCATTTCGCAGTTCATCTGCCGCTTCAGGGAGATTCAACCTTAGTGGCGAAGTATAAAATGAAGGAAAATCCAAGGCCAAACGACTTTAATCCCGTGTATGGCTCCATGATCGAACAGATGGACGCATCGGTAGGCGAAATCGTAAAGAGCCTTGAGGAAAACGGGCTTATGGAAAATACATTGCTAGTATTTGTATCGGACAATGGTGGGCTTGCGGTCGGTGAAGCAGGAAGCAAACCTACGGTGAACGATCCGTTGAAGTCTGGGAAAGGAACCATGTACGAGGGCGGCCTGCGCGTACCGATGATTGCATATTGGAAAGGAAATTGGGAAGGGGGGTACGTTAATTCGTCCGTCATATCTACCATTGATATATTCCCGACGTTCCTAAAACTTGTTCGGGAAAATGAAAACGTACCGCAGACCATTGATGGTGAAAACAAGCTCAAAGCTTTTGAGGCTGGGGAAACTTTGACCAGGGAATCCCTTTATTTTCATTATCCACACTTTAGCAATCAGGGCGGAAGACCAAAGGCTGCATTAAGAAAAGGTGATATGAAACTTATTCTATCATTGGAAGACGAGACTACGGAACTTTATGATTTAAAAAATGATTTGGGAGAGCAGGAGGATTTAAGTACAAAGTATCCTGAGGTTACCTCAAAAATGAAAGACAGCATTAAACAATGGTTGATTCGAACCAATGCACCCATGCCAATAAATAAAATGGAGGATGAATCAAGTAAATAGCTATAGTCTACTCCTATTTTTTATTTTGATTTCTGCTGAAGTTCAAAGCATGCAACATGTAAAGGATTCGATAGTCTTAAAGAACAAAAGTCTGAAATTGGTACAAAATTTACATGGAGGCGCAATCACTTCTTTAGAATTTAAGGACAATCCTGTTAACCCATTCGATTGGTCACTCCCTGTGGAAAATCAACCGGAAATCAATAAAGATGGTTTTGCATTTCGTGGACACTTTATAAGCCTGGGGACCTGGGGAATGCCTACCGAAGGTGAACAAAATGCAGGTATTCGTTTGTATGGCGAACCTACGGCGCAAATTTGGAAAAGAAATAACTTCAGTATTGATAGTCTAGGAAATAAGATATTGAAAACAGGTTTTCGATCAAAGATCGAGGGTCTTAGCCTGGAGAGGAAAATCACATTATATCAAAATGAAGCACTGATACAAGTGAAAGAATCCGTCACAAACGATTTGCCCATATCCAGAGTATACAATTTTCTGCAACACCCAACATTTGGCGGTGCATTTGTTTCCAAAAATTTACGTATCGATACCAATGCGGGAAAAGGATTCTATCAAAAAGGAGCTTATCCAAGAACTACGTACAATAATTTGGAAGCTGATTCCTTTTATTGGCCCAATGGAATCTTGCCAGATGGTAAAATCGATTTACGAACTTCTGGCAGTCGAAAAAAGACCTATTTGACGTCCCATATTTTTTCTGAATCGGATAAAACTGGTTGGGCTACCGCCAGCAACCCTGATAAAAAGCTTCTGATAGGCTATATCTGGAAGATAAATGAATACCCTTGGTTAAATGTTTGGCATCAATCTGTGGATGGCAAAGTAGTGGGGAGGGCCATTGAGTTTGCCACTTGTGGAGTGGGATTGGGCTTTAAAGAACTAATCACCGGTAATTACACTTATTTTGCGAACCTTTCCTTTGAGTTTATTGATGCTGGGCAGACCTTGGACAAAACATATTATATGTTCGCAATGGAAATTCCAGCAAAATTTTTAGAAACTACCCATGTGTTTCTAACCGATGAAACCGTAATTGTACAGTATGCTACTGAAAAAGGTGAGGTCGAGAAGATTTTTTCAAAATTTAACTGATTCACTTACATCCACTTTAAAATAAAAAAAGCTGCTCTCATTGAGAGCAGCCCTTGAACTAAACTTAACTAATAAAAATCGTTGTTCATCATAAAAACTGGAAATCTTAATCTGGCGTCATGTTGAACCCGTTTCAACCTCAAATTCCCTAATTTTACAAACGATTCCGAGGATGGGACCCTGAAACAAGTTCAGGGTGACGGCAAAAATGTGCTATTTTAACATGTGTATCTCCAAATTTTGGTTAAAAAGTAAAATAGCAAAATGCATTACGTTAATAAAATCATTTAACCTAATACCCATCATTCTGATCAAGGTTTGGATTGTCAATCAATTCTATTTCTGGAATAGGTAATACTTCATTCTTCCCTACCGTAAAACCGGGCATTATAGCTGGCAATTCACTACTTTGTATTTTTCCACTATTCGCCCAGCGTACCAAATCAAAAAACAGCGAATATTCAAACGTAAGTTCCAATCTTCGCTCTGTTCTTAGTCTGTCAAAAAAGTCAGCTGTATTGAGTCCTTCGGGGAAAGGGTCAACTCCTGCACGTACCCGTACTTGGTTCACTGCACTATAGGCCAAGGATGTTGGGCCGTTAACTTCGTTTTCCGCTTCTGCGAACATCAAAAGCACATCTGCCAAGCGGATTGCCCTATAATTGTTCGCATTTTGATTAAAACTATCTGGATCGTCCGGTCCTCCGGCATATTTGCGTATACCTAAAAATGGTAATGTTGGGTCTGGAAAGACCAGTACTCTATCCCGCCACTGATTAGCCGCCACGGGATCATCGGCTATCGGGTTCCAAGTACCCCAAACATCTCCTGGTTGTGCATAAGTTCCAGTACGCCTTATAGCATCTTCTTCTGGAAATTGTTCAAAGAATTCAATGGTCTGTCTTCCTGGGACCGCATTTCTAAACCCGATTCTTGCAGGGCTGAACCAGTTGTTCATCCAACTGGCTTCATTGGGTCCGCCACGGTTGGGCTGATCAAAAGCAGCACCAAAACCGGATTGAAACTGTACCTCAAAAATTGATTCACCATTATTCTCATTGGATTTCGGGAAAATATTGATGAAATCCGATTCTAAGGCATAGACCCCAGAAGTAATGACCTCGTTCAATATGTCTCTCGATTTTTGATATTCACCGTTATAGAGATAAGCTTTGCCCAATAGGGATTTTGCCGCTCCAGAAGTAGCCCTGCCCGTATTGTTGTTATCATAGCTTTCAGGTAAATCGGGAATGGCATCCAATAAATCGGCTTCTATGACCCCATATATTGCGGACGGAGGTGACTGTAAAGGAAATAATTGTTCATCATCTGAAAGATCACCATTAAATACCTGATTGTAAATAGGTACGTTGCCGTATAGTTTCACCAGTTCAAAGTAATAAAAAGCCCGTAAAAATTTTGCCTCCGCTACCACTCGGTTCAATAAGTCTTCATTGGGGGAGTCAATTTCCGGTACCCTTTCTATAACTTGATTTGCCCTGTTAATGCCTTTATAACATTCTTCCCAAGCCTTAGGAATCAAATCCCCGGAGGCTGGGTTAAAATTGAAGTTGACATACACCTGTTCGTTGGAACGGGTGCCATTTGTCAATGCAGTTTCACCGGTAAAATGTGCAATATACATGTAAAACCTTTTAAAAAGACCTTGGTCATTCAATGGTGCGTATACGGAATTTACAGCACTTATGGCATCGGCATCGGTTTTATAAAATGTACTGGAATCAAGCTCTCTAAATACATCTGCTTCGTCAAGGAACGAATCGCTACAGCCTACTGTACCAATGAGAAACAGCATTAACAAAAAAGATGTTGAAATTTTCATATTGTTTATATTTTTCATTGTTACCTTATTAAAAACCTAGTTGAACTCCTAAAGTGAGACGTCGTGATTGGGGATAGGATACAGGATCAAATCCATTTAATGCCTGCTCTGGGTCAAAACCACTATAATCGGTTATGGTGAATACGTTTTGACCTGCCAGATAGAATCTAGCATTGGAAAGTCCTCCCAATTGGTCTAGTATCTGTTGTGGAAAACTATAGCCGATCTGAAGATTTTTCAATCTAAAATATGATCCATCTTCAACAAAATAAGATGAAGCAATATTGTTGTTGGATAGGCCATTTGGTATGGCCCTAGGCTGGGTAGTACTTGGATTTTCGGGTGTCCATGCATCCAAAACCCTAGTGGATAGGTTACCGTTCAAAAAATAGCCTTCGGTGTAGAATTTGGTATCGCTAAAAATATCGTTACCGGCAACTCCCTGAAATTGAGCGGATAGATCAAAACCTTTGTAGCCCAAGTTCAACGTAATGCCATATTGAACATCTTGTGTAGCATCTCCTATTATGGTACGGTCATCTTCGGTAATTTCTCCATCTGGAACACCATCCGGTCCACTAACATCGGCAAAGCGTATATCTCCAGGTTGTGTATTTGCTAGTGGTGTTGGGCCCGCGTCAATTTCTTCCTGCGACTGATAGATTCCATCTGCTTGATAACCGAAGAAATTGAACAATGATTCCCCAACCTGTACTCGGGTCCTAGGAATGTTTCCAAATAGTCCACTGCTATTCTGGTTAATGAATTCAACACCATTGGCAAGTTGTGTGACCTCATTTTCTAAAAAGGTTACATTAAAACCGATTCCGTATGTAAAATCTCCTTTTTTATCATTAAAGTTGGCGGATAGTTCCAAACCTTTGTTCTCTACCTCACCGGCATTAATAAAAACATTGTTGAATCCTGTTACTGAAGGTAAAGGGAATTCCAATAACAGGTCTTCGGATGTTTTTACAAAGTAATCTGCGGTAAAGCTAAACTTGTTGAACAAGCCCAAGTCGAGCCCAACATTCAATTGTTTCTGCTTTTCCCATTGTAAGTTCGGGTTTGCGAATCTTCCCGTAGGTGCAACACCGATCAACTCCTCCTGATTGCCACCAAGAATATATCGTATACCGGAATTAAGTACTGAATTGGCAGCATTTGCATTAATTCTATCATTGCCAAGAAAGCCGTAACTAGCCCTGATTTTTAGGTTGTCCAAAACAGTACTATTTTTTAAAGAGCCTAGATTACTAATGACCAAACCTACTGAACCGGAAAAAAAGTTATCCCAGTAATTGTCCTCTGTAAAAATAGAGGAGCCATCTCTTCTAAAGTTAAAAGTGCTCAAAAATGTATTGTCGTAATCGTATACGACCCTTCCTATATAAGATAAGGTTCGCTGTTCTATTTTGCGACCCGTTGCAGGAGCCGTAGCGACCGTAGAGGCACTTAATACGGGAAATCCTGGACTTATAAAGCCGCCTACATTTCTTGCCTGTATTCTTGATTCCTCATCATCTTGGATGTTGTATCCCAATAGAAAATCAAAGTTGTTTTTACCAAGGGAAGTTTTATAGGTAAGAATATTTTCCAATAGGATGGAAATGCTCTCCCCGCGTGTTTCATCCACCTCTGCACCGTCGGATAGCCCGATAATGTCTCCAGGTATGCCATCTGGAACCTGCTGGTAATAAGGTGCAAAAAATCGATTCTGGAAATTAATAATATCCGCCGATAAACGTGTTCTGAAGCTTAATCCTTTAATAATTTCATATTCAGCATAAACGTTCCCTAAAAAACGGTTGATAGTACCTTCGTTCTCCACTAAATTCTGCGCGGCAACTGGGTTCAAAATTTGTCTTCCTCCATCATCGTCGGTAGGTCCTCCAAAACCACCTATGGTATTTGGGTTAAAAATATCAACGGTAGGAGCGTTTAAAAGTGACCAAGCCAGAACGTTTCTTCCATTTGCCGAATACTCTCGATCAAACTCAGAACGGGAATAGGTCATGGAATTACCAATTTTGAACTTACCGAGTTTAGTATCTGTGTTCAATCGAAGGGTTGTACGCTTTAATCCCGTTCCGATAATAATTCCGTCCTCACTATAATGTCCCAGAGAAGTAAAATAACGCGTGTTTTCACCTCCGCCCGTTGCGTTTATCTCATAGTTTTGGATAGTCGCTGTTTGTAAAACAGCATCTTGCCAATCGGTGCTTGTATTGAACGTAGTCCCGTCAAGATTTGGGATACGGTTCTGCTCAGCATTATCCAACACTTGGTTGTATACTTGTTGGTATCCCTGTGCATCCAATAAATCCAAAGTATTGGTGGCTTGTTGAAACCCTGCAAAAGTATTCAGTGAAATCTTAGCCCTTCCTGAAGAACCTCTTTTGGTAGTAATAATAATGACTCCATTTGCTGCTCTTGCCCCATATATGGCAGCAGCGGAAGCATCTTTTAAAACATTTATAGATTCTATGTCAGAAGGATTTATTGTAGCCAGAGGATCTCCAGAGCCTCCGCCAGAAGTGCTTATTATTGATCCATCAATAACATAAAGCGGATTGCTATTGCCCGTAATGGATCCCGTACCCCTTATCTGTACTTGCGTGCCTGCCCCAGGTCGCCCCGAGCTATTGGTTATCTGTAGACCGGCAACCTGTCCTTGTATGGCATTGGTAAAGTCTGCAACAGGTCGCCCTTCGATCGCTTCCGCAGAAACTGTACTAATGGCAGCGGAAACGTTCTGTCGTCGCTGGGTACCATATCCTATGACCACTACTTCGTCCAGTTTTGAGACATCTTCTTGTAGCGTAACATTTATAGTTGTCCTACCGCCTATATTTTCTTCTTTACTGGAAAACCCAATGTAGGAGAAGACCAATGTAGCGTTATCATTGCTAGGAATAATGGTATAGTTTCCATCAAAGTCGGCTTGTACACCATTTGTTGTTCCTTTTTCAATAATGGTGGCACCAGATAACGGAACACCTCCAGGGTCCGTTATCGTTCCTGTAATTTGTTGGGAATAAATGAATGCACCCATTCCATAAAACAACATACAGAAAGCTATTGTTTCTTTTTTCAACAACATTTTCATCATAGTAGCTTAGTTTTTTGAAGTTAGTTTTTGCTATTTTCAGCTTGTTGGTTCGTAATGATGATTCATTAAATTATAGAATCGTCAATTTAACAAAGCTAAAATTGAATTAATAGAAACTTTATCCCTTTTAATTTCCAAATTCACATAAAATAGAAGAAACAATTCGAGAATATTTTTAAGACAATCGAGTGCTGACGCGACCTTATCAAATGTTTGGAAACGGATAAATCCTAAAGGCTTTTTTAGCCCGTTCGATTGATTTATATACTAAGGAGTTTCAAATCCGAAGGAAAAGAATGAAAGTATACATGTTATTGTAAAGTCAAAAAATAAAATCAAACAACTAACGATTTAAATGAAAAAAACTTTACAATACGCCAACTATATCGATAAAGTACGTGGTGGTTGGGTAGGTAAGTGTGCGGGCGGTATCCTTGGCGCCCCAATTGAAGGGTATAAACGATTTAATACAATTGCATTGAACGATTCCCTTTTTGAAAATAATTTTGCCAACGACGATCTGGACCTACAATTATTATGGTTAGACATGGTTCTTCAAAAAGGCTCACAGGTAAGGGAAAGCGATTTTAAGGAGCATTGGATAAATCACGTTGCTTTTCCATGGAACGAATATGGTATAGCAACGAGAAATATACGCCTTGGTCTGGATAACCCCGATTCCGGTTCCCACAACAACAATTACTGGAAACAAAGTATGGGGTCGCCCATCCGCAGTGAGATTTGGGGTATGTTATGTGCTGGGAACCCTGAAAAGGCCGTATTTTATGCAAAGATGGATTCGACACTTGATCACGAAGGATTTTCGGTCGAGGCAGAACAATACCTGGCAGCATCTGCAGCCATTGCTTTCACAGAGGACGATATGTTCAGAATTCTGACCAAAGCATTGAAGTTTATACCCAAACAGGGTCTTTGTGCAAATTTGATTCGTGCCATCATTTTTTGGAACCGCGAATATGGTGAGGATGTAGCATCAAAAAAAATAAAAAGCTTATACGGTGATGCCGATTTTACATCGGCCCCTATGAATATTGGATTTACCATTCTTTCCTTGTTAAATTCCGAGGGAAAAATAGATAACTTGAACTCGGCCTTGCACTATGGGCACGATAGTGATTGCATCATTGCTACCGCAGGCGCTTTATTGGGCATCGTTATGGGATTTAAAGCTCTGCCCGAAATTTGGAAAAAGCGAGTAGGGGACGAAATTTTAGTGAGTCCCGAAATAACAGGAATCAGTTGCCCAAATACGATTACCGAACTCACGGAATTTACCTGTACAGCAGCCAAACCTTTTCTTGACCTGAATCCAGATTTTGGGATTACGGGCCTTCCTACGGGCAAATCAACACCTAAAATTCCCTTGAGGGAATATGCACTTCATGTTAGTCTAAAGGAATATCCTTGTCTAACATCGAATAAAACGGGGGTAGTATTACTTACGATTGAAAACCTAAAGGATTCGGCACTTCAACTTAAAATCAATCTCACTTCTGATTTTTTTGGAAATTTTACTGATGAAATGACCGTACCTGCCCGTCAAAAAGTCGTTAAAGATTTACAGCTTGTTTGTGAAATCGATGCTTTTCCGACCAAACCAAGCCTTACTTATCGGTTGGAAGTTGATTCAGGAACAGAAAAAAAGATTTTTAGAAAGGGTATGCCCAATTATGGCAAATGGCTACTGCTCGGGCCTTTTATCGAAGATGATTCAAGCTTGATACCGATGGATAAAAAATATCCCGATCATGGAATGAGCTCATTGCCATCTGTCATTTATATGAACCATGATGCAGGGCGGCCTTCCACCGAATTTATTGATCAAAAGAAAATCGATGCACTCCTAGAATTGCCCGATTTTAAAAATGTACCCTACGGCAGCCAACTTATCTTTCCCAAGTCCATGGAAATAGATTTAGGGGATTATTTCTATGGAAAAGGAGAGCGAACACTCTATTTGTATACCGAAATCGATTCTACGGAAAGTATAAAAAAATGGTTAAGTCTTGGTCATAGCAATTATTGTAGTCTCTGGCTCAATGATAAAAAACTTCATGAAACAGCTACTCCAAAGAGAAGATGGCCGGGAACAGAAGCTATAGAACTTCAGCTCAACAAGGGTGTAAATGGATTGCTGCTGCGATTCGACTTTATTAATGATGATTTTTTGGTGAATATTGGACTAAAAGAACATAAAGAAAAACATCCCCACCAATCGCAATGGGATACGGAATTGCTGTTTAACATAAAAGATTTGCATGATGATTAAAAAAAGAATTTTACATGTATTCTGGAAAACAAGAATTCAGAACAGCTTGAAGATTTTTTTTGTTTGTAGTGTTTTTATATTACTATGCTGCTGTAAATCCAAAACATCGCAAGAAAAAATAAGTAATGCCACAATCGGTGAATGGAAACCTGTTCAAGAAAATTTAATTGGTGCGAATGCCAATCTTATCAGTTTCAATGACCCCTGGAGCACCAAAGATTTGGTCGAAGTCACCAAGAAAACACAAATAAAAACATTGCGCTATCCTGGTGGCACCATCGGAAATTATTGGGATTGGGATATAGGTGCCGTTGATAGGGACGTACCCGATAGTCTAATGATAAAATGGGTGGTGGAGAACGACCATAGGGCGAGCCCCGACCGATATACTATTGAAAGTCTGGCAAAAATGTACCAACAAACAGGTATAGTTCCAGTCTTTATGTTGAACATGTTGAGCAAAGATTTGCAGCATAGTATCAGAAATTTGAAAAAAGCTGAATCTTTGGGGATTCCCATAAAATATATTGAAATGGGCAATGAACTTTATTTCAATATTCCGTTTCCGCTCTTAAGATTCCCCACCCCTGAATCCTATGGGGAAACCTGTCAGGTTTGGATAGCTAAACTAAGAAAAGAGTTTCCCAATGCATCTTTTGCAGTAGTTGGAAGCTATATAACAAGACACCCTAGACAAGTGGATTGGAACAAGAGGGTCTTGGAAAAGTGCACTAATGCTGATGCCATCGTAATACATTTGTATTCACCTTCTGGTTTGGACGGACGATTGGAACGAAAAAAAATAGCCCCTGGCAAAGAAGGGCTGGGTGAATCCCAAACTGCAACAAGAACAGGTCCCGAAGCAATTGGTGAACGGCAACAATGGGAATTGGAACTTCTAAAGGACAAGCAGGCATATAGTAATATGTTCACTACAGCTTCAAAAAATTTAAAAAAATTAGATGATTTTTATGTTCCTGATGATATGAATCTGTGGGTCACCGAATTCAATATAAGGGACGATAATTCCGTTATACTTCATAGTTGGACCCAGACGTTGATTTTGTCCAAATACCTTTTTAAATTTCTGGAAAGTGATGTTGAATTATCCAGCATGCATAACTTAACTGGAACTCTTTTTGGTATGGTGCATACCGATTCACTTAATTACCAACACCTAAAATCCCAAAACGTTAAATCAATACCTTATACGCTATCCGCAGGTGGGATGATAACAAAACTGTTCGGTGATGCAATGAAAGACAAAGTAGAGGGTGCAGTTTTAAATTTTGATATAGCTTCTACTTTGACCGATGATAGGGGAGAACAGGCAAAAAATTTGAAGGGATATATGTTCAGGAATAAAAACGGAAATACCGCAATCGTCGTAAACTATGATTTTACGGATCAAAAAGTTGATTTTTCTACTATTCCCAATTTCAAGGGCAAGATGAGTACCTATGCTTCAGACCCTTCCAATCCTGTGATAGGTTTTGAGAATATTTTAGTAGACGAGGTAGATGTTGTGGATACCATCAAATTGCCCCCGCATTCCATAGCTATAATCAAATTTCAATAGTCGACCCAATGAAGTTTAAACATTTGTACATACCAATAATCGCCGTCTTCACACTGGCAGTTCTGGCATGTAATTCCAAAAAGAAGGAAATCAGGGAAAATACGGTTTTAGTGGAAAATCGACCCAATATCATCTGGTTGGTGGCGGAAGACCTTAGTCCAAGATTTGCTGCCTACGGAGACAGTTTGGCGCATACACCCAATATAGACCAATTGGCATCAAATGGGATTGTATATGAAAACGCCTTTACGGTTTCAGGTGTCTGTGCTCCCAGTCGCTCTTCAATGATAACAGGGATGTATCCCACAAGTATTGGAACGCAACATATGCGACAAAAATCCGGGGTAATCGATATACCCGGGTTTCCAAAGTACAATGCCGTACCACCACCAGAGGTCAAGGCGTTTCCTGAAATCCTTAGAAAAAACGGATATTGGACCGCTTCCTATAAAAAGTTGGACTATCAGTTTGGAGAGCCCTTCACTATTTGGGACGAAGTATCTGCATATCCATCATGGCGAAACAGACCTGAAGCGGATAAAGAACGCCCATTTTTTATTTATTACACTTTTGAAATCACCCACGAAATCAATATTTGGCCAGATAGCACCAAGAATCGTTTTTTTGATGAGTTCAACATCAAAAGACCGAATTTGGCTCCCGACGTCCGAAAAAGACCTGCCTTTGATGAGGAAAACAGTGTTGCTCCTGAAGCGGTAGTCGTTCCGCCATTTTTACCGGATACACGAACCAGTCGCAGTCACATAGCACGACTGTATGATAATGTGAGCAGAATGGATGTTCAAATAGGAGAGGTCTTAAAGGATTTGGAAGAAGACGGTCTTTTGGAGAATACCATAGTAATGTTCATGAGTGATCATGGGGATTGCCTACCAAGAAGCAAAAGATGGATTTATGATAGTGGCATAAAGGTTCCGCTAATCATCCATTATCCAGAAAAGTACCTGCCAAAAAATAGGGAACAACCTTCAAGGGACAAAAATCTTTATAGTTTTGTTGATTTGGCCCCTACCGTGCTGGAACTGGCGGGTGTCGAAGTTCCGCAGTGGGTACAGGGAAAGTCTATGGTCACGGAGCTTGCACAAAATCCAAGGGACTATGTATATGCAGCCAGAGACCGTATGGACAACAGATATGATATTAGAAGGGCGATAAGGGATAAGGATTACAAATACATAAAAAATTTCACTCCAGAAGTGCCCTACTCACAAGAAATCACTTTCTTAAACCAAATGCCTTTGATGACAGAAATTAAGCGCATGGATAAATTGGGTACCTTAAACAGAAATCAGTCCTATTGGTTAAAAAGGCCAAAACCAAGCGAAGAACTCTATAATTTAAACGATGATCCATTTGAATTGAATAACCTGGCTTCAAGTCCTAGTTATTCCGAAACGTTAGAACGAATGAAAATTGCTTTGGAGTACTGGCAGAATACCTATGGGGATTTAAAAGACGTCCCAGAAATGGAACAGGCCGAGCTCATGTGGCCGGGCGGTGAACAACCCAAAACCAAAGAGGGAAAGCTAATTTTTAAGAACGACAGTATTTTACTGGAATGTGAAACAGAAGGAGCGACCATAGCCTACCGAACAAACGATACGGAGAGATGGCTTATATATGATGAGCCACTTTCAAGAGAAAAAATTTACAAAATTGAAATCAAAACGGTACGCTACGGTTACGAAGAAAGTGAACCAATTTCTTATGAAGTTCCATCGAATTGAGTTTTTACCATGAACTTGTTGATTAAAACGAAGATTAATGAATTTTAGGACTATTTTTTTTGGGGTATTTGTGTTTGTCATGCTGATCACGATTTCTTGTGCTGAAAAAGAACAAAAGTCGGAGGGCGACCATAGGTCAGATATAACTGCAAAACCCAATATTGTCTATATCTTGGCCGATGATATGGGGTATGGTGATATTAGTGGTCTCAATCCCACTGCTAAAGTCAATACACCGACCCTGGACTCATTGATCACTTCGGGAATGAGTTTTTCAGATGCCCATAGCTCTTCTTCAGTTTGCACACCTAGCCGATATAGTATACTAACTGGGAGGTATGCGTGGCGAACCCGATTGAAGCGAGGGGTTACCTGGGGATATTCACCGCCATTGATCGATTCAAATAGAACAACGGTTGCCTCTTTGTTAAAAACTAAGGGGTACAAAACAGCTTGTATTGGAAAATGGCACTTGGGCATGACATGGCCCGTTAAGGAAGGTAAAGAAATACCTTGGGAGAACAAGGACCTTCATCCTGCACAATACCCTGGCGATGCCATAGATTTTACAAAGCCGATTGAGAATGGCCCAATTTCGGTAGGGTTTGATTACTTTTTTGGAGTTTCGGCATCTTTGGATATGCGACCTTATTGTTATATAGAAAACCAGACCATTCAAGGTCTTCCGATGAAATCGGTAGAAAAGGAATTTTTAATAGAAAGGGATGGCCTAACGCAATGGCATGCCGGTTTGGCGGCAACTGATTTTAGGCATGCCGAGGTATTGCCAAAATTGACGGAGAAAGCCGTAGATTTTATAACGGAGAACAAGGAGCGGCCCTTCTTTCTATATTTTCCCTTGACCGCACCCCATAGCCCGTTGTTGCCTTCGGAAAAATTCAAGGGAACCAGTAGAGCTGGAACCTATGGGGATTTTATCCATATGGTCGATGACGTGGTCAATACCATTTCCAATACGTTGAGGTCACAGGGTTTGGTAGGGAACACACTTTTTATATTTACAAGTGATAATGGTACATTTCAAAAAGCGTATATAGACCCCAGTTACGAACACGATGGAAATTTTATATACAGAGGACAAAAGGCCGATATCTATGAAGGGGGTCATAGAATCCCGTTCATTGCAAGTTGGAAAAATCGGATACCCGCCAACTCAAAATCGGATACCCCAATATTACTAAATGATCTAATGGCAACACTTGCCGATTTAACAGGGGCGACCCTTGGGGAAAACGAGGGTGAGGACAGTGTGAGTATATTGCCCATTTTGAAAAATGAAAGAAAGGAATTGACAGAAAGGGATTTTTTGATCCATCATTCCTCAAGAGGCTTTTTTGCCATTCGAAAAGATTCTTTAAAACTGATTGCCGGCTTGGGATCAGGGGGATTCACGGTACCTTTTCAAATAATTCCTAAATCCAATGAAGAAGCCTTTCAACTTTTCGACCTTAATGCGGATATTTCAGAAACCAATAATATTTTTGACAGTACGGATAAAAAGTATAGGGAGTTGGTAAAAACTTTGGAAGAATTTTCCAATGAAGGCAAGAATTAATTTTTTAAGCTCAAGTTTGATTGTTTCCATACGGATTTATTAATGATGTATGATTTTATTCTTATTATTAAATTCGAATAATGGTTACACTTGATTGGTTTATTAAGTTTCAATAAAAAATGGCAGTTATTTTTTTTATTTGGGGATGTGTGCAAAGTCTAATCGTGGGAATTTTTATACCTATCGTTAAAAAGGCTCGGAACAACTATATCCTTTCCCTTATATTCTTTGTCACTTCCTTGAACATATTGTTTCAATACCTTTTAAGGTATCAAGATTGGAAAATTGAATTTCCTAGATTATTGGTCATACCGGATTTTTTGGACCTTTTATTGCCAACTTTGTTGTTTCTCTACATTAAGGCGGTCGTGGGCGGGGGCATCGATAAAAAAGACCAAAAGTATTTATATGTTCCAATAATTGCCGGAACGATTTTGGTGCTGAGTGCCTTTATCAGGAGTGATTTTAGCTTTTACAATTACGTAGGCTCACTTTATCACAAAGTAGTATTGACAACTATTCTTATATGGAAGCTGTTTCTTTTTCTAAAAGGATGGAATATTATTCAAGGACAGAAAGATATCATCAAAAAGAAAGCGATTCTCTGGTGGCCCAGAATGCTGACCTATTTTCTAGGGGTACTTACCTATATTACATTTCTGAACCTGTGCTATTTTTTGTTGATCGTTCCCAATTTTGACCTCGATTCACCTGTTAGGAATACCATACAGAAACTGGTAGAACTCAACTATATTATTTTCACGTGCTCCATCATATTTATAACCATATATTTCTTCTTCAAGTATCCAAAAATACTATCTGGGCTACCCATTTTTAAGTCAAAAAATACATCCAAGGTTCCAGATGGGCAGGTTTATATAGATAAGCTGAACAAATTGATAATCGAGGATAAAATTCATTTGGACACGGAATTGAACGAACAAAAACTGGCCGATACATTGGAAGTCCAGTCTTATATACTTTCTATAGTTCTCAATGATTATTTGGGAAAATCCTTTAGTTCTTATATCAATGAAAAACGAATAGAAGAGGCCAAAAGGTTATTAGAAAGTGAGGAGCACAAAGACCTTACAATTTTTGCCATTGCCGTGGACAGCGGATTTCGTTCCGAGTCCGTCTTTTATGTTAATTTCAAGAAACTAACGGGGCTTACCCCAAAACAATACAAAAAAAAGTACTCAGAAACTTCTTAAACCAATATAGGTTTGTTTGCTTTTGGGAATCATATATGCAATTCATACTTGAAATGTTTTGATGGCAAAGTCTATGTTAAGTTATAAAAACATTGCATTGAATTTATGCCATCAAATAATCACGAGTAGAACTTAAAGTAATTTTAAGCAAATTATATTGTCTCTTATTTTCCAAAATAGCAGTATTGAGCGATATCACCATTTTAAATTCCTTGTTTTAATCAAAAAGGTGCTGGATGAGAAAATTTAGATACAGCTTTTTATGTGTGATACCATTGCAGTTCATTTTTGTTTTTAGCTGTAAAGAGCCTTCAGGGAATACGCTGGATAATCCGAACGTTAATTCTAAATATACATCCTATGTCAATCCATTCATAGGAACTGAGGGGAACGGAACAAAGCACTCCATAGGTAATGTGCACCCAGGTGCTGTTCGCCCTTGGGGAATGGTTTCCGTAAGCCCACAGTCCTTTGATTTCACAAAGATGCAATCGCCCAGTGGATACCGTCACGAGGAAAAGAAAATATTCGGGTTCAGTAATGTCAATTTTTCGGGAGTCGGATGTCCTGCTACGGGGAGTATTCCTTTCAAATTTTCCACTCGTGATTTACCTTCTGGGTACGAGGGTTCAAGTTTTTCCCAACAAATAGCACGACCTGGATATTACAGTGTAAGATTGGATGAAGATGAAATCACGGTTCATGCTACGACTACCAAAAGATCGTCCATTGTCAAATTGGAATTGCCAAAAGGCAGTACCAAAATATACCTGGACCTTATGGCACAACAAGCGCATGTAAAAGGGGGAGTCATCGAAAATTATACAAATACAGCTGTGAGCGGGTATCAATTGGAAGGCAACTTTTGTGGTGCGGCGAACAGAAGCTTCGTTTTTTTTAGTGCACATTTAAGTAAGGAAGCAGATTCAACCTATTTGGAATACAATAACAGAACCGATACCCGATTCAATCAAAATCTGGACGATAAGCCAAGTGGAATTAGCTACGTTTTTGATAACGAAGCCCCTGCCGAGCTATACATTAAGGTCGGAGTGTCCTACGTGTCCACTGCAAATGCGGAAGAAAACCTGAATAAGGAGCAAACAGGCTATGATTTTGAAAAGGTAAAAAAAGAAGCTGAGGAAGAATGGGAAAAAGAATTGGGCAGAATAAAGGTGACCGGCAATTCGGATGACGACAAAACGGTCTTTTATACGGCGCTTTATCATAGCCTTTTGATGCCAATGACCTATAGTGACCATAACGGGGATTATGTAAGAATGGGAAGCACGGAAATTGGGAAATCGTCATACACGCGATACACTGGTTTTTCGCTTTGGGACACGTACAGGACTACTCATCCATTATTAACTTTGGCGTACCCGGAAAAACAGGAAGAATTTGTAAAAAACATGCTTGACATCTATGACGAATCCGGGTGGCTTCCCAAATGGCCCATATTCAATTTTGAGCCTTATTTAATGGTGGGCGACCCTGCCCCAATTGTTATCGGTGACACCTACACTAAAGGCATCGACAATTTTGATGTGCAGAAAGCTTACGAAGCAATGGTCAAAAGTGCCGATTACGAAGAAGGAAATCTTAATAGACGGGGAATTAGGGATTATAATACCTATGGCTACATCACTATGGACGGTAATTTTAGCGAGGTCGAGAATTTTCAATGGAACAATGGAATAGTCTGGGGTGCAGTGTCCAATACGATGGAATTCAATCTAGCGGATTACAATATCGCACAAATGGCCAAATTGATGGGCAATGAAGAGGATTATCAAAAATACCTTAAACGTTCAAAATCCTTTATGTCCTTTTATAACGACGAGATCGGTTTGCTTCAGCCCAAGAATAAAGATGGAAGTTGGTACAAACCGTTCGACCCCACTCAAGAATTATGGGACAGGATGAATTTTGGTTTGCGAGGCGGTCCAGGATTCGTAGAGGGTAGTGCCTGGCAATACTTATTTTCCGTACCACACGGAATCGATACGTTAAAGAATAGAATGGGGGAAGAGCAATTTTTAAAGAACCTCGATACCATTTTTGATAAAAAGTATTTCGACATGACCAATGAACCAGGTTTTGGTTTTCCTTTTTTTTATAACCTGACCAAAGAAAAAAACTGGAAAACTGCTCACACGGTCCATAATCTTTTAAAAGAGCATTTTCCGAACGCTCCCAACGGTCTTCCAGGTAACGATGATGCAGGAGCCATGTCCTCATGGGTGGTTTTTGCCATGATGGGCCTTTATCCCCATACACCTGGGAATCCTGAGTATTTTGTCACGGTTCCCGTATTTGAGAAGATTGAGATACAGTTGAACAATGATTTTTATAAGGGAAGTCAAATCGTTATCGAGCGCCGAGGCCCTAAAGATGGCGCCATCAAGTCAATCCGTTTGGGCGACAAAGATGTTGATTACAAGGTAAGTCATGGGGCCTTGACATCGGATAACGGGATGTTGCTCATTGAGACCGAAAACAGGGAAACAGCTCAAGAATAATAAATGTTTTAATTGCCTGAGGCAAAATATGTCCATCTTGCCCGTTGTTCATTTTGAAGACTGAAAATCTTGTGTTGCCGTCATGTTGAACTTGTTTCAACATCTTATTACACTATTTTGAACATTGACTGCGGAGATGAGACTCTGAAACGGGTTCAGAGTGACGAGAAAAATATATTATTTTGATATGGAATTCGATTTAAGATTCCAATGACAATGACTCCAAGGTTAATAAACAGTACCGATGTCAGGTCGAGCCTTTCGACTTGGCTCAAGGTGAACCAAGGTCGAGACCAGTTTGGAAGATTAATCATTAGGATTTCTCGACTGCGCTCGAAATGACAGCTACTATACTCAATGAAATACTTCTGCAATTTGTTAACATTTCATATCGTACTAGTTATTCTAAATTAAAATAACAAAATGCACAACGGATTCATATATTATTTGCTTAGCGATTTAACTTTATTGGGCTCTATCTTTTCAAGAGAATCATCTGTCTTAATCAATCTAGGGCTATAAAAACCATAAAATATAATGTACAGATAACAGACAAAAGGCACAATAAATGAAAACTGTAAGCCCAGAGTATCAGCCATTATCCCTTGGATCAACGGAACCAATGCAGCCCCAAGAATAGCCATTACCAACAGGGAAGAACCTTGACTGGTATATTTTCCAAGGCCTTTGATGGCTATGGTGAAAATATTCGACCACATGATTGAATTAAAGATACCGACCCCAATAAGTGCCCACATGGCCGAACTGCCCGAGCCCATTATCGCATACATTACCAATCCCGCACTCACAATAGCAAATAATGCCAATGTTCTTGACGGGATGCTCTTTCCGAGTAAAAAAACTATAAAATTCAGTCCTACAATACCAACATAGGGCAAGACCGTTTTGAATTCGATTCCAGAAATAGAGAATATCAAGGTGAAAGAAAGTACCGTCAGCACAATCATGAGCGCATACTTTTTAAAATTGTCCAGATTGCTAAGCGATAGTGCTCCGGAAAAACGACCTATCATCGTACCGCCCCAATAATAGGCCAGAAAATTTTTCCCTACGGCCTCGTCGAGACCCATAATATTTTCGAGTCCAATAAAGTTTATAAGAAAACTACCAATAGCAACTTCGGCTCCCACATAGGTGAATATGGCGATAGTTCCCAATGAAAGATTTGGAAAACGAAGCGCACCGATTCCTTTTACAATTTCTTCTTCATTCTTGAACCTGGGCAGTTTAACAAATCGGAATACAATCGCGAGAAGAACGAAGATAGTCCCAAAGATTACGTACGGTATTTTGGTGGAATCACCTTCGGCACCCTCAACAAAGAAAAATTCATAGATGAGATAACCACCAAAAATCGGTGCTATGGTCGTACCCAAAGAATTGAATGCCTGTGACATGTTTAGACGTGAGGATGCCGTTTCCGGCTTACCTAAAATCGATACATACGGATTTGCCACAATTTGCAGTAGCGTAAAACCGAGTCCCAGAATAAATAGCGCGGACAGAAATAATCCATAAATTTCAAACTCCGTTGCTGGGTAAAACATAAAACAACCCAATCCAGAAACCGCAAGCCCTATAATGATTCCATTTTTATAGCCAATTTTGTTGATGGGGTCCCCTTTTTTTAGAGAAACTAGGAAATAGGTGAGCGACCCTATAAAATAGGCCCCAAAAAAACAGAACTGTATCAACATGGCCTGCCAATATTTCAAAATGAAGATTTCCTTCAAATAGGGAATCAGAATATCGTTCATGCATGTCAAAAAACCCCATAGGAAGAATAGAATGGTTAAGACGAACAAACTGGTACTATGATTTTTTTGTGTCATTGTAAGTTGGATAATTACCAAGTACTTAAAGATTATCTGTTCTATATCATGATGATGATATCATTGTCATTCTGAACTTATTTCAGAATCGCATCATATCAATAAAGAAATAACTAGGTGTAAACCTGAAACGAGTTCGGGTTGACGCTGGATAGTTACCATATGTTTTCATATTCAAAAAAACTTTTATAAAAACTCAATGTATACCTTCTGATATTTACTTGTATTTCAATTCGCGAAATAGAAGTTAATGAAAGATGTATTTCGAGATTTTTGAACTGAACGGCAAGCACTATAATTTTTCAAACGACCACATGGTGAAAGAAAGCAAAACAGGGCAAGTTCTCTGCGGTATTGATTTAGGAGGTACCAAAATCGAAGGTATCGTGCTTGTTGAAAACCATAATGGTTTTGACGTAATCGAAAGACTTCGCGTACCAACGGAACAACAAAATGGGTACGAACATATCCTTGCTCAAATTGAAAAGCTGGTCGGTGAGCTGAAAAATAAAGGTGGTGTCACTATTTCAAAACTGGGTATCGGTACACCTGGTACGCTAGACCCTACAACAAATACCCTAAAAAATAGCAACACGGTCTGTTTGAACGGAAAATCGATAAAAGCGGATTTGGAAAAACTGCTTGGATTTCAAGTCGAAATCGCAAACGATGCCAATTGTTTTGCATTGGCGGAAGCCACAATGGGCTCCGTGCCGGAAGCTGTACCGGATGCCAATGTGGTTTTTGGGGTGATCATGGGAACGGGTGTTGGCGGCGGTGTGGTGGTCAACGGTAGGTCAATACATGGAAAACATGGTATCGGCGGAGAGTGGGGGCATAATTTTTTGGATGCTTCGGGCGGCGAATGTTATTGTGGGCGCAAAGGTTGTGTAGAGACTATAATCTCGGGAACAGGTCTGGAGCGCTATTACGAACTGCAAAGCGGAAATCGAAAGAATCTGAAAGAAATCATGATGGCCTATAAAAGAGGAAATGACGAATATGCCGAACAAACGGTTGAAAGGTTGTTGGATTTTTTTGGTAAAGGTATCGCTTCCATCATCAATATTCTCGATCCACAGGCCATAGTATTGGGCGGTGGTGTAGGCAATATCGATTTATTATATACAGAAGGTGTTGAACGTGTGCGGAAATACATTTTCAATAGTACATTGGAAACATCGTTTCTTAAACCCAAATTGGGCGATAGTGCCGGTGTCTTTGGGGCAGCAATGTTGACAAAATAAACCATGGAGCATCTAAAGCATAATATAAAAAATGAATTTCTTCAAGCCCGGGACGTACTTGAAGATTTTATAGGTTCCGATGCCAATTTTGATACCATTTTAGAAATCTCCAAGAAAATGACAGAAGCCTTCACTCGTGGAAACAAGGTCATATCTTGCGGTAACGGGGGTTCCCATTGCGATGCAATGCATTTTGCGGAAGAACTTACGGGACGTTATCGCGAGAACCGTAAACCATTGCCGGCAATTGCCATTTCCGACCCAAGTCATTTATCGTGCGTTAGCAATGACTATGGATATGAACATGTTTTTTCCAGATTTGTGGAGAGTTTGGGGTCTTCTGGCGATATCCTCTTGGGAATAAGTGCCAGTGGTAATTCGCAAAGTATTGTCGAAGCATTTAAAACCGCACGAACCAAGGGTATAACCACTGTTTTGCTTTCTGGAAAGTCAGGCGGAAAATTGAAACAGCTATCGGATATTTCAGTGGTGGTTCCTTATGAAGGCTATGCGGATAGAATTCAGGAAATACATATTAAAATCATCCACTCGATTATCTTCAGTATCGAAAAAATGATGAATCTTTAGTCTTAAATCATATTGAATCATTTCAAAAAGTATGAAGATGAAAATTTTTAGTTATACGGGATTATTATTGCTATTGGTTCTTTCCTTCAATGACGCTATAGCACAACAACAGAACGAAAGACCGAATATTATTTTAATCATTACCGATGACCAGCAAACGGGGCTGTTGGGCGTGGAAGGCCATTCGCACCAAAAATTGGAAATATATTCAATATACGGAGGGGGACATTCCAGCGGAATTGTACAATCTTGAGAAAGATCCTGAGGAAACCCATAACTTGATTAACGAAGCAGGTTCAAAAGTGCACGTTGATAGGTTGCAACAGCTCATAAATGGGTTTCTATCCAAAGGAGAATAAATTTTTAAGCTTCGTTTTTTTTAGGAAAGTTTAATTAAATGTTTCGGCAAGTTTTCAACCTTTTCACAACACAACTGCTCCATTACTTGTTTGAACTGTGTTTTTAGCATGCTTATGGTATGGTCGCCCCCGTTGGTTCCCAAAGCTCCACAACCGTATAAAAAAGAACGGCCCATGAACGTGAACTTTGCTCCTGCGGCCATTGCGCGGGCAATATCGGGCCCCGACTGTAGCCCGCTATCCATCATTATTTCTATTTGGTCATTGTATTTTTCCGCTATTTCCAATAGTGCGTTAATACTGGATTGTGCTGCATCCAATTGCCTGCCACCATGGTTGGAAACAATGATTCCGTCAAAGCCCATGCGTATGGCATCTTGGGTGTCCTGTTCCGATGCCACTCCTTTTAGCACCAATTTCCCTTTCCATCTATCACGGATCGGTTGTATTCTTTCTTTGTTTAGTTTGCCGGAAAATGTTTTGTCCATAAACTTGCCCAATTGTTTTAGGTTAAGTCCTTTTGGGGTATACGGTTTTAACGTTTCAAACGTGGGCTGTCCAAATCTTAGGGTATTTAAAGCCCATGCCGGTCTTCCCAAAATCTGTAGGATATTCGCTAGGGTCATTTTTGGGGGTAGGGCAAGACCATTGCGGATGTCCCTTGGACGGTATCCAAATGTGGGAACATCGCATAATAATACCAAAACTTTGCACCCAGCGGCTTCTGCGCGTTCTATAATATCATTTCGCAATGCATCTTCTGCGGGATTGTACAATTGAAACCAAGCTTTTCCTTCGGTTAGTTCGCTTGCCCGTTCTATGGATGTGGTGGTGACCGTACTTAAAATGAACGGAATGTTGTGATCAAAAGCGGATTTGGCTAAAATCTCGGCGGCATTCGGCCACATTAGCCCTTGTAGGCCAACCGGGGCAATACCAAAAGGGGCGTCAAACTCCATCCCCAAAATTTTTGTTTTGGTAGTGCTTATAGCGGTGTTTCGCAAGTAGCGTGGTCGTAATTGTATTTTTCGTATTTCGGAGGTGTTGCGTGCAAGACTTACATCTTCATTGCAGCCACCGTCCAGATACTCAAAAGCAAACTTTGGGATTCTTTTTTTTGCCTTGCTTCTAAGGTCTTCTACGGACGGATAGTTTGGGTTGAAAGCCATAGTGCTATTTTGTTATAAAGGGATTGTGTTTTTTTAACGAATAGTTTCGCTTTAAGAATTTAGAGTCGAGCTTTGCGTTCGAGATGACCAAAGCTGCACCCAATGCTGAACCCAGCGAAGCATCGGTAGTTCTCAGTTCCATATCCTTTAAAAAGTGGGAAAGCAATTTAATATATACATCGTTACTGCTGAATCCGCCATCTATGTATAGTCTTTTAATGGAGTCATTGCCCTTGGACAAATTAATATTTTCAACCTGAAACTTTACCAACTCAATCATTAAATGATGATAGGCATATTCGTAAGAGTCATACTTAAAAATAGTTTCATTTGGCATGTCCGAAGTAGAGAAGCTTGTCCAACGAAACATTGGTCGAAAATCTTTGATTATATCGGTATAAATTTTAGAATCAAAGCGGATTTTCTTGTGCTTGTCTTTCTCTACATTGTAAAAATTGGATAATTCGATAACCTGTACCTTATACTCGTACCCTAAAAATAAACGGGCCGCTTTTACTGGTTTTCCATTGATTCTCATATAGTTTATACAGTTTTTGGAAATATCCTCTTTTGATAACGCCCTCTCGGTAAAAGGATTTAGGGAAATGCTCCATGTTCCAGTGGAAACTAAAATAAATTTTTTCTTTATACTTCTAACATAAGGCAATAGGGCAGCAGAACTATCGTGAATGCCGACACCGATTTTTATACGTTTGCCCCCATAATCCATATTGATGCTTGTCGCCGTTGAAACTATCGGTGGCAATACCCTATCAATACCTTCTTTGTATACCCAGTCATGATAGTTGTTTTTAGAGTAGTCCCAAAGCGATGTATGGCAACCTATACTGGTATACTCGCTAAGTGGAATTCCCGTAAACAGATAACTTATGTATTGCGGTAAGTGCATGGAGGTATCTATATTGTTGAAGACCTCGGGTTTTTCATGTTTCAACCAATACAATTGTAGTCCAGCGTTTAACATTCCCTCAATAGTGGCTCCAGTTTTGGAAGCGAACTCCATTTTTGGCCCATATTTTTCATGGAATGTGGCTATCAATTCTGAATGTATAGCTTTTGTATAATTGTACAGAGGTGTAAGAACTTTTCCATTTTTATCCAAGTGGACCAAGCTGGCGCCGTAGCTTGAAAAATTGATTGCGGTTATGGAATATTCCTTGTTTCCCAATAGTCTTTTAAAAACATCCTTTAACCATTTTTGAAGAGAGGCGAGGTCTTCGGTCGGATGGCCGTCTTCATCCTGAATTGTATCAAACTGGGCATATTCCCTGTAGACTTCTTGATGCTGTTTATCGAACAAGAAGATTTTTTTATTGGTTTTTCCAATGTCGAATATTGCCGTTACTTTTTGCATCAACCTTAGTTATAGTCCTGAGGCGACAGAATTCGCACCTCTTTTTTTGATCAATTCTTTTCTGATTTTTAAACTTCTATAGGTTGCTATTGGTTGTATGGCTCCACCAGAATTCAAACGTGCTTGTCTTAAAAGGGGCCTAACATCTGTTCTGTATGCATTCTGTAGCATTTCTTGACATCGTACCACATCATTTTCTTGTTGTGCTTTTAACAATCCTTTTTGGTCCACCAAAAGTGCTTTGGCATAGGCTTCTTGAATGGCTTCCAGTGATTGCATCAAATCTTCCAAGGGGTCTTTTATATTGTGGCTTGCATCTATCATCCATGCAGGGTAGGGATTTTGCGGATTGTTTTCCATACCGTAGACCAAGGCGTTGAATATTAAGAACAATGTATAGGGTTTAATACTGCCAACAGTAAGGTCGTCATCACCGTATTTACTATCGTTAAAATGAAATCCGCCCAATTTGCCTTTCATCATTAATGTTGAAACAATTTGTTCAATGTTCGTGTTCGGTAAATGATGGCCAAGGTCGACCAAGGTATACGCTTTTTCACCGCAAGCGTTCGCCAGCATGAACGAGGTGCCCCAATCTTGGATAACCGTACTATAAAAATTGGGTTCATAAGGTTTGTATTCGATAAACATTTTCCAATCCTGCGGCAGATGTTCATAAATACTTTTTAAACTGGTTTCGGTATGCTGCAAAACAGTTTGAAAATTGCTTTGTCCCGGAAAACTGGCTCCATCAGCCAACCAAACCGTCAGGCTTTTGGAACCCAGTTTATTGCCAATGTCTATAACCTCTTTGTTATGTTGAATGGCTTGTTCCCGTACAGCTTTTGTCATATTGCCCAATGAACCATATTTGTAGCTTTCTTTCGCCGTTTTTTGGTCTTGAAATGTATTGGAGTTCACCGCATCAAAAACGATGTTTTGTGATTTTGCCCTTTCTTTTACGGTATCGTAATCCGTGGGTACGTCCCAAGGAATATGCAATGAAATTGCCCCTGCAGTTTGTGTAAGACTATGTAGGATTCCCACATCATCAATTTTTTCTTCTAAATTGGATGGCTCCCCTTGGAAACCAAACCGACCGAATCGGGTTCCGCCTGCACCAAGTGCCCAACTTGGTATGGCTACTTGAAATTGTGATAGTTTCTTCAGGATATTGGTCACGTCTCGTCCTTGTGAGCAAAGTTGGTTCGAGAGGAAATCAAACGTCTCCGTATGGGTTTGTAGGTATTTTTTATTACTATCTAGAATCTTATTTTTATCCAAAATCTTATTTTTTAATCATTAGAATTCACCAAGTTCTGCCTAGGATTTAACATCGCGATAATTACGACATGCAAATAATCAAGTAATCATGAACCAAGACCAAAAAAATCTACTAACCATTTTTAGGGCAGCGGTCTTAATCCTGACACATCCGATGGCTCTGCGGGGTAGTGCCTAAATTATCCGTTCATGCTTATCAACGTAATGCATGCCCCTGAATTAGTTCTCCTTTCTCAGGTGGTATTTTAGGTTCTCATGATTTTGTTTCTATATAAATTGAACATATGAATTTTAAAAAAAAAGTACTTCCAAGGACAAATTTGCCCTTGGAAGTTTGCTAAAAAAACTAACTCAAACTAATTTATCTAACAAATGCATTTGCCATACCACCATCAACATTAATGATATTGCCCGTGGTCTTATTTAGTATTCCGACCAAGGAGAATACACCATTGGCAATGTCTTCCGGATAGATGATTTCGTTCAATAGATTTCTTTTGGCATAGTGGGCGGGCAACTCTTCTACAGAGATTCCGTACGCTTTTGCCCTGCCTTCTGCCCAGTCACCTTCCCAAATTTTGCTGCCAATTATAACACCATCAGGGTTTATAGTATTGACCCGTATTTTGTTTTTTCCAAGTTCGGCCGCTAAAAGTCTGGACATGTGCTGTTGTGCGGCTTTTGACGTTCCATAAGCAACATTGTTGGGACCTGCTACCAATCCATTTTTACTGGCTATACTTATAAAGTCGCCGCCCAGGTCTTGTTTTCGCATAATTTCAACGGCTGCTTTTGCCAGTTCAAACTGACCTTTAACAAGTACATCTTGCAATAGATTCCAATCTTTCTCCGTGGTATCTTCCAAAGGTTTTGAAATGGCAAGACCTGCACTGTGCACCACAATATCCACTCCTCCAAAGTCAAGACATGCTTGTTTATAGGCATCTGCAATGGATTCTTTTTGGGTAACATCGCATACGGCATAGCTGGCAGTATCTTTTGCGTAGGTGGCAAGACCTTCTTTGAGTCTATCTTCGGCAATGTCCGTGAGTACTATATTGGCACCTTCTTGAGCCAATTTATCTGCAATTGCTTTTCCAATACCTCCACCAGCACCTGTAACGAGTGCAACTTTTCGTGAGAGTGGCTTTTCTTTTGGCATGCGCTGCAATTTCGCCTCTTCCAATAGCCAGTATTCGATATCGAACGCCTCTTGTCTCGGTAAGGAAGTGTACTTGGAAATTGCTTCCGCTCCGCGCATTACATTTATGGCGTTGATGTAGAATTCACTGGCTACCCGAGTGGTCTGTTTGTTCTTCGCAAAGCTGAACATACCAATTCCTGGAAATATGATGATAACCGGATTGGGGTCGCGCATAGCGGGACTATTGTTTCTTTTACAGGTTTCGTAGTACTCTCTATATTCCTCACGGTAGCTTTTAAATGCGGGCTTTAATTTTTGTAGTAGTGTTTCAGTGTCGTTCAAGTCAAAATTGGTCTCCAATTGCAATACCAAGGGCTGTATTTTAGTGCGTAAAAAGTGGTCGGGACAAGAGGTTCCCATAGGTGCCAAACGTTCCAGGTCATTACTGTTTATGTATTCCATCACCACATTGGCATCGGTAAAATGCCCAATCATCCTATTATTAGATGAGCAGATACCTCTTAATACTGGCATCAAAGCCGCGGCCTTTTCCAAACGTTCCGCCTTTGGCAGCGATGCAATCTTCTCACCTCCAAAAACAGTTCCGTTCTCCGCTATTTTATTTTCAATAAATTCAGATGCCATTTCAATGACCTCCAAACTGTTCATGTAGCATTCGTAAGATGTATCGCCCCATGTAAAAAGTCCGTGACTCCCTAGCACGATACCACGAATACTTGGATTATCGTTCAGACATTTTTCCAGTTGAAGCCCCAAATCAAAGCCCGGTCTTTGCCAAGGCACCCAGCCCATGGTATCTCCCCAGATTTCTTTGGTAACTTTTTCGCTGTCTTCCGCAGCGGCCACTGCAATCAATGCATCAGGATGTAAATGGTCTATATGCTTAAAGGGCAACAGTCCGTGCAAAGGAGTGTCTATGGAAGGTGCCTTACTATCCAAATCGTAGATGCAATGGTTGAACAGGCCTACCATTCGGTCTTCATCTTCCAGACCCCCATAAACATTTTTCAAATTTCGCAATCTTTCGGTATATAAACCTGCTATTCCAGCACGCGTTAACGTACCAATGTCGCCACCAGAACCCTTTACCCACATGACTTCTACCTCCTCATTGGTCAAAGGGTCTTTTTCAAAAGTCTTGCAACTGGTATTACCGCCACCATAATTGGTGATGCGTAAGTCGGCTCCCAATATGTTCGACCTGTAAAGGAAAAGTGCGACCTGGTCATCTTCAAGTTCTGATGCTTTTTTATCGTCCCATAGATAATCTACATGTTTGAAATCGGTTTTTATAAGATTCATTACGTTGTTCGATATTTATTTTAGAATACTTAAAATTCGATGATGACAGGGATTAAACCATTCTGATTTGAAATATAGAAGAGAAAAAAAGAGTTAAGAATCTATATTTCAAAATCGTCAGCGGTAGAGATTAATTTGTTATAAGCTCAATTAAAGCTTTGTGTTTAACGTACAAAGGGAAAGATCAAAATGACCAAAAACATAAAACCTGATCATAAAAGTGAAAAGAAGAAAATTTTTGAAGACAAAAGCGTTAGCATTAGGTAGTTTCGGAATAATGCCAATGAATAGTATTTTGGGTACTAATTTTTTAAAGGTACCAGAAGATTTTATTTCTAAAAGGCCACCCTTGGACAAGAGAACATTTGTAAGTTCCGAAGTGGAAAAGCTCATTCTTAGGGTTAAATCCGTTATAAAGGACAAGGAGTTGGCTTGGATGTTCGAAAATTGTTATCCGAATACCCTGGATACCACAGTTGATTACGAAGTTATCGATGGCAGACCGGATACCTTTATCATAACAGGCGATATTGATGCAATGTGGCTAAGGGATTCCACAGCGCAGGTCTGGCCTTACATGCCTTTGGTTCAAAAAGATGCAGAACTAAAAAATTTGATTATCGGTTTAATCAACCGACAGGTAAAATGTGTCTTGCTCGATCCTTACGCGAATGCTTTTTACAAGGATTTGACCAAGGTTTCCAAATGGAACGATGATATGCCAAAGTCAAAAGCTGGCGTACACGAACGGAAATGGGAAATAGATTCTCTGTGCTATACTGTTAGATTGGCCCATGGTTACTTTAATCTGACCGACGATTCATCCATTTTTGATGATAATTGGGATAAGGCAATGAAACTTATCGTGAAAACCTTTAGAGCTGAACAGCGTAAAGATGGCACCTCTCCATACACTTTTATAAGAAAAACGAGCAGAATGACAGATGCTCCGATATTCGAAGGAACAGGAAGACCGATAAAATATACAGGGTTGATCTGTTCTATGTTCCGACCATCGGATGATGCCACTTTGTATCCCTATTTAATTCCGTCAAACCTATTTGCAATGGTGTCGCTCAGGCAGCTTGCAAAAATCTATAGTGAAGTTCTGAAAGACAACGAATTTGCCAAAGAATGTAACGATTTTGCTATTGAAATAGAGAATGCAGTCAATACATATGCGATTTCCGAACATCTGGATTTTGGAAAAATATATGCATATGAAGTGGATGGATTCGGAAATCAAGTTTTTATGGATGATGCAAACGTACCTTCCCTGATGTCTTTAGCTTATTTGAACGATAAATTTCAAAATGAACCCATCTATAAAAATACACGGGCCTTTCTTATAAGCGAGGACAACCCTTATTATTTAAAAGGTGAAGCGGCGGAAGGACAAGGAAGCCCACATACCGGGAAAGAAAAAATATGGCCAATGGGTATTATTCTAAGGGCGTTGACTTCCAATAATAAAGAAGAAATAAAAAAATGTCTCAAGATGCTCAAATCTACCCATGCGGATACAGGGTTCATGCATGAGGCATTCCACAAAGACGACCCCAGTGCTTATACACGTGATTGGTTTGCTTGGGCCAATACGCTTTTTGGCGAGTTGATCATAAAAGTACATTCAGAATACCCTGAATTATTATAAAACTATAAATGATATAGCAACAATTTTGCTTCTATCTGACTTCTTAATATGCAATTGGTCGAATTTAATACAGGGTAAACATAAGAATTAGGTGATTTTATTAATTTACATGAAATTTCCTACTTATGATGAATTATATAACCCTATTTTGTTTCTTCGCAATATGTTATGTATTAGGATGTATAGTTATTGTTCTCTTTTCTAAAGATTCAAAGTAATTACTACGTTTTCCAAGTTATATCAATAGCAAGACGGTAATTCTTCAATATTATTTTTATACTATTAAGGCGGCAATTAATTGCACCAATATGCCTTATGATACTACAAATGAATTGTCAAGCTACTCATAAATAGTTCTGAGGCTGATATTGCTCTATTATTTATAAAAACTTATTACAAAATTATTTCATCGATATAAACTATTTATTAGATTTGTCTAAATTTTTATTTAGAATATTTTAAATTAATTATATTGAGTTTAAAATTATTTTTCTTTGTAGGGCTAATTACTTCTCATCTTACCATTTTGGCTCAAACCAATGAGGCCAGAATTACTGGACGTGTTACTTCGGACGGGGAAGCCGTCCCCTTTGCGACAATTTTTATAGAAAACGGAATTGAAGGGACCACTACAAATTCAAAAGGGTTTTATGACCTAAAAGTGAAACCAGGGCAAATGAATATTAAGGTCAGTTCGCAAGGATATCGCAATATTACAAAAACCTTAATCTGCAGTGCCAAGGAGAATATTACTTTGAACTTTGAATTGGTTGAAGACGCTTTGGGATTAAACGAAGTTGTTATAAGTGCTACAAGAAACCGTGTAGAACGTAGAAGCGCACCTGTAGTGGTTTCTACATTAAAGCCAAGGCTGTTGACCGCTACTCAATCTATTTCTCTTGCTGATGGTCTTAGTTATGCACCAGGTGTTCGAGTGGAAACAAATTGCCAAAATTGCGGATTTACCCAAGTTCGATTAAATGGTCTGGACGGCGGATATACCCAAATATTATTGAACAGTAGACCTGTATTTAGTTCTCTATTAGGTATTTACGGTTTGGAACAAATCCCAACAAATGTTATAGAACGTGTGGAAGTTGTACGTAGTGGCGGTTCGGCGCTCTACGGTTCCAATGCGATAGCGGGAACGGTTAATGTCATTACCAAGGACCCTATTTTAAATACGTGGGAGGTTGGAACCAATCTTGCCCTTGTCGATGGGGAAGCCCTGGACCGCATATTGACATTCAATACTTCTGTAATCTCAGATGATTTAAAAAGCGGGTTCACGCTGTTTGGTACCTATCGAAATCGTGAAAGCTATGATGCAAATGATGATGGTTTTACGGAATTGGTGGAATTGCGGAACAATACCGTGGGTGCAAAAGCCTTCTTGAGACCTAGTGACCGTAGTCGGATTTCTGTAAATTTAAATGCTATCCGAGAATATCGTAGGGGAGGGGACCGATTGAATTTAGCACCTCAGTTTACGGATATTACGGAAGAATTGGATCATGATACATTTATTGGAGGAGCGGATTACGAGCATACCAGCAAGGACCATACAGAAAAAATTCAATTTTATACATCAGCTTCATATACTAATAGAGACAGTTTTTATGGAGGTCTTGGTGGTGGACGAACCAGACAGGATAGTATTTTGGCAAATAATGCTTTTGGTAGTACCAAAGATTTGGCTTGGGTAAATGGATTGCAGTTCACAAAATCATTTAAAAATCAAGATGTTTTAACCGTAGGTGCCGAGTTTAACCATATAGAAACAGAAGATATTATAATGGGTTACAATCGTTTGATAGACCAAAGTGTAAATTCCCTTGGCGGTTATGCACAGTACGAATGGAAACCCAATGAAAAATTTACGGCTTTGATCGGTACTCGTTTGGACAACGTACATGTTGACGGAGATTACACTATCGGTGGTATTGATAGAGGTGTTGATATAGTTCAGACTACGGTATCTCCAAGATTCACTTTCTCGTATCAATTCACAGAAGAATTGAAGCTTAGAAGTGGCTATGCAAGGGGATTTCGAGCGCCGCAAGCCTTTAATGAAGATTTACATATTTCAAGTGTTGGTGGTGAACCTCAATTTGTAATTCTTTCCAACGATTTAAATACCGAGTATTCAAACGCATTTACAGGTTCTTTAAATTATTCCAAATCCATAGGATTGTTGCAAATGGATTTTCTGGTCGAAGGATTTTTTACAATATTGGAAAACCCTTTTACATTGGTAAGTACAGGAGCGGTTCTGGAAAATGGTTCTATTTTGGAAGAGGTACGAAACGGTTCAGGTGCTAAAGTGTATGGCTCAAATTTTGAGTTTGGAGTTTCACCTGACCCTAAATGGCAATTTCAATTTGGTGGAACTGTACAGAAAGCTCAATATGATGAACCCCAAATTCTATTTGAAACCGATGGAACTCCTGGAGAATCTGATGTTATTCTTAACGAGTTCGTAAGAAACCCAAACTTGTATGGGTATTTAAATACAGCCTGGATTCCTAATAAAACATTCAATATTGATATAACAGGAACTTATACAGGTGAAATGATAGTTCCTTTGGTCATTAGTGATACAGGTTTTTTGCAACTGAACGATGTAAGCCCTTTTTTCGATTTGAACGTCAAATTAGAATCCCATGTAGATTTTAATGAGAATTTTATGGTTACATTCTCCGGGGGTGTCAAAAATATTTTTAATAGCTTTCAAAATGATTTTGATACAGGACCTACAAGGGATTCTGATTATGTTTACGGTCCCAATGCACCAAGAACTTTTTTTATAGGAGTGAAATTTGGAAAATTCCACTGAATTTCATCACTGAATTTATTAAGAGAAGAATATATTGTACGAAAACATATTTGATAAGTTTCATGTAGCAGTATTACCGATATGGGTTTGAGAAATTTTTTATTGTGTACTTATTTTATTACATCGTTCTCCATTGCGTATTCGCAAGTGCAGGAAATCAATTGGTTGAGTTTTGCACAGTTGGAAGATTCACTCACAGTAAAGCCCAAAAAAGTTTTTATAGATTTTTATGCTGATTGGTGCGCCTATTGCAAAAAAATGGATAAGGCTGCTTATAGTGACCCCAAAGTGATAGCTTTATTGAATGCGGATTACTATGCAGTAAAAATGAATACCGAGTCCAGGGACAGCATTGTATTTGGAGGGGATATCTTTTACAACAAAGAGTTTGGCCAAAAGCGCAACCCGGTTCATCAAATCCCTTTGTTGTTGGCATCCAGGGATGAGCGTCCATTTACACTCCCTGCAATAGTTGTTATGAATGAAAAATTTCAGGTGATAAAGCGTTATTTTGAATATATTCCGCCAAAGAAAATCCTAAAAGTTTTGGAGTAACACGTATTGGTTATAGATTTAGCTTCCTTTTTTTTTAGCATTTGATTTTCTTCAAATTATTAAAAGTTGTATTGAACAAGCAAATTAATACTGCATATTTCTTAATCAATTTTGTTCGTTGTAATTGCTAAATCTGAAAACCATCCTTATCTAAGTCATTTGGAACAATGGATTTCTTTGGAAAATAGTATTTTCGAATATGGTGTCGTCAAAAAAATTTAAAATTGGTCATTTACCAAAGCTTATAGTGGAAACTTATAAAGCTTGGGAATCCAAAGACCCTTTTCGGTTGAGTGCTGTAGTGGCTTACTACGCGGTACTTTCCTTACCGGGTCTTTTGGTCATTATCGTAAACTTGGTCGGCGCTATTTGGGGTGTAGAAATCGTTCAAGGCCAGCTTACTCGAGAAATATCAAATGCTTTGGGACAAGACGCCGCACAATCCATACAGAGTATTATGGTCGAGACTCAAAATGACAAAAAAAGTACCTTAGCTACTATTTTGGGAATAGCCACCTTAATTTTTGGTGCTACTGGGGTTTTCTATCATTTACAATTATCGCTCAACGAAATTTGGAACTTAAGACCCAATCCAAAATCCAATATGCTGAAACTACTTATAGATAGAGCGAGAAGTTTTGCTTTTATCGTAGTCATTGGTTTTTTATTACTGATAAGCTTTTTAATGACCACGGCAATTTCCGCATTGAACGACTATATAAAAAGTATTTTTCCAGATATAGTAATATACATCGCTTTTCTAATGGATACACTAATATCCATTGGAATTATAGCGTTACTTTTCGCATTGATATTCAAATACTTACCAGATACAAAAATACGCTGGAAAACAGTTTGGGTAGGTTCATTGATTACCTCAGTGCTCTTTGTATTCGGTAAATTTCTTTTGGGGCTGTACTTTGGAGAGGCCAATCCAGGATCTACTTATGGTGCGGCAGGAACAATAGTACTTATACTACTTTGGGTTTCATACTCGTGCTTAATTTTATTTTTTGGAGCACAGTTTACTTGGGTCTATTCTAAAAATTATGGTTTGGCAATTGGGATTACTGATGAGGACTCCCAGTAAATTCTAAAGGATTTTATTTAAAACAAAAAAAGGTCAAGATAAAATCTTGACCTTTTTCTTTTGGAATTTTCAATCTACATAGATTCAATTTCCTTTTTCAATTCTTCTTTTTTCTTCCCTGTTTTCTCTTGGAGTTTTCCGAGCATCTCATCAAACTTACCTTCGCTGTATGTTACGTCATCATCCGTAAGACTACCGTACTTCTGCTTAAAATTTCCTTTGACCTGATTCCATTTTCCTTCTAATTCTTGTGAGTTCATGATGTATTTTTGTTTATAAGATTATTAAATATGTTGCACAAAACTAAACAGTTACATTTAATTTTATTTGCTTAAAACATTCAATTGTTAGTGCAAATAAATAGCTTGGGCCCATAATTTTGCACGCAGTAGTGATAAATAAACTTTTGAATGGATTAAGTACTATCCAAGCGCTGTATTAATTTAGATATATGTACTGCAATAGAGTTTTATCAAATCAAATTTTTATAATATGCCAGGAAAAAGAATAAAGAATCAAGATCAATACGAAGCACTTAGAGACAAGGGGTATAGTAAAGAAAAATCTGCTAGAATAGCAAATACATCTGATTCCGGTAAGAAAGGTGGCAATTCTAAACCTTATGAAGAAAGGACCAAGAACGAATTGTATAAACAGGCCAAGAATATTGGAATAGAAGGCCGCTCAAAAATGGATAAACAACAACTGATCGAAGCACTCAGAAACAATTAAGCTTCTTTGGCTTCATTTCTATTTAATTATAACAACACTGATTTTTAAAAAGGCATTCAAGTCAATCATCATTCGAATTGAGTAAATGTTTCCAAGCAACGAACGCTAGTTTTGTGTCAAATTAAAAACAGCATATTATGAAATTAGAAAATAAGAATGTAGCTATCCTAGCTACAGACGGATTTGAAAAATCAGAACTCTTTGAACCTATGAACGCCCTGAAAAACAACGGTGCAGCTGTTCATATTATTTCCATAAAAAGTGGCGAAATTAAAAGTTGGGACGGAGATAATTGGGGAGAATCGATAAAAGTAGATAAAACCTTGAATGAAGTAAGCGAAAGCGATTATCACACATTGGTTCTTCCAGGTGGTGTGTTCAATCCAGATTCTTTGAGAACAAATGAAGATGCATTAGCGTTTATCCGTTCATTTTTTAAGAGTGGAAAACCAGTAGCGGCAATATGCCATGCGCCATGGTTGTTAATCAGTGCCGGAGTGATAGAAAACAGAAAAATCACATCGTACCATAGCATTAAAGATGATGTTATAAATGCTGGAGCTGAATGGTCAGACGAAGCAGTTGTGGTCGACCATGGACTTACAACCAGTAGAAACCCTGATGATTTACCACAATTTATAGAAAAAGTTATAGAGGAACTTTGTGAAGGTAAACACGAAGACCAAGTGGTAAACGCATAGAATGATAAAATGAAGGGTAGGCAAAATGCCTACCCTTTTAAATTTATAGATATGGCTATTATTGGAAATATTATTAAAGGGGTTATCAACGTAACGGATAAATTATCCGATGATGGGAACCCAGTAGAAGAGCAGAAACGTGTTCTTAAGATGCTTTTGGAAACTGCTTCAAAGACTTCTTTTGGAAAACATTATGGGTTTGATGAAATGCTTGAACTGGATGACCCGCGCAAGATGTTCGCCAAAAAAATACCATATCATGATTATAGCCAACTATCAAAGGCATGGTGGAACAAGGTGATAGATGGAGAGGAAAATATTACATGGCCCGGTAATCCTGATTATTTTGCTTTAAGTTCCGGTACCACAGGTAAAACAAGCAAACGAATCCCTGTAACAGATGCAATGATTTCCGCAATAAAAAGCGCAGGAATTCAGCAGGTTTTAGCATTGAGCAATTTTGACTTCCCTGCAGATTTTTTTGAAAAAGAGATTATGATGTTAGGCAGTTCTACCGATTTAGAAGAACGGGATGGACATTTGGAAGGAGAGATTAGCGGTATCAGCGCGAGCAATATACCATTTTGGTTCAAGGGATATTATAAACCTGGGGAAGACATTGCTAAAATAGATGACTGGGATGAACGCGTACTAAAAATTGCCAAACAAGCCAAAAATTGGGATATTGGTGCGTTGAGCGGAATACCATCATGGATGGAATTAATGCTCAAAAAAGTAATTGATTACAACAATTTGGAACACATCCATCAGATATGGCCCAATTTAACGGTATATACTTCTGGCGGAGTTGCATTTGATCCTTATGAGAAAAGTTTCAATGCTTTGCTGGGAAAACCAATTCAAATCATAGATACGTATTTGGCATCAGAAGGATTTATAGCATTTCAAAGTAGACCGGAAACCTCTGCAATGAAGCTAATAACCGATAATGGAATTTATTTTGAATTCGTGCCTTTTGAACCTGATTACGTAAATCAAGATGGCTCACTTACGCAAGATGCCCCTTCATGTACCCTGGACGAAGTAGAGGAAGACCAGGATTATGTTCTTATTATGTCAACTGTTTCAGGAGCATGGAGATATATAATAGGGGATACCATCGAATTTACCGATGTTAAGAGGGCCGAAATTAAAATTACGGGCAGAACCAAATTCTTTCTAAACACTGTAGGTTCACAATTATCCGTAAATAAATTGAACAAGGCAGTTAAGCAATTGGAGAAGGAGCTTGATCTTCAAATCCCTGAATATACATTATGCGCAAAACGCTATGATGATGGTTTTTATCATACATGGTATTTAGGTTCAGAAAAGGGTGATGATAATACCAAAGCTGCCAATATACTTGATGAACACCTAAAAGAAGCGAACAAAAATTACAGGGTTGCCAGAGGAAAAGCCTTGGAAGGTGTCAAAGTGCATTTTGTAGACCCTGTCATGTTTTCAGAATGGAACGGGGCCAACAAAAAGAAAGGTGGTCAAGTAAAAATGGAACGCGTTATGGGCGAGGATAAGTTCGCCGAGTGGGAAGAATTTGTGGCATCTATGTCGTAGTGCTTTAATTCTCTTTTTCATGTTTTTCTTGTACCATTTCCATAATTTCTTCTGGAGATAGATAATATTCCCTTATTCTACTTTTATAGGACTCTGCAATTTCGGCATTGTTCAGTATAAAATTTTTGGTTTTGATAATATAATCGGCCATGCCCCTTTCAACAGCAGCTCTATCTGCGGTTCTTTCTGCCTCTTTAATATGTTCTTTGAGCAGAACATATTTTATCCCAAAAGAAATCATTTCTAAATTTCCCCTTGTCTGATAATCAATAACATGGCCAAGCTCATGACCCAACCAACCGACCAATACATCTTTTGGAACATTGATAGTCTTGAATTCTTGCCCAGTAATCTTAAATTTTTCACTGATCAGAATTATGTAAGCTCGATTTTCCCTAGACTTGAACAGACTGGTAAAAGTAGGTTGCGCAAGCATTACGGATTTTTTAATATTCTTTTTAAACTTGAATTCTATAGGAACGTTTTCCAAACTAGGATAATAGCGTAATGCAATGTTAACTTCATTTTTGATAGATTCCGGGAATTTGGATTTTGTGTGCATAAAAAGTATGGGGAATATTAACGTTTGCAATAAAAAGGCAAAGTTACGATGAAAAGTATTTTATATATGTGCGAACAACTTACAATAGTGGCTTGAAGAATTTGGAAAGCCCCTCCAAAAATTTTCTCCATCTTGACCTTTCCTTAAACCTTTCCAATGATAGTTCCTCTGCATCGGCTATGAGTTTATCAAATACACTATTTATGTCTTCAGATATTTTTCTGTCATATAGAAGTACGTTTGTCTCATAATTATGCTCAAAACTTCTATTGTCAAAATTACCTGAACCAATGGACACTATTTCATCATCTATGGCCAGAATTTTACTGTGTGAAAAATCATCCCTTAAAAAAATCCGAATGCCAACATCCATCAACTCTTCAAATTGGGAAAACATGGCATTGAGCGCAGCTTGGGAATCAGATTTTCTAGGTACTAGAAGAGATACTTCCACCCCACCAAGTGACGCTATTTTTATTGCTTGCAAAAATGCTTCGCCAGGAAGAAAGTAAGGATTTGCAACCCTTATTTTTGTTTTTGCGTAATTAACCATAGAAATGTATTGCTGCATTACCGCAGGATGACGGTAATCCGGCCCACCTGCAACTACCTGTGCAATAACATCGCCCTCATTCTTGGACAAGGTCAAATACTTTTTCACATCAAATTCCTCATCCTTGCTTGCGAAAAAATAGTCCTTTAAGAAAACAACATGAATATCATTGACGATTGGTCCTTCCAAACACATGTGGGTATCTTTCCACCGGCCTAGGTCCCCTTCTGCCTTAATGTATTTGTCAGATATGTTGACACCACCGGTGAAAGCGACTTCGCCATCGATAATTACAATTTTTCTATGGTTCCTAAAGTTTATCGAGAATAGTAAATTGCCAAATCGAATCGGCATCATTGGGTAAATGGAAGCTCCTATTTCGAGAAACTTTTTCTTTATTCGACCCCGAAAGGAAAAGCTGCCAAAAGAATCATAGATAATACGGACCTCAACGCCTTCAGAAACTTTTTTCTTTAATATTTTCAGGATTTTTTCCAATAAATCCCCTCTCTCGAGGACGTAATATTGTATATGGATAAATTTATTGGCTTTTTCCATTGCCGAGAACAGCGTTCTAAATGTTTCCTCACCGTCCTGTAAAATGGTTACTTTATTCCCGTTGAGTGCTTCAAAGCCTGAATTTTTTGAAAGTAGGGAACAAAGCTTTCGCTTATGGATATCGTCAAAACTTACTGTAAAGTCCTTGCCCGAATCTGGTTTTGCACTCTTGTATTTTTGTCGCTTTTCAAATTGTTTTATAGAGAAAAATTTAAATTTTCGCCTATTTACACCAAACAAATAATATAACGCAGGTCCTGCGAAGGGCAGTGTTATTACTGCTAAAACCCAGCTTATGGATTTTGTGGGCCTTCTGCCATAATATATTATTACAGTGATGGACCACAATGTAATAGCAATATATGCAACCAAAAGAATTGTTCTGACCGTAGGGCTCATAAATAAATACTATAATCCCCTAAGCTACTAAGCCTGTACGTAACGCACAAAAAAGATTTTCATTGAGTTACTTAAAACTTTGTATGCGTTAACATTAAAAACCCTGCATAACTATTTTAGATGCTAAAACAAGATGGGTATTATTGCCAAAGATGATAATCAAGTAAATTTATATTATAACTCAAATTCCATTAATGATAAAGAGGCCAATTCTTATCTTAAAGCATTTGACGAGGATTTATTGGCAATAGATACCGCCAATGAAATGTTGCCAGAATCACATTGGGCAGAACTTATTGAAGGTGTAGACAAGCCAATCAAGGAAATAGTGGATTTGGATATGTTGGAGTCCGATCAAGTGGAACAAATAAACGCTTCGGATTTTTCTATTGAGGATTGGTTAACGATCATAAAAAATAAACCTGAACTGATTCAGGGCGTTATTGCAATCATCAATGGTAAGTTTAAGCATTTTAATAGTCCAAAGTCCTTGATTTCCTTTGTGGCTGATAACTCATCCAGCAATAATGATAGCCGAACTTAAATAATCAATATCATCGATTAAATAGAGGTAATTCAAATCAAATATTGAGAAAGAAACTATTTATAACAGTAATTACCGTAGCTGTTCTTTTTTTAACGGTAAAGTTACTAGTTCCTATATTCATTAAAAATCACTTGAATAAAACTTTAAAAACCATACCGGAATGTACCGGTACGGTCGATGATGTTTCCATTTCGTTCTTTGGGAGTACCCTTTTCATTTCGGGCATTGTTCTTAACTACGAAACGCAGGCAGTAAATATCGATATTGACATAAAGGATTTAGAGCTTTCCACTATGGGGCTCATCGATGTTGCACGTAAGAAAACACCCAGTTTTTCAAAAATCAAAGTTGATGATTATGTGCTGAATATTACAAAAAGGGTTGTAGATACTACGTTGCAAGGCGATAAAGCAAAAAAAAAATCAAGTTTTTACATCGATAAATTTGAAAGCTTCAATGGAAGGGTTATATATAATGATGCCACTACAAAGAAGCAGGATGTAATTTTGGAGGCCCCTTTGTTTTCAATTAAAAACATTGATTATTCAGATGGTAAACTTTCTTTTTTTGATACTGAAAAGCAAGAATTAAATCTAGAACTGGATAAGGTAAACCTTGCCCTTGGTGACTACGAAAAGCTCTCTTTAGCAAAACTATCCTTCAAAAATAGCAATGCCAAAATCGATGGTTTTGCAATTGAGACCATCTATGATATATCCCAATTATCAAAAATACGATCTACGGAAAGGGACCACTACAAATTTTCTGTTGATTTGTTGAGCTTGAACCAATTGAATTTTTCTAAAGAGAACGGCGATTCATTGTATATAAAGGGAACCAATATTTTGATGGATTCCCTAAACTTGGAAATATATAGGGACAAAACCTTGGCAGACGATTTGACCGTGAAAAAATACTACGGCGAAATGCTCAGGAGTATCCCTGCAAAAATGAAAATTGACAGTATTTTAATTGCTAACAGTAGCATTGTATATACCGAAAAGATTTCCAATGACTTGCGTGCCGAAAATATTTATTTTAATAATATAGAAGGAAAAATTACGGATTTATCCAGTTATATCGATAAAGACATCAATTTAGAGTTGAAGGGATTGCTAATGGGCGAAGCGCCAGTTGATATTAATTACAGCGTTAACCCTACAGACACCGATGAAAATTTTTTGGTCTCCGGCAGTATGCACAATCTAGATACCGAAGCAATCAATCCATTTTTAAAAATTAGTATGAAGGCCGTGGCGGAAGGCAAGGTAGACCGTACCTATTTCACTTTTGGGGGAAATGCATATGCAGCTTCCGGTGATATAAAGATGGAGTATGAGAATTTACACTTTAAATTTTTGGATAAGGATTTGTTGAAAATTAAGAAAGTGGTGTCTTTTGTTGTCAATTTATTTGTAAATGATGGCTCAAAGAGCAATTCCAGGGGATTTCGTTTTGGTACTATCGATACAGAACCCGACAAAACCAAATCGTTTACAAATTATGTATGGGTCTGTATACGGGATGGAATTTTGGATACCATAACCGGAAATGGAAAAAAAGACTAAGAAATAATTATGGCGAAAAAAAAAGTATACAAGAAAAAACGATATATAGTACCCATTAGCATAGTAGTATTGTTGATAGTCGGTAGGTTGTTACTACCATATTTTGTGAAAAACTATGTCAACAAGGTCCTTGCGGATATCCCTGGCTATTATGGCCAGGTTAAAGATATAGATATTTCGCTATTGCGGGGAGCGTACGTAATCGATTCACTTTATCTAAAACGGGTCAACGCAACCTCAGAAGTCCCGGTTTTGACCATTCCCAAAGCAGATATATCTGTAGAGTGGGGCGCATTGTTCAAAGGTAAAGTTGTAAGCGAAATTTACCTTTCGTCCCCTGAATTCATTTATGTATTCGAGGATCAACAGGAAAACGATACTGCCGACCCCGAGTTGGATGATTGGACCAAAGCTTTGACTGATTTGGTACCCATTGATATCAACAAATTTGGCATTACTAATGGAAAAGCTGCATTTGTGCAATTGAGCGCAGAGCCAAATATCGATTTACATTTTGCAGAACTGAACCTAAATGCAACCAATTTGAGGAATGTGGTACAAAAACAGCTCAATTTACCATCTGAGATACATGCTACAGCTATCTCAATTGGGAATGGCAAGGTAAATTTAGATGGTAGAATGGATTTGGTAAAACAAGTACCTGATATGGATATGGGTTTTTCTCTTGAGGGAGCTTCGGCAACAGCACTAAACGATTTTACAGAACACTATGCAGAAATCGATTTTGAAAGTGGTGATTTTAATCTTTACAGTGAAGTTGCCATTGCTGACGGGTATTTGACGGGTTACGTGAAACCATTGCTCAAGGATGCTAAACTGGTAGGGAAAGGGGATAGTTTTTTAGGAGTGCTTTGGGAAGGTTTTGTAGGTTTCTTCAAATTCTTATTGAAAAATAAAGGAAACAATACTTTAGCGACAAAGGTACCCATCGAGGGCGATTTAAACCAAGTTGAAGGTAAGGTTTGGCCAACGATTTTCAATATTGTAAAAAATGGGTGGATCAAGGCTTTTGAAAATCAGACGGAAGGAAATATCGAATTTGAGGATGCCGTAGAGAAAAGTCAAAATGAGAACTAATTAAGATATTTATGATATAAAACCAAAAACTCTGGCAATTGCCAGAGTTTTAAATATCTACTATGATGTTCCAATGTTAATTAGTTATCATCAGTTTCACCGTCCATTTCTTCTTTAACATCATTTGCTGCATCTTCCATTTCCTCTCCAACTTCTTCTCCTGCATCTTCTATATCTTCACCAACTTCTTCAATGGCATCTTCAGCTTTCTCTTCTTTAGTTTCACGACACTGTACTAAAGTAAATACAGATAACATCAAGATTGCTAATACGGTACTAAATTTTTTCATGATATATATTTTGGTTAATATTTTTTACAGAATTTTTTTTCTTCCGCTAATCAAAGATATAACAATTAGTACGAGAAATATAAAAAATAGAATTTTAGCGATTGAAGCTGCCCCGGCAGCGATTCCACCAAATCCAAAGATTGCGGCTATAATTGCCAATATAATAAATGTAACTGTCCAACGTAACATATTTATAAGTTTTAAGGTTAATTCTGATTAACTCTTAATCAGTACGTTACAAATTTGCTTAATTAATCCCATACCATTTACCGTAATAGCATGAGATATTGACTCATAAACTAAAAATATGTACACTATTAGTTTTCAGTATATTAAAAGCTTTAATTTGTCTATCTTTAAAATCGATATAAAGCTGTAGAATTGTGGTTAAAAAAATTAAGATAAAGGATCAGCACGCTCAAAAAATGATGGCTACCATTGCTTCAAGCCTTAACGCGGACTGGGCCGAGGATAACAGGGAATTTTCTATAAACTTACCGGAAGAGATAGGACATGGCTATATAAAGGCGTATGATTTTGACCATGGTATTACGGTATACGAGTTTGACTGTACATTGTCTAAAGTGTTGCATCTCGTTTTAGAAGAAGCGACAGTCCAGCCCTTACTGATTCTATTCAATAGGGAGGATGAAGTTAACTTTGAAGGCAGTGAAAGCGGAAGCAAGACAATTAAACATCTTGAGAGTGTCATTAGTTCTGAAGGGCTGAAAGGTACCCAAACATTAACTTTGAACAACCAGGATTCTACGTGCTTTTTTCTGATTCTTCTCAACAGAAAAGATTTTGAAGCTAAAATCGATGATTTTTTAGAAGATATGAAACCGCCCCTTTCAGATATTTTTAGGGACGTGAACGGTATAAACCCTTTTTACCATCAAGGATATTTCAGCCTGGATATTGCACAATTTATGGAGGAGTTCACCACCACGAGCTTGACGGGATTCATGCGATATGTTTTTCTTGAGGGTAAGGTCTTTGAGATACTGACACATTTTCTAAAGCAGTATGTGGATGATAGTCGAGACCCCAACGGACGGAAAATACCAAGAATCAATACAGTAGAGAAAATAGAGGAGGCGAGCAACATTATAAAGGAGGAGATGGCTCAATTAGGTAGTATATTGTCCTTGGCCAAAAGGGTAGGACTAAACCAAAATACATTACAGGAAGGATTTAAACAACTCTATAATAAATCTGTAAATCAGTTCATTCAAGAGGTTAGAATGGACAAAGCAAAAGATTTGATTGAATCAACTGAAGATAACATAACGGAAATCACTTATAAAATCGGAATAAATTCAAGGAGTTATTTTTCCAAGCTTTTTAAAGAACGTTTCGGTATTTCTCCAAAAGATTATGTTACAAAGCACCGCTCTTCTGAAGGAGACAAATCTGCGTAACCCTATTATTGTTTAACTTATTTTAGATATACTTTAACATTTTTGACATATTAACCAGTCAATATTGCTAGTTTATATTTCAAAATTGCTAAACCAAAAAATCAATACATTCTTTCTTTGCATAAATTGTCAATTACACAAAATGCAAGAAATTCGTATTGAAAATCAGAGTGTTGACTCCTTATTGGATGAACTAAACGTCATCTTAAGGGGTACTCTTGAAGAAAAATGGGGAGAGCGAACCTTGACTTTCGACAATGAATTGGGCAAGGGCATAATTCGCAGTATATCTTTTGACTGGGGCGTTTCGCTCATCGATTACGATGTAAACTTTAATCAAGATTTAAAATTGGTACATATCACCAACGGTGATACTCCCATAGAATTTATATTTATTACAGAAGGAAACCTTCATTATATACAAGATATCGAAAAGGAATCTGTTACACTTGAGCGATATCAAAATATTATCATATCCCCTAAAAAGAAATCCAAGAAAACATTTATTTTTCCAAATAGGGTAAATGTAAAGGTGAACTTTATTCAAATATTAAAAAAGAAATATGCTAAAAAGAAAAATAACAATTTAGCGTATTTGGGGGATGTTCTTAGTTCAATTTTTAAAGATGATACTGTTAGCCTTCCCTTTAAGCATCTGGGGAACTACAATCTAGAAATTGCCGATTATGTAAAACAAATCCGTTCAGACACCAATGAGGGTATGATAAAGACCTTGGGAATTGAAGGGAGATTAAATGTTATATTGGCCATGCAGTTGTTGGAGCACCATAAGTTTGAAAATAACATGACCTTGCCGGAATCTCTTGCCAGGGAAGATATTAAAAAGGTACAACGGCTCGCGGAATACATGGTGGACAATATATCCGGGCCATTAAATATTGCAACGTTATCTTCCATATCTGGATTGAGCGCAAAAAAGCTTCAAATTGGTTTTAAGGTATTATATGGAAAAACGGTAAATGAGTATTCCAAAACCCTTAAATTGGAAATTTCCAGGGACTATTTAAAAAATACAGAACTTTCAATTTCAGAGATTGTCTATAAAATAGGTATCAGTAGCCGTAGTTATTTTTCAAAAATATTCCATGAAACCTATGGCATTACGCCAACTGAATATCGTTTGAAATTATTGAAAAGAGCTAAAATTTAGAGGAAGTGTTTCCGCCAGGTATCCCTTCATAATATACAGGGTTTAACAGACTATCATAAACAATGTTTTTTTTAAAAAATTCACCAGCTATGGGATCGGCACGCAATTCCATAGCTGGTGGATTTTTGATGATATCGTTCACTAAATCTGTTTCCGTTGATTCGGAAAGCCATAAATCTTTCACATCGCTTGGTATCAGCAAAGGTTTCTCATTGTGCAAGTTGTGGTAATTGGCAATGAATTTATCTGTCTTGGTAGTAATTATGGAGCAACTGAGAAAACCGTCATCAAGCGTGCTATAGATTCCTGCAATACAAAAAGGCTTTTGGTCTACAGAACTTACATAATATGGGTATAGCTTCCCTTTTTTTAAGAAATATGTGAAGAATCCAGATACCAACACCAGAGATCTTTTGAACATCAGTAAATTTTTCATCCATTTAATGGAACTGAGTTTTGCCACATTTATATTTAGTGTATTCATTCCATTCTGAAAAATTTTCCAATCCTCTTTATAATCATCGGGCATCAATCCCCATATGGCATAATTTATATGTTCTGAATCCTGCATGGTTATAACGGAAAGAATGGATTCCGTCATTCCATCAATAATCATGTTGGGCGAATATAATTTTGGGTATTTAAATTTAAGTCCAAATACTCTCTCCATCTCTTCTCTATCTGCAGCATTTGAAAGTCTATGATACATAGTTCTATTTTCTTGATGCAAGTAACATTAAATTGTAAAATAGGCTTGACCCAAAAAAAAATAATTGTAACACGTTTAAAACTAAATGTTTAATAGTTTATGTTAATTGGCTATCATATACCCTTTTTCGTTAAACATTTCATTGATACTGTTAAACATGGCATTCTGAATAGTCTAATTTTGGCCATGATAGTTTGGTTGTCAGCTATCTAAATCCAAAAAAAATCCGATGGAAAAAAGAAAACAACGTGCCTACAAAGAGTTGAATCGGCTTTCATTGAATTTGAAAGGTGAAGTTCAGCAAGAGAATGATACGAATATTTTAAAACTTGCCGATGGTATCGGTAGGGGAGAAGTAAAATGTATCAATTTCGATGATGGTCTCTTTATGATGGAGTTTAATGTGCATCTTAAAGAGGATACTTATCTGGGGCTTGTGTCTGAAAACGACCAATCCATATACTTTTTATATTGTTTTGAAGGCGATTGTTTTTATACGGCCCACCACAATAACCATTTGGTCAAGCTCAACGAGCTGCAAACGGCAATCATAAAGACTACCAATGGTTTTACCGGAGGCCTGATACTCAAACCCAATTCTGATATTACATTGAATTTGCTTAGGGTAGATGTAAAAACCTATTTTGAAAAACATAACAACAATCCTACTTTTATAGCGCAAAAGTTTAAAAGCTTTCTTTCCGAACTCAACAGTAAGCACCATATGGTCCATTTGGGTAAAATGAATCTCGATATTGCGGACTACATTAAAAAACTTGGCAAGGCAAAATATGCTGATTCACTTTCCGAATTGCTTTACTTTGAAGGTATCTGTGTATTAATTCTGGCCAGTCACATTGAGCAGTATAAAAGGGAAATCAGCGGTGTGGTCAATCCAACAAAATTAATAAAGCGGGAATTGGTCAAGATAATGGATGTTGCCAAACATATACAGGAAAATCCTGAAATGTGTTTTACAATTGATAAGCTTTGTTTAAGGTCTAGTCTATCTGCCGCCAAACTCCAAGAAGGGTTTAAGTTTCTATACAACAGAACCGTATCCGATTTTATTAGAAACACCCGTTTGGAAAAAGCGGAAGCACTTATAAAAAATACGGATATGAACATTTCTGAAGTTGTTTATTCGGTTGGGTTAACCAGCAGAAGCTATTTTTGTAAAATCTTTAAGGCAAAATATAAGTGCAATCCAAAAGAATATAAATCGAAACTCAATATACGTATGTCAAGTGAGGTTTCGGAGCAACATGATTAGTCTTAAGAATCACATTGAATATATTCGTATTAAGAAGCTATCTGAAAAGTAAATTTTAAGTCATATTGAGTCCATTTGCAGATGGACTCAACATGACAAATACGATGACTATGGACTTTTTGGAATTTGGTACTAATGCAAATATTCCAGAGTTCTGATATGATTCAACATTGCTTCGGCCCTGTTTTTCATTTTTAAGAACACATTTTTGGAACCTCTCGAAAAAAAGGTCCTATGATTTAATTTCGAACCTTTATTGATGTCCACTTCATCTTTACGAAACACTTTCTCTTTTTGTTTTTTCTCAGTTTCTGACATAATCAATGAATTCGTTTCCATCCAAAGTTTAAAGACCTTTGAATTGATTTCTTCATTACAATGAAAATCTTTTTCTTGAAATTCCCGTGCATTCTCTTTGTTGGAAAGTTCTTTATTTTTCATGGTCTTACCAATCTATTTTGAATATTAACAATATCTTGTATATTTCAGATAATGGCAGCTATTTTTTATTGTTTGAGATAACCTTTAAATTTCTTTGCCCACTCTTTGTAACATGATTCACTTCTTCATTTCGATAATTTGAAGTTCTGCTGTTAAAAGTGGAAGGTTCTGAAATTAAGGTTTCGTATTCCACTGTTTTTGAAAGTTTGCTATAGTATTGTTTGTTATAAACTCTACTATTAATTACCATAACAATGATTCCCAATGCAAAACCCATAACCAAACCAAAATAGATTTCCATCTGTAAGCAATGTTTTAATAAAGTTAATTCTGATGTATTTCTCGGGTGAACTCAATACATAGAATAATTGATTCTTATAGCATCATACATGGATTTTAGCATCACCAGCCCAATGTTTGTAGGGGATACCTTATATTTTTGGAATTCAAGAATTACAAAATAATTTTTTAACTAAAGAAGAGATTATTTTAAACAGCGATATCCTCTTCCGTAAAAATTTCATTTGTGGCGGAGGTTCTTCTTGCCAGCACTGCCAATCCAAAAGTTAATACTCCCAAACGTCCAATGAACATTAAGACAATAATCACTATTTTTCCAAACTCGGTAAGATTTCCAGTAATTCCCGTGCTCAGACCTACTGTTCCCAATGCGGAAGCCACTTCAAAAAGTATATTCTGAAATTCTGATTGTTCCGTAAAAGTGAGCAAGAAAGTTCCAAAAAATATAATGGAAGTATAAAATATAAAAGATGAAGTAGCAATATAAAGTCTTTCAAAAGGGATTTTTTTGCCCAAAAAAGTTATTTGTTTATTGCCTTTAAGTCTGCTTACAATGATGGCAACCATAGCGGTCAACGTTGTTATTTTCATTCCCCCTGCAGTGCCTGAAGGAGATGCACCAACGTACATTAAAAAAATGACAATCAATAAAACGGGCAGTAAAAGCACACCGTAATCTACGGTATTAAAACCTACAGTTGTCATTGCACTCATTGCTTGAAAAAATGAGACTAGAAAACGTTCTGTACCCTGTAAATCGCGTATGGTGGGCTCAAATAAAAACAAGAACAAAAAACCAATGGCGAGCAAAGAAATGAATCCAATAAAAATAATTTTTGTAGTGAAACTCAATTTATGTCCTTTTTTTCGAACCCATAAAAAGGAATCGGTAACCACGATAAAACCTAAAGAACCTGCGATTGCTAAAAATGAGATGATAAAATTAATAAATCCGTTATCCGAGAATTCCGCAAAACTGGAATTGTACAAACTAAAACCTGCGGTACAGAAAGCACTGATACTATGAAAAAGAGCACTCCATAAAGCTTCACCAGTGGCTTGCCCATCCATTTTAAAAGCAATAAAGAACAGGATGGTGCCAATAAATTCCATTATAACAGTAAAAAAAATCACTGATTTTAAAAAGTCGGAAATTTTTATGGTAACGGGCAGAGTAAATTCAGATTTTAAAATCTTTTGGTGCCAGTGGGTCAGTTTTCTGGTGGTGGACAACAACATAAAGGTAGTAAATGTAAGATACCCAATACCGCCAAGTTGAAACAGGCACATAACGATGAACTGGCCAAATCCCGTATAGGAATCCACAACGCTTACCGTAACCAAACCTGTAGTGGATACTGCAGAGGTTGCAATAAATAAATTATCCAAAATATTTATGGGTACTTTTTGGGACCAGGGTAAAAGTAGCAGTATAAAGCCCGCTGTAACGTAGGTCAGAAAACCATAGAATAGATTTTGTTGGGGACTTAGGCCCAGTTTAAATTTAAAATACTTAAGATTTAAAGACCTGTAAATAGATTTTAAATTGGCCATGATGCCTTGGTCGTCGGTTTATTGTTGGTATTTAGTGATTACTTATTGGCTATATCTATCGGCTTTGGAATGTTCAATGTTCTTATTGGGAAAGGGATATCAATGTTGTTTTCATCAAATACACTTTTTATTTTGATCATAGCTTCGGTCTTGGCCTTTGCCACTTCTAGAGCGGATGTTGAATTTATCCAAAACCTGGTTTCAAAATTTATGGAACTATCACCAAATTCCCTGTAGAGAAATAATACATCAGTTTTATTCTCAACAGCCTCAAAGTTTTTTGCGATAGTACTTGTTACCAAATTACGAACTTTTTCCAAATCCGAATCGTACCCAACGCCACATTCCAATATTACCCTGGATTGTGCCGTTGTAGAAAAATTCTTTATTGGATTCTCTACCACCAATTTGTTGGGAATATAGACCATATTATTGTCGACTTGCTTAATGGTCACTACCCTTAAATCAATATCCACAACCTCTCCTTCATAAGAATTTGTCTCTATCCAATCACCAAATTTTATTTGTTTGACATAGGATAGAATAATACCGGAATATGTGTTTGCCAAAGCCCCTTGAAGTGCCAGACCAACAGCCAAACCAGCAACACCTGCCCCGGCAAGTATGGTGTTGAGCGCTTTGCCAAGATTTAAGATACCTAGTACAAAAAACAGTCCAACGATGATGACGAGTATGGCAACAATTTGTGAAATCAATTGCTTCATACTTTCTTGTAGATTGGTTCTTGAGGCCAGTCTATAAGCAATTTTCTTTATGTATTTTGAAATAAGAGCTGCAATTGCAAAAACCAATATCGCCAAAATGATATTTGGCAAACTGACAACGAAAGCATTGAACCATCCATCCAGTTTGTCCCACATTTTGCCCAGTGCATTTTCAAATTTCTCTTTCATGTATTTAGTTATTTTTTAAGGTTACCGGAAAATAATCTTTGATCATTTCCAAAAATAGTATTTCGTAATTGGATTGATTGTCGATTTTTCCATTTATTATTTCCACATCGTTAGGTGTTTTCAAAACTCCTTTTTCATAATAGGTTCGTTCAATCTTAGGATGCACATAATATTTTCGGCATACGTTTCTCGTATTTCCCAAAACGGATGCTGCACTGTCGTATCCTTCCAGAATTTTCTTTTTCTTATCGTCCTCAGAATCAGCGACGCCACTTTTGTACAAAAACTCGAAAAAGGCGACCGATGCGCTCCAAGTCCTAAAATCCTTTGCCGTAAACTCAGCTTTACAAACATCAAATAAAAAGTCATTGACCATAGTACTGTCAACCCTTCTTTTTATACCGTTCTCATCATAAAATTGAAAAAGTTCCCAGCCAGGCAACTCTTCACATTGGCGAACAAGACGTATTAATTTTTTATTCCTTATAGTGACTTTATGTTTTTTGCCCCGCTTACCTTGATATTCGAAACGTAGATTTTTACCTGAATGATTGACGTGGCGCTTTCTAAGGGTAGAAAGACCGTACGTGTGATTGTGGTTGGCATAATAATCGTTCCCAATTCTCATACTCGTTTCATCCATGAGCGCAATGACCAAACTTACTAATTTTTGCTTTGACCAATCTTTTAATGCAAGATTTGCCTCAATAATCGATCTTAGTAGAGGTAATTTCCTGCCAAATTCCTCCATTCTATAGAATTTGGTTTCATTTCTGACTTTTGACCAAAGGGGATGGTATCGATATTGTTTTCGTTGTTTTAAATCCCTGCCAACAGCCTGTAAATGTCCATTGGAGAGATAGGAAATTTTTACATTTTCCCAAGCGGGTGGTATGGCAAGTGTTTTAATGCGATTTTCAGTAGCCTCATCGATAGGCTTGTCTTCGTTGAAATAGGCAAATTTTTTACGATTTTTTTTTCTGTAAATGGAAAGATGTTCGTCATTGGTATAAATTAAATCCAGTTTTTCAATATTATCTTCTGGATTTTTTATGATTCCATCTATTATCTGTTGAATATGGTGAGAGGCCATGATATTATCGTTCTACTCCCTTATCCTTCATATAGTTCTCGTAGGAAACCGCTAAATCTTTTTTCTGATTATCTTTTAGTGCCTTCCCCGCTAATTGAAAAACCTCTTGTTCTTCTTCGTCTAAATGATGCTCTACTTTTTCTTTTAATTTTTTAGCAGTGACCAACCAAGCAGGAGAACTATATTCTGTATCATCAAGTTCTTCAAGGAGTTCGTCTATTTCATGATGTTCCGCGATACTATGTCTTGCTTTTTCCTGTGTAATATCTGCAGAGATCAAAGGTTTGTAAAAAAACCGTTCTTCGGCATCTGCATGTTGCTCAAGTTGCTCCTTTAGTTTGCCGTACAATGTATTTCTATCCTCACTATCACCTGTGGTATTAACCAATTTATCCAGTAACGACCTCTGTTTATCGTGGTCTACGCGCAGTGCTTCAAAAATTGTTTTCATAGTTTCTTTTTTAAGTGTAAAATGGCCCCTAATATAGGAGCCATTTTTGGGTAACCAACCAATCAAACCAAAATTGACTTACACTAGTTATAGATAACAGTGTAGTCATCAATTTTGCTCTTAAGATCTTCTATGGAAGTTATATACTTGTATCTTGAATTAAAAACCCTGTCAGGACGCTCACCTACAATATAATATTTTACGTTAAGATCAGGCGCATTAAGTGTTACTTGATCGGATATTCTCATTTTCTTATCATCCAAAGAGGTATCTGATTTCTCAAGTTTCGCTATAACGTGCAATGTATTCTTACTTGCAAATATTTCTTCAATTTCAATATCGTGTTCGTAGTCGGAAACTTCGGCCTCGATCATTAATGTGCGCTCTTCTTTATCCCCAAATTTATTATCCGGCATATCTACATCAATATAGGGCACTTCTACTTCTTCCTCTTCCATTACAATTACGACTTTTGGCACTTCAACGGTTTTTGTAGTGGTTCCTACATTTACATCTGCCCATTTTACATCGTATTCCGGCAATTCGCCTGCTTCCGTATCTACGTCAACATCAATGGAAGGAAGCTCTCCCTCTTTTTTCTTTTCTATATTGCACGCAGATAAAGTTGACATTACTATTGCCAATAAAAATAATTTTTTCATGGTATTGTGTTTGTTTTTTTCAAAAGTAAGTCTGTATGTCTTGGATTAAGTGCTTTAACGATTTAATGATTATCGTAAATAATTCTTGAATTTTGGCGGATGATAAAAGCACTAATTATTCGTTTAGAACAAACGATATTTAATAAGCTTCATATCTTCGGCATTTAAAAAGTAGTTCAAATGGAAGGAAAATTTTCAAATGTAAAGGCATTGTACGTTAACTGTACGCTAAAGCCATCTCCCAAAAAGAGCCATACAGAAGGTTTAATGAAGGTTTCCATGGAAATAATGAAAAAAGAGGGGGTTAATGTTGATTATATCAGGTTGGCAAATCACGAGATTCCTCCTGGACTGGTACCTGATATGACTGAAAAAGGATTCGATAAGGATGAGTGGCCAAAATTATACGAAAAAGTAAATACTGCAGACATTTTAATTATAGGTACCCCAATATGGTTGGGCGAACGTTCCTCGATTGCGTCACGGTTAATTGAAAGATTATATGGCATGAGTGGAAAAACCAATGATAAAGGGCAGTATTTATATTATGGTAAAGTAGGAGGCTGTATTATTACGGGCAATGAAGATGGTATAAAGCACTGTAGTATGGGCATTTTATATGCACTACAGCACTTGGGATATAGTATTCCACCGCAGGCCGATTGTGGATGGATAGGTGAAGCAGGGCCTGGACCAAGCTATTTGGATGAGGAGTCTAATGCAAAAAAAAATGAGTTCACCAATAGGAATACTACCTTTATGACCTATAATCTCTTACATTTGGCCCATATATTAAAAGCCAATGGGGGATATCCTCCCTACGGAAATTCCAGAGATGAATGGGATGATGGCACACGATGGAATTTTGAAAACCCTGAATACAGATAATATGAAAGCAGAACAGACATTAATTTGCATACCGGATATAAGTGGGTTTACGGAATTTATGAGCGATGTGGATTTTGAATTGAGTTCAAGGGTCATACCATCATTGCTCAACAAAGTAATTTATTCCAATACTATAAATTTAAAGGTATCTGAAATAGAGGGTGATGCCGTACTTTTCTATCGCCATGGCAAGTTGCCAAAGCTGACAGACTTAATAAACCAATGCAGAACTTTTTATACCGAATTCTATAAGCAATTGGATGTACTGAGAAAAGCATATTCCTCTGATGACAAAGCCATAAAGATTCCTCAAATTCTAGGTTTAAAAATTGTACTGCACTATGGTAATGAAATTGCATCGGCACAAGTCGGCAATAGAATAAAGTTACTGGGAGAAGATGTGATAATCGCACATAGATTGTTAAAGAACGATATAGAAGCAAAAGAATATCTTTTAATCAGTAACGTGCTCCTTGAACAATATGATAAAGATGAAATAGGAGGTGAGTTTGATTGGGCCATTTTAAAGGAGGGTGGTACCACTTATGAACATATAGGAGAATTAAAATATCATTATATACCCCTAAATCCATTAGTTGATTAATCTTTAGCATAAATTTTTAAACCAAAAAAACAAATTTCAAGATATATTATTATTAAAATTAAAGTGTAACAATTTGAATTGAGAGCATTTTTTGTTTTATTAGCTTAACAAAATACTTAAACAAATTTGTAATTTTACAATGGGTAAGAACTTCGGTTCATAATTAATCAAATACAGTTCTTTATGATTACTATCAAAATTGATGCTGAGGATACTGAAGGAACAGTTAAGCAGATACGCGACAAAATTGGTGGTCAAATTGTTGAACGTTGGGGTGAGTATACCTTAAATATTGAAAATGAAAATGCTTCGGGAAATATACGGTTCATAACATTTGATTGGGGCGTTAGTTTATTGGAATACGATATCACTTTTTACAAAGAGGTTACATTGATAATGAACACCTCTAAATTTAATCCCATACATTTCTCATATTGTTTAGAAGGTTATTGTGCCCATAAATTCGGTTTTCAACGCGATGAGGAAATCAAAATTTTAGAACAGTACCAATCAGTAATTATAACCAGTAGAGATGGAGATTATAATTATGGTTACTTTCCAAAGGATTTAAAATTGGCAATCAATGTGATTCAAATAGCACGAAAACCCTTCTTGCGCAAACGTTTAAATCAAGGCGAAGAACTCAATCAGAAATTATATAGTGTATTTCTTGATACGGACCATGAAAAGGTGTTTTCATATTTTGGCACCTATAATCTAAAATTAGCTGACAAAATCAGTGCTCTAAGAACTGTTAAAGGGAAAGGCATGATCAGAATTATGCAAATTCAAGGTCTGGTATACCAAATACTCTCAATGCACATGCTTCAACATAACAGAGAGGTAAACAATAAGCCATTACCGACAACGCTATTAAAGAGAGAGTTGGCGGTTATTAGAAATTGCGCAAAAAATATAGAAAAGAATATTTCCAAGCCCTATACATTGGAAACTATATCTATGGATACTGGTCTTACGCAGGCCAAACTTCAAGAGGGCTTTAAATTGCTTTACAGTCAAACCGTTACTGAATTTATAAGAAACGCAAGATTAGAAGTTTCCAGGGACTTAATCAACAATACTGATTTAAGTATTTCAGAGATCGTATACACGATAGGTTTTACAAGTAGAAGTTATTTCTCCAAAATTTTTAAAGAAAAATATGCTTTAAGTCCCAGTGAGGTGAAAAATAATAAAAAGCAAATGTCAGCGGTGGCCTAACAATTTTTACTTAATAATTTTCTTCAACATGTAAGCTATGGCAATTTTTTTGAAGGGACTGATAAATTTATTGATTAAACTCAAAGGTTGCATTGCCTCTTCAAAATCATCTTTATTTGATTTGAGCTCTTCCAAACTAATGTCTTTCTTTAGTCTCAAGATTTTCAGCTCTTGTTTAATGTCAGATATAGAGTCATAATCTACTTTATTCATCGTGTAGCATGGATTTAGAAAGTTTGCTGACAATAATCTTTTCAATCTTTTTTCTCATAATGATGATAACCATCAAAAATAGGCCATAAATCAAAGCTGCAATTACAAAACCAATTGCAGTATTTCCCATAGCTTCACCAATATATAGAGCCAGTGCTATAGATAAAAACAACAACAAAAATAGACCAAGACTTCCGATCAAAGAATATTTCACAAGATTCGTGCTGAATTCTGCAACGTGCAAAAAAAGCTTTAATTTATAATACTCCCAAGAATGTTGAATCAATTCTTGGGAGTCTTCAAAAGATTTTGATGTTAGGGTACTCAGTTTCTTAGGCGAGCTCATTAGGGTGCGGTAATTTCTGATTAGGACGTTGCAATTTTTTGTTCTTTAATTTCAGCTCTTTCAATTTTGCTTCCAATGTAGTAATTACGTCTTCCGTTTTGTAGCTAGCAGAGCTTACCAAAGACTCCATTTTATCCTCCAAAGTTGAAGCTTTGCTGGACAATGTATCCGCTACCTGCTGCTTAATCTCGCCTGTTTTGGTTGCTACCTCGTCAACTAGGGAGTTTGATTGCTCTGCCAATTTTCTTCTGGTGTTTGTACCTTTGTCAGGAGCAAATAAAATTCCCACAACGGCACCGATTGCGGTACCCGCCAAGATTCCTAATAATGTATTGCTGCTATCACTCATAATTTGTTTTTTTAAGATTTATCAAAAATAACCCGAAATAGGACGATCATTTATCGCTATTGCATTAATCCTTGACTTGAATCGGAAAAGGGAATGGGTCAAAGAAGATATCGTTTGAAACAAATATCTATAAAGTACCAAAGTATCTTGCACCGTTAGAATGAATAATACTGAATAGTTATGAAACAAGGTGAAGAAAATACAAAGTTCGTTAAGAACGAAGAAGAGCCTACAAGAAAGTATATCTTTCAGAATAATACTAAAACCAAAACTGCTTTCTACTTTATACTTGCGGCTTTGATTCTGTTAATTATAGCAGTAGCAATAACAGGTTTTGGATTTTAGACCAAACACTTATTTTCTCCCAATCATTTTACCAATCAATAAACCAAACACACAACATTATGTTGAACAAACGCTGCAAGATTCCTTCAGTACTTTTAATTTTTGTTAGTTTTTCAATTCTTTTCTTAGGGTGTGCGTCTTATAAAGAACAACAAAAAAATCTTGAACCAACCCTTAGTATAAATAATAAAGTGAACCATACTTTTTTTATTGCCGGTGGTATGGGAAATGTTACTGAGACCCCCACAGACGAATTATACCAAAAGTTGCAATCAGAATTGAAATCTGCCGGCTCAAAGAGCACCGTCATTTTTACAGGTGATAATATTTCTGAAAAACTGGGAAATTGGGAAGCGGACAAATCGCTGATGGATAAACATCTCAATATCACAAGCGAATTTTTGGGGAACACAATCTTTATTCCGGGAAACAATGAATGGAAGGCTTACAATAGCAAAAAAGTAGAAAAAATTGAAGACTATATTAAAGACAAGGATAATGATAGACTCTCGTTTTTTCCCGAAAATGCTTGTCCTATAGAACATAAAGTAATCAACGATGATTTGGATTTGATTTTGATAGATTCAAAATGGTTTATTGCAAATTGGTCCAGAATTGAGAATATCAATAAAAAATGTACAGATATTGTAACCAGGAGAAGGTTTATGGAAGAACTGGAAGGTTACATTAACGATGGCCAAGGAAAGAATATTGTAATTGCAATGCACCATCCAGTTTTTAGCAACGGTGTTTATGCAGGAAACCAGACCATTGGCGACCATTTAAAACCAATTCCCGTTTATGGAACCCTCAAAGAGGCCGTTATGGATTTAGGGTCGTTTAACCCAGACCATTTAAATTCAAGAAGGTACAACTACCTCCGTATTTTGGTAACTGCCTTGGCACAATCTTCAGAAAGGGTAACCGTTGTTTCCGGGCATGAAGAAAACCTGCAATATTTATATGGTGGTGGAATACATCAACTGATCAGTGGTTCTTTGGGAAGCAAAAGTCCTACACATATTTCCAAAGAAAGAATCACAGCCATAGGCGGTACGCTTGAGTATGAAGGTAAATATACTTATGGAGCAAGGGGATTTGTAAAGCTCGAATATTTTGATGATGGAAGCTCTAAAGCCACTTTCTATAATGAAGATGATATGGAAGGAAAAGTGCAAATAAACCTTCTTCCAAAACTGGAAAAAGACACCACAATCAAAAAATACGATAAAGTTGAAAAGAAAACCGTTAAAGACGTGGTTTTGGATGACCCAAAAGCTTATGAAAAAAGTGGTTTTTATAAATTTCTTTGGGGTGAACGCTATCGAAAATACTTTGGTGAATCCGTAACTGCCCCCGTGGCTTATTTGGATACACTGCATGGAGGATTAAAAGTTGTAAAGGAAGGTGGAGGACACCAATCCTTCTCGTTAAGGCTAGAAGATGAACAGGGTAGGCAATATTCAATGAGATCTTTACGGAAAAACGCACTAAAATTTCTAAAATTCAAACTTCCGGGAATTGCTTACAATCAAGATGACTATCAAGATACTTGGGCAGAAAAGGTAATTTCCGATTTCTTTACCACAGCACATCCCTATATGCAATTGACCGTTAATCCATTGGCAAAGGCTGCTGGCGTCAACCATTCGGACAATGACCTGTTCTATATCCCAAAGCAGGACGCCTTGGAAGAGTACAATGAAAATTTTGGTGATGAGCTTTATTTTGTGGAGCGTAGACCTTCAGAAGAACAGGCAAATTATAAAGGGTACAGAAGAACAATAAATGAATCCGGGAAGGTTACAGATTACGAAAGCACTACCGATATGCTGGAAAAAATCAAGAGCGATGAATCATATACCGTAGATCAAAAAAACTTTATTAGAGCTAGAATTTTTGATATGTTGATAGGGGACTGGGATAGACACCAAGATCAATGGAGATGGATAGAGTATGAAGGAAGGGATGGTGAAAAAGAGTTCATGCCAATACCTCGCGATAGGGACAATGTGTTCCCCAAGTTTGATGGATTCGCAATGGGCCTTATCAAACTTTTTGTTCCAAACAGCAGAATGTGGCAGACTTTTGATGAGGATATCAATAATGTAAAATGGCAGAACATGGGAGGCCAAAAATTAGACCGCGCATTATTGAACAGTCACGGGACACAAGTCTGGGTAGATGAAGCGAAAGCGATTCAAAAGAATTTGACAACTGCGGTCATAGAAAAAGCTTTTCAAAGACTCCCAGCCGAAGTAAGGGATGAAACAATCGAAGAAATCAAGGAAAATTTGAAAAAAAGGCTTCAAATGTTGGATGAAGCGGCCGAACAATATGCAGAATACCTAAATAAGATAGTGACCATAACCGGAACAGAGAAGGATGATTTATTTGAAGTTGAACGTAGGCCTGACGGTATAACGGAGGTCGTAGTAAAACGTTTGCTGTCCGATGAGAAAAACGAAATAATTTATCAACGGGTATTCAATAAGGATGAAACCAAGGAAATCTGGCTTTATGGTCTTGGAGATGATGACGAATTCAATATTGGGGGTAACGGGGACAATGAAATAAAAATCAGGATCGTAGGAGGCTACGGGGAAGATGAATTTAATATTAAAAATAAGAAACGACTAAAAGTTTACGAATGGAATCATGAAGAAACCATTTTTAATGATCAAGTTCCATCTAAACAAATAAGTGACATCTACAAAACCAATTCCTTTCATTGGCGATATTTTAAACCAAATATGAACATACTTGTTCCAAATATTGGCTTTAGACAAGATGATGGCCTGTTTTTGGGCCTCAGCGATACTTATACCATAAATGGTATAAATGGAAACTCTTTTAGACAAAGGCATCAATTGGCAGCTAATTACTATTTTGGTTTTCAAGCTACCGAAGTCAAATACAAAGGCGTTTTTGGCAATATATTTCCTTCATGGAATTTTGAGATCGATGGCTATTATACAAGCGATAGGTTTGCGAAAAACTTTTTTGGATTCGGCAATGAGACCGTGAACGAAGAGAATCAATTGACCAGGGATTTTTACAGGGCTAGGCTAAGACAACTTAAAGCCAGCGTAGGTTTGGCTTACTACAGTCTAAGATTTAGGGGACTCGTAGAATCTTTCCGGTTAAATGAAAATGACCAGAGGCTTTTCAATACAGATAATTTTTCTCCCGAAATATTTGAGAATCAGACATTTTTGGGAGCAGAATTAACTGGTGATTACGACAGAACCAATGCTGATGATTTCCCGACCAAGGCAATTTATTTTGGTTTTGCAGCAGGGTATAAATACAATTTAAATACGGATAACAACAAATTTGGTTATGCTTCTTTAAGAGTAGGCTTTGACTATAAATTGATTCCATCTGGCGACCTTGTTCTGGGGTCTACCGCCAAAGTAATGACCAACATTGGGAATAATGAATTCTTTTTCTATCATGCACCTTCAATTGGCGGGGACAATGGATTAAGGGGCTTTAGGGACGAACGTTTTTCAGGTAAATCCTATTTCTTCCAGAGTACGGACCTTAAACTTCGCCTAAAAAGATACATAACTGCAGTTTCCCCCGTAACCATCGGTATTTATGGAGGATTTGATTACGGTAGGGTTTGGGTAGAAAACGACAATTCAAATGTTTGGCATATATCGCAAGGTGGAGGATTCTGGATCAGTAGTCTAAAAGCACTAAAGTTTCAGATAGGGTATTTCAATTCAAGAGAGACCAATCTACTTCAGGTAGGTCTTGGAATCCCTTTTTAAATAATAAGTATGAACGTATCGGATCAATTATTACAGATATTAAAAAACGAAGGTGTAAAACACATATTCGGTGTAGCAGGCGATGCTTTGAATCCATTGGTTGATGCTATTGCAAAGCAGGATGATGTAAAATGGATTGGAGTCAATCATGAAGGCAATGCTTCTTATGCGGCCTTTGCGCAAGGGGAATTGGGTAACAACTTTGGAGTTTGTGCAAGTACGGTCGGTCCTGGAGCATTACATTTGGTCAATGGTCTTTACAATGCAAAAAAAGAGCGTTCCCCAGTTTTGGCGATTACCGGACAGATACCCATTGAGCATTTAGGAACAGCATACCACCAAGAAGCGGACTTGACGAAAATATTTGATGACATTTGTGAATATCAAGCTGTAGTACGTTCCCCTGAAGAAGCACCAAGGGTAATTCTCAGGGCAATTAGAATAGCAGTCAATAAAAACTGTGTCTGTAGGGTAGAACTCCCATCCGACATCGCTTTTATGAAAGCTGAAAATGAATTCTTCGTTCATAAAGTCTTTCGTTCCAAATCATTGACCGTGCCAAGCAGCGAATACTTATTGGAAGCCTCAAAAATGATAAATACTGCTGAGAAAGTTGGAATTTTGGCCGGTGCAGGTTGTAGAGAAGCAAGAGCTGATGTTCTAGAACTTTCAGAACATATAAAAGCTCCCATTACCCATTCTTTAAGATCATCGGACATCTTTGATCATAGCACTAAAAATGTAGTCGGTCTAACGGGATTGATAGGAAACAAATCAGGCTACGAAGCAGTAATGGACTGTGACCTATTATTGATGCTTGGTACTGACTTTCCTTATACAAACTACTTACCAAAAAATACCAAAATAATCCAAATTGATAAAAGGGAAGAAAATATAGGCAATAGAACACCTATAGATTTGGGTATACACGGCGATATAGTTTCTGTAATCCCCCAATTAAGAAAATTGATACATGCAAAAGAAGATGGTTCGTGGCTTAATTCATTGAACGAAAATTTCAGAACATGGAAAAACAACATGCATGAAAAAGGCAGCACGGACAGGGAGATGTCACCTACACACCCCCAGATAGTTGCTAAATCTGTTAGTGACCTGGCCAGTGATGATGCTATTTTTACCATAGATACAGGGACTTCTGCCATATGGTCTTCCAATATCATGAATTTCCACTCTGGACGTAGGATTATAGGTTCCTTCAATCATGGCTCTATGGCAGTGGGGCTTCCTGCGGCTATTGGTGCACAACTACAATTTCCCAAGAGAGAAGTTTGGGCAATGGTCGGGGACGGAGCCTTCAATATGTCAATGCATGACTTTAAAACTGCGGTCACCTATAAATTACCCATTAAAATCATCATTTTCAATAACTCAGAGTTAGGTTTTGTTAAAATTGAAATGGAAGAAGCGGGGCTGGCTCCAAATCTGGATGCATTGGCAGTTAATAATATAGATTTTGCCGCTTATGCAAAACTTTGTGGAGGAGACGGAATAACCATAAGCGAAGCGGATCAGGTCCATGATGCTGTGATAAGGGCAAAAAACTCAAAATTGCCTTTTATTATCAATGCTGTGGTCACTAGTGGAGAACTTGCACTTCCGCCCAAGATTGAATTGGAACATGCCGTTAACTTTGGCGTTTCCAAAACAAAAGAATTGTGGAGGGCCTTAAAAGGGGATAGGGCACAATGGGATAATATTAAAAAAGAGATTGAATCATATTTTGATTAGGGTTTTCCCATTATGCGAACAAATAGAAGTTGAATCTTAAAACATTCGAAATGGACAATATTGTAGAAGAAGCCAAATTACATATTAAACAGCTTTACGAAGAGTCTAGAAAAGACGGCCTGTTATTTCGCAATTGGGAATTAAAATCGAGATTGCTTGATAATGCAGATGATTTGTTGGAGACTACAGCGCTTGAAAAGAAAGAAAAAGAATCAATATACCTTGTTGTTCTTTTTATGGATATCCATTTATTAAAGAACGGTCTGGATATCTATTCTTCGATTCAACAGCTACAGCTGTTCCTAAAAACAAAAAAATACACCGACAACGAGTTAAAAACCCTTGAAAGTCTGTTACTTTTTACAGATAATGACGAAATCCCAAATAACAAGATGGAGGAAATCATTAGCGATATCCAATACTCTTTTTTGGGTGGGGAAGATTATAGATTACTCTCAGAATTATGGCGAGAAGAGCTTCAAAATTTGAGGGATGAAGATATTTCTTTATCAGAATGGCGAAAAAACCAATTGTATCTCTTCAGAAGCAAACACCAGTTCTATACAGATTATGCAATTGAAAATTGGGGTCCACAAAAAAAGACGAACCTAAAAAAATTGGTGAAGGCCAAAAAAAAGGGAAAGAAACTGGTCCGAAAAGAAAAACTGAAAGCCAAATTTAAAGGAAAGATTGTTGATAGGGGAGTGCAGACGCTCTATAGGGTAACCTTACGAAACCATATAAAGTTGAGTGATATTGCCGACACCAAAGCCAATATCCTACTCTCTGTAAATGCAATAATCATATCCTTGGCGTTGGCAAACTTGATTCCTAAACTCGATAATCCCACCAATTCGTATTTGATCTACCCAACCTTTATTTTTATAATATTTTGTATTGCTGCTATGGTAATGTCCATCATGGCAACTAGACCAAATGTTACAAGTGGGGAGTTTACAAAAGAAGATGTAAAAAGCAAGAAAGTAAATTTATTGTTTTTTGGTAATTTTCACAAAATGGAATTGGCAAATTATGAGTGGGCTATGCAGGAGTTGGTGAAAGACAGGGATTATATTTATAATTCGTTGACTAAAGACCTCTACTATCTTGGAATCGTACTAGAGCGAAAGTATAGACTGTTACGATGGACGTATACCGTTTTTATGATTGGTATGATTGTATCGGTGATTGTGTTTTCCATATCCCTAAAATTCTTCGGTCCGGAAAGGGTTCTTCCCGTTGAAAATCTTTTGGGTCAATAATCCAAGTATAATTCTATATGCATCAATCTTAATATGTATTGTTACAATTAGATTTTAGGACTATCTTACCTTTATACATATATCAAAAAATTATTAATCATTTAAAGAGACAAAATATGAAACACTTAAGAAAAGCAATAGTGCTATTATTTGTTGTTGCAGGAGCTACAGCATTTGCACAATCGGATTCAGAAAAGATAAAGGGACTTATGAGCGATGCCGATAGCGCTAAAACATCTTTATTGGCCGCAGATCCAAATCTGGAAGATTTTTTTGATAATTCTGCGGGTTATGCTCTTTTTCCCAATGTGGGTAAGGGCGGTCTTATAATTGGAGGTGCATCTGGGAACGGAATTGTTTATGAAGATGGTATGGCAATCGGGAAAGCGGGCCTAAAAAAGCTGAATGTTGGATTGCAGGCTGGAGGACAGTCAATCATTGAAGTAATATTTTTTGAGACTACCGAAGATTTGGAAAAATTCAAGGAAGGTGATTTTGAATTTGGTGCTGAAGTATCCGCAGTTGCAGTAAAATCCGGTATCGCTGCTAATGCAAAATATAAAGATGGCGTGGCAGTCTTTGCACTTCCAAAAGCTGGGCTAATGGCTAGCGCATCAGTGGGCGGTCAAAAATTCAGTTATGACGAGTTTGACAAGTAGAACTAAAACACCTCTAATTAAAAACGGGGCAATTATAGAATTGCCCCGTTTAGTTTGGTAATAGTTTTTTAAAATCTCTAAAGTGGTTTTTTACCTGAAATTACATTGTATAGAATTACGATTACCGCAATCACCAACAATACATGGATAAGACCACCTGTAGATAGGCCTGGTATAACACCTAAAAGGCCTAAAAGCCAGACTACAATACAGATAACCGCAACAAGCCAAAGTAAACTTCTCATAATTTGTATGTTAATTTGTTCGGTGAAAAAATATATATTTCCAAGAAGTATCCTAAACTCTTATGGTTTTAGTTTTAACTCAATTGAAATTTTCAAAAAACAAATATGCTGCATATAAAGAATAATTTTTTTGTTTTAAGCACTTATATACTTTTAACATGCTCTTGCATATCCGAAACAAAAGGGCAGGCGCCCCAAGAGGTAAAAAGTACTTTTATTGATATGTACCCAAATGAAAATGATCCTGATTGGCATTTGGACAAAAATGGGAATTATGAATCACATTTTAAAATTGACGGCATCTCTTACAGGGCAGACTTTACACCTGAGGGAAAATGGATTGAAACAGAAAGTTCCATCGATAAAAAAGATGTGCCCAAAGCAATAAAAGAGGCTATAGAAGATAATTATAAGGATTTAAAAATTGTTGAAATAGAAAAAGTTCAACACCATTCTAAAGGGACGTTTTATGATGTTGAGTTCAAAAAGGATGGATCTAAGGTTGATATTGAATTCAATTCAAAAGGTGAAATAATAAATTAATTCCTTTATCTAAATTCCATATTCATTTTTATAGATTTTAACGATAATCAGGAAAAGACTTATTAAAAGTGGCCCAAAAATCAAACCGATGAACCCAAACATGGGTATTCCTATAATAACACCGATTAATGTAATAAGAGGATGTACATCATCGATACGTTTAAGAATATAGAGTCTTATGAAATTATCAGTGGTGCCTATAACGAAAAATCCATAAATAAAAATAGCCCAAGCTGTTGAAGTTTGCCCGTTGGAAAGCAACAACAAAAAAAGTGGTAGAATTCCAATTGCCGTTCCTACAAAAGGAATCATTGAGCCAATGGTAACAATTAGTGCCCAGAACCAAGGTTCATTTATTCCGAATATCAAGAACCCGATAAGTGCCACTATACCTTGTGCAATAGCCACAAGTGGAATGCCCAGGGCATTTGCCCTTACCATTTGGCGTACTCCACTGCCAATTAAATTTAAATTTCTATCAGTTATAGGTATATATTCGAACAAGGTTTCTTTAAGGCGTTTTTGATTTGTAAGCATATAAAATAAAAGAAAGTACATAATCGCGATTGAAACAGTAGCATTAAAGGCTCCACCTGCAAAATTGTTCAATTGGTCGGAAATAAACCCTGAAATACGTTCCGAATCGAAAACTGGTGCTATATCTACTCCAAGTCTATCATTGATATTCTTTAGTTTCTCAGATACCAATTTAAAAACTGCTTCGGATTTTACCACGGCCTTACCTATTTTATCAGCTGTCATAAGAACAATTCCTAAAAACGGGAGAAGAATGGCAATAAGAGAGAACAACATTAGGATTAAAGCAGAAAAATTTTTTCCTAAACCCTTTGAAAGGAGTTTTTTCATATGTTTTCTTAATAAAACATAAAAAGTTATCGCTCCTAAAACACCCGAAAAATACGGGAGAAGTTCCATAAAAATTAAAATAGATATTACAGTGATACTGACCAGAACAAAAATCTGTCTAATGGAAAGGCTGCTTATTTTACCCATATTATATGGTTGGTTTTATTTTTTGAAATTACATAAAGTCGGTGTAACAGACTTAAGTTATTACCAAATAAGTTAAGCTTTGTAGTAAAACAGTTCCGTTATCTTTTATGTTGAAGATAATAATATAACAACATTAATATTTTTTCAAAAAAATCAGAAAAGAAAGTATTACTATTATATATTAATAGTTTAACTATTATTTATGAATAGTAATAGTATCAGATTTATTTAATTATTTATTTTTGTCGACTAATAAAAATTAAATCAATTATTATGAAAAATTATTTTAAGCCCTTTGTTTTTATAGCGCTATCAACAGTTGTAATAGCTGTCCAAGCGCAGGATATGGATACATCAGAAAACAATAAAGTTCTAATAGATAAAAATCGTATTCTAGTTGAGGATGTATTAAGCGCTGAGGAGCAAGCTTTGCTTTCACCTGAAGATGTATTAATGAATCTCCGAGCTGGAAATGAACGATTTGTACGTAGTGATTTAACAGCTAGGGACCATTCTGTTCAAATTAGGGAGAGTGTAGCAGGTCAATATCCTAAAGCTATTGTTCTTTCTTGTGTTGATAGTAGGGTGCCGGTAGAAGATGTTTTTGATAAAGGAATTGGTGATATGTTTGTGGCACGGGTAGCGGGAAACTTTATAAATAATGACATTTTGGGAAGTATGGAATTTGCGTGCAAAGTGTCAGGAGCTAAATTGATATTGGTAATGGGCCATGAGAACTGTGGCGCAATCCACGCTGCCATTGATGATGTGGAATTAGGAAATATAACCGGTATGCTGGCCAATATAAAGCCGGCAATTAAAATGTCAACTAAAGCCAAAGGAGAAAGATCTTCCAAAAATCGTCTTTTTGTTCACGAAGTAAGCGAGAACAATGTAAAACATGCAGTAGAAAAGATAAAAGCCGATAGTCCTATACTCAATGAAATGTATATAAAAGGAGAAGTTGCAATTAAAGGTGCAGTCTATGATATGGACACAGGCGTTGTTAATTTTCTAGATTAACCAATCGCATTTAATACATGGCATCTAATCTAAGTCAATTCTCTAGTCACTCTATATAAGGTATAGTCGGTTTTATTTTCTTGTCAAATAGGCTATCCAAGCAGTTAATAGTTTCCAAACATATATTTGGAATTATTAGCTGTTTTTTTATCTCGTTATTTTTATGGGAACCGTTTTATAAATCTTGATTTAAAAATTAAATATTGATCCAGAAGGCCCATTCGTAAACGGAAACCGCCCATTGGTTAATTGAGGTGTCTAAAATCAATAATTCAATACTAAGTTTACACCGAGTTAGTAGTCATAAAATAAATGACACTTTAGATAAACCTTCAAGAATAGATATGAATTTGAATGTTAATGCTTTAAGAGTATTTTTTCTTAACCATTTTATTTGAAAGAGGTTTACGTTACGCCAAGGAGTTATGAGGTTGAGCTCCTTGGTTGTAACGTTTTTAAAAAGATTTTATTGATATACTTATACACTTAACCTACTTATTTATAAAAAGAGCCTTTTTCCTAGGGCTCTTTTCGTTTTGGTTGAACTTCGATAGTATAAGCTGTTCTTATGTCCTTTTTTTTGAAAACTTTGCCTAAATCAATTAATTTAATAGCGGTAGAACACTTTGTAAGTTTCTGTTCAAAAAACCTACTTTTGTAAAATCAATATATGTATAAAGCACGAGTATGTCTGAACAAATAGAACGATTAAAAACATTGATTATAGGATCTGGTCCAGCTGGTTACACTGCTGCTATTTATGCAGCTAGGGCAGATTTAAAACCCGTTATGTATACAGGTATGGAACCTGGCGGTCAACTTACCACAACGACCGAAGTAGATAATTTTCCAGGTTATCCAGAAGGAATAGATGGTCCTACGATGATGGTACAGCTTCAAAAACAAGCGGAAAGGTTTGGAACAGATGTTCGAATTGGAATGGTCACTAAAGTGGATTTCAGTGATGAAGTTGGAGGTATACATAAAATTACTGTAGATGATACAAAATTAATTGAAGCCGAAAGTGTCATTATCTCAACAGGGGCTTCAGCAAAATATCTGAATATTCCAAGCGAGCAACGATTGCGTGGAGGCGGAGTATCTGCTTGTGCTGTTTGTGATGGATTTTTCTATAAAGACCAAGAGGTTGCAATAGTTGGTGCTGGGGATACAGCAGCAGAAGAAGCCTCTTATCTTGCCAATATCTGTAAAAAAGTAACAATGTTGGTGCGTAAAGATTATATGAGAGCTTCCAAAGCAATGCAGCACCGTGTCAAAAATCTTGATAATATTGTTATTAAATACAATACTGAAGTAGATGAGGTCCTAGGTGAACAAGTAGTAGAGGGTCTAAGGATGGTAAACAATCAAACAGGAGAAAAAGAAGAAATTGCTATTACTGGACTTTTTATAGCTATCGGGCATAAACCAAATACCGATATTTTCAAAGGCCAATTAAACATGGACGATACTGGTTATATATTAACTGAAGGAAAATCGACCAAAACAAACAAACCGGGAGTTTTTGCAAGTGGAGATGTACAAGATAAAGAATACAGGCAAGCAGTTACTGCTGCAGGAACAGGATGTATGGCCGCTTTGGATGCCGAAAGATATTTGGCCTCAGTTGGATCAACTGAAGAAGTGACCGCTCGTTGGGATTAAAATACATCTAAAACAATCATTTTATTTAGAAAAGTAAGCGCCTTGGAATCAAATAGAAATCGATTTCTGGGCGCTTTTATATTTAAAAAACATATAGGGGCTAATCAATACGTATATAATTTTCGGAAAATGTTCTATTACCTTCATCATCAAGTGTAATCTGACTAAAGGTATCCTCTTTTAATTTTAGTTCAAAAGTAAAGTTCCTCATGGTGTCCAATGCTTTCATCATATTGTCATCGCCGTACTCTATAGTTTCAGTTAATGAGTTTTCGGTAATTCTGTAAGAACCATAGCCAAATCTTCCGTTGGGGTCATCAGGGACATATCTGGTCCACATAATCTTACCTTTAGAATACATTTTGACCTGGCGGTATCCCTCAGATTTTTTTATGGTATCCGTAATGTCCTGTCCATCGTAGCTATAGAAGCTTTGTAATTCCCATGTGCCTTCAATGGAATTATTTGCTTCAGGTTTAGAAGATGTAAATTCTGTGGCAGAAACAAAAAGTAACATCAACAAAACCAATCCAAGTAGTTTTTTCATATCCTCGACTTTTAAGATTAGTATTAATTAACCCTTTAATTTACAAAGAATTATGTACAAAATCGATTTTACAGATTAAAATATTTGGATGGTACGGAAAAGTAATGTAATACGATTCTTTCAATATTAATTTAAAAGCAAACACTTGATTAAGGAAACAGATTTCACAGCTACATTAAAAGCAAAAAAATGCATTTTTTGAAGGTATTAATGGATTCGACAAGAATTTTGCGGTATTTTGCTGCTAATTTTTACCATTTTCAATGATAATACTGCAAAAAATCGGTACTAAATCGCTAAATCTGTTAATTGTTGATTAGAAATCAAACATTTTAAGATAATATTGTTTGATAATTAACAATTTTTATACACTTTTAGCCACCATTTTTAATAACTAACTTATGACAAAAGCAATTTTCACCACTTTTACTTTATTGTTTGCAGCATTCTCCTATGGTCAGACCATTACGGGAAGTGTTGTTGACGAATCAGGAACTCCTTTACCTGGAGTATCCATTGTTGTACTTGAAACCAACAATGGTACCACCACGGATTTTGATGGAAATTATTCTATAGCTGCAAACCAAGGCGACATTTTAGAATTTTCTTATTTAGGTATGAAAGCTCAACAAGCAACAGTTGGGTCAAGTAATACGATCAATGTTGTTATGCTTGAGGACTCTCAAGCTCTGGACGAAGTAGTTGTGACTGCATTTGGTGTTGAGCAGAAGCGACGTTCACTTGGGTATGCTGTTACGCAAATAAAAGCAGAAGATGTTAATCTTATTGGTCAAGCAAATCCAATTGAGACCTTACAGGGTAGGGTAGCAGGTGTTCAAATTAATAGGACTTCGGGTGCAGCAGGTGGAGGTGTTGATATTCTAATTCGTGGGGTCACTTCTGTTAATCCTAATAGAAACAACCAACCTCTTATAATTGTGGATGGTATAGCATTGAACAATGATACTTTTTCGGGAGAAGTGAGACCTAGTGCTGGTTCCAATTCTCCAGATAGTGCTGAACAGTTTGCTTTTTCAAATAGAGCTGGAGACATAAACCCAGAAGATATTGAATCTTTCAGCGTTTTAAAAGGAGCCGCAGCAACTGCTCTTTATGGTGTACGGGCTTCTAATGGAGCTATTATAATAACCACTAAAAGAGGTAAACAAGGTAAAGCAAAAGTTAATTTTACGGCATCTACAACATTTAGAAATGTAAGAACTACACCAGAATTGCAGACAACCTATAGAGAGGGATTTAGAGGAGCTCCAAGATTACTTTACGACCCTGGATCTGAAACTGGCTTTAATAGAGTTCAGAACGGTACGGTTTTTTGGTCATGGGGACCACGATATTCAGATGATTCTTTTACGTTGGAAGATGAAACTGTAGTAGATTTATCTGATGATCGCTTCTATAGTCCTTATGATATATTTAGGACAGGATTCAATTCTCAAGTAAACTTGAGTTTGAGTGGAGCTAATGAAAAGTTAGATTATTTTTTCTCTTTGGGAAATAATAATGAACAAGGAATTTTACCAAATACAGATTTTGAAAAAACAACTTTTAGATTAAATACTGGTTATAAAGTGACCGATAGATTTAAAATTAACACTTCTATAGCTTATACAAAATCTGGCGGAAGAAGGGCTAACGGAGGAGATAAATCTGTTATGAGCGCTTTGTCTTTCTTTTCTGGTACGTTCCCCATCAACGATTATATAAATCCTGATGGCAGTGAGAGGGACTATTCTTTTGGAATTATAGATAATCCCCGTTATCTTATGGAGACAAGCAGCTTAATAGATAATGTAAACCGCTGGGTAGGTAATACTACTTTAAACTGGAACCCCAAAGACTGGGTCAATGTAACCTATGCAGCACAGATTGATAACTACTCAGATAAAAGAAATCGATTTGTTGGCGCGGATTTAGATGGCGGATCTCAAGTTGGTGGTTTCATTCTCAACCAGAATATAAACTTCACTGCTTTGGAATCCAACTTATTGGTAGCATTCAATAAAGATTGGTCAGATGATTTTTCTACCGATCTAACATTAGGACATCAAATATCCGATACCAAAAGAGATTATGACGAGGCAAGGGGAGAACGATTGAATGTTCCAGGAATAAATGAAATAGGTAATACTATAAATTTCTTTATAGATAATGATGTTCAACGAATTAGAAATGTTGGTGTTTTTGGCGAGTTGAAACTAGGTTACAAAGAAAAATTATTTTTGACACTTACAGGCAGAAATGATTGGTTGTCTACATTGCCAAAAGATAATAGGTCTTTCTTTTATCCATCAGTAAGTTTAGCATATGATGTATCCAGCTTGTTTGGTGAAAATGATATTTTCACTTTTGGAAAACTAAGAGCCTCATGGGCTGAAGTAGGAAAGGGCCCTGGTTTTGGAGATGTAGGTCAATTTTTTGTGGTTGATGAAGATTTCCCTTTTGGGGGCACTGGAGGATTCCGGAGAAGTACACGATTCGGGGATTTAGAGATTATTCCAGAAAGAAATCAATCTACTGAATTGGGTGCCGACTTTCGATTTTTGAAAAATCGTATCCGCATGGATTATGCTTATTTTAATACTCGTGTAAAAGACCAAATCTTTACAGTTGGAACGGCTCAATCTTCCGGTCTATCTGGCATAACAAGGAATGCTGGAGACTTTGAAGTTTTTGGACATGAATTATTAATAAGTGCAGATGTTATTCAAAAGAAAGATTTTAAGTGGGAACTTATACTTAACTGGTCTACGAGCGAAGGAAAGGTATTGGAAATTCCTGATGATATAGAATCGATAGTATTTGCAAATTCAGGATTTGCTGGAATTACTTCAGAAGTTAGGGAAGGAGATGAAATGGGTTCGCTTTATGGATGGAGATGGCGCTATGAAAATGGAGAGCGATATATTGATGAAGAAGGAAAACCCGAAATAGATTTTGAGGAACGTCAAAAAGTGGGAAATGCTTTTCCAGATTTTATCTCGTCTCTAGGTAGTAACTTTAGTTGGAAAGGTTTAGGGTTCAATTTTTTACTTGAATATAAAAAAGGAGGTGATTTATATGATTCAGGTAGAAGAAATGGTATTAGAAATGGTATTTTAGGAATTACTGAATTTAGGGATGAAACTACAATACTTGACGGTGTAATGGATGATGGTAATGGTGGTTTTATTCCAAATACTACCGAAACACTTATAGATCAGGATTATTATAGAAGTTCTACAGACTATAACAGAGCATCAGAGATTTTAGTACAGGATGCATCATGGGTAAAACTAAGGAATATTGGATTTAGCTATAACTTGAGCGGAAAATTGTTAAGTAATTTGAATCTATCACGTGTAAGCCTTTCCGTAAACGCCAATAATATACTTTTATGGACACCCTATGAAGGATACGATCCCGAAGGAAATCAGTTCAGTGCCGGTAGTAATGTATATGGTTTTGCAGGATTAAGCGTTCCTTTAGCGGAAAGCTATTCATTTGGTATTAATGTAGGATTTTAAAAAGATTATTATGAGAAAACAATTTTTAAATATAACAATTAAAGTATTGGTCCTGTTTTTCTTTATAGGGTGTAGTGATAGTTATTATGATATAAATACACCTTCAAATACGGCTACGGTAGACCAATTAAGAATGCAGGATTTAGTAGGACCTGTTCTTCTGAACACTATGCAAGGACAACGCTCGGCAGAGCTCTCTTTTGGGAATTATGTTCAAAATTTTGTAAGTACTGGAGGAGGAGCGGCTGGTCAGACAACAGCAAGTGGTCTTTGGTTACAGGTGTACTTAAATGCATTGCCAAATCTTAGAATTATAAAAGATAAAGCTATTGAAAACGATGCTCCGCACATAAATGCGATTGCAGATGTTTTAATAGCAATAAATATAGGTATTGCTACAGATACTTGGGATAATGTACCTTTCAGCGAGGCGAGCGAAGCCCCAGAAAATACGTTTCCCGCATTTGATGCGCAAGAATCTATATATAATCAATTATTTTCAATTCTGGACAATGCCATTTCTGCTTTAGAAAACCCTGATAATTCCAACCTCACTCTTGGAGATTCAGATATAGTATATGGTGGTGATGTTGAAAAATGGTTGCGTACTGCGTATACTATTAAAGCTAGATATCAATTGCATCTAGTTAACAAGGGTGTTGTTTCTTCTAATGAAGTTTTAGCAAGTATTGCAAATGGATATAGCTCAACAGAAGATGATTTTTTATTGTTTTTCGATGAAAGAAATATCAATCCTTGGTATTCAGAAGAAATCTTAGCTAGGCAAACAGGTAATTTGAGCAAAGATATAGCGAGCCAACTTGTAAGTTCTATGAATGGGGATTATTTTCCTTTTGAAGGCGGCATTGTTGAAATTGACCCTCGCCTTCCCTTATTTGCAGAAAATGGTGGTGAAGATGAATATAAAGGATTTGTAAGTGGTAGCGAGGGGCTTGCACCAGATGGTACCGACGCCAATACTAGATTTAGAACCGACGGATACTATACCAGCATTGATTCTCCACTACTTTTAATTAGTTACGCTGAAGCAAAGTTTATTGAGGCAGAAGCTGCTTTTCTTGCTAATGGTGGTACAACTACAAGTACTGGATCTAGTGAAGCAGCATATTCTGCTTATCTAGAAGGTATTCAGGCAAGTATGGATATGTATGGTGTTGATGGTTCTGACTATTTGGCTGATCCAGCCATAGCAGTTGGCGCAGATGAACTTATGTTGAACCATATAATGAAAGAAAAGTACATACACAATTTCTTAAATCCCGAAACCTTCGTCGACTTTAGAAGATATGACTTTTCTGATGAGGTTTTTGTTGGACTTGAAATACGCCAAGAAGAAGCCAGCGATGACAGTGATTTCTTTGGTCAATGGTTTAGAAGGGCTGAATACCCAGCTACTGAGTTAAATAGGAACGAAGAAAACGTTTTGGCCAATCAAGAAACGCCAGTTACTCCAGTTTGGTGGGATAGAGATTAAATAAAATAAGTAATTAGTTAATTAGTTTCAAGAGAGGGTATTCAAACATCTAACAAGATACTGGATATCCTCTTTTTTATGAGCGGCACTGATTATGATTCTATTTGTCGATACCGAGTCCTCGTTGGGGTATTTAAAGTTGGTAATTAGGATATTGTTTTCTTCAAGGTAGTTTGCCAAAGTGTCATCGGAAAAACCAAAAGCGGGATGATTTGGCATATGTTCAAATTTGTTCTTTTGCTTCAAACTATTTAAAAAAAGTTCAATATTGTTTTTTAAGGCAATTCTCTTTTTTTCATAAATTTTCTCGCTACCCACAAGTGTTGCCAGACCAACTGGAGCAGCTGGGCTTGCACCGCCAAAAAAAATCGTATTTTTTAATTCGGCAACTCTATTCTTTGTTCCAAAAATAGCCCCACCTTGTATACCGTAACCTTTCCCTAAGGAACAACATACTATAAGTTCTTTGGGTTCTAGTTTTTTTAATATTTGGTATACGCCACCGCCGTTTTTGCCCAGAATACCAATGCCGTGTGAATCATCCGCGACAACAATAATTTTTTCAAGTGGTAACGATTGCAAGCCCATAAAACTTGGATAATTTAGTCCTGAAAAATCAATGGAATCCAGAAAAATAACTGGGATTGATTTTTCATTTGAGTTTAAATGTTTTCGCACAGAATCATTGAGCTCCTCAAAAGAAGGATACGCACTGACCTCCCTGTGATATAGGGCAGAATGCGTATTTGGGGCATAAAAAAAGTGATAGCCATTGGTATTTAAAAATTGGGAAATCAATTGACCTGCCAAATAACCCGAAGATAAACTTATACACGCTTCACTGCCCACAATATTGGCCAAATGGCCCTCGGCTTTTTCAAAAATGGACATCTGAACATTTGATTTTCTTGAAGCTCCATAATTAGTACCAAATATCCGGGTATTTTCAATAAAGATATCTTGAAAGTTTTTGTCCGTTTGAAGTCCTAAATACGAAGTGCCCCCAAAGTAGCGGTATTCTCTGTTCTTTATAGTAATTGTTCTGCCAGGAAAAAAGTCTATATGATGTATCATTACCAAAGCGTAACGCCGCTTCCAGCTATTTTAGGAAATTGAACAATGCCATCTTTTGTAATTTCAACACCCGATGCTATGTCTTTTTTAAGAAGCATCGCTCCGTCCATATCCACATAATCCAATTGCGGTAGCAGTTGTGCAATTGCAGAAATCCCTACTGTAGATTCAGTCATACAACCTACCATTACCTTTAGTCCCATTTCCTTGGCTTTTTTAATCATACGCAGGGCAGGGGTAAGGCCTCCACATTTTGTTAGTTTTATATTTATGCCGTTAAAATGCAATCCACATTTTTCAACGTCCGTTTCCACGATACAACTTTCATCTGCTATAATGGGAAGAACGCTTTTGTGCATCACCTTTTCCATACCGCTCCAATCGTCTGCTTTAAGGGGTTGCTCTAAAAATTCTACACCCAAATCTTTTAATAAAGGCGCATTGTGAATGGTTTCTTCAAATGTCCAGGCACAGTTTGCATCTATTCTAAAAACAGCATCAGTATGTTTTCGCAGTTCCCTTACGATAGCAACATCATCATCAGTACCTAATTTAATCTTATATATAGGCCATGGGGTTTCCTTCATTTTGGAAACCATTTTCTCTATGGACGCAATACCTATGGTATAATTGGTGGTTGGATAGGTTTGGATGTCCGTGCCCCATATTTGATAAAGAGGCTTGTTTTGCAGTTTTCCATATAGATCGTGAGCTGCAAGGTCAAGTGCGCAGACTGCAAAATTTGTCAAGCCCTTTCCCGTCAAAAACTGATGAAAAACCTCAGGAGTAGTAAAATTAAAAGCTTCTAGCTCTTTTCTTATAGCTTTGATCTCCTTCATCATACTTTCAACGGTAATCGAATAATATGGATTGGAGGTAGCTTCTCCATAACCCGTTGTTTCATGCAGCTCCAGAGCTACGATCAACGAATCTTGAAAATCATGTGATTCTCGTGAAATACTGAAGGTATGCTTTAATGGGAGCGTATACTTTTTTAAGCTGACTTTCATGAAGATTTTGGTTTATACTAATATAGATAAACCCATGGAGGTATCGAATAAAAAAACCTGATTCTTGATGAAAAATCAGGGTTTTTTATACTTTTTATTTTTATTATTTTATTGAGGCATATTACGGAATCCTAATATTTGTGAACACTCCCGGAAACGGATTTTTTCTTCTGTACACTTGCATCTCCAGTGTAGGATATATCCGCTCCGCTACTGGCATCTGCAACAAGTGATTCTGATACGTTAACGGATATATCCGCTCCGCTACTGGCATCAGCATTGCAAGTCTTGGTCAGAAGTTCACGTGCTCTTATATCTGCACCACTGCTGGCGTCTGCATAAAAGATATCTGTATTGCCAGATACTTTTATATCCGCTCCACTACTGGCATCAGCAGAAACTTCAGAAGCTACAAGCTCAACTTGTAGGTCAGAACCACTACTTGCATCCAGTTCTATTTTTGAGGACTCAATTACATTTTGAACAATGAGATCAGCTCCACTTGAGCTTTTCAAAGCTGTAATCTCAGGCAGAGATACATATATTTTCTTTGTGGCCCTACCTATATTTTCTATGGCGTGGATTCTCAACTTCCCATCTTTTATATCTGTTCCGATTAGGTCGATAATATTCTCATCGGCCTCAACAGTTATTTTAAAATCCTTGTCCTGTGTTACGAATACATCCAAGCCTTCTGAAGCTGATACCACCGTAAAATCTTCGGTAATACTTCTGGATTCTTCAACTACCTCTCCATTGCCTTTTTTCCCGTCCCCAAAATTAATGTCGAAATTACAGGAGGAGGCAAAGATTGCGAATAATAATGCGATTGCGATTCTTGCTAGTGTTGTCATGATTGTTGTTTTTATCCTGAATTGGTTTCAGGGTCTATTAATAATTGATTGATATGGTTCTTGATTCAATGCTATACTGAAATAAATTCAGCATGAAATTCGTTGTTTTATTGATTTTTAATTACAAAAGCTTTCCCAATTGTAAAAATTTTAGGCTCAATTGTCATTTTTCTCTTTAGCTCTGATTTTTATGCCATCTTCATTGATCTTTACTTTGAATTCATCATTACGATCTTCTAGGTCTATATCAATACCATCTTCGTTTATGATAATGTGGCCGTCTTCAGAACCTTCATCATCTTCAGCTTCTAATTTCTCTGGACAGTTCTGACATTTGAGTTCACCATCCCCGCCCATTATCCAAGTATAATCTACTATATCGCTTCTATAATAATCTTGGTCATTGTCGATTCCACGACCAATATGCCCCTTAACAGATTCAGAAAACTTTAAAACTGCCCCTTCGGGTACATAGATTGTAGAAACAACTTCTTGGTTTCTTGCCTTGTTTGATGTAGCCGTGGTGAGGTACTCATCTAAAACAATCTCATTTTGCGTCAATTGATAATCGTAATTTATTTGTTTTGCCCTTTCACGTGCCGCATGAGTTGTGTTCCCGTGCGAATCCTTTCTAATATTGAGTTTTACAAAGGAATCATTGGATTTTCTCACTTTAATGTTTACCTCATCAGAGATTAAAATTTGTTTATCGTTCTCATCATACGTAAAGGTCATACGGCCAAAATGGGCATTTCCCATGCCGTAATCGAATGTTGAATCTTTTATTTTAATCAGCAATGTGTCCCCGGGAACCTCCATCAATATTTGGTCCTTGATGTTTACACTGCCAACGTTGGCGAATTCTGCTGCTTGTTTCAACCCTAGAGCGGACAAAGTTCCTACTGAAATCAACCAAAGTCCCAAAAGAGAATATTTAGCAATGTTTCCTATCGACTTTAAATTAGTCACCAAAATCTTGAGTCCCAAGTAGAGCAAAAAGAAAAACGGAATACCGATTGAAAAGAACAATAGTACAGATACTATCCAAACCGGTGCACCTGTTGTATTCACAATCTCATAAAAATCGACTCCGGGAAGATTAACCGCATTGAAAATTCCTATACTAAAAAAAGCTACAAACAATCCAATGAGCATCATGGCACTGATCAAAATCAAAAGTATGCCAATGAACTTACCCACTATTTTAAAGAGGAACATAATAATATCGCCAATAACGTCAAAAAAGGTCTTAGAGCTGCTTTTGACCTTGTTGCCTACTTTTTCGTAATCTACATTTTTAACCCTGTCCGCAACACCATCAAAGCCCTCTTTTACCTTACGCTCTATATTGCTTATGTTGACTGGCTCTCCCCGCATATCAAGCTTTTGGGCAGTCGTAGTGGCTTCAGGAACTAAAATCCATAATAGGATATAGGCAACAAGCCCAAAACCGGAAAATACAGTGAGCAGTATAAAAATTATTCTTATCCAAAGTGCATCAAGGCCCATATAATGCTCTAGACCGGAACAAACGCCACCAATGTACTTTTGATCAATGTCCCTATATAATTTTTTGACCTTTCGTTTAGTTTGAGGTTGGACTTGATCCTGTTTTGGAACATCTTCAAAGATGTCCTCATCCACCATATAGTCCTCTGGCTGCCCCATGATGTTAATAACTTCGTCCACTTCTTTTTGTGTGATTACCTGGCGCTCGTTTTCCATCTTTTCCAAAAAGAGTTCTGCGAGCCTCGCTTCAATATCCGCAATTATCTCATCGCTCCCAGGTGTGCCCGAAAACGACCTTTTAATGGATTCAAGGTAAAGCCTTAGTTTATTGTACGCCTCATCATCAATATGGAAGAGTGTGTTTGCGAGATTTATGTTTACTGTCTTGTTCATTTTTTGATTATTGATTTGTGTTGGTTACCAGATTTACTGCATTTCTTAGCTCGTCCCATGTGCCATTGAGTTCGTTTAAAAACAATCTTCCGGTTTCGGTAAGCGCATAATATTTACGTGGAGGTCCAGAGGTGGATTCTTCCCAACGATAATTGAGCAATCCAGCATTTTTTAACCTGGTTAGCAAAGGATAAATGGTACCTTCCACTACAAGCATCTTAGCATCTTTTAAAGAGCCCAGAATTTCGGATGCATATTTGTCCTTATCATTCAAGATAGAGAGGATGCAATATTCCAGAACCCCTTTGCGCATTTGTGCTTTTGTGTTTTCTATATTCATAACTCCATGGTTCTAATTTTGCCGAACTAGGTTCGGTGTTTAATTAACTGTTCGTTTTTTCGTAATTGCTTGATTGAGCAACGTATTCTCGCCCATTCCCTCTTTGATGAGAAGAGGGAGCGAGAACATTTTTGATTGATAATTATAATTTTTCGTTTTTGATTGATGAATAAACTCCTTGTACTATTCTTATATTATTGTTGTGATTGATGGTCATAACTTAATTCCCTTTTAACTTTCCAATTGTTTTCTTCCAAAATCCAAACGTGGGTGAATTTTGCGATCTCTCCCTTTTGATATACGTTTTCTTTGTCCAAAAACTCAAAACTATGTACCCCTTTTTGAATGGCACCGTACAATTCGCCATTTTTATATAGCGGATATACCGCCAAACTTCCTTTATCCAATATTCTTTTTGCTGGTTGAGGTTGATTTTTATCAAGTTTTGCACAATTTTCCCGCATCGGATTTAGAAAATCCGCCCTACTTTCCGTAAACCCACCTTTATCATGGTAGAATTCAAAATCTTCGGTAAATAACGTTTTCAAAAGATCGGTATTACATTGATTAAAGGCTGCATCAAATAGTATACTGTCTTTTTTCTTTAGAATATCGTAAAGCTCCAAATCTTTTTTTACTTGGGCATTTGTAAAAATTGTGATATTTAAAAATACCATCATAATTAGTTTACTGGTAGGGTTCATTTATTTTATGAATTTTATGGTGAATGGGTACATAAAAGTCTGTCCCTCGTTAGTTCGTATAGTTGCTAAAATGGTATATACTACATTGATGATGACCAAGGCTACATGTATTAAACCTGAGATGCCGGCTGGCCAAAAGAACCTGTTCAGTCTAAAATCATCACTACTGATATGAATGTCCAAATTGTTCAGATCACTTAAACGGTGCAATCCAAAAAAATTCCAATCGAATACATCGGGTAAGAAGCTGATAAAAAATGGAATACTTATAATACTTACAATTACGGAATACAAAAACATACTTATTTGAAAATTCAACGCTTGCTTTCCGTTATAATCCACAAACTTGTATTCATTTTTATTTGCGGTCCATAAAATCAATGGGAAAATAAAATTTCCAAATGGAATAAAATATTTTGAAAAAGTTGAAGCGTGTATTATCGCTGATAAATTCCGTTCATGTTTGGTTGCAGTTGTTGCCATTATATTATTACTGATTTAATAAGAAATTAGATAACCTATTAGCTTACCATACAAATATATATCTAAAAGAAGGTACTATGCAAAACAAAGTACTAAATATTAACTTTTATTTAACATATTGATTTGGTAATAATTTTAATTACTTTTAGCACAATTAAATGAAGAACATGGCTTTGAATACCAGTAAAATCAACACTTTTACATTTTTAAAACTTCCTTCTGCATGGTGGTGCGGTGTGCGACTAACTTATATAGACGATGAAAAATCCATTACGTCCGTTAAACATAAATGGATAAACCAGAACCCATTCAATTCCATGTTTTGGGCTGTTCAAGGGATGGCAGCAGAACTAAGTACAGGTGCATTGGTGATGAATGAAATTAAAAAAAGCGGGAAAAAAATATCCATGTTGGTTCAGAACAATAAAGCAAATTTTTCAAAAAAAGCGACAGGAAAAATAACATTTACATGTGTTGATGGTCAACTTGTAGCAAAAGCAGTTGAAGATACTATCAGAACAGGAGAGGGGCAAACCGTTTGGATGGAGTCCGTAGGCGTCAATAAAGATGGGATTGTTGTTTCTACTTTTAATTTTGAATGGACCGTTAAGCTAAAAGGTTGAGTCTCAAATTTGATGGGTATCTCATTTTTTAGTATTTTCAATTCCAAATACTAATTAATGAAACTCAATTAAAATGGGAAAGTTTGAAATTAAAGCTACTAAATCAGGACAAAGCATGTTCAATCTCAAAGCTGGAAATGGACAGGTAATTTTGACCAGCGAATCTTATACTACAAAAGCTGCTTGTGAAAATGGAATAGAATCCGTTAGAAAAAATTCTCAAATGGATGAGCGCTTTGAGCGTAAAACAGGAAGTACAGGTCAGCACTATTTTAATTTAAAGGCGTCCAACGGTCAAGTAATTGGCAAAAGTGAATCGTATACTTCTACGGGTGCCATGGAAAATGGAGTTGAATCCGTCAAAAAAAATGCTCCTGACGCAGAGGTTGAGGATAATTCTTGATTTAGGCATAATTTTCATTTTATGACATCAATAAAAGGTAGCTAAAATAGCTACCTTTTTATTTTATTTAGTATAAAAATTAATTAAAGCAAGAGTGTAACAAAACTTTGTGGTGGTCAACCAATAAGGATAATATTAATAAATAAAAAAAATGAACGCACACGAAATAGACTATGAAATCTACGGTGAGGAAATGCAGTACGTAGAAATTGAACTTGACCCACAAGAGGCAGTAGTTGCCGAGGCGGGAAGCTTTATGATGATGGATACCGATATTAAAATGGACACGATATTTGGAGACGGTTCCAATCAAGAATCCGGGGTGCTGGGAAAATTATTTTCCGCAGGCAAACGATTGCTAACAGGGGAGAGCCTTTTTATGACCGCTTTTCTAAATGTGGGACAAGCTAAAAAGAAGGTAAGTTTTGCTTCTCCCTATCCAGGAAAAATACTTCCTATCGACCTCTCTGAAAAAGCTGGAATATTCATTTGTCAGAAAGATGCCTTCTTATGTGCTGCCAAGGGCGTTTCCGTTGGCATAGAGTTTTCAAAACGCTTGGGTCGCGGACTATTTGGTGGCGAAGGCTTTATTATGCAAAAATTGGAGGGCGATGGAATGGCTTTTGTCCATGCAGGTGGTACCATGGCCAAAAAAGAATTGGCTGCAGGAGAGGTTTTGAAAGTAGATACAGGCTGTATCGTTGGATTTTCACATACTGTGGATTATAATATTGAGTTTGTTGGTGGAATAAAAAATACCGTTTTTGGCGGGGAAGGTCTGTTCTTCGCCACTTTAAAAGGACCAGGTACGGTTTATATACAATCATTGCCGTTCAGTAGATTGGCGGGCAGAGTATTGGCTTCAATCCCACGTGGAGGTAAAAATAAGGGTGAGGGCAGTGTTCTTGGTGGTCTCGGTGACATCATAGGTGGCGATAATAGGTTTTGATTTTTGGTTGACAGATGATGGCTGATGGATGATAGTTGACGGTTGAAATTGGAGAGTTTCAGACTTAAAAGTTTTATAGTTCAGAATTCTAACATCTCACATCTCACATCTCATATCTAAACTAACATCACATCAAATAGAGTTTTATTTAAATCTCTTAAAATGCTATAGTTTTTTATTTTTGCCTAACGCCTAACGCCTAACGCCTAACGCCTAACGCCTAACGCCTAACGCCTAACGCCTAACGCCTAACGCCTAACGCCTAACGCCTAACGCCTAATGTATGAGCTTTTATGAACTTTACGATTTCCTAAGGGATTTACAAAAAAACAATTCCAAGGAATGGATGGATGAAAACCGAAAGCGATATCATCAAGTCCGCGATTGGTACATTGAATGGCTTAACGAAATGGATATGAAGTTGGGGAAGGTTGATGAAAATTATTATCCGACCTCTGGAAAAAAGGCGATAAACCGCATCAACAACAACCTTATGTTTCATCCAGAAAAACCGGTATATAAAGACCATTTTGGTGCAGGACTGGATAAGGCCCCCAATACTGGTGATTTTTATATTCATTTGGGCACAAGCGAATCATTTATTGCAGGAGGTTTTTATAGGCCATCTTCCAAGTTACTTAGTAGTATTCGCGAAGCAATCGATTATAATGGTGATGATTTCAAAAAAATTATCAATAAAAAATCCTTTAAAAATATGTTTGGTGGCCTTATGCAAGACGATATGCTAAAAATGGCTCCAAAAGGATTTTCCCAAACCCATAAACATATTGAACTATTAAGACATAAAAGTTTCGCCGTAAGTTGCGCAGTAACGCAAAAAGAAGTGCAAAACAACAATTTTCAAGATGGAGTAGTTGAAATTTACAAAGAGATGCTTCCGTTCAGAAGGTATTTGAACAAAGCTGTAACTGTCTAATATACCCAAATGAAGTACGGAACAGTAAAGAATATCAAAAAAGAAGTGCTATCCAATAATTGGTACACTTTACGCAAAGTTACGTTTGAGTACCAAAGAGAGGATGGGGAATGGGAAACCCAAGTTCGCGAAGCCTATGATCGTGGAAACGGCGCAGTAATCCTTTTGTACAATAATGATAAAGGGACCGTTATATTGACACGACAATTTAGAATGCCCACATATTTAAATGGTAATGAAGATGGCATGTTGATCGAAGCCTGTGCGGGGATTCTGGAAAAGGGCAATGCAGAACAAACCATTATTATGGAAGTGGAAGAAGAAACCGGATATATGGTTTCCGATGTACAAAAAGTTTTTGAATCATATATGTCTCCCGGTTCTGTTACGGAGATACTACATTTCTTTATCGGACAGTACACTGAAAATATGAGAGTAGGCGAAGGCGGCGGTGCTGAAGATGAAACAGAGAATATTGAAGTTTTGGAAATGAGCTTCGAAGATGCTTTGAAACTTGTTCAAAATGGAAAAATCAGGGATGCCAAGACAATTATGTTACTGCAGTACGCGCAAATCAATAAATTGTTCTCAGTAAACAATATACATTCTTAGTAATTGTCCCGTAGTAATTCTAAAATCCGTTGCATTCGCTTTTTTATTTCAGCTGTAGGCTGCCTGTAATGATTGTTCATAAAGCTGAAAATAAGAGTTTTACCAGAATTCGTGGTCAAATATCCACTTAGGCAATGATTGTTGCTCAGTGTTCCTGTCTTTGCAAACACGTAGGGATTTGGATTGCCCCTATACCAATTTTCTATAGTACCGGAAACACCTCCGACTGCCAAAAAATTAAACAGTTCTTCTTTTGGTAAATCGCTATACAATTTATCCAATACTTGAACAATGGATTTTGGAGTGAATAGGTTGTACCTTGATAATCCAGAACCATCCACCCATCGGGGAGGTTGTTCAAGACTTGACAGATGATTTTCTAAAATATAGTCCTGCACTGAATTGATATTCAAAGAATCCGAAATCGTTGAAGATGCAAGAACTAGCAATTGTTCTGCTAAAAAGTTGTCGCTTTCCTGCATCATTTTTTTGAGTACGGTATCTTTTGGAATACTATAAAAAACGGATTTTTCACCTAAGGGCATTTTCTGGACTATTTGTACTTTTTTGTCCAGTACATTTCCCAATAGCTCTTTTATAAGTGTGCTATCCGCAATAAATGGTATCTGAAGCGTATCTTTTCGAATAGGATTAAAATAAAAAAGATTTTTGTTCTTCTCCCTATTTTTGGGGAATTCAATTTCAACCACTCCATTTCGAAAAAATTTTGGTGATATATTTAGGGAATCTTCCTTATAGATAGAGACGGTGTTACCGTGTATTGGAAATGCCGTTCTTTCTGGTTGATAAGAATAAGAATAATCGCCCCAAGACCATCCGGGACCATATTTTTCATCATAAAAATTATTTGGATAAAATGAGATATGCTTAAATGTTTTTAAAAAATCCAATGTTTTCTGACTTGAGAAATCAGGATGCAAAAAAGTTGGGTCGCCTGTCCCTTCCATATATAAAGTGTCTCCGCGAACTATATATTTTAAGGCTGGAATGCTATCCGGTAACATGGTAAGAGCCGTAAATAATGTAAAGATTTTGGTGTTACTTGCAGGAGTGAAATATTTGGTAGGATTTTTACTATATATAGTATCTTTTTTTTCGGCATCAATTACTAGGAAACCTGTAAATTGATTTTCAAAAAAAGGATTTAAAAGGACAGCTTTTGTTTCTTTTTGTATGGTTTTTTTAGTACTGGAACAACTTAACAGCGATATAACACTAAAAAGCAAAAATGCCGATTTTCTCATAAAAAGATTTTAATAATCTAGTTTAACATGAATTTACTGAATTTTTAACAATGGTCAGGCAATATCCTTTACAGATTTTTGTTTAACTTTATAGTTGTTAAAGTTGTGATTGCTAACTAATTAATTAAACATAATTATAAATATGGCTAGAGCTATGTTAGATTACACCAAAACTGTACTTCAAAAAGTCAGTTTTGATACTAAACTGTTCGCTAAAGAATTGAAAAAAGCTGTTTCACGATTATTACCTAGTGAAATCGAAGAACTCAAAATCTGGTTACGGTCATTTATTTCTGACAAACCAGAATTACAATCTACTTTAATATTAATAAAAATATAATAAGAGCCGCTTGAGCGGCTCTTTCTTTTTAGAATAGATTATTCACTTCAATATATGGTTCAGTTCTTTCCCAAGGGACTTATAATCTTCACATCTTGAAAAGCTATTGCTCCTCTTACGATTCCTGAAATCACTTCCTTTAACGCCTCTGTAATTTGTATTTTGAGTTCACTTTTATGATAGATAAGGCTTATCTCACGAGCTGGTGATGGATTTTTAAAATTTCTTAAATGATGCTTTTTGGCTTCATCCAAGGCCAAAGTATTCAGATAGGGGAGCAAGGTCATTCCCATTCCTTCATCTGCAAGACTGACCAAGGTTTCAAAACTACCGCTCTCAATTTTAAATTGTTCATTTTGTGGATTTTTAGGAGATTTGCAAAGATTGATGACCCCATCCCTAAAACAGTGCCCATCCTGTAACAAAAGAATATCGTTGACATCCAAGTGAGCTGTAGTCAATAAATCTTGCGATGATAAGCGGTGATTTTTAGGCACGTAACCGACAAAGGGCTCGTAATAGAGTGGTCGCTCCTTTATAAATTCTATTTCCAAAGGGGTTGCCGCAATTCCAGCATCCAAATGACCATCCAATATATTGCGGATTAAAGTATCCGTAGGTTGTTCCTTGATGATAAGATTAACCTTTGGGTATTTTTTAATAAAGGTGTTCAAGAACATGGGCAATAGCGTGGGCATTACCGTTGGAATTATTCCTATGGTATAATCTCCGCCAATAAACCCTTTGTCCTGATCCACAATGTCTTTGATGCGGTCAGCTTCGGCAACAATATTCTTGGCTTGAGCCACTATTTTTTTCCCAACCTCCGTTATGGAAATAGGTTTTTTTCCACGGTCAAAAATTAGAATATCAAGTTCATCTTCAAGTTTTTGCACTTGCATGCTCAATGTAGGCTGTGTTACAAAGCTCTTTTCAGCGGCCAGAGTGAAATTTCTATACTCCGCTACCGCCAAAACATATTGTAATTGAGTTATAGTCATTAACTGATAATATTATATTATAAAGCTATAAAAACTATTAGTAAAAACTATGGAGTCAATATATTTTAATTCAATAATTTTATAGAACATATAATTAAAATCACAATAAAATGAAACTAAACGCTATAGGATTAAATGAAGAAACATCTCAATCTTTAAGCAATGATTTGAACCAATTATTAGCTAATTTTCAACAATACTACCAAAATTTGAGAGGTATTCACTGGAATATAAAAGGAAAACGTTTTTTTGACCTTCATGAAAAGTTTGAAGAGCTGTACGTAGATGCAAACCTAAAGGTAGATGAAGTCGCAGAGAGAATTTTGACTTTAGGAGGAGTTCCTTACCATACATTTCAGGACTACTCCTCAAACGCAAAGGTACCGGTAGGGAAAAATGTTTCCAAAGATGAGGATGCAATACGATTGATAGTGGATTCCCTTAAAGAATTATTGATTATAGAACGTAGGATTCTAGACACTTCAGATGAGGCAAAAGATGAAGGAACAAATTCGATGATGAGTGACTTTATTACCGAACAGGAAAAAACGGTATGGATGATGAAGGCGTGGTTGGCCGAAGGAATTTGATAAAAACGGGCTAAGTATTAAAATAGGCTGTCTAAAAAGACGATGGCTATTGGATTTGTCAAATTAAGCTTTTCTAGATATATTTTAATTGTCAGTTGGTCAAAACATTTTAACAAGCTTAATGTGAACTGGTACGAATCTATTAGACAGCCGCTTTTATTATTGATTTACCTTTAAACGTAATTTTAAATTCCAGATCATACCTTCCAAAACAAATTAACATCGTTGAAATTTGGAGGGCCAACATTTCTATTCTTAATATTCCGTATGATTAAAGGACCTTTTTCAGAATCGTAATTCATTCTATTGTTCCCATTGATATTGCGCATAACAAGGATTGCATTAGTTCTGGTTGGAAAATTTTTAAATGAGAAGGATGGCTACCATCCTCAATTGCGCTAATCTGGTTTCTAATGCACTGCCCATTTATAAGACTATCTTGAATGTACAGAACAGGTATGAATTTCCCTTTTTACTTGCAGCATTGTTAATGAACAGCTACAATAGTTGTTACAATGGTTTCTAATGCAGAACTAAATATGTACATTTTCAGAACTGAATTGAATATGAAAAAGCAGAATTCAATTCATCGTTAAAATTTCACAGTTGAGTCTGGTCAATTGGTTTACAAAATAGTTTGAAGGCATTTTTGGGCCATCAAATAATCATTACCATGAAAAGACCGATTCTTTTTTTAATAATTCTCGTCAATAGTATTTTTACATTTTCACAATCAACTATTTCAGGAATCGTAACAGATACCAAGAACAATCCCATCATTGGTGCCAATGTGTATTTAGAGGGTACTTATGACGGTGCATCAACCAATGAGCACGGTGGTTTCAATTTTGAAACTACAGAGACTGGAACCCAGACCCTTGTGGTTTCCATGTTGTCTTATGATGCTCATTATGAAGCTGGTGATATTTCTTATTTTAATAATATTCAAATAACTCTTTTAGAATCGGTAAATGCCCTTACTGGGGTTACCTTAACTGCTGGTACATTCGAAGCTGGTGATAATTCCAAAGTTTCTGTACTAAAACCATTGGATATAGTTACAACAGCAGGTGCTCTGGCAGATATCAGCAGTGCCTTGCAGACTTTACCCGGTACCACTACAGTCAATGAAGATGGTAGACTTTTTGTGCGTGGGGGAGAAGCTGGTGAAACACAAGTCTTTATAGATGGTCTGCGTGTCTTTCAATTTTTTAATGCAACGGCAAACAACATTCCAACACGAGGACGGTTTTCGCCATTTTTGTTCAAGGGAACTACGTTTAGCACTGGGGGATATTCTGCAGAATACGGACAAGCACTCTCCAGCGTGTTGTTGTTGAACACAATTGATGCACCAGATCAGGAAAAAACCGAGATATCTATCATGTCCGTTGGTGGAGGCTTAGGTCATACGGAAATATGGGGCGACCAGTCTTTGAGTATAAACACTTCTTATATCAACCTTTCTCCATATGAAGCATTGATGCCTTCCACACAAGGAATACAATGGAACAGTCCCTTTGAATCTATTTCTGGAGAAGCAGTTTTTAGAAGTAAAGGCACAAAAAGTATGTTCAAATTATATACAGGATTTACTTTTACTGACTTGGATATTGACCAAGAAGACATAAATTTTGAGGATTTGGTAAGATTTCGCTTAAAGAACAACAACCTTTATTTTAATTCCTCTTATAAATATTTCTTTGAAAGTAACTGGAGTATTGTTACAGGTGCTTCATTATCCTGGGATGGTAACGCGATTGGTTTACAGGAAAATACCATAGACAATGATGAAACTGCTTCCCATATAAAGTTTAAGGTGAAAAAAAGATTCAGTAGTCGGTTTAATCTCAATTTTGGCACAGAACTTTTTCTAGTCGATTACAATGAGACGTTTTCTCAGCCAAATGATATAAACTTTACTGTTGGATTTAAAGACCAATTGTGGGCAGGTTTTGTTGAGACCGATGTTTTTTTGAGCAATAGATTTGCCATGAAAATGGGTCTTAGGTCAGAGAACAGTTCCTTGATTAATGATTTTACAGTATCACCAAGACTTTCGTTGGCGTACAAGCCGGGTGAAAAAGGACAGTTTTCCCTGGCTTATGGGGAATTCCATCAAAATCCTATGACAGAGGTTGCCAAATTTGGGCAATCTTTAGGTTCCGAAAAAACGGCACATTATCTTTTAAACTATCAATTTTTAAATGATGGCAAAACCTTTAGGGCGGAGGCTTATTACAAGAGCTATGATAATTTGGTAAAGTACGATACGCAATTACCGGAATTCAACTCCACTTTTAGTAACTCAGGTGATGGATATGCTGCAGGGTTGGATGTTTTCTGGAGGGACAATAACAGCATTGAGAATCTTGACTATTGGATTTCATATTCCTATCTAAATACCGAAAGGGACTATAGAAATTTTAGGGAACGTGCCACACCAAATTTTGCGCCGGAACATAATCTTTCGGTCGTTACAAAATATTGGGTAGAGGACTTACGGTCACAATTGGGATTTTCATACATATATGGTTCTGGCAGACCCTACAATAACCCTAACACAAACAACTTTTTGGCTGAAAAAACCAAGTCTTTCCATAGTTTGAACTTCAATTGGGCCTATTTGATAGACCAACAAAAAATTCTTTACTTTTCGGTCAATAACATGCTGGGGTTCAATAATATCAACAACTATCAATACGCGAATACGCCAAATATGGATGGCATATTCGAAAGACGTGCTATTAGACCCGCTGCCGATTCTTTCTTTTTTGTAGGGTTCTTTTGGACAATTAGCACCGATAAGAAAAGCAATCAACTAGATAACTTATAAGCTTATTTATAAAACCAGTTCCATTTGAATGTCACTGCGTTCATATGGAGAACTAGCTCCCGAGATTGACGTGAAGCCTAATTTTTCATATAATCTTATTGCTGGTATCAATACGCTATTGCTTTCAAGATATATTTTTTTGGCTCCCAAAGATTTAGCTTTCTCAATAATATGGATTGCCAATAATTTTCCAATGCCCTTTCCCTGTGCTTTTCGGGATACTCCCATTTTGGCCAGTTCAAAATCAAAACCTTTACGATTACTTTTCAATAATGCGCAAACACCCACGGGTTCTTTTTTAAGTAGGGCAACTGCAATATATCCACCTTTATCTAAAATATATTCTTTTGGATTATTGAGCGATATGATATCCATTTCTTCCATTACAAAATACTTGGTTATCCATTCTTCGTTCAAAGCTTTGAAAGAGTCTTTATATATGTTGGAATAAGGAATTATTTCAGGAGTTTCACGCATATAGTTGTTATAATATTGATAAATTATTTACAAAAGTATAGGTAGACGAATAAAATTGGTAAAAGCGTATGCAATGAAGAATGATTTTTTTACGTTATAAAATTATATTAATGTATTAAAAATTGATTTTCAATAGATTATTAGTTCATTTCATCGATAAAATTGGTTTTTTATCGATAATATAATTAATATTGTTTTATATTTAATAATAAAACTCTTACAAGTATCCCAAATCTTGCTAATGAGACCAAACAAATCAAATGAACCTGTACCTATCAGGTTGATTAACCTACGAAAAATATGTTGTTATGGACATAAAATTACGCCCATTTTTCAAAAGCATAATACAGCTATGTTCTAAACTCGCTCTGTTATTGCTTTTGCCAATTATGTTCTGTTGCAAAGTAAATGCGCAGGACAGCAATCCTTATGTAAATTATGATGTGCCCTTTCAGAACTTATTAAAGTTTAACAGGTTTCTGATTAATCCAACATTTTCTGCAGTTCGAGAAGATAAATCTTATGTGAACCTTTTCCATAGAAGCCAAGGAGCCGATTTTAATGATAATAGTCAGAATTACTTTTTAAGTTATAGTGGTCGCCTTAACGATCGCGTAGGATTGGGATTAAGCCTTTATAATCAACAAGAAGGCGTAATTTCCAATTTGGGTGTAATGGCCAATTATTCCCACGGAATTCAATTGGGGCAAAAAAGCAACCTTAGTTTTGGAGTAAATATCCCTTATTATGTAAGTAGTTTTGATGCTGATAGAGCAGTTACATTGGAAGAAGATCCAGTTTTAAACAATGCTTCCCAAAACTCGATTATTTCTTTTCAACCAGGTCTTAATTTAACACTGGGAAAGTTTGATTTTGGTGTATTTGCACAAAACTTGGTTGATTACAATATTAACTCCGGAAAATCACTTACTGAATTCAATGAAAAGACGTTTTCCGGACATATACAATTTGCCCATGAATTTGAAAATGCAGCAGGTATTTTAGAAGATGGCAGATTAATGCCATTGGCCAGGGCAAGATTTGAAGCTAGTGAAGACCCTGTTTTTGGTGGAGGCCTTATTCTTGATCTCCCTAAATTGGGATGGTTGCAAGGTGGGTATGACCAGTTTTACGGAGTATCTGCAGGTACTGGATTTAATCTTAACAGAAGACTTTCATTTGGATATAATTTTGAAAAGAACATAAATGATAATCTAACAAATCTTGGGGTAACCCATGAAGTATCCATTGCATTCTCATTTGTTCCTTCAACGTCCAAAAATGCCCTAGCTTCCAATGAAGGGTCTACAAAAGAACCGATTGAAGGTACTTTTGTTGCCGATATTAAAGAAGATAAAAAGGGTAAAAAAGAGAAAGAAAGCAAGTTGGATGCACAGACAACACTGCGCCCAACCAATAAAGAGGATTTAGCGTTTTGGGAAGAACAGGTCGAACAACTTAAGGCTCAACAAGATGATAATTATGCAGTGATTAATGAACTGATTTTTAAAATGGACTCATTGGAACAACATAGGCAACGTGATCTTGAAAAACGTTTTGAAATGGTAATGCGAATGGTGAAACGCCATACAGAAAACGAACGACCTGATATTGAAAAAAATGCCCAAAAACTTTATCTGGCCAAGAACGCTGATCTAGATTCTTTGGATAAGGAATTAAATAATGTCACCGTTTTGGCGAACAATTCAAAAACTAAAAAGAAGAAGGCTGAAACAGAGAAAGGCACCTTTACTGGAGGTGCGTTCAAACCCATTGAAAAATTTATCAGTTTGGAAGGGGTGGGCAAGGGCCATTATATAGTAGCAAATGTGTTCAAGAACGTAAACTATCTTAAAAGCTTTATGGCCAAACTAAAATCAGAAGGTCTTGAAGCCAAATATTTTAAGAACCCTGATAATGGACTTAACTACGTATACTTGGCAAAGTATGACAAGAATGAACTTGCTTATGAAGCCTATCGTTCTAAAATGAAAGGAGAATATACTGATGAATTATGGATCATGCATGTGGATAATCCCCGTTATTCAAATTGGGCCGATACCAAGTATTTGGACAATGAATAATTGAAATCAAAGTTTGAGATAATTCATTTTCTTTGCGATGGCCTTACTGCCAATATTTTCCTGTTCCATTAATTCTGAAGTTATTTTAGGATAATCTTGTTTACGGTTTTGAGAAAGTTTGTAGGCAGCCTGAATTTCGGTAATTTCAATTTTAAAACCAATAACACCCTTAACTTGTCTCAAGGTCTTCGGGGACATCTCGCTTAGATTAATGGGATTTTTAGAGTTTTTTTCATATTTGTTGACCAATTTATGGAGCGATTCCATAGTGGCATCATCGCTTAATACTTTTAATGATCCATATATATGTACAGCTATGTAATTCCAGGTAGGCACTTCTTCTTCCTGATACCATGATGATGAAATATAGGCATGGGGACCATTGAAGACACACAGTACATTTTCAGTGTTTCCGAAAGATTTCGCCTGTGGATTTGCTTTTGCAATATGTCCAACAAGAATTTCTTTTCCATGTTCGTCTTTATCCAATTCCAAAGGAATATGTGTTGCCCATGGCTTTCCGTCAACTTGATTTATCAAAAGGCCAAAACTATTCTCGACTAAAAAACCCTTGATTTCTTCTAGATTTTCATTTTTATAATAATGTGGGATATGCATAAATGTTTTCTAAATAACAATGAACAATGAACAATGAACAATGAACAATGGTCAATTAACAATGGACAATGAACAATGGACAATGGACAATGGACAATTAACAGTTTTATGAACGAACAATTTGGATGTGGACATGCTTACATAGAACCAAAAAAACCAAAACTTTTGATACGAATCTAATCCTTATATTTTTCGAACCAGGCCAATATACTGGCAATTTTAGCAATTAAATTACTGGGCTTATTGGCTATGCCGTGCGAAGCTCCAGGAATACGGACCATTGCGGTCTCTACGTTCTCAAGCTTTAACGCAGCATAGAACTGTTCAGATTCTGCGATTGGCGTTCTAAAATCTTCCTCTCCCGTAAGGAGCATGGTAGGTGTTTTTACGTTGCCTACATATGAAAGGGGAGAACGCTTTATATAACTCTCTGGATCTTCCCATGGTTTTTTCCCAAACCAATATTTAGAGAAAAAACTCGCTCCATCTGCATAAAGGACAAAACTATACCAATTTATAACAGGTTTTGCTACAACAGCAGCTTTAAAGCGGTCTGTTTTGCCAACAATCCAAGCAGTAAGTACACCACCACCACTTCCACCGGTTACAAAAAGCTTATTCTTATCTACAAAACCTTTATTGATTACCGCATCCACGCCAGACATTAAATCATCATAATCATGGTTTGGATAATCGTGATGTATCAAATTCCCAAACTCTTCCCCGTAACTTGTACTTCCTCTAGGATTTGTATACAGCACCACATAACCTGCGGCTGCAAAAGCCTGAATCTCTGCGGAATATACAGAACCATAGCTTGCAAATGGCCCGCCATGTATTTCCAGTATCATTGGATATTTTTTGGTAGCATCAAAGTTGGGAGGTGTCACTACCCAACCCTGAATTTTACGTTGATCAAAAGAAGAGTCCCACCATAGCTCCTCTACTTTTCCCAAGTTTCTAAAAGAGAAAAGGTCGTCATTTAAAAAAGTAAGTCGCTTACTCCCATTTTTGTCATGAACCCCTAGATCAGCGGGATGTTGTGTGCTGCCCAGAGTATAGGCAAATCTGCCATTCTCCGAAACTGAATATGATGCGGCATTGTAAGGCCGCCCCAGGGAAAGACCTCCTAGGCTTTCTACTTTTTTATCCACTTCACCATTAAGGTTCATGTAACCTATTTTGGTATCGCCCTCGTCATCAAACTGAAAATAGAGTCCTTTTCCACTGGCTCCCCAATTTATATGCTGTACATCGCGGTCAAAATCTTCTGAAATCAAACTTGATTTTCCACTTTTTATATCGAGGATGTAAGCATGTGTCAATTGATATCCCTGATAAGTATCGTCAAAACCAATATAGGCCAACTTTGTTCCATCTGGAGATATTTTGGGATTGGTATCAGGGCCATACCGACTGGTAAGTGCGGTCACGTTGCCATCAGATAACGATAATTTATAGATTTCGCTGTTCAATGGCTCTAGTGCATCCTCAGTGTTGAAATTTGCGGAAAAAAACAATTGTGAACCATCTTTTGACCATATCGGTGCACCGTGATCAAAATCAGTGGATGTCCATTGCCTTGGGGTTCCCCCATCAATAGATAAAGTGAAAATTTGTGTATTTCCCCCTTTTATGTAGCCCTGTCCATCACCGCGATAATTTAGTTTTGTAATGTAAGTAGGTGGTTTGTTCCACTTGGCTCCTTCTGGTTTCTTTGGCATTTTTACTATGGACTCCTCGCTTTTTGGCACAAACATGGTAAATGCAAGAAAACGGTCGTCGTGTGACCAAGAAATCTGACCTGGAGCTTTTGGAGTATTGGTCAATGGAACAGCTTCTTTTGTATCCATCCACATGAGGTATAATTTCATCTTACCATCCGACATATTGGATTTAAAGATGATTTTTTTTCCGTCATGAGACCATCTTGGGTAAAAATCATTTTGATTTCCCGTTGTCAACGGACGGTTGTTGGAACCATCAAAATTTATTATCCAAAGATTGGAAAGATTTTTATCGGTCATTACATCCTTAAAATTGCGGACATAAATGATTTTGTTTCCATCAGGTGAAATCTGTGGATTGGAAACATATTCCATGTTAAAAATGTCAATTAGCTCCAAGTTTGATTTTACTTGGCCAAAGGTAAAATGGCTGAAAAAGAGGAATACAAAAATGAGTTTTAGGATAGTCTTCAAGGTAAAAGGCATTTAGAAGGTTTTACAATGATAAAGATACATATTCAATCGATTTGAAAACGAAATCAAGAAACATCAAAGAAACTATACTTCCTAAAACTGCAACATAAATCCTATTATAATTTGATTAAACTGTAAAACTTATGGATGATAGAAATTGATTGTAAAATAAAATTTACGTTGAATACAATTCATCTCAGAAAAGCTACAGTTCGGTAATACTTTTTATTTGAATAATGTGCATATTTCCAAATTTGGGGAATAATAATCAAAAAACGAACAGTTATGCAAACGTTGGCGAAAATTTTAGTCTTATTGTTAATTGGAAGTATCAATGCACAAGATCAGTATACCAAAGGAATGGAAAAAGCTTTTGAACTTTGGAAGAACAACAAAACGACAGAGGCATCCAATCTTTTTGAGCGCATTGCGATGGCAGAGCCCAATAAATGGCTTCCGCCTTATTATGTAGCACAAATCAATACACTTTCTTCCTTTGGAGAAAAAGACCTAGAAGAATTGTCGCAAAAGTTGGAAAAAGCGAAAGAGTATTCAGACCTTGCAAAAGCCATTTCACCAGATAATCCAGAACTTTTGGTGCAAGAGGCGATGATAAACACAGCTTGGATTTCATATGATGGTGCAACGTATGGGATGAAACTTTCTGGAAAGAACACACAACTATATAACAAAGCGATGGGAATAGCCCCAGAAAATCCCAGAGTAATACTTTCCAAAGCAGAATGGGACATGGGAAGTGCCAGATTTTTTGGCAAGGATACATCACCTTACTGCAAAGATGTTGAAAAGGCCTTGGAACTTTTTGTTACCTTTAAATCTGAAATCCCATTTTATCCGAAGTGGGGAAAGAAAAGAGCTGAAGAGGTTCTTGCCAGCTGTAAAATATAACTAATATGCCTCGCTTTTTCAAAGAGTTTTTTAAAGCATTTTTGGTAGGGGTTGCAATATTCATTGTTCTCTTAATCATTTATTATGCCAATGGGCAGGTATTTACTTTAGAAGAGTTTTGGGTAAGTTTTTTGGAGAACATGACCTTTTCCATAATCATATACTTATGCAATGCCTATGTTTTTATTGTACTACGCAAAAAATTTAGTAGACAATTGTACACTAAAAAGTACATTGCTTACGGAATTCTAGGAAACATTGTAGCTTCTGTATTTGGAATTTTTCTTTCACGTTTAACGCTTAATGTTTTCGTGAATGATGTTCCATTGGAGGCATTTTTGGCGGGTGAGCGTCCAGATTATTATTACATATCATTCACTATTTCTATGGTGGTGGTATTCATCTTCTATAGCGTTTTCTATTATAGATTCTACAAGGAAAAACAATTAAAGGAGCAGAAAATTATAGCTGGTACTGCCTCTGCACGTTTTGATGCGCTAAAAAATCAATTGGATCCCCATTTTTTGTTCAACAGTCTTAATGTATTGACCAGTCTTATTGAAGAGGACCCGCACCAAGCCCAAAAATTTACGACTTCCCTTTCAAAAGTATACCGTTATGTTCTTGAGCAGAAAAACAAGGATTTGGTTACTGTGGATGAAGAACTAAATTTTGCCCGTACTTATGTTAGGTTATTAAAAATGAGGTTTGAAGATAGTATCGTCTTTAGCATACCTGATAAATCGATTATTCCTGACTCGCGAATAGTACCACTATCATTACAGTTATTATTGGAAAATGCAGTAAAGCACAATGTGGTAACCTCGGCGAAACCATTACATATAACTGTAAAAGAAGAATCAGGAATGTTGATTGTGAGCAATAACCTTCAAGAAAAACAGGTCGTTAAAAAGAGTAGTGGTGTGGGTCTGCAAAATATACAACAGCGTTATGAGATTTTAACCGATAGACAAGTTTTTATTGACAAAACAGCATCCAATTTTAGTGTAGCTATTCCTATCCTCACGGAAAAACTTTCCGTTGTTGAAACCCAACAAAGCCATATTGCCGAAAAGAGGTATATAAAGGCAAAGGAAAAGGTAGATGCAGTTAAGTCTTTTTACAGTAATTTGATGACGTATTGCGTGGTTATTCCATGTTTATGGTGGCTTAACCTAAGGACTACAGATTTTCTATGGGCGCTGTTCCCAACAATTGGTTGGGGATTTGGTGTTTTGGCACATGGTATGGAAGCCTATGGATATAATCCACTTTGGGGAAAACGCTGGGAAGAGCGTAAAATTCAAGAACTGATGGACAAGGACGAGTTTTAGTTTTTGGTTTACGGATGACAGATGACAGATGACGGGTGACTATTTACAACTTTTAGTTCTTTTTATTTAAATTTCCTAAGCCCTAAGCCCTAAGCCCTAAGCCCTAAGCCCTAAGCCCTAAGCCCTAAGCCCCAAGCCCTTACTCCAAATACAAGCTCAAATTCTAAGTTCAAATTCAAGCTCAATTTTATTTTGAATGGTAAATAATATTTTTCTTGACCCTTGACCCTTGACCCTTGACCCTTGACCCTTGACCCTTGACCCTTGACCCTTGACCCTTGACCCTTGACCCTTGACCCTTGACCCTTTTCCAACAATCCATCCAATAAAATCAACAGTTCGGGAATCTACTTTCTCGCTTTTCCCAATATATGCCGAAGTTTGGTTTGTAATTAAAAATGTATTAACAACTAAAAAAATACCATTATGAAAGATTTCAATGAATACAAATACACAAAAGCAAAAGAGAAAGTTAATGGCATCAAATCTTTTTATTCCAATCTTTTCATTTATTGCCTTGTCATTTCCATTTTGGCTTATATCAATTACAGAACCACCGGTTTCCTATGGTTTCTTTTCCCTGCCTTGGGCTGGGGAATAGGATTAATGGGACTATGGATGAAAGCTTATGGATACAACCCTATCTTAGGAAGAGACTGGGAAGAACGTAAAATCAATGAATTTATGACCACCAACAAACTCTGATGTTTCAGTATATTTAACTATACATCTAACCAAAAAAATATAATGGAAAATTTAAATAAGGAAAGTAAATATCTAAAGGCCAAAGAAAGGGTAGGGCAATTAAAAAAATTTTATGCCAATCTCTGTACCTACATACTAGTAATTTCAGCACTGGCATTAATTAATTACCTAACCAACGGATTTAGATATGCGTGGTTCTTATGGGCGGCTTTTGGATGGGGAATAGGAGTCTTTTTTCATGCCATTGGGACTTTTAACCTTAACCCATTTTTTGGAAAAAGTTGGGAAGAGCGCAAAATAAAGCAGTTTATGCAAAATGAAGAAAAAAACGAAAAATGGAGATAATTATGGAGTTGTACAATCAAGAAAAATTTAAAAGGGCAAAGAGACAGATTGAGAAGTTAAAGGGGTTTTACATTCATTTGGCCGTTTATGTAGCAGTAAACGCATTTATTCTTGTAAATATCTACTTGAACACTGATAACTTTTGGGAATGGGGCCATTTCTTTACCCTTTTTGGATGGGGAATAGGAGTGGTGTTTCATGCCGCAAGGACCTTTAATTTTAATCCATTTTTCAATAAGAAATGGGAGGAACGCCAAATTCAGAAGTACATTGAAGAGGATAAAAGGGAAATGGATAAATATAAATAACGTGAAACAGGTATATACTAACAGAGAGCGGGCAAAGAAAAGGGTGTCACAACTAAAAAGTTTGTATTCCCATATAACTGTTTATATAATTATCAATATAATATTGTTCGCAATAAAGGCTTATTATCTTGACATTTTTGAAAATATTGCATCCGGCGGTGTAACTATAGGAAGTTTGTTAAGCTGGGATATACTGTCCACGCCTATTTTTTGGGGAGTTATTTTGGTCGTTCACAGTATAAGGGTCTATAGTAACCCTATGATTGAAAAATGGGAAACTAAGCAGATACAAAAATATATGCAAAAGGAAGAGGGCGCAAGCGGCCAAAACAAAAATTTTAAATGAATAAGATGAATGTAATCATTATTGAAGACGAAAAACCAGCAGCAAGGAGATTGAACAGATTACTTTCAGAACTGGATGTTGAGGTTTCCACCATGTTGCATTCGGTGGATGAATCGATTGAATGGTTTCAAAACAATTCACACCCAGATCTTATTTTTTTGGATATTCAACTTTCTGACGGTCTTTCTTTCGAGATATTCGAAACTATTGAAGTTAAAAGTGCCATCATTTTTACTACCGCTTATGACGAATACGCACTGCAGGCATTTAAATTAAATAGTATTGATTATCTACTAAAACCGATTGATGATGAAGAATTGGAAAGTGCCGTGAAAAAGTATAGGGATTTTAAGCCTTTATCACAAAAAATTTCTGTTGATTTCAACGATATAAAAAACCTATTGGTCAATCCGCTTGAACGTGAATTTAAAAAACGTTTCACGGTAAAGGTAGGGCAGCATTTGAAAATTATCAATGCCGATGACGTTGAATGTTTTTATAGTGAAAACAAAGGTACCTACGCTGCAACATCCGAAGGAAGAAATTACCTATTGGATACCACACTTGAAAATTTGGAAGAGGAACTATCGCCAAAAATATTTTTCAGAGTGAGCCGAAAGTTCTATGTGAATATCAACCATATCAATGATATCATTTCATATACAAATTCTAGGTTAAAAATCAAGTTGAACCGCTTCAATGAGAAAGAAATCATAGTAAGCCGTGAACGCGTAAAGGACTTTAAGCTTTGGTTAGAATGAAATTATGTAATTTAATGGATTTCAAATATTTAAATAGTATTAAAAATCTATATAGATTTTTCTTATAGTAGCTTTTTTCTATAAAAAACTAGCTTTTTTCAATCCGATTGTCATCAAATGCAGAGGGTAACAATTTAGGGATTAATTTTATAAAAATTGGTAATAGAACAGCTCCTCCAGGTAACATAAAAATAGCCAAAGACGGGATAGTCTTAAAAGTATCCAAGAGGTGTTTTTGTACTTTTTTCTTTTCTTCCTTACTCAATTCCCTTACCGTGGATTTTGACAAAAGGGACAGAAGCTCTTTACTTTCCGTAAGTTCTTTTTTTAGTCTTTTGCTGTTCCGTAAAATTAATTTACTTACGTTTTTGGACATCCCTTCATAGAACTGAAATGCCAAATTCTTATCGTTTAAATAGGTGGCTTTTTCTAGATTTTTTTCAAAGAAATCCATGACAAAATCCAAGGCAGCTTTTACTTCGATTTCTGTTCTCCCCAAATCTTTTCCAAGACCAAAAATATAGTCAGATTCAGTATGTTCCAATGAGCCATCCTCCCATAAGGTCAAGCATGCAATATCCAAAAAGAAATTCTTTTCATAATCGGTAAAATTATGCTTTAGCAAGCCTCTGTAGTTTCCATCAAAATCAGCTTCTTCTAAATTGATATAAGTTAAAGAAGAGGCCAAAATCTGTACAAGCTTCACATCTTTTTTATTGGTTTCTTTAGAATTTAAAGTATGGTATGCAATGTTTATGGTTATATATTCCAATAATTGTGCATGCTGCCTTACGGGCTTATGATTTTTAAGATATATTCTAAATATCAAAACATCCACATAGAGCAATGAATTGGTCAGGCTGTTGCCAAAAGCTCGGTTAAACGTATTATTGCCCAAATAGATTCTAGAATCAATGAGCTTTTCCAATTGGGATTTAGTTTGTTTGCCGGTCAATATCTTATTTAAAAAAGATACCTTGCCCACGTCCAATGACTGATAATAAGTAAAAACAGTATTTACAAAAACATCAAAATCAATTTCATTTTTTTCAAATCTGAAGGTAAAGTAGAGCGCGGTCAACAAATTTATTTTTGCTATTTCATCCTCTGTCAATTTATGCTCCACAGGAATAAAAGAAGGAATGTCCAAATGGACACCATAGATAAAGCCATTGGCTTTAAGCTGTGTATAGAGGCTCTCAAAATCCTTAAAATGTAGATTTTCTTTATTTACTAGATGTCCAAACTTATTGATCCAGCCAGAAGATGAGGGATTCATTAATTTTTGTTTACCTGTCAAATTAACACAAAATATAGGACTTTGATGAAACGGTAAGAACTATAAGTAAGAAAAATCGTAATTTAAGGTAAATGCTGTGGACCTCCTACCTAAGACTCAATTTTATCATTATCCAAAACTATTTCCTCATTTTGTTGAATGATTTCAATGCCTTTCTGCATTACCAGGTTTGTGGGTATGGAAATTCTCCTGCCATCATCAGTGCGCATAAAAAGATAAAAGCCACTTATATCTTCTACTTTCCCTGTCCAGTCAAAATCTTTATCCATTACCCTAACTTTATCGCCCAAGCGCAAAGGGTGACTAAAAAAAAGGATGACACTAGCCGTTAAATTGGACAAAATAGACCATTGCGCGACAAAGCCAATACCTAAAATTGCCAATATAGATGATATAAAAACCGAAAACTCCTGAATGTTCACACCCCAAATTAGGGTAATTATCACCACTGCCAGACCGTAAAAGAACAAGTTGCTCAGATAGAAAATAATCTTTCTGTTGTTCATATCTATGGAACTTGTCCTGCCAAATCTACGTATGGCCCTTTTGTTAAGTGAGTTCAAACCAAAAATAACCACCAATGAAATTATTGTAATAAGTATTTCAGTTTTAACTGTCATCATATCCACCATAGCGTAATATTAATTATTTGATTTAACTTATTCCTCTAAACTAAAAGCAATCGTTTTTATTTTTCTGCAAATGACGAAAGATTTTGAAAATAATACAACTGTAATCAATTATTCTGCTATGGACTACTACAGCAGACAGTTTTCCATTGAGAAAGATATGATACTCTCCAAGAACGATAAGACCGTAACATGGGTAAATACCTACGGTTTTGATTTTATGGAAGATTTTAGGGAAATGGTTTTAGCAAATAACATGGACGATTTTCTCTTAAGATTACTTATTGGGAAAAGTCATGGTAGCAAGGTGATTGAATTGGAGAATCAATTGTTTATCACGGCCAAGATCATAAAAACCGAAAACAACACCATAGAGACAGAGCAAATGTTTTTTGTAGTGGCGGAAGATTTTGTGTGGTGCATTCAAGAAAAGGTTGGGGACCATTTTGATTGGATTCGTGATAGAATTGCTAACAATAAAGGTATCATCCGTAAGAAAAGAGCGGATTACCTGTTATATTTTATACTGGAGACGATTATTTCCAATTATAAAGAAAAATACAACGGTTTTGATGTTATGGAAGAGATGTTTTCTGCCAATACAAAGCTTGAACCTACGCCAGAATTTATGCTTAAAATAGAAGAGCAGAAACAACTGACCATTCAATTTAAAAAATCTTCTTACGGATTAAGGGATATTATGGTGAAGCTGGAAAGATTGCAAATAAAAGGCATCAGGTCAAAGTATTTCAGTGATTTGCGCGAGCAAATAAATGGACTTTTAAACGATATTGATTCCGATATAAACGAATTGGACAGTAAAGTAAATCTACTTTTCAACATTCAAGGTCACCGTCTTAACCAAGTCATGAAAACCTTGACGATTTTTTCGGTCATTTTTATCCCTCTGACCTTTATGGCGGGAATTTATGGGATGAACTTTGAAAACATTCCTGAATTGCGTTTTAAATATGGCTATTTTATCCTTTTGGGTGTTATGTTGCTCGTAACGCTCATATCCATTTTAATTTTTAAGTATAAAAAGTGGTTCTGATTTTTGATATCCCTAAATATCAAATTATTTTTCTATTTGATTTTTCCATCGTGGAATGCCGCTCGTTTCCATCCAGTGTCAGTATAAGTCCACAAGTTGGTAACCCTGTATTCACTTTTCTTTATTTCACCGTTTTTATCTATTGAAGTACTGACCTTTGCTGTAACTACTGATGTTTTACCAAAAAACTCGAACTGAATATTTTCCATCTTATAGCTGTTGATTTTTAAACGCCCCGATGCTATATCCCCATTTCTAGAGTCTAGATAATTGAACCACTTTTTTCTGTCAATAGCTTTGGAACTACCATTGGTATGCACATAATTTTCAACTATCAATGAGTCAATAATTTCGATATCACTGTTTGCAAAAGCAGCATTGAATTTATCGATAACCAATTTTAGTTCATCTTTTTGCTTTTGGGTAAGTTGTTGTGGCTCAGTTTCACATGAACAACACAATAATATTGCTATAAAAAATGTCCAACCTAAAAAAATAGATAATCGCATTTTAATTTAATTAGGGATAGTTGATAACCGATTTATGGTTTCTGAATCAAATTAGTTTAGGTACAGTTGAAGTTTACCATATCAAGAATTGAAGGGGACACTTAAGCTATATTGATTCCCTTCAGGACAAGGCTTTTCCACTTGGGGTTCCTTTTTATGTACATGGCTACGAATGGACATAGCGGAACCAATGTTAGATCCTTCTTCTTTATGTATTCCAAGCTTTGTTTTATCAACTCGGTTCCCACACCTTTACCTTCAAATCCCTTGGGCACTTCGGTGTGGGTTAGATAGATTTTTTCCTTTGCTTTGATATACTCAATTTTAGCCACGGACTCATCAAGCTTAAATTGAAATTGCTTGGCTTCCTCGTTGTTTACTAGTTGATATTGGGATTCCATTGTTCAAATATGTATTAATAGTAGCCCAGAGCCCCTGATGGACACTGGTCAATTTGATTCTTTAATGCTTCGGTACTCGCATTCTCAACCTTGATCCATGGTTTTTCTTTAGGATTGTAAACTTCGGGCAGCATTTTTACACAGATGCCCGCATGTTCACATAGTTTTGGTTTCCATACCACGGTAACCTCGCCATTGGAATATTCTTTGATAATTTCCATATTCAAATACAATTTGCATTAAAGAAGAGCCGCTACATGAATAGCGGCTCAATTTAAAACGTTATTGAATTATTCCCGTACAGGCTATTCTTGCACCTGCTGCACCACTTGGCTGAGAAGTAAAATCGTCAACACCTTGGTGTACGATAATTGCTTTGCCAACTATGTTTTTGGTTTCGTCATCACAATCTATGCACCATTCATTGGTTGCAAAATCAACAGAAGCATTGCCTTCGGAATCGGCTACGAAATTACCGATATCCCCTTTGTGATATCCGCCTTCGGCACCCCATTTTGCATGTGGTTGAAAAGTAGGGTTCCAATGTCCCCCTGTCGATTTTCCATCCGCAGAAGAACAATCTGCCTTTTCATGAATATGTATGGCATGTTCACCAGGGGTTAGCCCGGACAAAGAAGCTTTCATGACTACGTTTCCATTATCTTCTGTAAAACTGACCTCGCCATTGACATTACTATCGCTTTTAGGCTCCAGTTGGAAGTTTATGGTTTTGGCCATAGCCGTTTCCTTGACTTCGTCAGCTGTGACATCCACAGTTTCTTCAACTTCTTCCGCTGCTTCATCAGATTCCTTTTTTACGTCTTTGCAGCTAAATGCTGTAAACAATATAATTCCCAAAGGAAATGCAATTATTTTTTTCATGATAAATGTTTTTAGGATTTGCCTAAAGTTACTGATTATTTAAGGAGGTATCAACAGTTTTCTTTTAGCGTAGTTTCAGAATTCTTTTAATAATTCCCTATTGTCACGAATACCCCTTTTAAGGTTTTCGCACAGCAAAAGTGTTTTGTCTATTTTGGTCTGAGAGTTTTTATAACGGGTTATCATGTAAATTATACCTCGTTTCTTACCATCCGTAAGGCTTTCAAATATAGTATAGGCATCATAATCACTCAGCATGACCGCATCAAACTCTTCAGGGACGGCTACTCCATATTTAGAGGTATCTTCAAAAAGTTGAAGTTGAAAATAATCGTTTAGGAAAAGGCCCAGTGCCTTTTGATTTTTCTTCCCGAACATGATAAGGTAAGCACCTTTTCTTTTCAATAGCGCAGCATAAATTTCTATGGATTTATCTTCAAAACATGCCACGACCCTAACACGTTTATGTTTTTTTTCAACAAAGGGCTTGGCAATTTCAAATGGAATGGCAATCAAGTGCATGCCGTTCGCGTTCTTTCCGATGCTTACTTCAAAACTTGGACTTTGCATTTAGCGTACCCTTAATTTTAAATGGAGATTTACGATTATTTTAATAAAGATAATACGTCACCCTGATTATATTTCAGGGTCTCACTTGATTTTTTTGATTTACACCACTATGGGATTCTGAAACCCCGTCTACCTATCGGGCAGGAAGTACAGAATGACGGACTTTAGTCAATCAATTTGGTCAAAATCTGTGTCTTACTGTGCAGGGTTCTATGGACTGGGCACTTATCTGCGATTTCCATAATCTTTGCTCTTTGTTTTTCGTCAAGATCCCCAGCGAGTTTAATTTCCCGTTGAAACGTATCGATTTTAGCAGTGTCATCTTCGCAATTTTCACAATCCTCGGCGTGGGATTTGCTATAGGAAGTATGAACTTTTACATTATCAACGGGCCACCCCTTTCTTCTGGCATACATTTGAATGGTCATTGCAGTACATGCCGATAATCCCGCAGAAACCAATTCATATGGAGAAGGACCAAAATCATTTCCATTATATTCCTTGGGCTCATCAGCAATCATATAATGATTGCCTACTTTCATTTGTGTAGTAAAATAATCTTCACCATCCAAACTTGCCACAACCTGATGTTTTGTTCTTAAACTTTCATCAACTGGCGCTTCTATGGACAGATATCTATTTGCCCATCCAGATATAACTTTACCCACATAAGTGGAATCTTTTTTGTCAAAAAGCAAATGGTCTGCCCCGTCCAGTGATACAAAACTTTTGGGATGATGGGCCGCAACATAAATTTCTTCTGCATTTTTTATGCTTACGGTATCGTCTTGTGGCGAATGCATAATGAGCAAGGGCTTTCGTAGTGATTTTGCGGTTTCAGGAAGCGATTTGGTGTCTAGGTCATCTACAAATTGCTTTTTGATTTTAAAGTCGCGACCGCTTAAATTGACGACCGCTTCTCCATTGGCGTTAATTTCTTCCAATCCACTTTTAAAAAGATGTTTTACATGTTTTGGGTTTGAAGGCGCACCCACAGTTGCTATGGCATCAACAGATTCTATTTCAGTTGCAGCAAAGATAACCGCGGCACCCCCTAAAGAATGTCCAATAAGCAGTGACGGGGATTCATAGTTTTCTCTTAGAAAATCTGCTGCGGCTACCAAATCCTCTACATTGCCAGAAAAGTTGGTGTCCGCAAAATCGCCATCACTTTCCCCAAGTCCCGTAAAATCGAACCGAAGCACTGCAAAACCATTTGCGGTCAATGCTTTACTGATATTCTTAACGGCAGAAAGGTTCTTGGTACAGGTAAAACAATGGGCAAATAAAGCATAATTATGTGGATGCCTGTCTGCGGGAAATTCTAAGCGGCCTACAAGTTGTTGCCCTTCTTTATTGGTGAATGTGATTTTTTGTAAGCTCATGATAATAGTTTTCAATATTCGATTAAGTCGAAATATTTATAGAACCTTATCAAGTTACAATATCGATTTTAAAATTTGAAAGTTAATTTGATGAATCAGCTTTTATGTTAAAAAGCCTTGGTATTGAAAGCTCACTTTTGATAGTATACTTTGAAACAGCTTCAATTTGGTATTCATATTTTCCTGGTGGCAAATCACTGGACTCCCATCTTCTACTATCTGCTGTTAGTTCTTTTTCAGAAAGTATAAGTTCACCGTTCTCATATAAACGAAAACCCGCTAAATCATCAATTAAATTGCTGTATTTCCAGTTTAATGTGATCTTTGAACCGTTCAATGATATGGGCCAAACACTGGTTGTTGGTAGTTCTTTTGAAGGGACATAAATGGATAGGGTGTCACTTATTGGAGACTTTTCAAAAGAATATTGTTTTTCGTAACGTGCTTGAACTTGAAATTGATATAATTTTCCAAATCTGTTGGGAGTTAAATAATCATAAGTATTTCTCTTTATATCAATCGATGCTTGAAGTGCTAATTCCTTGCCAATTCCAGCAACATATAACAAATACTCAAGCCCTGCTATATCTTCATGAGGTTCTTCTCCCCATGTTAACCGTACATACCGTTTATTCTCTTTCTCGATTATTGTACCATTAAGATTTTTAGGTTTTTCGAGTAGTTTATCGACTTGTTCGTCCGTAATCTGTTGGGCCATAAGTAAACCCAAACCAAACAGGAAAAAAAATGTAAAGAGATATGTTTTCATAAATTGATTTTGATAAAAAACGTAGCCTTCTAGACTATAGTATCAAGAATGACAAAATATGCAATGGTGAAATTTCTTTATTTCCTTTTTCGTAAATCAGGGTTAAAGAAGAAACCTATCTGAAGACGATCGAACACTGTATTGCTAAAATGATTTTTTAAATAACCTATCTGTACATTGCTGTTATGCGTAACATTTACCCCGCCTGCAAAATACAATCGATTTTGATTAAAAATATCGTTTTGAAGATTAATGAACACCTCGTCATAAAAATTGAGGAAAAAGGTATCTGTCAATGGTAACGTGACCTGTAATCTATATCTGGCACGGTGTTCGGTAAAGGAATCGTTTAAATCCCTATTTTCCAAAAAACGTTGCTCCAACCTATAGCGATGTTCAAAAAGTAATTCCCAGACCTTATTTCTTAAAATCAACTGTTCAAAGATTCGATGTTCCAGAAGCGTGTTGTTCCCTATTGCATTGTCCCCCAAAGATTCATCTGGTCCCCTGAATGTGGGATCGGTATCTATATAAGCATAACCTCCAGTTAAGATTGCATTTTCGTTAATATGATAATTCAGTCCTGTTCGTAGTAACAGTTGATTAAAGTTAGCGGTAGTCTCATAGTATCGAAATTGTGCTTCGGTATGTATGCTCAGTTTTTCTGAAATTCTGTTCATGCCAAAGTACATATACCATGCACCTAGTTCTTCTTCGCCGGTTTCTTGTCCATATACAAAAGGGGAAATACTTATTGCAATTAGCAAAAAAAGTCTTTTCATAGAAATAACATTACCGATTAGAATCAAATTAACCACTTTAAAATTATAGACCTAACTGTTGGAATAAATGATGATTTATTTTATGGTAAAAGTTTGAATTTGCTTGAACGGTGATACATCCAATGCCTCAATACTTTCCCGATAGGCTTTCCAATCAGTGCTAAAGAAAGAATTGGTCTTTTTAAGGGCGGAATTCAGTTCTTCTTCTGCAAATTTGATAAGATTGTTCTCTGTTTTGGTCATTCCTGTTTTACGGGTATTTACATATCTACTTGCAACATCGATACGTTGCATTACCGTAATTTCAGGATTTCGGGTTATTCCTTGGCGCTTATCGTCTTTGCCTATATAAAGGGCAATGATCGAATCTATTTGTTTTACAATGTCTTTGGAGGATTTTATCTGTGCCTTGTACTTTTCCTTGTCCATTTCTTTAAGTTCTTTCACAAATTTATTGGCCAAATCCTTACTTTCGTTAAGTTGTTTTACGGCATCGGCCGCTTTTTGGGTGTAGTTTTCCAACTTTTTACCTGTTTCGTATACTTGGTCAATGGCAGTGGTGGAAAACGTTAACCTTGGGTCCAATTTCACGCTTATGTTCGTAGAATCCATGAGTTCCCCATAGTGCATAATAACTTTGTAAATCCCAGGTTTTACCTCCACACCGCCAGTTTCTTTTTTATCCTTACTGATTTTTCTTGACGGCCTGTCCGGACCTTTTTCATCAAGACTCCAGTAAATCCGGTGAAAGCCAGCTTTTTTGGGAGTTCTATATTTTAATGTTCGTACCAATCTATCCCCATCAAAGAATTTGAAAACAATGGAGTCTTTTGTTTTTTCCTCATTATCCTCAATTTCTTTTACTTCCTCATCTTTTTTCTCGTCGGTATCGTCTTCTTTTTTGGGTTGTTCAACTTCTTTCAAATAATAAGTGATCATTGCACCGTACTTTCGATTTTCGGCGTTATAGAGTGCGTCCCCACCAAAACGACTTCCCGTAGGTTGTTGGTAGGCGGCTAAATAGGCATCGGGACTATCAAAAAGACTGATTTCCTTTTGAAGGATTGATGGGTTTTTTGCCAAAGTGCGTAGAGGACGAATATCGTCCAAAACCCATGCTGCACGCCCAAATGTACCGATGACCAAATCGTTTTCCCTCGGATGGATAACCAAATCCTTGGTAGAAACAGTTGGAAAACCTTCAGTCCATTTTTGCCATGTTTCACCTGCATTTAATGAAATGTAAAGGCCATCATCGGTTCCTAAAAACAAAAGGTTCGGGTTTTCAGAATCTTCGACTATTGATAGTGTATAGCTTTCCACATCATCACCATCTACAATTCGAGCCCAGGTTTTACCATAGTTTTTGGTGCGATACGCATACGGGGTGTAATTAAATCTTCTGTAGTCGTTTGCAATCAAAAGTGCCTCTCCCTTGTTGTTTTTGGAGGCCTTAATTTGTGGAATCCAACTTCCTTTGGGTAGTCCTTTAATATTTTCCGTGACCTCCGTCCAGCTTGTACCACCATTTTGGGTAAAATGTACGCGGCCATCGTCCGTGCCTACCCAAAGCATATCTTTTTCAACTGGGGAAGGTTCAATTACAAGAATGGTAGTATGATTTTCGGCTCCTGTGGCATCCATGGTCAATCCACCACTTTCACTTTGTTTTTGTTTCTCTTTGTCATTGGTAGTCAAATCTGGGGATATTACTTCCCATGTCAATCCTTTATCTGTGGATCTGTGCACAAATTGACTTCCAAAATAAACGGTGCTATTATCAAATGGGTCTTGTCCAATACCAGCGTTCCAATTAAATCGAAGCTTTGTTTCCGCATCGGGCGGGGTAGGGCGCACAATATAATTGTTTCCGGTTTTCCAGTCGTAGCGCGAAACATACCCTTGCTGGCTCATAGCGTAGCCAAATTGATTATCGTCCAAATCGGGTACAACATCAAAACCATCGCCAAAAGCGATTTCTTGCCAATAACTGTTTCGTATACCTTGAGTTTTCCAAACGTAGGCAGGGCCTCTCCAAGAACCGTTATCTTGCATACCTCCGTATACGTTATAGGGATATTCGTTATCTACGTTAATGTGGTAGAATTGTGCTACAGGCAGGTTTCCAATAAACCGCCATGTTTTACCGCCATCTTTGGAAATATTCATTCCCCCATCGTTCCCATCAATTAAGAATTGGCCATTTTGGGGATGAATCCAAAAAGCATGATGGTCAGGATGTACACCATTGGTTACATCGCTTCCGTATGCATTCATCAACTGCTTAAAATTTTTACCCCCATCTTCCGAAACGTTCACAAAAGTAAAGATAGAGTAGACCCTGTTTTCATTTTGTGGGTCGACATAGATTTCTGAATAATAGAAAGGACGGTTTCCGATGTCATTTTTATCATTGACTTTTTCCCATTTAAATCCACCATCTTCAGATTTATAGAGGGCATTTTTCTTTGCTTCGATCAAAGCATATACCACATTGGGTTTATTCTTGGCAATGGCAATACCTATTCTTCCCAGTTCTCCTTTTGGGAGTCCATCTTCATCTGTCAATTCCTTCCATGTTGTACCGCCATCGTGCGTCATATAGAGACCACTGCCTTCACCGCCTGATTTAAAGAACCAGGGGTCTCTTTTGTGTTCCCACATCGCTGCAATCAATTTATTGGGATTGGTCGGGTCCATTATCAGGTCTGCAACCCCTGTTTTATTGTTCACAAAGAGGATTTTCTCCCAGGTTTCCCCTCCATCCGTTGTTTTGTACACGCCACGCTCCGAGTGTACGCCCCATGGAGATCCAATGGCTCCAACATAAACAATATCTGAATTCATAGGGTCTATTAGTACTCTATGGATGTGTCGGGTATTTTCAAGACCCATACTTTTCCATGTTTTACCGCCATCTAAAGATTTATATATGCCGTAACCACCATTAAGACTGTTTCTTGGATTTCCCTCGCCGGTACCGACCCAAATTACAGAGGGGTTGGATTGCTGAATGGCGACCGCACCTATGGAAGCCGTAACCTCATTATCAAAAATCGGCTCCCAATTTATACCGCCCGAGTTGGATTTCCAAAGTCCGCCGGAAGCAGTGCCCACATACATAACATCTGGATTGGAATGGACTACGTCTATCGAAGTGACCCTACCGCTCATCCCCGCAGGACCGATGTTTCGAGGTTTCATGTCTTGGACGAGGTCCATGGAAAATTCTTGTGCAAATAAGGAGGAGATAGATGCCAATAGCATCAAGATAGTGTAGAATTGCTTCATTATAGGCTGAATTAGTTAGCTAAAGATATATAAAAGGGAAACGTGATTTCTTAAAAGCTTGTTAAGGAAATAGGTTGATTTTTTTTTAACTGTGAGCTATGAATGGGATGGTTTTATAATTTATTGGTAACAAAACATGGGAATTTGCGTCTCATCGACATATCAATCAAACCAAAAAATGAAAAAAACACTTAATCAAAAAAACAGAATCTTAATTACGCTACTAGTTACACTTTTAATCTGGGTGCATTTGGCCTGGGATTATTTTCATGGTGGCATCCCTACGCATTACATACTGCATGACGATAGCCTACCTGGCATCCCTAATTGGTTGGGAGGTATCATATTGCCCTTTTTCACCTATTTTTTATTGTATCGTATTCATAAACGTCTCAATACTGAAAATATAAATGAATCTTTAAAAAAAGTGGGACTTAGGTTTTTTATTGCTGCGCTATTATCGACAATCATATCCATTTGTTTTTTAAATGGGATTGATATTATAGACTATATAATGGGGTCGATTCTTATTTTAGCCTTTGTTTTTCCACTATACAAATCTGAGTTTTTGTTGGGTTGGGTCATTGGGTCTGCGTTAACTTTTGGTGCCATTATTCCCATTGTATTTGGTAGTATGTTATGCCTACTTTTCTTTGTCTTGTATAAAATGGGAAAAGGGGTTATCGGTTTGTTCAAACCAAAAAAAGTCTAGTTTTTTATATTTTCATAAAAATTCCAAAAAGCTCGTTTCCCTGTCTAGCTGGGATTGAATTGTAGCAGCGCTCAAAGGAAATGGGCTTAAGATAGGTCGTTAAATATTTTAAATAAAGCGACCTATCACCCCCAAAAGGTCGTTTTTCCATATCATCCGCTAGTGGAATATCAAACCAAACGCCCACTAATTTTCCATTAGGTTTAAGCAAATTGGACATTTGTTCGGCATAAGCAAATCTGTTGTCATCCGTTGGAACGAAGGAACAGAAAAAGGTTTGTTCAAATATGATATCGTATTGTTCTTGATGGTCAAAGAAGTTTTCCTGTAACAATTGTGTCGATGGAAATTTGGGATTTCTTTTTTGAAAGGCTTGCAACGGAATTGGGGAGATATCCATAACGTACAGATTACGGAATCCACTTTCCCATAAATATTCGGCTTCGTAAGCATTTCCTGCACCGGGAATCAGAATTTTGATGGACTTATCCGTGAGTTGGTCAATATAGGCCTTCAATGGAGTGGATGGATAGCCTATGTCCCAACCAGTACGCTCTTCTTCATAGCGCTGGGTCCAATAATTTTGTTCATTTTCTTTTTGCATCAAAAAAAATCCGGGTCAAGTTCTAAAAATAAACAAAAGGCTTCAAGTGCAAACGAATAGAATTCATAATAGAAATAAATGGTAAATTACATCGGAAGATAAAAAGCGAAAAATAATCAAACCCATAATACCTTTTTTGGTAAAAATATACACCATCGATGAATTTATCCAATAAAAAAAAGTGTTTCATTTTAAATAGATCAATTATTCTTTTCATCCTTTTCCTATCATTTTTCTATGGTTGCAAAACCGAGGAAAAAGAACTTGCTGGTGAAGATTCAAATCAGCCTTATTCTTCAGATAGATATTCAGATTTAGTTGATCTGTTCAAAGAATGGAGAACATTTGAAAAACCTCCATTTGTTGAGGGAGCACCTGATTATACCAAAGAAACTTTTGAAAAACGTTGGCCTGGATTTCAGGAATTACGATCAAAATTGAAAGCTATCGATACAACAGGATGGTCCGTAGCAAATAAAGTGGATTGGATGGTGGTTTGGGCCGAAATGAACGGATACGATTTTAACCATCGTGTTCTGAAGCCTTGGGTCCGTGACCCCGCTTTTTACAAATCGGTTTGGACGTATAAAAGTGACGTTCCCGCACATGAAGGACCAACACATCATGCAACCACAGAATTATGGACCTATGATTTTCCGTTATCCCCAAAGGAAAGAACCCGACTTTTGGATGATTTAAAGGTCATACCCATATTGAATGAGCAAGCGAAACTCAATTTATTAGGAAACGCCAAGGATTTATGGATTACGGGGATTCGGGATATTCAAAATCAAAGTAAGGTATTGCAAGCCTTAAAAAGTCAGGATATGGTTAAAGATGATTCTCAATTAGTATCCATAATCGATAATGCTATAATGGCTACCGATGATTTTGTAGCATGGTTGCAATCCAAGTCCAAATCAAAAACAGGCCCTTCCGGTATTGGAAAAGAAAACTACACATGGTATCTGCAAAATGTACACTTGGTACCCTTAACTTGGGATGACGAGGTCATGATACTGAAGCGTGAACTGGCACGAGCTTGGACCGCATTAAAACTTGAAGAATACAGAAACAGGGATTTGCCACAATTGGTCGCTGCCAACTCGCCTGAGGCTTATAATAAAATGGCGGATGAAGCGGCAAAAAGTTTAATCACCTTTTTGGACTAGCAAGATATCGTAACGGTAAAGCCGTATTTTGATACTGCGCTTCGTGAGCATTTGGGGGAATTCGTGCCCGAAGAAAAACGAAATTTTTTCTTGATCGGGGAGCATTATGACCCAAGACCACTTTATTCCCATTTTTACCATTGGTTTGAATTGGCAAGAATGGAACAGGAACCCCATAAAAGCGAAATACGAAAAGGCCCTTTATTGTACAACATATTTGATTCCAGAAACGAGGGGACAGCCACTGCGGTAGAGGAAATGTTCATGCAGGCCGGTCTATATGATGATAGTCCAAGAACTAAAGAGATTGTATATATTATGATTGCCCAACGTGCAGCTAGAGGTCTGGGTTCACTGTATGCGCATGCCAACGAAATGACCATGGAAGAAGCGGGAGGCATCCATAGCGAATATACGCCCCGTGGCTGGATGAAAACGGAAAAAGAACTATTGATTTTTGAGCAACATCTCTATTTGCGCCAACCTGGATATGGCACCAGTTACATTACCGGGAAATATCTATTGGAAAACGCATTGGCGGAGTTTGCTAGAATGCAAGAGTCAAAAAATGAGCCGTTTATTGTAAAAGATTTTTTCGATAGGTTGAACAGTATTGGCAACATTCCAATTTCTTTGGGGCATTGGCAAATGACGGGTTCGGACCAACACCTTAAAATCCTTAAAGATTAATGGTTTTTAATCCAAATCGTTTACGGAGTTAACCCGTTGTGCATTTTGCTATTTTACCTTTCTGCCTTAAAATTTGGAGGTATACATGTCAAAACAACACATTTTTTCGTTACCCTGATTGTTTCAAGGTCTCATTATTATCAACGCGTTCAAAAATAAAATAAGGGATGTAGAAAGCTATCCATGCCGCTATTTGTGCAAGTTCCACATGACCAAAATTCAAGATTTTCAGTTTTTAAAATGCATTACAGGTTTAGTTAATCATTGTTCTCTGCCGAGGCTAAAAGGTTTTTTAAATCTTCCGCATTTAAAATTTGATTGCCCTTGATTACATGAGCTATGTTCTGGGTCTGCCTAATATCTTCCAATGGATTATTGTTCAATAAAACCAGGTCGGCTATTTTGCCTTTTGTTACAGAACCATAATCATTCTCTTTTTTTAAAAACTTGGAACCTCTGTATGCAGAATTCTGTAAAGCTTCTAAAGGTGAAATCCCCACGGCGACCATGGCCTCAAGTTCTTTGTGCAATGAAACACCGGGATAGGTGTAAGAATTAAAGGCTCCACTGTCCGAACCCGCCAATAAAGAGACCCCTGCATCGGACATTGTTTTGGCCAATTCCCCAAAAAAAGCATCCAGTTCTTTTCTATTTTGAACAGCCTCTGGAGTGGAATTTTTGACCCTGTTGATACGGCCTTCATACGTTTTAATGATGCCGTTGCCCATATATTTCAGGTATTCATCTTGACTATGGTCTTCTTCATCCAAATAGCTAAGTGTACGGCCGATATGGAGCGTGGGAATTGAAAAAACATGATTCTCCTTCATTTTGACAAATGTTGCTCTCGCAACCGAATCCGAGTAAGATGATTGTAAGGCGGGCATAGCTTCCCAAAAACTCATTTTATTGTTTTGAAGCTTTCCCGTGATTTCCGCTTCTCGGTCGGAACAACCTTTCATGATGTAGTACAAATGTTCTATGCCATCAATACCGGCTTCAATGGCTTCATGGAGTTCTACAGTAAAGGGCATGTGCCCAGAAGTTATGATACCACGTTTTTCCGCTTCTTCTATAGTCTTCAGATAAGCTGCTGAACTTATACGGCTATCATAAAGTTTTACATAATCCGTTGGAATGTTTTGTAGGGAATCCAAAGCTTTGGCGACATCGTCTTCGTCTTCGACCGCCAATGAGCCCGCCCAAGTGGCGTTGGGACCATCCAATTTTGGACCAGATGTAAAAATAGTGGGTCCCAAAAGCTCTTCTTTTTCAATTTCGGACTTCCATTGCATAACGGAATTGGTTAAATCCCCACCGGCATCCCTGACCGTTGTGATTCCATTGGCGATAAAAAGCTTTAGGAAATTCTTGTTGTCATCAATCAGCGAATCTCCTCCGCGAAAATGTACGTGATTGTCCCAAAACCCGGGCAGCAAATATTTCCCTTTGGCATTAATGCTATGTTCAATGGCTACAGTATCCAATGTGCTTTCTCCAACAATATTTGCAATTCGTCCCGCTTTTATAAAAACGGATTTTGTGCTTACCGTTCCATCTTCTAAATTGATTACGAAAGCATCTCGAATCAATAAATCGTAACTTTCCTTTGGCTTATCGGCACAGGAAAAATAAAAGAAAATTGATAAAAGCAGAACAAATTTGAAACTGGAATCCATAAAATTAAAGATTAGTGGTATGATGGATTTAAAGGTAGAGAATTCTAATTTTAAGCGGTCTCGTTTCTAGGGTAGGGAATACTGTAAGTGGTTATATGAGTTGTGATTTAAATTTATAAATACATACCAAACATAAAATCGGCGAAGATTTTTATAAGTAGAAGTGAACAAACAATTACTTATAACGATTTTTGACAAACGCTTTTATTTCAAATCTCGAATATATGCGTTAATAACGATTTATATTTTTGTCTATCCTTGTCAAATTTTCTTTGTATCGCAATCCATAAAACTATTCCTAAAGCTAATATTGTTCCTGCAAGAATGTACATGATAACATTGAAATTTATACCTGATATTATAGCAATGAGAAAACCTAATAATAAAAAGATATGTGTATAAATTATCAATTTTATTAAAAAGTGCTGTTTAAAAGTAATTTCTACATTAGTCTTATTTTCGGTGTCATTTTTTAATAAATTACCTTTAACAACTGTCCAATTCTGGAATGCCATATACCATGCATAAAGAATCCTTTTACGAATTTTAAAAGTCACTGATTTATTTTTTTCAAAATCAATGTCGAAAACAAATCCGCCGATAGACTTAAGCTCAGACTCTAGCTTTTCACTAATCTCTTTTGGGCTACTTTTTAATATAAATCTCCATACTTTCATTCTTTCTTGTTTTTAATGTTTGCCAACGGTCCCACTGCTATTGCGAGTAGCGTTAAAAGTGTTGCTTTCAAGGGCTATAGTGGCCATTACACGCTAATTTGCTATGGCTTTTGATAGGGCAAGTATCAAAATAGCGGTTTTGAGAGCCTATCATTGAGTATTAAATATAGTATTATTTTGAGTAAATTGGCATTGGTACTGAGAGGTCATTAGAAAAATTAGTCCAAGAAGGAAGGTCACACAGTGGCCTGGCTTTAACGGCAGCAGATATTTTTCTTGACCACTAGATAAAAAGACTCCTCCAATTATCAATCATAAACAATTGTAAAAATAATATTTTTCATATATTTTTTCCTATTTGCAGTATCTGTACTACTCTTGGTTATGACCATATTCATCAAGTCAAAATGAGCTGTTCGGCATTCTGGGGTTTACGTTGACCATCGCCCATCCTTTCTTTTTAAAATACCCCGTATAAACTTCTGCTAAAATTCCATTACTTTAAAGCCTATTTACTAATCCGAACAAACAAAGCTCAGATGCAAAAATCATCCTGGTACTATCTTATCCTATTAATTTTGGCCGGAGAGGCCGTTTTTATCCTTCCCTTTGTGTTGCCCCGTATTTTTAGACCTACGGTATTGGATGTCTTTCAATTGGATAATGTTCAAATAGGGTTTTGTTTTTCCGTTTACGGAATCGTGGCATTGCTCTCCTATTTGGTAGGTGGACCCTTGGCCGATAAATTTGCGCCAAGAAAACTGATTGCCGTTGCACTTTGGATGACAGCCCTTGGAGGCCTATTGTTTGCTACGTATCCCAGCTATAAAATTTTAAGGCTATTATATGGCTATTGGGGATTTACCACCATATTTCTTTTTTGGGCTCCCATGATCAAAGCGACCAGGGTTTGGGGCGGTGAAACTTCCCAAGGTAAAGCTTTTGGCTTCTTGGACGGGGGTAGGGGACTTACGGGTGCGCTTTTCGGCTTATTGGGTGTTTTGGTTTTTTCGTTGTTTTTGGACGGCGATGTAAGCGATGCCAACTTAGTTGAAAGAAAAGAAGCTTTCACCTATGTAATTTATATTGCTTCGATCATTATATCCATTATTGGGGTTTTCGTCTGGTTTTTCATGAAATCGGGCGTACACGAAGAAAAGATACTGTTACAGAAAATCACGGTAAAGCAGATAGGCAGTGTTTTAAAGATTCCTTCGGTTTGGTTGTTGATGGTAATTATTCTCTGTGCCTATGTGGGCTATAAAATAACCGATATTATTTCCCAGTATGCCAATGAGGTGATGCTGTACAACGAAGTCAAATCTGCCCAAGTGGGCACATTTTTACAATTTCTGAGGCCAACGACGGGAATTTTGGTGGGTCTGGTAGTCGATAGATTCAGAATTACATTTTGGTTGTTTTTAAGTTTATCATTAACCGCGATTGGAGGTGTATTTTTTGCTACGGGCATCATTGCCCCTTCAACTACGGCCCTATTTTTTATGTCCGTGGTAATTATTGCCGTTGGGGTTTACGCGGCAAGGGCCTTATATTTTGGAGTGATGCAGGAAGGAAGGATTCCATTGGTTTTAACAGGAACCGCCGTTGGGCTGATTTCTTTGGTGGGCTACACCCCCGATATTTTTGCTGGACCGGCCTACGGTTATTTTTTGGATAAATATCCAGGTGCTCAAGGGCACCAATATGTATTTTGGATGCTTAGTGGTTTTTCTTTAATTGGCACTATTACGGCATTTGTGTATTATCGACTATATCGAAAGTAAAACACTATCAATTATCCTCTAGAACTTAACTTTAATCCTTTTTCACAGAGGGATATAATTTCGGCAATTCTTTTTTGACGGGTTTCTTCGCGTTTTGCATTATTTAACCAGTATAGAAAACTCTTCCGTTGGCCTCTTGTAAAAGCTTGATAATTTTCCCAAGCAGTTTTATTGGTATCGAAGGCCTTTTGAAGGTCATCCGGTACAACACCGTTCTCCACATCGTCCAAAGCGGTCCACGAACCGTTCTTCTTCGCAATTTCAATGGATTTTAAACCATTTTCATGCATTAGTCCAGCTTTTTGCAATTCTTTTATGTGATTTTTGTTTACGCTGCTCCAAACACTTTTAGGCTTTCTGGGACAAAAATATTGGCGTCGTTTGCCGTCACCCAGACTCTTGACCGTGCTGTCTATCCAACCGTAACACAGTGCAACGCGTACTGCTTCTTCCCACCGCATACTCGGCTTTGGGTGTTCTATTTTATAAAAAATCAGGTAAATCCCTTTGGTATTGGTATAATTTTTATGCAACCAATCCCGCCATTCGTTATCATTTTCAAAATAATGTTCTTCTAGAGTAGTGTTTGACATTGCTCATAACTTTTCACTTAAAATTGCAATCATGGTTTTGATGCCTTCCCTATAATTGCCCAGCCTTAGATTTTCATTGGGACTATGTTGATTGTTGTCACGGTTTACGGTAGGTACGGTCACTGCAGGAATGTTCAGCGTGTTTACAAATGGTGAAATTGGAATGGAACCCCCACTCATACGAATGCGTATAGGATCTTCACCAAAAGCATTTTTAAGGGCACTTGTCAACCACAGCCCGACTTCAGAATCAAAGGCTGTTCTAAAGGATTGATACGAAATTTCATGGGTCATCGTTGCGATTTTAGCATGTTCTAAACGCTCTTCTTTGGTTGGTTCCCTGTCCAACACAAAATAGCCTTGATTGGCAACATGGTCTTTTATTAAACCGATCAAACGCTCAGGATCGGATTCCAAAACCAAGCGTACATCGATTTCCGCTCTTGCCCACCCAGGAACAATGGTCCGTACTTTTTCATTGATCCACCCTGACTGCATTCCCCTTATGTTCAATGAGGGGTATTGAATCGCCTCTTGGTAATAGCTGCCCACTTTGTCGGTTTCGGCAATCTGAAGACGTTCTTTTATCTGTGATTCGTTATCGGGAACGGCCTTTAAGATTTTCTCGGTGGCCCCATCAATGTTGATGCCATCATAAAAACCAGGAATGGTGACCCTTCCTTCATCGTCTTTCATTGAAGCCAACAGTTTGGAAAGTCGCAAGGCAGGATTGGGCGCATAATTCCCGAAGTGCCCACTATGTTGAGGTACAACGGGGCCATAGGTGGTCAATTGTATGGTAGAAATACCCCTAGCACCAAAGGTAAGCGTAGGTTTGTTGGTAATATGTCGGGGGCCATCAAAAATGATGAGCATATCGGCCTTTAAAAGTTCACTGTTATCAGTCACTGCTTTTGGAAGATGTGGAGAACCCAGTTCCTCTTCAAAATCCATAATGACCTTAATGTTATAATTTGGATCGATGTTTAAATCCTTTGTGGCATCCAAGGCAGCAAGAAACATGGCGACCGGTCCTTTGGCATCACTTGCGGCCCTTGCGAAAACACGCCAGTCATCTTCGTAATTATTGATGTTATCCCAAGAGATTTCTTCCCATTCCCCGTCATTGCCCATTTTTTTTAGCGCGGGTTTATATGGACTTTCCTGAAACCATCTTTTGGAATCGACTGGTTGCCCATCTATTTGTAGATAAATCAATACCGTTTTCTCTGCCTTATTTTGCTTTCTTTCCGCCAATAGTAAAGGAACCGTTTCCGTAGAAATACGTGTGGTGCTGAAACCTCTGGAACTAAAGGCATTTTCGCACCATTGCACATTTTTTTCGATTTCCTCTGGATAGAAAGCATCGTTTGGGATGCTTAAAAGCTCTTTCAAATTTTCAAAAGAACCAAGCGCATATTTTTGGGCTGTACTATTTAACAACTCTTGGTTTAGTTGCTGCGAAAAACCGGTTGAGGTGATTAAAAGTATCAAGGTGGACAAGAATACTAAGGTCAATGTAGAAAGCTTCATAGTTTGGTGTATTGAGTTGATGCCTAAATTTAGGGATACTAAGTTGATTTTGCGAATTCAATTTTCCTTTAAAAGCTATTTTTATGACTAAGATAATAGCAAGCAGAAACGTTTTATGTTATCCCTACGTTACCGCCAGTTTTAAGCCATCAAAAATTTTAGAATAGCGTCAATTGGCTTGAGTTCTTCTATTTTAGTGGCAATGGATTCCAAAACACTGGTACCAACAACATTAAAATTTTCTTTCAATGTTAAAATATAATTCTCAGCATCTTTTATTTTCACCCCATCAGGGACTTGGTAATAAGTTTTATCGTAATCTGAAGGTTCCAGACAATCAAAATCAAAATGGAGGTATAGGTTTTTGATATTTTTGGATTGCAGTGTCCGTACTAAATCCTGAACATCCAATTTTTTTGGGTGGTAGATGTCACCCTTTTTCAATCGAATTTTTTCTTTGTGATCAATATCCCTTAAACCGACATAATGGATTTGCTTATCTTGAATGGTACTGAAAAGTAAAGGATTCATGTTGGGTTCACCTTCGCCCAAAAGCGTTCGCAGGGGCATGCCATGAAAATTACAACTGCCAGAATCACACGGCCTATTGATATCGGCATGTGCATCAAACCAAATAATCCCTAAATCCGGATATTTTTGATTGAGATAGGATACAGGAATTATTTCCAGACCGCAATCGCCTCCAATGGTCTGAATTCTAGTTGGATTTTCCTTGGAAATAAATTGTTTGAGTCTGGTCAATTGCTCTACAATAGCATCATAATTGTTGATGGTGAATTTCTGTATCCCATTTTTACCTGCACTCAATCTGGAAAGTGGTATTTGGACAAAACCCGCGTCGTTCAGGTAATCCAATATAGTTTTGGCACCAGCTTCAATACTTTCTCCTTCGCCTGAGCCTTGCCATTGCGGAAAATAAATTTTCATGTACTAATAGTAGGGGTAATCAAACCTTTTGATACTCGATGTAAAAATTCTCATCAAAAGTAAGGTCGCTGTTCTTCAGCTTATCTGTTTTCCAATCTTTTGAAGGAAATAGCCATTTTTCAGCCTTCCCGATAAAGACACGTATGGGCATATCAAAGTCCTCTACAATATCCACATAGCGATATGTTATTGCATTACCTTCGAGTTTATATTCTAATTTTGGTATCATGGTGGTACGCAAATATTGATTGAAAAACGCCGAAAGGTCTTTTTCGGTTTTATTACTGATATAATTTTCAATCTGCTCCGTAGTTACGGTTTGGTGGTAGAACTCCTCATTCAATCCTCGTAGTGTTTGTCGCCATAATTCATCGTCCTCAATCAATTGACGGAGTGTGTGGAGCATATTGGCACCTTTGTAGTACATATCTCCCGAGCCTCTTGAGTTTACATTGTATGTGCCAATGATAGGTTTATCATTATTGATGTTGGCCCGGGTACCGATAACATATTCTGAAGCGGCCTTTGTTCCATAATGATAATCCAGATACAGGTTTTCGGAATAGGCCGTGAATCCTTCGTGAATCCACATATCCGCAATATCCTTATAGGTAATGTTATTGGCAAACCATTCATGACCGGCTTCATGAATAATAATGAAATCGAATTTCAAGCCCCACCCCGTACCTGATAAATCCCGACCCAAATATCCATTTTTATATTTATTGCCATAAGTGACGGAACTTTGGTGTTCCATACCCAAATAAGGAACCTCGACCAGTTTAAAACTGTCCTCATAGAAAGGGTAGGGGCCAAACCAATGCTCAAAGGCCTCCATCATCATAGGGGTCTGTTTAAACTGTTCCTTAGCTTTTTCCAGATTATCTGGCAATACATAATAGTCTAGATCCAGAATACCCTTTTCGCCCTCATATTTCTCTCCAAAGTGGACATAGTCGCCTATGTTCACATTAACGCCATAATTATTGATTGGATTGGATACGAACCACTCATACAGTTTGTACCCTCCTGAATCATGAGCATATTCCTCTCTTAACCTCCCATTCGCAACAGCGACCAAGTCCTTTGGAACATCAATGACAATTCGCATACTATCCACCTCGTCGTACATGTGATCTTTGTTGGGCCACCACACACTTGCGCCCAGTCCTTGGCAGGATGTAGCTACAAATGGTTTTCCATTGCTGTCTTTTTTCCAAGAAAATCCTCCGTCCCAAGGCGCACGTACCGCTTTTTTAGGATAGCCTGAATATTGGACGTACAACTCATTGAATTCACCAGGCACTTGTTCTTTCTTTAGCTGGATGAAATGGGCGTTTCCATAAGAGGTATAGTTCAAATCCTCTTTGTCTTGTGATATGGCTTCTATCTTCATAGGTTCCTGAAGGTCTATTTGAATGACATCGGATTCTTCCAAAACCTTATATCCAATGATGTTGTAACCTGCAATAAATTCCTTATCAGGTTGTACTTTAATGTTTAGGTCATAATAGTTTAAATCCCACCAGACCCTTTCAGGGGTTATACTTCCTCTGAGCGTATCACTTTTGGTAAAGTTTTGGCTATGGGCAACTGATACAAAGCTTAGCACTAATAATATCAGTAAACAGTTCTGCGTTATTTTAATCATCCTAAAATTTTTAATAATCATTTGGCAAGCACAGTATGACAATAATTGAATTTAAGTTCATAGCTATCTAAAAACCGCATTGGGAAAAGTCACAGGGCTTTCATGACCATCTTTTCCAACAGCGGCAACCCCAAAAAAGTAGTTGTCAATAACAATGCCATTCAAAGTATGTTCCGTAGTGTCAGTCACATATCTGTAGTTGTCCCAGGTAGGGGAGGTGGTATCCCTCCAGTAGATTTTATACCCTACCGCACCTTCAACCTTGTTCCATTTTAACTTTGCCGATGGTTCTACAATACCACCAATTTCGACTGTAGTGGGTGCTGGTGGCGCCCATGCTATGGATGCTAAATTGATGGCGTTGACAGCCGTAAGTTTTTTGGCATATTCAAAATTTACATGTTCCAATACATCTCCGTAGGCAATACCATCCTCCAATCGGATATCTTGGTGTTGTTGCGTATAGTTTTCATGGGCCTCCATAATTCGTATTCCCGCAAAACCAGCATCATTAAAAGGTCTGTGGTGTCCGCCCCTTCCAAATCTATCCAAGCGGTAAATCATCATTGGATTCATTTCTGGCATATAGGTTTTTGTGGTCTTGTGCACATATCTCGCCAATTGACGAGAGATACCATCTACTTCTCCTCCATAAAAACGTCTTGCCCTTCTTTGCTCTTCAGTTTCCGTAGGGGGTACAGGTTCTGAAAAAATTCTAAAATCGCGGTTGCTTACCACTCCGTCTACTCCCGTAATGTTACCGATCATGTCGTTGTTCAGGATTCCAACAATGTCCCACCCTTTCTCTTTTGCGTACGCGGCCAATCCTTTGCCTCCGTACAAACCTTGTTCTTCCCCTGACAATCCCACATAAATGATACTGCTTTCAAATTTGTATTTTGATAGTACACGGGCAGCTTCAATAGTTCCTGCCATACCGCTTGCATTATCGTTAGCCCCTGGCGATTTAGACGTATAATCCACGGGGTCGCTTACCCTGGAATCGATATCACCGCTCATAATGATAAAACGATTGGGGTACTTGGTGCCACGTTGAATGGCGACTACGTTTACCACCCAAACATCTTTTGTGATTCGTTGACCATCTCCTTTTTTGACCATGTCCTTTTGATAAAAAACCTCGAGGCAAGCATTACAATCGGTCGAAGTTCTTTCGAATTCGGATTTTATCCACCTTCTGGCTGCTCCTATACCTCGAGTTTCGGAAATTGTATCGCTCAGGGTATGCCTTGTTCCAAAATTTACAAGGGTAGTTACATCATTTTTTATTCGTTCTGCGGAAACTTTATTTATGATGTCGTAGATTCTTGCATCTGTTTGGGCAAATAGTGGGAAAGCAAAAATAAATAGTAGGATCGGAAGTGTGTGTTTCATATTAAGCATGTGTTGGGTTGATGTATTTTATTGTAAAAAAGTGACTTTGGAAATTTTACCGTTCTTGACTTCATAAATGGCCACTGCACTAAATTTTGAACCGTTTGCAGTGATATATTCTTCGTCTATTACTTTATTGCCAATGACGATTCTATTTTTTATATCGCAATGTAAATCTGGGGTCTTTTCAAAAAGCGAACTATATGATTTGCGCAGCTGTGCCTGACCTTTTATATCCAGTTTATTGGGAAAAGTAAAAAGTTCCACATCTTCGCTAAAAGCACCCATAAAAGCGTCTAAGTCCTTATTGTTATATGCCTTTAACTGTTCATTGACTATGGATTCTGCATCTTCTGTCACCCATTCCGGAAAAATGAAGGTCATTGATGCAATCAAACCATTTTTAATTTCATACAAAGCAACTTGATGTCCTTTTCTACCGTTGACCGTACTGGTTTCTTCATCAATAACCTTGTTCCGTAGGCGTATTCTGTTGGTGACTTCTACCTTGGCTTCTTTTGTATTTTCATAAAAACGGCGATAATTTGCCGTCATGTCCACTCTGCCTACATACATGGTATCATTCGGAAAGCGCTGTACTAAAACATTGTTTCTGTAACATGAAACGAAAGCTTTTAAATCCCTTTTGTTGAATGCTTCTACTTGTTTTTGAACAATAACCGTTGGGGATTCTTCAGCTACAAAAGCCAGACGATTTCCACTCGGGTTCACCGCAATACGTGAGATATTATTGATTTCATCCTGCTTAAAAGTGATTACGGGGTTCCATTCAATATCCAATGTGGTATCAAATTTCATGATTGATTTCTGCGAACCGGTTAAGATTATGCTATTGTTCAACCAACACATATCTTCTGCATTTTTATAAGTGTCCGCGATTTTTTTTGTAGCTCCGGAAATTGGGTCCAAGGATTTTATCTGCCAAACATCTTGCTCTTTACTGATATAGCTGATTAAATCGGAGTCGGGAATTTTCCATAGACTTCGTCCTACATTTTTTTGAAATGTGTAGTTTGTACTGTCCCTTAAATTGCTAACTACCAAATCCATACGGTCTTTCACCAAAACCGATGAAACCAAAATATGGTCGTTGTACCATACATGATAGCCAACTTTCAAGTCCTCCAGAAGCTGTTTTGAATTTCCTTTATCGATATCGTATTGATATAACCGTTGCAGTCCATCCAAATCCAACCGAATTGCAGAAACAGCATTTTTATTGGGAATTTTCAGGGGAGAGTATTCACTGCCCTTTGGCGTATTGGTTATCCATGAAGTTGTGCTTCCTGCCTCAATATTGAATCTTAAAATGTCTGTCTGATTATTTCTGGTCGAAGAAAATAAAACGGTCCTGTCATTCAAAAATGAAGGTTGATTGTCATATCCTTCATTGTTCGAAATATTCTTTGGATTGGAGAGCATTATGTTGCCTCCCTCAAGTTTAAGGTCAAAAAGATAAACATCGGTGTTTACCTGGCCCTGTATACAGATCGAAGCAAAAAGAACTAATGTAAAAAAAAATATCCGATTCATTTTTAAGCAAATAACTTTAATAAATCCCTAACCTTTTTGGTATTTACCACATGATATTTAGCCTGGGTTTTTTTAAGCCCAACTTTTACCGTTATAGAAGATTTTGGAAGTTCCTGGAACATGAATTCATCGGTCCAATCATCGCCAATGGCAAAAACAAAATCATAGTCGTCTTCGCCCAGCATGCGTACGGATGCCCTTCCTTTATTTACGTTACTGCTCTTTACTTCCATGACCTTGTTTCCGTTCAATACGCTAATATCATCATTTCCTATAAGACTGGTCAGCACGGTATTGAGTTCTGTGGCTCTTTTTGCCCCAAAATCAGGATCTGTGTTTCTATAATGCCACGCCAACGAATAATTCTTTTCTTCTATAAAGGAGCCAGGGGTTCTATCAACAAAGGATTCCAGCACAGGTCTTATTTTTTCCATCCATTCTCCTTTTACTTTTTCCAATAATTTAAATTCTTCACCGTTGGTTGAAATCCAGACCCCATGCTCTACGATCATATTATATTTTTTGTCCAAAAACCACTTCGTGAACGTTTGTTTGTCCCTACCGCTGATCAGGAACAGTGTCGTGTTTTCCTGTGAGTGAAGTTTATCTAAAAGTGAATACAATTCATCATCCGGTGATGCCTTTTGTGGGTCTTTATGAAATCCTACAAGTGTACCATCATAATCCAAGAACAAAAGTCTTTTTTTCGCTTTTGCGTATTTTTCTTGGATTTCTTCAAGAATAGTATCAGTTATTTTTTGAGAAATAAAAGGTTCGTTTTCTTCGCTCTTTCTATTGAGGGCTCCCATAAACTCATTGGCCCAAACCTCAACATTATAGCGTTCCAACCGTTTCTGCAAAAATGTATTACGGGATATTTGTTCCTCTTCAGGCATTGTAATCGCAGTTTTGAGCGTATCTGCCTGTTCTTCAAAATTATTGGGGTTGATAAGCAGTGCCTCGTTCATTTCATTGGCAGATCCTGCCATTTCACTCAATATCAGAACTCCTGTTTTATCGGTACGGGTGGCGATATATTCCTTTGCAACCAAATTCATTCCGTCCCTGAGCGGTGTGAGCCATGCAATGTCACTGGAGGTATATAGGTCTATAAGATTTTCAAAGGGCAAAGAGCGATAGAAATACCAAATTGGTGTCCAATTGACGGTGGATAGCTCGCCATTGATTCTACCTACGAGTTCATCGATTTCCCTTTTGAGCAATTGGTACTGTGGCACATTGGATCTTGAGGGCACGGCCAAAATAATAAGACGTACTTTTTCTTTGTATTCCGGGTATTTGTTCAGGAAATATTCAAATGCATTTATACGCTTCGCAATACCTTTACTATAATCCAAACGGTCTATGGATAGAATAAGTTTGGTGCCGGGAGCTGACTGTTTGTGACTGTTTAATTTTATTTGTAAATCGGAATCCTTGCCATTGGAATCATGTTTTTTGGCAGCACTTGCAAATTTTTTATAATCGATTCCCATAGGGAAAGAATCTACTTTTATAACCCTATTTTCCAAATAAACATCGTTAAAACTGACATCCAGGCCGAGAAGCCTCCTTACAGAACTTAAAAAATGTCTTTCATAATCATAGGTATGAAAGCCTATTAAGTCCGAACCCAATAAACCTTCCAAAACTTCTTCACGCCAAGGAAGTGTTCTAAAAATTTCATAGGAAGGGAAAGGAATATGCAAGAAGAAACCTATTGAAGTATTCGGGCGTTTTTCCCTGACCATCTGTGGTACCAACATTAATTGATAGTCATGTACCCAGATAGTATCGTTGTCATGTGATTTTTCTATGATTGCATCGGCAAATTTTTGGTTTACGGCTTTATAGGTATTCCAAAATTCAAGCTCAAACTCCGTATACTCGGAAAAATAATGAAACAAAGGCCAAACCGTACGATTGCTAAATCCAAAATAAAATCCTTCAATCTCTTTTTCTGTGAGTTTTATTTTGGCACACCCATGCTTTTTCAGGGCAACATCTATTTCATTCTCTAGGGCTGCGGGTGTTTCTTCATCAGTAAGCCCAGACCACCCGACCCATAGACTTTCGCCACCACTATGGACGGACTTCATACCAGTTGCCAAGCCCCCAACACTTGGTATCGCATCGATAGTTCCATTGCTAATTTGTAATTGAACTGGTAGTCGATTTGAGATTATGATAGTTTTGCCCATAAAATGAATACGTTTGCCGTGTTTTACTATTTAATTTCTTTAAATTTCGACAAATTGAACCGTAAAAACAATTTGAAAAGACTTCTTTTGGAAGATATTTAATATATGGATAATCTCGACTACGGAATAATAGGAAATTGCAGAAGCGCCGCTCTAATTTCAAAAAATGGCTCTTTGGATTGGTGCTGTTTGCCGCAATTTGACTCAACCTCAATATTTGCTAAACTTTTGGATGAAAAGAAAGGGGGCAGTTTTGAAATAACAGCTGGACCTGATTACGAAATACATCAAAAATACCATAACAACACCGCGATATTGGTTACACGATATTCCGATGGAGAAAACACTTTTGAAGTGCATGACTTTATGCCTCGTTATTACAAACTTACAGGCAAATACAATGCCCCGCCAGAAATTGTACGCTATATAAAATATATTTCCGGTCGTCCTAAATTGACTGTTTTCTATGACCCAAAGCTGGAATATGCGCAGGGCCAAACTACAAATCATGCCAAAACAAATTTCATTGTTAGTCTCACGAGCAAAAAGAAGTTTGACACGCTCTTTCTTTATACTTCTTTCAATAAAATTGAAGTTTTAAACGGAAGTGAGATGACGCTTAAAGAAGATGGGTTCTTTTTAATATGCTATAATGAAAAGATTTTGAAACCGACAACTGAGAAAATGTCTTTGGAATTAGAACGTACCAAAACATACTGGCTGGATTGGGCAGATAGAACACCCACCTACAGACAGTTCAACAAAGAGATTGTTCGCAGTGCCATTACTTTAAAGATGCTTACCTACGATAAAACAGGTGCCGTACTTGCTGCTGCGACAACATCTTTGCCAGAAACCATTGGGGAGGTTCGTAATTGGGATTATAGGTTTTGTTGGATTAGGGATGCATCAATGGTCATTAAAGTTGTTTCTGAGCTTGGCCACAAGAATTCCGCCAGACGGTATCTGCAGTTTATAATCGATTTAATGCCCGATAAGGATGAAAAACTCCAGATCATGTATGGTATCAACAAAGAAAAAAACCTCACCGAAAAAACTCTGGACCATTTAGATGGTTACAAAGGCTCTAAGCCCGTAAGGATTGGAAATGCCGCTTATAAACAGAAGCAGAATGATATTTACGGCATTTTAATGGATGTTATTTATGAGCAGCTGGCCAAATTCAGTAACGATATAGAAAATGGGGAAGAATTATGGAGCATCACCAAGGGCATAGTTTGGATAGTAAGCAAACACTGGCGCGAACCTGACAAAGGTATCTGGGAATTTAGAGGGGAGGACAGGCATTTTACCTTCTCAAAAGTTCTTTGCTGGGTTGCCATGGATAGGGCCATAAAGGTTGCCAAGATTTTTGGAAAAACTAGAAAAATTGAAAAATGGACCGCTCTTGAACAGGAAATGAAGGAGGACATTCACGAAAATGCCTGGAACAGTAACATAAATGCTTTTGTGCAATCTTATGGTTCCGAATATCTTGATGCATCAGTATTATTAATGGAATCTTATGGCTTTATTCATGCAAAAGACCCAAAGTTTGTTAGTACTGTCAAAGCGATAGAAGATAACTTAAGTAATGACGGTTTGTTATATCGATATAAAAACGAAGATGATTTTGGGCTGCCGTCATCATCGTTTACCATTTGTACGTTTTGGTTTATCAATAGCCTCTTTAAAATAGGGGAGGAGGAGAAAGCATTGGCACATTTTGAGCGCTTGCTTGGATACAGTAATCATCTGGGGCTTTTTAGTGAGGATATTGATTTTAAAACAAAACGATTGCTGGGCAATTTTCCACAAGCCTATTCACATTTAGCTTTAATAGAATGTGCCATTAATTTTTCCAGAAAGAAAAGCGAAGAGAAAATTTTGGAGTCTATTGGTTAATCTTTTTTTGATAGTAGTTCAGCAATACCTTTTTTAATTTTTTCTAGAAGAAGTTTTAGATGGTCTATGGTCGTAAAAGGATTCATCAAGGTGGTCCTTAAGTAGTGAACTCCGTTTAACTTGGTCTGAACTAAATAAAATTCACCGTCTTCCAACAATTGCCTACGGATGGATTGATTCAAATGATTCAATTCTTCCAAAGAAAGATTGTCCTTTAAATATCTGAAACATAAAATATTCGACATAGGTTCTGTTGCAATTTCAAAGTTGGGTTCTTTTGAAATAATTTTGGCAAAATCCCGTGCCAAATCGTATTGACGGGTCACATAGACATTAAATGCCTTTTGACCATACATTTTCAAAAGAATGAACCAATGCATACACATCATGTTTTTAGTACACTCAAAAGTTCTTCGTCCACTATTGTACCACTCGTCTTCCTCCGTATCGTTTAAAAGATAATCTGCTTTTTGACTGAAGGTATGATTTGAGTGATTTTTATTTTTAAACAATAAAGCTGTGGTTATTGTAGGCATCATCATCATTTTATGACCATCGATCACCATAGAATCGGCTTTTTCCGCGCCCTTGAGCAAATACTTATATTTTTCCGAAAATATAGCTGCTCCACCATGTGCTCCATCCACGTGAAACCAAAGATTATACATTTGTGCAAATTTGTTTATGGCTTCCAAATTGTCATAAGCTCCTGTAGCTGTGGAAGGGGCACTGCCCACAATGGCAAAAATTTTCAGACCTTTGGAAATACTTTCTTGATAATAAGTCTCCAATTGTTGAATATCCATGGCAAAATTTTCATCGGCAGGAATTTTTATAATCCCTTTTTCTCCTAACCCCATAATCTTTGCCGCTCTGTCTACACAGTAATGTGCTTCTTCACAGACCATGATTCCCAATGGTTCATTATGTCCTTCGTTCCATATATCATGTTCAACTTTGGCCTTTCTTGCTGAGAGTAAAGCGGTGAGATTTGCCAGTGTACCTCCAGAAGTTAAAAAACCACCTGATTTGGAATTATATCCAATGGTTTCGCACAACTTTTCTATAACAATACGCTCAATGGCATTTGGTGCCATGCCCATTTCGTAGACTGCCATGCCGTTGTTCAACAAATTGCTGAGCATTCCCGTAAAAACTGTAATTGGAGCTGTTACTCCAACCTGATGACCCACATATTTTGGATTATGGGTATGGGTGGTCCTTTTTAGTATTTGATTAAAAAAGTCATCGTCAGTTCCGTTTTCAAAAAAATCTTTCCAGAAATCGAGCTCGTTTTCGGGCTCGTTCCATTGAATGGTTTTTTTATTAATTTCCTGTGTAGTATTTTGTATATGATCTGTCAATACATCTATTAATTGTTTTCCCAACCTTCTAAAATTATCTTGGGCATATAGAGAACTCAATATTTTATTATCCATAGGATAAAGTTATATCCTCTAATGATGGTGTCAAAATTGGATACAAAAAAAACCGCTCTTTTTAAGAGCGGCCTTCAAAATCAGCTTTGTCTCGCATTATTTGAATTAGTCAAAGGTATACCCGTTATCCGCAGCGACCTTGTCCGCAATTTCTGTGCGCAGTGCCACGACATTGGGTTGATTTGTATATTTTGTAAAGCGTTTTAATCCCATAAGCATCATGCGCTGTTCATCACCTTCCGCAAACGAAACAATAGCTTCTTTTCCTTTTTGTGAAACAACGTCAACAGCCCTATATAAATATAGTTTTGACATTGCTATTTGGGCAGCTTGCGATTGTTCGCCAAAACGTTTGGCATTCTTCTCGGTTCTTAGAATGGCAGATTCCGCCAGATATACTTGAATTAGAATATCTGATGCGGACATCAAGACCATTTGATGTTCTTCCAATTCGGTACCGAATTTCTGCACCGCACTGCCAGCTACCATTAAAAAGACCTTTTTTAATCGTGCGACCAAGTCTTTTTCTTCTGCAAAGAGTTCAGAGAAATCTGGTGTATCAAACGAAGGGATTCCCATTAATTCTTCCCCTACTGCAGTTGCTGGGCCAAGCAAGTCCACATGACCCTTCATCGCTTTTTTGACCAACATGCCCACGGCCAACATTCGGTTGATTTCGTTGGTTCCTTCATAAATACGCGAAATACGGGCATCTCTCCAAGCCGATTCCATTGGCGTATCTGCGCTGAAGCCCATTCCTCCAAAAACTTGGATGCCTTCATCGGTCGTATGTTGAACATGCTCAGAAACGGCTACCTTCAAAATGGAACATTCTATAGCATATTCTTCAACGCCTTTTAATTCAGCTTCTTGATGTGAATTGCCTTCAGCTTCACGAATAGCGATTCTGTCCTCGATATTTTTTGCTGCACGGTAACATGCCGCTTCGTCAACATACGCATTGGTCGCCATATCGGCGATTTTTGCTTTTATGGCCCCAAAGTTGATAATCGGTGTTTTGAACTGAATACGCTCGTTCGCATATTTTGTAGCTTCATTGATTACCCGTCGCTGCGCTTCCAAACAAGCTGCTGCCAATTTGATACGACCAACATTCAGGGCGTTCATCGCTATTTTAAATCCGTTTCCTCTTTCCGATAGCATGTTTTCAACAGGTACTTTGGTCTCATTGAAGAATACTTGTCGGGTAGAGGAGGAGTGGATGCCCAATTTCTTTTCTTCATCGCCAAGTGTGATGCCGTTTTCTGGGTTATTTTCTACAATAAATCCTGTAATGTTTTTATCATCTTCGATTCTCGCAAAAACGATGAAAACATTACAGAAGCCCGCATTTGAAATCCACATTTTCTGTCCGGTGATGCTATAATGTTTTCCATCTTCTGATAGAACGGCCTTGGTCTTGCCCGAGTTTGCATCGGAACCTGCACCGGGTTCAGTTAGGCAATAGGCTCCAAACCATTCGCCAGAAGCCAATTTTGGTACATATTTTTGTTTTTGTTCTTCGGTTCCGTAAAGGGTAATGGGCATAGTCCCAATTCCCGTATGTGCCCCAAATGCGGTACTGAACGAACCTGTTGCACCAGAAATGTAATCGCAGACCAACATCGTGGAGACAAATCCCATTCCCATGCCGCCATAAGATTCTGGTACGGCTACACTCAAAAGACCAAGTTCGCCAGCTTTGCGCATGGTTTCTTCGGTGTAGGCATAGTCTTTTTTCTCAAATCGTTCCCAATGCGCCCATAGTTCTCTGTCTACAAACTCCTTGGTACTTTCACGCATCATTTTCTGTTCCTCGTCTAAGTCTTCAAGGGTGAAAATATCTTCACAATCGGTCTCTTTTACCAAAAACTGGCCACCTCTGAGGATTTCTTTTTCTTTTATTTCCATAGTTTTTTAGATTAATAGAGTCAAGAATCAAGAGCCAAGATTTACTTGCCTAAACTGAGTTGAAAACTTGAAATCATTTTTTGTAATTGTTTTATTTTTTGTTCTAATTTCTTAAATGTTTCTGCTGATATATACTTTTCATTATGGGCAATTATCAATTGTGTTTCCCATTCAAAAGCGGAGCCCAAACTAATTTCCAAGTAATTTTTGAAATGCTTATCGGAGCTTTTACTGGAACCTTCCGCAATGTTTGATGGAATTGAAGTCACACATCTATTCGTTTGACTGGCCAATCCAAATTTTTCAAAATCAGGAAAGGTCTTGGTGGTATTGTAGGATTCTGAAACCAAGTCCATACTATCTTCCCAGATTTTTAATTTTTTGAAATTATGCATTATCGTCCTGATTCCTGAATCTAGATATCTTGTTTCTTATGATAAAAATTCATAAATCCCCGCTGCACCTTGTCCAGTTCCTACACACATGGTGACCATCCCGTATTTTCCTTTCATATTGCGTTTGCGCATTTCATCGAACAACTGCACGGAAAGCTTTGCACCAGTACATCCCAAGGGATGCCCCAAGGCGATTGCACCTCCGTTTACGTTCACGATTTCTTGGTTTAGACCCAGTTCACGGATTACTGCCAATGATTGGGATGCGAATGCTTCGTTCAATTCTATAAGTTCTATCTCATCCTGTTTCATTCCAGCTTGTTTTAATGCTTTTGGAATCGCTTTTACCGGACCAATTCCCATAATGCGGGGCTCTACACCGGCAGCGGCATAATTTACGAGGCGTGCAATAGGTTCGAGGTTTAGTTCTTTTACCATTTCTTCACTCATCACCATGACAAAAGCTGCACCGTCGCTCATTTGGGAAGAATTACCTGCTGTTACGCTTCCACCAGCTGCGAAAACTGGACGCAATTTGTTCAACGTAGGAATATTGGTTCCCTTTCTTGGACCTTCGTCCTTATTTACGGTATAGGTCTTGGTCTCTTTCTTTCCAGCTTCGTTTACAAAGGTATGCTCCACGTCTATAGGGACGATTTGGTCTTGAAATCGGTTTTCCTCTTGGGCCTTTAACGCTTTCATATGAGAGCTGTAGGCAAAAACGTCCTGATCTTCCCTAGAAACCTTGAATTGTTGTGCCACTGCTTCCGCAGTAAGACCCATACCCCAGTAATAATCTTCGTTACCTTCTTTGGCAGTTGCATAGTCGGGAGTAGGTTTATATCCTCCCATAGGAATGTAACTCATACTTTCCGAGCCGCCGGCAATAATACAGTCTGCCATTCCAGATTGAATTTTAGCCGTAGCGATTCCAATGGTTTCCAGCCCCGATGCGCAATACCTGTTCACGGTAACGCCTGGCACATCGTCGACATTCAAACCCATCAACGAAATCAAACGTGCCATGTTCAATCCTTGTTCCGCTTCTGGCATGGCATTGCCTACAATTACATCATCGATTCTTTTTTTATCGAGATTCGGCAGTTCCTTCATCATATATTCAATGGTCTCTGCTGCCAGTTCGTCCGGTCTTTTAAATCGGAACAGTCCTTTGGGCGCTTTGCCAACCGCTGTTCTGTATGCTTTTACTATGTATGCTGTTTTCATTTTTTAGATACTAGATTTTAGTATTGAGTATTGAGTTCTTTGTTTACCAATGATTTTTGAAGGCTATAATTCATTTTTTGAATCTCAACGCACAATTCTTTTATGGGCTTTATTTTATTTTCTGAAATTAGGTTTAAATCAATTAAAAGCGTTAGCTGCGTATGAAGTTCATAGGATGAGCCGTTAGCAATACCTAAAAAATGCTTAAATTCTTTTTTAGAATTTCTTCCTGCTCCTTCGGCAATATTGGAAGGAATGGATACAGCGCACCTTTTTATCTGTGACGCAAGACCGAACCTTTCTTCTAACGGTAATTTGGTAGCCAACAAATAAATTTGTTTTGTCAAGTTCATGGCTTTGTTCCAAATCTTCAAATCTTCTACTTTATGCATTTTCTAAATACTATATGCTAAATACTCAATACTAAGAAACTCCTAGTTTCGTAACGGTTTCCCTGTTTTCAACATGTGCTGTATGCGTTCCAATGTTTTTCTTTCGGTACAAAGGGATAAAAAGGCCTCCCGCTCCAGATCCAAAAGATATTGCTCGGAAACATAACTGGCTTCGGACAAATCACCACCGGCCATTACATAAGCCAACTTATCGGCAATTTTTTTATCATGTTCGGAGATATAATGCCCAGCTTCCATGGAGTCTGTCCCTACTAAAAACATTCCTAACGCTTGCTTACCGAGTACTTTTACATCTTTCCGTTTAGGGGGTTTTGTGTAGCCAGCTTCTGCCATTAATCTAGCGTGTGCTTTGGCCGTAGCAATTTGTCGGTCTTTATTGACCACAACTACATCTTTGCCCTTTTGTAAAATACCTAAATCAAATGCCTCATATGCCGAAGTAGATACTTTTGCCATACCAATGGTCAAGAAATACTCTTGAAGTACATTGAGCTCAACATCATTTTTCCGGAATGTGTCGGATGCCCGTAACGCCATTTCTTTGGATCCACCACCACCTGGAATGACACCAACACCGAATTCCACCAAGCCTATGTAGGTTTCTGCAGCTGCAACGACCTTGTCGGCATGCATGGAAAGTTCACATCCTCCGCCCAAACACATCCCATGCGGAGCTGAAATTGTAGGAATTGAAGAATAGCGCATACGCATCATGGAATCCTGGAACATTTTAATAGCCATGTTCAGCTCATCGTATTCCTGTTCAACGGCCATCATGAAGATCATTCCAATATTGGCGCCTACCGAGAAGTTTGCAGCTTGATTACCAACAATCAACCCTTGAAAATCCTTTTCGGCAATATCGATAGCTTTGTTCAATCCTGAAAGCACATCACCACCAATAGTATTCATTTTGGATTGGAACTCTACATTTAGAATACCGTCTCCTAAGTCCTCAACTACTACGCCACTATTTTTGAATACTTCGTTTGATTTTCTAATATTATCAAGAATGATAAATGCATCCTGTCCCGGGATTTTCTCCATGGCTTTTTTCGGGATATCGTAGAAATAGGTGGCCCCATCCTTTACCGAGTAAAAAGTTTCAATTCCAGCTTCTTTCATCTTCGTTACCCAAGAAGAAACTTCCAAACCTTCGGCTTTTGCAAATTCCAAACCTTTATCCAAACCTACGGCGTCCCAAATCTGGAAAGGTCCGTGTTCCCAACCGAATCCTGCTTTCATAGCGTCATCTATTTTGTAGAGCTCATCGGAAATTTCAGGAATTCTGTGGGAGACGTACGCGAATAAGGCGCCAAAACTTTTTCTGTAGAATTCACCTGCTTTGTCTTTTCCAGCAGTTAGAACCGAAAATCGGTCAACGACTTTATCTATGGTTTTTGTAAGTTCAAGTGTAGCGAATTTTGCACTTTTTTTGGATCGATACTCCATGGTTTCCAAATCCAAGGTGAGGATTTCGCTCTTGCCCTTATCGTCTTTTACCTTTTTGTAAAAACCTTGTCCCGACTTGCTTCCCAGCCATTTGTTTTCCATCATGGTATTGATGAAATCGGGCAGTTTGAACAATTCCAATCGCTCATCGTCCTTACAGTTCTCATGGATTCCATTGGCAACATGTACCAAGGTATCCAACCCGACAACATCTACAGTTCTAAAGGTTGCGGATTTTGGTCTGCCGATGACGGGACCTGTAAGTTTGTCCACTTCTTCAACGGTCATTCCCATATCCTTTACCATATGGAACAAACTCTGAATACTGAAAATACCTATTCGATTACCGATAAAGGCAGGCGTATCCTTGGCTATGACCGAAGTTTTCCCTAAATATTGTTCTCCATAGCTGTTCAAAAAATCCAAAACCTCTGGAGAAGTTTCAGGACCGGGAATAATTTCAAAAAGTTTGAGGTAACGGGCAGGGTTAAAGAAGTGCGTACCACAAAAGTGTTCCTTAAAATCGTCACTTCTTCCATCACTCATAAACTTTATGGGGATGCCGGAAGTGTTTGAAGTGATCAACGTACCCTCTTTTCTGTATTTTTCGAGATTTTCAAATACTTGTTTTTTAATATCCAATCGCTCAACGACCACCTCAATAATCCAATCCACCTTACCAACTTTTGAAATATCGTCTTCCAAATTACCGGTAGTTATCCTATTGGCGAATTTTTGATGATAGATTGGGGATGGTTTAGACTTGAGAGCCGCAGCCAAAGAATCGTTTACGATTCTATTGCGAACGATTTTGTCCGATAGGGTCAAACCCTTTGCTTTTTCTTTATCGTTGAGTTCTCGGGGAACTATGTCCAATAATAAAACCTCGACCCCAATATTTGCAAAGTGGCAAGCGATACCGCTTCCCATAATACCAGACCCTATAACGGCAACTTTATTGATATGCCTTTTCATTTAAGAATTAGAATTAAGTTGTTGTTTTTATATATATTTTTTTATCTGAAATGAGTTTGTTGATGACTTCCGTGGTCTTAAAAAAACTCAACAAATCTTCATCGGAAACATGTTCTTTTACCACATCGTTAAAACGCAGTACCACATCCTTGGAATCTCTTCTTTTTTCCAATCCCAAAGCCGTTAAATGAATAAGTACACCTCTTCCATCTTTTGGGTTTGGTCTACGTTGGATATATCCTTTTTCCTCAATACTCTTTAAAATTCTGGACAAACTGGTTGCTTCCATTCCCATTTTCGGCCCCAAAGCAGTGCTTGGCGTTCCTTTTTTGGGGTCAATGCTCAATAAGGTGAAACCGATGGCCATGGTAAGTCCATAACTTTTTGCCTCTTCATTGTACATTCTTGCTACTGCCTGCCAAGTAGCCCTTAGGGCGTAGTCAATAGTTAATTCTTTCATAATTGAGGTTTGGTGCTTTCAAATATAGGAAAATTTATTATGCATGCATAATAAATTATAATTTATATGTCGTAGTAAAATAAAAAAGCCTACAGTTTGTGCAGGCTTATGTATTAAGTTTTGGATTCTTCCATTTACTATTTAGTATCCGTAAATACTGTTGTATAAATCCTTGTACTTCTCTTTAATGATTTTTCTTCTCAATTTCATGGTAGGTGTCATATGCCCGTCATCAATGCTCCAAGTATCTGGCGTCAATCTAAACTGTTTTACTTTTTCCCATTTTGCAAAGTCTTCGTTGGCAAGATCTACTTCCTCCTGTATTCTAGAGATTACTTTATCATTTAAAATGATATCCGAGTTTTCGCCTAGCGTAATATTATGACGTTTTGCCCATTCGTATAGAAATTCAAAGTTTGGCTGAATTAAAGCTGCAGGCATTTTCTCACCCTCACCAACAACCATAATTTGTTCAATAAAGCGGGATTGTTTAAAACGATTTTCCAACAACTGCGGAGCAACATATTTTCCGCCTGATGTTTTGAACATTTCTTTTTTACGGTCGGTAATCTTCAAGAAGCCATCAGCATCCAATTCGCCTATGTCGCCCGTATGGAAATATCCGTCCTTGATTACTTCTGCGGTTTTTTCAGGGTCCTTATAATATCCCATCATAACCTGTGGTCCTTTTATACATATTTCGCCATCGTCGGCAATCTTTACTTCTGTTCGATCTATAGGGATTCCTACGGTACCAATTCTAAAACCATTGTTTCGCATATCGTTCACTGAAACAACAGGGGAGGTCTCGGTAAGACCATATCCTTCCATAACACCCATTTCGGCTGCATTGAATATACGTGCCAATCTGGGTTGCAATGCTGCGCTCCCGGATGCAATTACCCTTAAGTTGCCACCTAATCCTTCTTTCCATTTACTAAAAATCAATTTTCTGGCCAATGCCAATTTTTGTTCGTACAACCACCCATTTTTTCCATACGGCTCATATTGTAGACCGATGTCAACGGCCCAAAAGAAAAGGTTCTTTTTTATACCACTGAGTTCTGTACCCTTGGCAATGATTTTGTCATATACTTTTTCCAATAACCGTGGTACGGCCGTCATAACATGAGGTGCGGTTTCCTTTAGATTCTCGCTAATGGTTTCAAGTGATTCCGCATAATAAATAGTAACGCCTCTATACTGATATAAATAAATGAGCATACGCTCATAAACATGACAAAGTGGTAAAAAGCTTAAAGATTTTGTCTCTCCGTCCACAATTGGAAATCTTTTGGAACTTTCAATGGCGTTACTGACCAGATTGTCATGGGATAACATGACACCTTTTGGACGCCCCGTAGTTCCTGATGTATAAATTAAAGTGGCCAAGTCTTCAGGCTTGACTTCCGCTTTCAGTTTTTCAACTTTTTCTTGGTTGGAATCATCTGAGCCCAATTCCAAAACCTCTTTCCAGCTTTTACAGTTGTCTAGGTCGTCAAACGAATATACGTCGTTTAATTTCTTGAGCTTTGGAGTTACCTCAAGCACTTTTTCCAAAACTTCACCGCATGAAACAAAACAATATTTTGCTTCTGAATGATTTAGTACGTATTCATAGTCTGCTGCAGAGATAGTAGGATAAATAGGCACATTTTGAGCTCCGATCTGGAGAATGCCGATGTCCATTATATTCCATTCCGTCCTATTGTTCATGGATATGATAGCTATTTTATCATTTGGTTTGACGCCCATCCGTAATAGCGCACGGCTAATCTTATTCGCTTTGTCAATATATTCTTTTGTTGAGGTGGCTACCCATTTACCGTCGTATTTGGTAACCAACGATTTCTCTAGCGGGAACTTGTCCAGTTGATAATATGGAAAATCAAAAAGCCTAGTAACTGTTTGCATAGTAAGTTTCTAAAAAGTAATTGCAAAATAGGGAAAGGAAGCGGGATTATAAAATGAGTTTTTCAAAAACTATCTAAAAAAATTGCTAATCTTATAATATATGTAGCTTCATTCCTTCGTGTGATGGCTCAAATCCCAAAGATTTATAAAATTTAAGTGCATCCGGTCGCTTTTTATCAGTGGTCAGCTGAACAACATGGGCTTTATTTTCTCTGGAACGTTCAATTGCCCACTTAAAAAGAATTTTGCCAATTCCCTTGCCGCGATAATTTTCATGAATGCGAACGGCTTCAATTTGAGCCCTTATACCTCCCCTATAGGTCAAATATTGAATGAAGCTTAGCTGAAGTGTCCCGATGACTTCCTTATTCTCATTTTCAAGAACGACCAATTCTTGATTTGGGTCGCTGTTTATATTATCAAAAGCCAAATAGTATGTATTGGGAAGCGGATCTTGATAATCTTCACGGAGCTTTCCTAACTTATCATTTGCTATCATTTTTACAATAGCGATTACATCTTGTCTTTTTGCACGTCTAACGTTCATTATTTACGTTTTCTACCCATTTTCGTGCGTTTATAAAAGCTTCCAACCAAGGCGAAACTTTGTCGTTTCTGTCTTTTGGATAATGCGCCCAGTTCCATGGAAAAATAGAGCGCTCTATATGAGGCATAGTAACTAGATGACGGCCTGTTTTATCACAGAGCATGGCTGTATTGTAGTTACTTCCGTTTGGATTTGCAGGATAATTTTCATATCCATATTTAGCAACGATATCGTAATTATCTTCAGGTAAGGGGAGATTGAATTTTCCTTCTCCGTGGGAAATCCAAACGCCTAGAGTTGTTCCTGCCAAAGAGGATAGCATTACGGAATGATTCTTCTGAATTTTTACCGATGTGAAATTACTTTCATGTTTGCTCGAATCATTATATGTCATTTTGGCTAGTTTCCCATACTCGGGATTGATCATATCCAGTTCCAAGAACAATTGGCATCCGTTACAGATTCCAACAGATAGCGTGTCTGGCCTTGCAAAGAAATTTTTAAGTGCTTTATTGGCTTTTTCATTGTATTTGAAAGCTCCCGCCCAACCTTTGGCACTGCCAAGCACATCAGAATTTGAAAAACCACCGACAGCGCCGATAAATTGAATATCCTTCAATGTTTCCCTTCCAGAAATTAAATCGGTCATGTGTACATCCTTAACGTCAAAACCTGCCAAATACATGGCATTGGCCATTTCGCGTTCAGAATTACTTCCTTTTTCGCGCAGAATTGCGGCTTTGGGGCGGTGACCGAGCGTAGCAGAAGTTACTGGATTCGTTCCTTGAGTGGATTCGAAGGTAACACTGCCTTTAAAATCTTTGGGAAAAATATATCGTAAAGGTTGATTCTTATAGTTATCAAATCTATTCTTCGCCAAACCATTCTGGGTTTGCTTGTTATCCAAAAGGTAAGAAGTCTTAAACCATGTGTCACGTAAGGACGGAATATTAAGACCAATTTCGATTCCTTTATTTTTAATACTCAACATATCCGATTCAACAACAGCACCTATTTTTTTGAATTCGACACCTGCATTTTTGAGCGTATTTTCAATAGTGTCGTCTTTGGATTGAAAAATCAATCCTACATTTTCCGAAAACAATAGTTTTATTGTATCGTCCTCTCCAAGTGTTGACAAATCTAAATTAGCACCCAGTTGATTATCAGCGAAACACATTTCCAGCAAACTGGTAATTAGGCCTCCGGATGCAATATCATGTCCAGCAAGAATTTGATTCTTTTTAATTAAGTCCTGTAGCGTGTTGAAAACAATTTTAACATAGTTAGAATCCAATGTTGAAGGTGTTTCATCGCCAATTTCATTCAAAATTTGGCTAAAAGAGGAACCCCCTAATTTAAAGCCATCTCTTGAGATATTTACATAATAAATGGCTCCACCATTTTTTTGAAGAACAGGTTCCACAACTTTGGTAATATCGTTACAATTTCCCGCTGCAGAAATAATTACCGTTCCCGGTGAAATCACATCGCCATCTTTGTATTTCTGTTTCATGGAAAGCGAGTCTTTTCCTGTGGGGACATTGATGCCCAATTCGATGGAAAACTCAGATACCGCTTTTACCGCTTCATATAATCTAGCATCTTCGCCTTCATTTTTGCAGGGCCACATCCAGTTTGCGGATAAGGAAACAGATGTAAGGCCATCTTTTAATGGTGCCCAGACCAAGTTTGTCAATGCCTCGGCAATACTGTTCCTACTTCCCGCAATAGGATTTATTAAGCCTGAGATAGGGGAATGTCCAATACTGGTTGCAATACCTTCCTTCCCTTTAAAATCCAGAGCCATAACACCACAGTTGTTCAAGGGCAATTGTAATGGACCGGTGCACTGCTGCTTGGCTACACGACCTCCTACACAACGGTCTACCTTGTTTGTCAACCAATCTTTGCAAGCCACAGCTTCCAATTGTAGTACCTGTTCCAGATAATCATGAAAATGTTCCAAAGAATAGACGAGGGGATTATAGTCCCTCTGTACTGTCTTATCGTCCATGATGGTTTGCGGTGAGCTGCCAAACATATCGGAAAGTTCAAGATTCATTGGTTTCTTGCCTGTTTTTTCAGATTCAAAAGTAAAACGATGGTTGCCCGTTACAGTACCTACATTATACATTGGTGAGCGTTCTCTTTTAGCAATTCTATCCAGTAAATTCAGGTCTTCCTCTCCAATCACCAACCCCATTCGTTCTTGGGATTCATTTCCAATAATTTCTTTGGCAGACAAAGTGGGGTCACCTATTGGAAGTTTATCGGTATTTATCTTACCACCAGTTTCTTCCACTAATTCTGATAAGCAATTTAGATGTCCGCCCGCACCGTGGTCATGAATAGAAATAATAGGATTTTCATGACGCTCCACCATGCCGCGAATAGCATTTGAGGCTCGTTTTTGCATTTCTGGATTGGATCGCTGAACCGCATTTAACTCAATAGCCGAACTGAACTCTCCAGTATCTGCACTTGAAACGGCGGCCCCACCCATTCCAATACGGTAGTTATCCCCACCAAGAATTACAATTTTATCTCCTTTTTTAGGAGTGTCCTTTAGGGCTTGCTCAGATTTTCCATAGCCAATACCTCCAGCGAGCATAATAACTTTATCAAAACCTAATCGGCGTGCTTCCTCTTGATGTTCAAAAGTGAGTACGGATCCCGCAATCAAAGGTTGTCCAAACTTGTTTCCAAAATCTGAAGCGCCATTGGATGCCTTTATCAAAATATCCATGGGAGTTTGATATAACCATTCCCGCTCTTGCATTCCATTTTCCCACGGTCTGTCCCCAGCCAATCTAGAATAGGAGGTCATGTAGACCGCTGTACCGGCCAGTGGCAATGAACCCTTGCCGCCCGCCAAACGATCTCTGATTTCACCTCCAGAGCCCGTAGCAGCTCCATTAAAAGGTTCTACAGTAGTTGGAAAATTATGGGTTTCCGCTTTAATGGACAAGACGGATTCAAAATCAACTTCTTCGTAAAAATCTGGGATATCAGCACTTTTTGGCGCAAATTGAATCACTTTTGGCCCTTTTATAAACGCAACATTGTCCTTGTATGCAGAAACGATATCGTTTGGATTTTTCTCTGATGTTTTTCGTATTAATTTAAAGAGCGATAATGGCATCTCTTTACCATCTATTATAAAAGTACCGTTGAAAATCTTATGGCGACAGTGCTCCGAGTTTACTTGACTAAAACCGAAAACTTCAGAATCCGTAAGTTTCCTTCCCAGTTTTTGGGATAGGTTTTCCAGATAGACCACCTCATCTTCATTTAAGGCCAGACCTTCCTTTGTGTTATAACCTGCAATATCATCAATCTCTAAAATAGCCTCTGGAGTAATATTAATGGTGAAAATATCTTGGCTCAATCCATTGTATTTTTGAAAAAGCATGGAATCATAATCAGAATACTTTTCCTCTACGGTATGAAATTCTTCAATTCTAAGAATGTCCTCAATTCCCATGTTTTGGGTAATTTCTGTGGCATTTGTACTCCAGGGAGTTATCATTGCAGCACGTGGACCAACAAAAAAGGCGTCAAGGGACGCCATATTTATCTTGGGCTGGTTGCCAAACAACCATGTAAGCTTTTCAATGTCCTTTATTGCAATTTCTTGAGTGGTTTGGACTGCGAATACTTTTGTCGCCACATCTCCAAAGAAATGAATCATACAGTTTGCTGATTGAACGGTTTAAGAAAATGCAAATTTACAAGTTTTATATGTGTTTTTTGATTGATTCTTTAACAGTTTTAAACCATCACTTGTTGATAATAAACTATTTTCTTTCAAGTCGAAAGGAGTACACGTCAATTAAGAATGGACATTGATCAAAACAGCAACTTTTATCTGTGCCATCCGCTTAGGTTTGAAGATTTTTACAATTATTTATCTTTGAAAAACGCAAGGAAAGAAAAACCAAGCCACCAATTTAAACGCCAGGGTAAAACAATCTTGGCCTTTGCTATTATTGCAATTATTACAGTAATTATAATTTGTTTATTCTTTCTTTCAGAAGAGAGGGATATAATTAATCTGGTAAAATATTTTCTGAAAAATATTTTCAAATCTATTTAAATAATGGTGCAGTCATACTTTCAGCATACCTAACTTAAAATTATCTGGATTAGGTCTCTACTATTTTTTTGAGTACATCTACAGGTTTTTTTTGTAATAAAGGTATGGTATCATTAAATAAATGATATTTTCAACTACATCTCAATTTTTCCAAAGTATTTCTGTATCTTTTTCAATGCTAATTCAAAAATCCAACCTTTATGAAATCCCTTAAACCCTTTCTATCCGGAGTTTTCCTCCTTGGTTTTGTGGTAACACTCACCGCACAAAAGAAATTTTCAAAAAAACAGATTGAAAAACTTAAAACGGAAGTCGCTGAAATTGTTGAAGCCAATAAAAAGCAGACCCAAGTAATGGTGGACAAGATTTTCAGTTTTTCAGAACTTGGTTTTCAGGAATATGAGTCTTCCAAATATTTAACAGGTATTTTAAAAGAAGCAGGATTTGCCATAGAAAATTCAATATCGGGTATCCCGACAGCGTGGTTTGCAAAATGGAGCAATGGCGACGGACCTGTGATTGCATTGGGCAGTGATGTGGATTGTATTCCCAAGGCTTCACAATATCCTGGAGTTGCCTACCATAAACCCATAGTGGAAGGAGCTCCCGGCCATGGGGAGGGCCATAATTCAGGAATACCACTGAACATAACTTCAGCATTGGCGGTAAAACAACTTATGGAACGTGAAAATATTGGTGGAACATTGGTAGTATGGCCAGGAATAGCCGAAGAATTGGTAGCTGCAAAGGCATGGTACGTACGTGATGGTCTGTTCGATACTATTGATATGTGTATTTTCACGCATGTTAGCAGTAATTTAAGTGTGTCTTGGGGTCCTACGCGTGGTACGGGGTTGATTTCCGTAGAGTACCTTTTTGAAGGTGAAGCGGCCCATTCAGCAGGCTCGCCATGGCGTGGAAAAAGTGCTCTGGATGCAGCGGAATTGATGAATATTGGATGGAACTATAAAAGAGAACATTTGCACCCATTAAAACGTTCGCATTCCATTTTTACCGATGCGGGTGATCAACCTAACGTGGTCCCTTCAAAAGCTGCTATTTGGTTTTATTTTAGGGATATCAAGTACGAGGGTATTATGGAAATGTACGCAGAAGCGAACGATATAGCAAAAGGAGCGGCCTTAATGACAGGAACTACCATGAGTTCAAGAGTTTTGGGAACAGCGTGGCCCAGACATTACAATAAGGTTATTGCTGAAACTATGTATAAAAATATTAAACAAGTAGGGCTGCCTTCTTGGTCAGAAAAAGACCAGATTTTGGCAAAGGCAGTACAGAAGAAGGTAAATTCAAAAAAGACTGAAGGTTTGGATGTAGAACTATCTGAAATTGGACTGCCAGTAAAAGAACCTATAAGTGGAGGATCTGATGATATCGGCGATATATCTTGGAAGGTACCCACAGTTACAATGCGATTTCCATCAAATATTCCCGGGCTGCAAGGACACCACTGGAGCAATGCAATTACAATGGCAACACCTATAGCGCACAAGGGTGTAACAGCAGGGGCCAAGGCAGAAGCGATGACCATATTGGATTTTCTTTTGAAACCTGAATTATTGACTCAGGCTTGGGATTATTTCAATAACGAACAAAGTAAGGAAACCAAATACGAGCCGATGATTTCTGCAGATGATATGCCGCCCACATATCTGAATAAAGATAAACAAGAGCAATTTAGAACGCAGCTTGAAAAGTACTACTATGATGAAACCAAATATGATTCATATTTGGAACAATTGGGTGTTGAATATCCTACAGTTGATAAATAGAAATTAAAAGGTAATTTCTTATAATGGATTTATGCTGCTAAATTGCAATCAGAGCAGTTTTTAATTTCACCATAATAGGTTTCTCTGTATCTGTGTAATGTATGGATCGGGATACCCAAAACATATTTTTTAATATATGTAACTTTAGTGGTAAGCTTGCCCATAGAGCGGCTATACCTTTTTTCGTATTTTGATTTGCGGTGTATTTTTATAAGTTTCATGCGATTATTGATTTTAAAAGTTCTGAGCTATGCAGTAGTACCCCTACGCGAAAATAAGCGCGAGGAAACAGAGCATTTAAATTGCTCGGTTTTTAACAGAATTGGTAAATTTTAATGTGAAATTAAATACGGATAAATTCCTTTTGACTCAAATTTATTTCTTTTAAAAGGTCCTCTGTAAATTTGAAGTGCCCCCTGGTCGTTATGATTTTGAACCTGTTTGATTTCAATCTGCTAAAAGTATCAAGCAATAACCATTTTGATTTTAAAATTTCAGGCTTTTCCGATTTTAAACTTATATCAAAAAAATACTTGCGACCATTTTTCGTTGCTGAAAGGTCTGGCGTGATTTCTAATCCGCTTCTCTGACTTTTGAATGTTTTTGGGGTTTCGTAATTTGGCATATCCGCCTTTATATTTTCAAATCCGCTGAATTTGAGATGTGAAATGGATTGCTCTAAAATTTCTTGATTTTCTTCTTTTTGTTTTTGAATCATAGCTATCCAATTTAAAAGAATTCCTTAAAGTTCCAAATTTTAGAAGGACTTTATGCTTTCTTTATGACTTATATTTTTTTTATCAACGCCATATAAAAACCATCATAGCCACTTTCTGACGAATAAATGTTTTGCTCTTTGATAAGCTTAAATTCCAAACCATTTTCAGAATCAAGAAAGGCCTTTACCTGATTTGTATTTTCTTGTGGCAGGACAGAACAGGTGGCATATACCATTTGTCCGCCTTTCTTTACCATTTTGCTGTAGTTTTGAAGTATATCTTGTTGAACCCCCATTATACGTTCCATAAACTCAGGTTCCAATTTCCATTTGGAATCTGGATTTCTTCGAATTACTCCTAAGCCCGAGCAGGGAGCATCCAATAAAACCCTATCAGCACTACCATGTAATTTTTTAATGACTTTGGTAGAGTCGATAGCTCGGGTCTCTACATTGTGGACGCCATTTCTTCTTGTACGGATTTTCAGCTTTTTTAACTTGCTCTCATAAATATCCAAGGCTATTAATTGACCTTTGTTTTGCATTTGTGAAGCCAAGTGAAGTGTTTTACCTCCAGCACCTGCACAGGCATCGACGACCCGTTGTCCCGGTTTAACCTCTAAAAAGGGTGCAACTAGTTGAGAGGATGCATCCTGAACTTCAAAGAACCCGTTCTTAAAAGCTTCGGTAGTGAAAACGTTTTTGCGTTCCTTCAATTTTAATGCATCGGGATAACCTTCAATAGGAATAGTTTCAATTTCACTATCGGCTAGTAATTCTTGAAGCTGTGCTTTTTGGATTTTGAGCGTGTTGGTTCTGAGTATGACCTCAGCTTGCTTGTTAAGCGCTGCTATCTCTTTGGTCCATAAATCGTTTCCCAAGGATTTTTCTCCCAATTCATCTAACCAATCAGGAATGGATTCTCGAAATTTTCTTATTTTTGAAAGCTCATCGAACCTTCCTTTTATACGCCGTTCCGGAGTAGTTTCCAATTGCTTCCAATCCGGTATTGAAATTCCTTTTAAAACACACCAAACAGTAAACAACCGAAATAGATTTGGTCTGGAATATGGTTCACGGACCTCTGCAATTTCAGAGTACAAACGCTTCCAACGGACAATATCATAGGTAGTTTCTGCAATAAAACCCCTGTCTCTTGCGCCCCACCGCTTGTCATAACGCAATACTTTTTCAATGACCTTATCCGCATATTCCTTTTCGTTGAATATGAGATTTAACGCATCAATTACGGCAAAGACAAGATTTCTATGTAAGCGCATCCTCAAAAATTAAGATTTGCAAAGGTATGGTTTCTTATAGGATTCCAATTACATTTGGTAAAAATGGAAATGATGTACAAATCAGTATTTATTCTTGTCCTTTTACTACTAGTTGGATGTACTTCCGAAGAAAAACTAAAAACCTTCTCATCTGTATCAATTAAGACAATCTATACAGATTCGGTCAGCATAAGGGCCATAGAATTTTTAGATGGGCAAACTTTAGCATTTGCAGGAAGCAATGGGGTGTACGGTTCTATAAATACATATACGGATAAAGTTCGTGCTAATGTCCAAAAGTTTGACACCATATTTCCAGAGTTTAGAGCAGTAGGACATACAAATTCAGATTTTTTCATGCTTTCTGTCGCTAACCCGGCACTTTTGTATAAAACTGGTGAAAATGGGCAGATGGAGTTAGTTTACAAAGAAGAAGCAGCAGGTGTTTTTTACGATGCGCTCAAGTTTTGGAACAATAAGGAAGGAATTGCCGTAGGTGATAATATGAATGGTTGTTTATCCATAATTATAACCAGGGATGGCGGTAAAAGTTGGAATAAGCTTTCCTGCAGTTCGTTGCCCAAAGCAATTGAAAGTGAAGGCGCGTTTGCGGCCAGTAACACCAATATTGAAACCATAGGAGATAAAACTTGGGTGGCCACGACTTCTGGCAGGATTTACTTTTCTTCTGATAAAGGAAAAACATGGTCGGTCATAAAAACACCAAGCTTAAGTGAAAAACAGACCGAAGGAATTTATTCCATCGATTTTTATGATGAAAATCTAGGGTTTGGAATAGGAGGTGATTATACAATACCCAAAGCAAACATAAATAACAAAATAATTACTGAAGACGGAGGAAGAACTTGGCGAACTATCGCTGATGGCCAAGAACCGGGATATAAAAGCTGTGTCCAATTTGTACCAAATTCAGAAGGAAAAGGTATTGTAGCAGTTGGATTTACGGGGATTTCGTATTCAAAGAACAAAGGGGAAAACTGGAAATCTTTGAGTAAAGAAGGTTTTTATACTATTCGATTTTTGAACGATTCCATAGCTTACGCGGCAGGAAAAAACCAAATTGCGAGATTATCATTCAAATTAAAAACAGCGGGAATAAAACTACCCCCGCCGCTTCAACTAACCAAACCAAACTAATTATACATTTACGACTACATAGTTTCTGCCTGTTCTTTTATACCATACCCCTCTATATTTATACAATCTTCTTCCGTTGACCACTACTACGCTGCGCGTTCTTGGCAGCCTTCTTACTTTAATTCCTACGGGTGCAGCTGCTACAACATAATTGCGACCTCTGGCTCTATACCAAACCCCGTCAGCAAAGTAAAAATTGGTCTTATTATGAACAACGACACTAGGGTTATTGACCGTTTTTACAACAGTACCATGTTTTGGGTATACGCGAACAACTGTTCTTTGAGCGTTTGCCATACTAAAAGACCCAAGGATCAATAAGGTTATTAAAATAGATTTTAAAGTTTTCATAATATATTTCTTTAATATTTCTAAACCTATGACTTAAGACTTGTGAAATGGTTTAATTGAAGGGGCTTTTTAGAAATATGATTATTGAATCAGTCAGGTTAAGTCTGTCTACCAAGATTGAATATCAGTTGGTTATGAATATTTCTACAAGTCTAACGTGAATTAGCAGGCACTTTTGAAAAACTCCTACTTGCATTTCATTAAAAAATAGCCATTAGATTTTTGCGATTTGTCAGGTGTGACATCTTGATAAAAATGACCAGCAAATAATAAAGTACAAAACAAGATATTTGGTTACGCGGCTCTTGTGACACAGTGATTGTGGTTTTAATACCTTCTATGACACAGACATTTTATTTTATCCGCCTCCCTGGCGTTTACGATATTGTTGCAACAATCGCTTTTTAAAATTGTTTTCTGCCCTAAACAATTGAATCACTTTTTTTGACGGAATCACACCTTGTAAGCCTTTGATAAATTCATTTTCGATTTCGAGTTTTTCTGCCTGTAGATTTATATATCGATCAATCATTTTAGCGGCCTCGTTCTCGGAGACGTTGGACATGTCCTCAAAACGACTGCCAAACTGTTGGCGCTCCTTTTTTCGAATATCCTCCAAAGCATCCTCATGTTCATTATAAACAGGCCAAAATTGCTGTGCTTCTTCTTTGGTCAGACTCAATTGTTCGGTCAGGTACGCCACTTTTAATGCCTTTATCCTGTCTTTAGCAGGTCTTTGGGCATAAAACCAATTAATCCCCATTAAAAAAACAAATACTATGAGCAACCTTCTATTCATAATCATTGTATTCTAAATTTAAATCTTCAATATCCTCAACATTTTCATTTAAATATTCCAAGATATTTTCTTCGTTCAATTCCGTTTCCAATATATCATCCATGCTTATTTCCTCAACTTCCATTATCTCGGCGATTTCGTATGAACTCAGACCAAATTCCATAGTATTAAAATAAGAATCTATTTCGGCATTGGCCAAATCATCAAAGCTTAGCTGGGGTTGATCGTTCCATGTGATTCCAAATATCAAAATAAATATTGCGGCTATGGCAGCAGCACTATAATATAATTTTTTAACGGACGTTAATCGAATGACCTTAATTTGTTTTTGGTCTGTTTTGGAAATTATTTTTTGATCCAAGTTTTCAAAATACCCATCTGGAACACCAAAACCATCAGTTTTTGGAATAATAGCTATCGCATCACGAATTTCCTGACCCTGCATTTTATCCATAAGTCGCTCATGGAAACTTTCAAAGTAACCTTCTGGAGTGTTAAAGGTATTTTTTTTCTTTTTGTCCATCTTTATGTTTTGATAGTCAATTCTTTAAAAGGTTTAATTTGTTGTGAGATGTGTTTGAATCTTCTTGACCGCTAGATGATACGAAGCTTTTAACGCCCCTACGGATGTCTCAAGAACTTCTGAAATCTCATCATACTTCATTTCCTGAAAATATTTCATGGTAAAGACCAATTTTTGCTTATCGGGAAGAGTGGCCAATGCTTTTTGCAATTTTAACTGTATTTTGTCCCCCTCAAAATAAACATCGGATTGTAGGTTCTCCACCAGTGAAATCTTTAATGCTTCATCACTGATGCCCATTTTCTTTGATTTCTGTTTTAGAAACGTCAAAGCTTCATTTGTGGCTATACGGTACATCCAAGAATATAATTTACTTTCCCCTTTAAATCCACCGATATTTCTATAAACTTTAATAAAGGTATTTTGAAGCACATCATCGGCATCATCATGGTTTAAAACAATTCTACGAATATGCCAATACAAACGTTCTTTGTAAGTGTTGACCAACACCTCAAAGGCCTTTGCCTGGGTACTTTCTTGCTTTAATTCTTTGACTAATGCTTCTTCAGCAATCAATTGTTCTTACAATTTGGTGCTTTGACTCAGTTTTTATCTAAAAGTTTAATCAGGCAGTAAATGATTGCATTTCCACCAGTTTTTTATATCCTTTTTCAGACTTCATCAATTCATCATGGGTGCCTTGCTCCACTATTTTTCCTTTGTTCAGTACAACTATGGAATCTGCGTTCCGAATTGTAGAAAGTCTGTGCGCGATGACCAAGGAGGTTCTGTTTCGCATCATATTCTCCAAGGCATCCTGGACCAAACGCTCGCTCTCGGTGTCCAGTGCAGATGTGGCTTCGTCCAAAATCATGATTGGGGGGTTTTTTAATACGGCCCTAGCTATGGAAAGCCGTTGTTTTTGACCTCCACTCAATTTATTGCCGCTATCCCCAATATTGGTGTCGTAACCATTGGGCAAATCCTTAATAAAATCATGGGCATTGGCCACTTTGGCGGCTTCAATGATTTCTTCGTCCGTAGCACCTTCTTTGCCCAATGCAATATTGTTATTCACCGTATCATTGAAAAGTATTGAATCCTGAGTGACCAATCCCATCAACCCACGAAGGGATTTTTTTGAAATATCCTTTATGTTGGTCCCATCAATCAAAATTTCACCTTCGTTAACATCATAAAACCGTGTAACCAAGTTGGCGATCGTACTTTTTCCACTCCCGGATTGGCCGACCAATGCCACGGTCTGGCCTTTTTTTACCTTTAAATTAAAATCCTTTAGAACGTAGTCTTGTTCATATTTAAAGGAAACGTCGTTAATTGCTATGCTGTCGGCAAAGCTTGTTTTTTCTGTAGCGTTTTCACTATCCGATATTGGATTTTGGGATTCAAGAACCTCCAATACACGTTCTGCAGCTGCGTTTCCTTTGCGCACACCGTATGAAGCTTTGCTAATGGCCTTGGCAGGAGTAAGTATATTATAGGCCAATCCCATATATGCTATAAAGGATGAGGCATCCAATGTTTCATCAACCAATACCATTTTGCCTCCAAACCATAATAATACGCCAATAACTAAAATCCCCAAAAATTCACCTGTTGGGGAAGCCAGATTTTGTCTGTTCAATAAGGAATTGGAGAATCTAAAAAAACGATCGGTGGAATTTTTAAATGTTTGATAAAATCTAGATTCTGAATTGAAGGCCTTTATAACCCTTAACCCACTTAGGGTTTCCTCTACAATGGATAAAAATTCGCCTTGTTCTTTTTGTACCTTGTCCGATTGTTTTTTTAGTGATTTGCCTATTCTCGAGATTATCATTCCAGCAATAGGGATAAACACAAATACGAAAATGGTCAATTTTGTACTTATGCCGAACATAATCAATATGGTAAAAACTATGGTCAAAGGTTCACGAACAATCAGTTCAAGTACGGATAAAAACGAATGTTGAATTTCAAGCACGTCTGAAGTAATCCTGGCAATTACGTCACCTTTTCTTTTTTCTGAAAAATAAGAAATAGGCAGATCAACAATCTTTCTGTACATTTTATTTCTAATATCCTTTAAAACACCATTTCGTAAAAAGGTGATGAAGTACATGGCCAAATAATTGAATACATTTTTTAGAAGGAAAAGTACAAGGACCAGTCCTATGACCAAAACCAATCCTTTCATATCGTCATCACCCGAATATGCTGTAACCCTAAAGTTGATATAATCCTGTAAATAGTCCTTAAGATTGGAAAACCCAAGATATTCAGGCTCTTCAAAAACCTTGTCCTCCGGTTTAAACAAAACATCCAACATAGGTATCAATGCAGCAAAAGAAAGTGCACTAAACAAAGCGTAAAGAACATTGAAAAATATATTCAGAAAACCGTATTTGCGGTAAGGTTTCGCAAACTGGAGAATCTTTTTAAAGTAATTCATTAACCTATAAATTCAATTCAGATTGGATGCCGTCCAACTTGGCTTCCAACTGCGAATTTACGGATTTATAGTCCGCCGCTTTATCCAGTTTTGCGTTCGTACTGATGTAGAATTTCACCTTTGGTTCCGTACCACTCGGTCTGGCTGCTATTCTGGTTCCGTCTTCGGTTTCATAGATCAGTACATTGGATTTGGGTAAATTAATCGTTTTTTCTTCACCTGTTTGGACATTTTTGGCAACTGAAGTATTGTAATCCTCAATCCATACCACTTTTGAGCCTTGAACGGATTTCACAGGGTTCTCCTTAAAGTCAATAAGCATTTGTTTTATTTCCTCAGCGCCGCTGATCCCCTTTTTGGTCAACGAAATGAGTTTTTCCTTGTATAAACCATAATCTACATAAGCATTTATCAGTTCTTCATAAAAAGAACTGCCATTTGCTTTGGCGTCTGCTGCAATCTCGCAGGCGAGTAGGGTGGAGGTGACCGCATCTTTGTCGCGAACGAAATCGCCCACCATGTAACCAAAACTTTCTTCCCCACCACCAATAAATTGGGAATCAGGAAAGTCCTTTATCATTTTTCCTATCCATTTAAAACCAGTAAGTGCTGTTTTAAATTCTACGCCGTATGCTTTTGCCATTTGCTCCATCATAGGTGTGGAAACAATAGTGGTCGCTATAAATTCATTCCCCTTAAAACCTTTTTGTTTGTATTTTTCCAACAAGAACTTGGTCATCAAAACCATCGTCTGGTTCCCGTTCAGCAATTCTATTATTCCTTCGGAATTACGTACGGCAATCCCCAGTCTATCACTGTCAGGGTCGGTTCCGACAACCATATCTGCCCCGATTTCCTCAGCTTTTTGTATAGCCATTGACAAGGCTTCGGGTTCTTCTGGATTAGGCGATTTTACCGTGGGAAAATTTCCATCGGGTTCAGCTTGCTCTTCAATTACCGTTACATTTTTGTATCCCGCACGTTTTAAAACTTCTGGTATTGCAGTGATTGAAGTACCGTGCAAAGAGGTAAAAACTATCTTGAAATCATCTTTTCCCTTAGCATTAAAACTTCCATTGTTTACGGATGCTTCAAAAAAGACTTCATCGACTTCTTTATCGATTAATTCAATAAGCGTTTCATTTGCCTTGAACTTAATATCCTCAAATGATAACGAATTGATTTCCGCTATGATTTCACCATCTTGTGGCGGTACAATTTGTCCACCGTCGGTCCAATACACTTTATATCCATTATATTCAGGTGGATTATGGGAAGCAGTCAAAACGATTCCGGCATGGCAGTTCAGATATTTTACGGCAAATGAAAGTTCTGGGGTCGTTCGCAATTCAGAAAACAAAAAAACCTTAATTCCGTTTGCAGAAAAAACCTCTGCGACCGTTTTTGCCAAAGTATCGGAATTATGTCTGCAATCGTAGGCGATTACAACTTTTACTTCCTCATCACCATAGGTCTGGTTTAAATAATTGCTCAGTCCCTGAGTATTTTTACCGAGAGTATATTTGTTGATTCTATTGGTGCCAACGCCCATAATACCACGCATTCCACCTGTACCAAATTCCAAATCCTTGTAAAAACTTTCTTTTAAACCTTCGGAATCCTTATCGATAAGATGTTGAATTTCCTTTTTGATTTCTGGGTCAAAAAAATCGGTTAGCCAAGATTTTGCAGAGGTGAGTATGGAATCCATATATTTTGAAACGTTTTAGTGGTTTTAAAAATACAAAGAATCTATGTTCGCTATTGCGCTAAATATTAATTTTATCGGAGATGGTATAGCGTGTATCATTTTTTCTGGTACGGACCATGATTTCACCCAAAAAACCCGCTAAAAAGAATTGTGTTCCAATCAACATGGCGGTAAGCGCTATAAAGAATTGGGGACGATCGGTAATTAATCTACCCATAGGGTTCAGGAATATCTTATCGATACCCAGATAAATGGAAAACCCAAAACCTACAATAAACATGAGAACGCCCAGCGCACCGAACAAATGCATAGGTTGACGCCCAAATTTGGATACAAACCATATGGTAATCAAATCTAACAGGCCATTGATAAAACGTTCGGCACCAAACTTTGTGGTCCCGTATTTTCTAGCTTGGTGCTGCACTACTTTTTCAGAAATTTTTGAAAAACCCGCATTTTTGGCAAGCACGGGAATGTACCGGTGCATCTCACCGAATACTTCAATATGTTTCACCACATCGCTTTTATAAGCTTTTAATCCGCAGTTAAAATCGTTCAACTTTACCCCAGAGGTTTTTCTGGCAGCCCAATTAAAAAGTTTTGATGGGATGTTTTTTAAAATAACGGAATCATAACGTTTTTTCTTCCAGCCAGAGACGATATGTTGGTCCTCGTCCTGTATTAATTTGTACAATTCTGGAATCTCTTCGGGATTGTCCTGCAAATCTGCATCCATGGTGATGACCACATCACCCTTGGCAGCTTTAAAGCCAGCGTGCAGGGCTTGGGACTTTCCATAGTTCTTTAGAAATCGTATACCTTTTACATTATCATTTTTTCTTGATAGTTCAGAAATAACATTCCAAGAGCTATCGGTACTGCCATCATCAATAAAAATGATTTCATATACAAAATGATTGGATTGCATGACCCGTGCAATCCAATCATGGAGTTCTATGAGTGATTCTTGTTCGTTAAGTAAAGGGATTACAATGGAAATCTGCATTGTCAAATTCTGGAATTCCCTTCAAAAATAGTATTTTTTCCTTAGTAGGCAGGTTTGGCTTTTTTCAATATAAGACCTGTAATTAAGCCTAGTACTAATCCTATCACTATATTAAGGATAAGTATGACAGGATATCCCATCCACCAGAATTTTATGCTCTGTTCTTTTTGCATTTCAAACTGTTCCTGGGTAATGGTCCCTTCTTCCAAAGCTGGACCTAGACGGGCATCCATTATTTTTGAAGGAGCATCTGGATCTAAGAACTCCACCAATACAACGTTATAGATTATGGCAATGATGGCAGAGATTAAAGCAATTCCTGCTCCAATTTTTAAGGCTTGGCTAAGCGTCAGGAAACCGCCATTGGCTTTTTTAAAATTGTTGATTCCCAAAAAAGTGATTATTGCAGCAAGCACGATGCCTATAATCATCAATGCGGGGCTTTGCGAGGTATGCATGTCCTGGCTGAACAACATAATGCCAAAGACAACGCTCACACCACCAAGAATTAATCCGTAGTTAAGGGAAAACTTTCCCGTTTTAGGTTGATTTTCTTCCATTTTGTAGAATATTTAGTGTTGATTGTTGCTTGTTAGTGAGTATCTTATAAAATTTGTTACACTCAAAGGTAGATTTTTTCTTTTTTACCCTTTTTACATTGCAATACTAAAAGAAATTACTAAATTTGCACCTCGAAAAATCCAAGTTTAAGTAGTTACGACGATGAAAAAAGATATACATCCAGAAAATTATAGATTGGTAGCGTTCAAAGATATGTCCAATGATGACGTATTTCTTACAAAGTCTACTGCTGATGCAAAGGAGACGATTACAGTAGATGGAGTAGAATATCCTTTGGTAAAGTTGGAGATTTCAAGAACTTCCCACCCATATTATACTGGTAAGACCAAGCTTGTTGATACTGCCGGTAGAATCGATAAGTTCAAGAACAAATACAAAAAATTTAAAAAAGAGGAGAAAACCGAAGAATAAGGTCTTTTCTATTTAAATATAACGCTCCTGATGAATGTCAGGGGCGTTTTTTATTTTTGCACTATCGTAAACAACAACCATGAACTACATACTTGCAGATGGTCCCCAACGTAAAGCTTTATTGCCCTTCACATTTACACGTCCAGTAGGGGAAATTAGGATTGGGATTTTGACCATTCGTGAAAAATGGGAAAAATACCTGGAAGCTTCTATTAGTTTTAAAACGGAAGAATACCTGTCTGAAAAGTATCCGATGGTAACTGCGGATGAAAATATCGTTATTACGGCCTCTTTTTTGCCTAATGCAAAATTGGCAGAAATGGTTCGATCGCTTAGTGCGGACCAAGCCATATTTTATGGGGAGGAATTGGTTGCGTATCGTACAAAGAACCCAAATATGGAAATGGATACATCCCGATTTAAAGTTATTCATTTTAAAGGTGAGGTGCTGAAAGTAGATTTTACTTGGGATATTTTTTCCAAAAACGGTGAAGCACTCCAAGCTGATTTTAATATCATCACCAAAGGCCGTAAAAGTGCCCCCATTTCAGATACCAATCGACTGATACATGCTGAAAATATTTTTTTGGAAGAAGGCGCCAAAGTGGAACACAGCATATTGAATGCCACCAATGGCCCCATTTATTTGGGCAAAAAAGCTGAAATATGGGAAGGTTGCATGGTACGTGGTGCGTTGGCTTTATGTGAAAAGGCCGTTATTAAAATGGGTGCCAAAATGTATGGCCCAACGACCATAGGGCCTTATGGAAAGGTATGTGGCGAAATCAACAACTCGGTCATTTTTGGCTATTCCAGCAAAGGACATGATGGGTATTTGGGCAATGCCGTGCTGGGAGAGTGGTGCAATATTGGCGCGGACTCTAATAACTCCAATTTAAAGAATAACTACGCTAAGGTTCGTCTTTGGAACTATGCCACAGAAAAGTTTGACCATACGGGATTGCAGTTTTGTGGACTTATGATGGGCGACCACAGTAAGACAGCCATCAATACCATGTTTAATACGGGAACGGTAATTGGGGTAAACTCCAATATCTATGTACCTGGATTTCCAAGAAATTTTGTGCCCAGCTTTAGTTGGGGCGGGGCCTCGGGCTTTACCACCTATATGCCAAAACGTGCTTTTGAAGCTGCCGAAGTAATGATGAACCGTAGGGGCGTTGCCTTTGACGACAAAGAAGCGAGAATCTTGGAGCACGTGTTTGAACTTACAAAAAAGTGGCGGAACTATTAAAAATGCTTTTGTTGTCGGTTTTGTATAATATAAATAGATCGAAAAAAAAGCACTTATTATTCGGTTGAGCACGAGGCAAATTTAAAAATTGGTGACTTTCCAAAAATGCCCAAGCTTTAGTGTTATCAATGACTTGCCTTATTATTTTATGGATAGTTCTATATAGTTATTTCTCCTGTATTTTTGATTATTCGTAATAATGCGTGGATTGTAGATAAATAATGGTAAAACATCCAACTATGCCAGATTGCTTTGTCATAATTTAATTTTTGCTTGTTATTATAATGTCGAATTCCGTAATTATTGACAATAATTTTGAAACAGTATCATTAGGTATCTAATCTCAAGCTCAAGTTTTGAGATGATTTGTAAAAACTTCGAATTGAGAAGTCAGCTATCAGAGATTGGAAGTCATAACTACCAATAACCAACAACCAACAACGAACAACTAAAGACTAAAGACTAAAGACTAATTAGTATCTTTGCAGCCCTTTAATAAGGTTGGGCATGAACAAAAAAGTCGCTTTCTATACCTTGGGCTGCAAGCTGAACTTCTCTGAAACTTCTACCATAGCCAGAAATTTTGAGGGAGAGGGCTTTGACCGTGTGGACTTTTCCGAGGAGGCGGATATCTATGTCATCAATACTTGTTCTGTTACCGAGAATGCGGACAAACGCTTTAAGACCATTGTAAAACAGGCACAAAAGAGTAACCCAAAGGCTTTTGTTGCTGCTGTTGGCTGTTACGCCCAGTTAAAGCCTGAGGAACTGGCCGCCGTTGACGGTGTGGATTTGATATTGGGTGCTACAGAAAAGTTTAAGATTACCGATTACCTCAACGACCTTACCAAAAATGATCGGGGAGAAGTACATTCCTGTGAGATAGAAGATGCCGATTTTTATGTGGGCAGTTATGCCATTGGAGATCGAACCCGAGCCTTTTTAAAAGTTCAGGATGGGTGCGACTACAAATGTACGTACTGTACTATTCCACTGGCACGCGGAATTTCCAGAAGTGATACATTGGGCAATGTCCTAAAAAATGCTACTGAAATAGCCTCCAAAGGCATCAAGGAAATTGTGCTTACGGGAGTCAATATAGGCGATTATGGTAAAGGGGAATTCGGGAACAAGAAGCACGAGCATACTTTTTTGGATTTGGTAAAGGCACTTGATAAAATCAATGGAATTCATCGTTTGCGTATTTCATCCATAGAGCCCAACCTCCTTAAAAATGAGACTATAGATTTTGTGTCCCGGAGCAATAGTTTTGTCCCGCATTTTCATATTCCTTTGCAAAGTGGCAGCGATGCCATACTAAAACTGATGCGCCGCAGGTATTTGACCAATTTATACGTAAATCGTGTTAACCGAATCAAAGAGAACATGCCGCATGCCTGTATTGGTGTTGATGTGATTGTGGGCTTTCCTGGAGAAACTGATGAACAATTTCTGGAGACTTACCACTTTTTGAACGAACTGGATATTTCTTACCTGCACGTATTCACCTATTCGGAGCGTGATAATACACCGGCGGCAATAATGGAGGATGTGGTTCCCAAAAATGTGCGTAACAAGCGCAGTAAAATGCTTCGTGGTCTTTCTGCGAAAAAGCGAAGGGCTTTTTATGAAAGCCAGCTTGGCAGCACCCGGACTGTTTTGTTTGAGGGCGAGAACAAATCAGGATACATATATGGCTTTACCGATAACTATGTAAAAGTAAAGGCTCCGTGGAATCCGGAACTTGTCAATACGCTTCACCAAGTGGAACTTACCAAAATAGACGAAGATGGTTTGGTTCGTTTTGAATTCATTTCCAGTACAGTTATGGTATAAAAAAACCTCTCGAAAAGAGAGGTTTAAATGCTTGGTTTGTGGTGGTTAGATGCGAATCCCTACGGGCAGCATCTCTTTATATTGTCTGTTTTTTCTCAAAAAACCTGCAATGTGCGGGCTTGTAGGCACTACCCTAAGGTTTTTCTCTTGTATTTGACTTAAGACAGCTTTGATAAAAGTTTCCTTAAAGCCCTCTTCGGTAATTTCCTCAGGAATTACCAGTTTGGTTAAAAATACCTTGCGCTCTTGTGAAGAGTATTCAATTTTGGCTAAATGCCCATCAACCTTAGTCTCAAACTGACGTAAGAAACTATTGTCATTTACTTCCATTTCTGTCATGTAGTATTATTTTAAATTGATTTTGCGTAAATCACCAATACGGTAATTTTAGTTTATTCTTCCTTTAATGGGTTGCATGTATTTATTCTATTGGGGCTAGTTGCAAAAGGGTTACAAAATTAGTAAAAAAATTGTTAATTTCCTAGCCGAATCGATATTAGGTAAGAAATGCCGGACGATAAAATACACATATACCTCATGCCGGGAATGGCGGCCAATCCATCCATATTTGATGGTATAAAACTACCGCAAGAAACGTTTGCATTGCATAAGTTGGAATGGTTTCCCCCAGAAAAAGGAATAACGTTGTCTGAATATGCAAATCAAATGTGCAAAAAAATAACACATGAAAATCCTGTTTTATTGGGAGTCTCCTTTGGAGGGATGCTTGTACAAGAAATGTCCAGATACATCGCTACTTCAAAAATCATAGTGGTTTCATGTGTTAAAAAACAAACTGAACTGCCCAAGAAGATGCTTTTCGCAAAATATACCAAAGTCCATAAATTACTGCCTACGGGCTTGGTAAACAACGTTGAGCTTTTGGCGAAATATGCTTTTGGGGAGACCGTGACGAGACGTTTAAAACTTTATGAGCAATATCTCTCCATAAGGGATAAATACTATATAGATTGGGCTATAGATAATATCATAAACTGGGACCAGGAGGAGCCACCCAAAAACCTTGTACATATTCACGGAGAATTGGATGCAGTTTTCCCCATCACCAATATTAAAGATTGTATCACCATAAAAAAAGGAACGCATACGATGATAATTCACAGAGCACGATGGTTTAATGAGCATCTGCCTGCAATTATTTTAGAAGAAGGAAGTTCTATATAGTATCTTTATATCATCGAAGCATTAAAAGTATGAAACATATAAAAAATATCTTGGCGGTCATTGGACTATTGGTAGTGGTGGGCAGTCTTATTTTTGCCGCCCAATCCAATAACACCCAAAAAGTGGTTGATTCCAAAACAACTATTGAAGTTGACAAAAATGTCGCTTCCGGTTATAAAATCAGTGCAATTGAAATACCGAGCGATTTAAATTTTGCAGGTGAACCGGTTCCATTGGAAGACCCTGAGATTATGGAACGGGTGGACCGCGAATTTTTGGTGAATACCTATTGGCAATCCAATGCACTTTTGTTGATGAAACGTGCCAATAAATATTTCCCTATAATTGAACCCATTTTGGCAAAAAATGGTATTCCAGATGACTTTAAATACCTTGCCGTTGCCGAAAGTGCTTTGACGAATGATGTATCTCCCGCCGGTGCTACGGGTTTTTGGCAGATAATGAAAGCGACCGGTAAGGAATACGGACTTGAAATAAACTCGAACGTGGATGAAAGATACCATGTGGAGAAAGCGACACAAGTGGCTTGTGAATACCTTAAAAAATGGAAAAAAAGATTTGGTAATTGGACATTGACAGCTGCTGCATATAATGCTGGTCCTGCCGGAATCAAAAGATATATGGATATTCAAAAAGTTGATGATTATTATGATTTGCTGCTGGGTCAAGAAACAGGGCGCTACGTATTCCGGATTATGGCCATAAAGGAAATTGTTTCAAATCCTGATAAATATGGTTTTGCAGTAGAGCAAGACGATTTTTACAACGCAGTACCTACGTTTTCCGTTGAAGTAGATTCTGCCGTGACCAGCTGGGCAGATTTCGCAAAGCTTTATGAAATCAATTACAAAATCTTAAAAAGACATAACCCTTGGTTGCGCGAACCCCATTTGAACAATGCATCCGGCAAAAAGTATGTAATTGAAATTCCCAACAAAGGATATTACCGAGCTACCAGTGCAGGGCAATAAGCATCTGATCTGTAGTTGAAGTATTTTTGACTTTGATTTCAAGTTTAGGAGCAAAGTAAAAAATTAGACAGATAAAGTAATCTTGTAACTTTTCAGATAAAAAGTTCAAGATATTTGTTTTAAACTAGATTTATTTCCTAAACTTTATAAATACTATAGCAATTATTATAAATCCGATACCGGTGATTACTGGGGGATTTACTATATTATCTCTTTGCAATCCCAAATAGATAATTGTTATAGATAGAATAAATAAGATAATACTGGCGGAGGTCAAGATGTTTTTCATCTATGTAATTTAAGCTATTTTATTTCATTGACCACTATTCCAAAACGATAAGCTCAGAGTTTCTTCATCTGTTGCTGCATCATCTTTATCTGTTCGGTGAGCATATTGTTCTTGTCCAACTTTTTGGCTTCCTGTAATAACTGCGTTGCTTCCCGTTTTCTTCGTTTCTGCATGGCAATTCCCGCTAAGCTCAATTTTGCCATTGCAACATCATAATCCATAGTAAGTCCGAGTTTCAAAGCCTTTTTAAAATACTTTTCGGCTTGAGTAAGATTCTTTTGGGAGTAAATAATCCCGTGCAGATAATTGTAATATCCCTGTTGCTTCTTAATCAAGGCAGATTCTGGGTTCTTTATTTTTGCCAACCATTTTTGGGTGCCCTCCATATCCTGTTTGCGCATACGCAGGAATGCCATGAGAATCAATTCATTTCTAAAATAAAGGAAAATGAAAACGGCAGCGAGAAAGATCAGGGCGATACCATTGCCAATATACCCCTCTATAAACTGATAAACTGCATAAGCGATGATAAGGGCGGCAATAACGAGTTTTATATTTTTGTTGAACATTTTCCGGAGTGGTTTTACCTTAATTTTAGAGGAGGCAAAAGTAGTAAAAACTATTTTAAATATTTTCTTGTTGAACTTGTCAAAGTAAAAAGTCTTCGTATATTTGCGCCCAGAATTTTTGGAGAAGTTTTAGCTTCCCTACCTTATAAAATCCATTTAAAGAGTTCCGAAAATGAAAAGAACGTATCAGCCGTCAAAAAGGAAGAGAAGAAACAAGCATGGTTTTAGAGAACGCATGGCGACTGCCAATGGTAGAAAGGTTCTTGCTAGAAGAAGAGCCAAAGGAAGAAAAAAACTAACTGTTTCCTCAGAGCCAAGACATAAAAAATAATGACTGTCAATAACTTTTAATTAAAGGTGCTACTTTTCAAGTTTAGCACCTTTTTTTTGACTTATTTTTAAATTTTTAACAACGAGTAATCCTTTAGAATGCCTAAAAGAGAAGATTTAAAATCCATTTTGATAATTGGTTCTGGCCCTATTATTATCGGTCAGGCATGCGAGTTCGACTATTCCGGTTCCCAAGCGCTACGTTCCCTTCGTGAGGACGGTATTGAAACGATTCTGATTAATAGCAATCCGGCTACGATTATGACGGACCCTGCAATGGCGGACCATGTTTACCTTAAACCATTAAACACAAAATCAATCATTGAGATTTTAAAAAAACATCCCAATATCGATGCGGTACTTCCTACCATGGGTGGACAAACTGCTTTGAATTTATGTATTGAAGCGGATGAAAAAGGAATTTGGGAGGATTTCAATGTTGAAATTATTGGTGTGGATATCGATGCCATAAATATTACCGAGGACCGAGAAAAATTTAGGGAACTGATGCTAAAAATAGGTGTGGGAATGGCTCCTCAAGCAACGGCGACCTCATTTTTAAAAGGGAAGGAAATTGCTCAGGAATTTGGTTTTCCGCTGGTAATCCGTGCCTCTTTCACACTCGGCGGGGCAGGGGCATCCATAGTACACGACCCTAAGGATTTTGATGATTTATTGAGCCATGGATTAGAGGTCTCCCCAATACATGAGGTGATGATCGATAAGGCATTGATGGGCTGGAAAGAATATGAACTGGAATTGCTTCGCGATAAAAATGACAACGTAGTAATAATTTGTGCCATAGAGAATATGGATCCAATGGGCATACATACAGGGGATTCGATTACCGTGGCACCGGCAATGACACTTTCGGACCGTACCTATCAGCGTATGCGGGATATGGCAATACATATGATGCGCAGTATCGGGGATTTTGCAGGAGGATGTAATGTGCAATTTGCGGTCAGCCCAGATGAAAAGGAGGATATCATTGCCATAGAAATCAACCCAAGGGTTTCCCGTTCATCGGCCCTGGCTTCCAAAGCTACAGGATATCCAATTGCAAAGATTGCTGCGAAGTTGGCCATAGGTTATAGTTTGGACGAGTTGGAAAACCAGATTACCAAGTCCACTTCGGCCTTGTTCGAACCGACGTTGGATTACGTCATCGTAAAAATTCCAAGATGGAACTTCGACAAGTTTGAAGGTTCTGACAGAACGTTGGGACTCCAGATGAAATCCGTAGGTGAGGTCATGGGTATAGGCCGTTCTTTTCAAGAAGCATTGCACAAGGCTACACAATCATTAGAGATAAAACGTAACGGGTTGGGTGCGGACGGAAAAGGATACACGGATTATGAAACAATCATGCAAAAATTAAAGATTCCCAGTTGGGATAGAGTTTTTGTGATTTATGATGCCATACAGCTTGGAATACCTTTGAAAAGAATCCACGACATCACTAAAATTGATATGTGGTTCTTAAAACAGTATGAAGAACTGCACTATCTAGAGCGGGAAATTTCTAAATATACCATAGAAAGTTTGCCAAAATCTTTCCTTTTGGAAGCCAAGCAAAAAGGTTTTGCAGACAGGCAGATTGCGCATATGCTGGATTGCTATGAAAGTGAAGTGCACAAAAAGCGTACAAATCTGGGGATTAACAGGGTCTATAAATTAGTGGACACCTGCGCTGCAGAGTTCAAGGCGATGACACCGTATTACTATTCCACTTTTGAAGAGGAAATAAAAACAGCAGACGGAAAACGTTACGTGGCCAACGATAGTGAGGTCACGGACAGGAAGAAAATAGTGGTATTGGGTTCTGGACCCAATAGAATTGGACAGGGAATCGAGTTTGATTATTGCTGTGTACATGGGGTTTTGGCGGCAGCGGAGTGCGGTTATGAAACCATTATGATCAATTGCAATCCAGAAACTGTTTCCACGGATTTTGACACGGCGGACAAGCTTTATTTTGAGCCTGTTTTCTGGGAACATATCTATGATATTATCCTTCACGAAAAGCCTGAAGGCGTCATAGTCCAGTTGGGAGGACAGACCGCATTGAAACTGGCCGAGAAGTTGGATAAATACGGTATTAAAATTCTTGGAACCAGTTTTGAGTCCTTGGATTTGGCAGAAGACCGCGGAAGCTTTTCCACATTATTGAAAGAAAACAATATTCCTTATCCAAGATTTGGAGTCGCCGAAACCGCAGACGAAGCTTTGGAACTATCCGATGAACTCAATTTCCCTTTATTAGTGAGGCCTTCCTATGTTTTAGGGGGTCAAGGGATGAAGATCGTCATTAATAAAGAGGAACTGGAAGCGCATGTAGTTGATTTACTAAGGAAAATACCGAACAATAAGTTATTGCTCGATCACTACCTGGACGGTGCTATAGAAGCAGAAGCGGACGCAATTTGTGATGGAGAGGATGTTTATATCATTGGTATTATGGAACACATTGAGCCCTGTGGAATCCATTCAGGTGATTCCAATGCCACATTGCCGCCCTTTAATTTAGGGGAGTTTGTAATGCAACAGATCAAGGACCATACCCGTAAAATTGCTTTGGCGTTGAATACGGTCGGACTCATCAATATCCAGTTTGCCATCAAAGACGATATGGTCTACATTATAGAGGCAAATCCAAGAGCATCCCGTACCGTTCCTTTTATCGCGAAGGCATATGGGGAACCTTATGTAAATTATGCCACTAAAGTGATGCTGGGAGAGAAAAAAATCAAGGATTTTGATTTCAAACCCCATTTGGATGGATATGCTATCAAACAGCCTGTATTTTCATTCAATAAATTTCCTAACGTGAACAAAAACTTGGGGCCTGAAATGAAGAGTACTGGAGAAAGTATTTTGTTTATTGACAGTTTGAAAGATGATGATTTTTATAATCTGTATTCAAGAAGGAAGATGTATTTGAGCAAGTAACCAAACAATTATACAAACAAAGAAGGGGCCGCTTAAGTGGCCCCTTTTTTATATCCAATAACTTTTCTTTTTATTGATTTTCTAATTTTTCCAAGCGCTCTGCCAGTTTATTGATAATTTCGTTTTGACTGCTCAGTACTTTATTGGTTTTCTTTAAACTATCAATTTCCTTTTGTTGTGCTATAGTATAAAGCGTTAGCTCTTCTATTTTTTGTAAAAGCTTTGCGTTCATCACTCCCAAATCTATGCCATCCTGTTTAACATTTTCTGCATTTGGTATATTGGGAAGGTGTCTGTACGCTTTAATAAAACTCTCTACTTCACTTAAAGGCTTTAGATTGAACTCTTCATCAAAGACAAAATCCGGCCATTCCCCTTCGAGCTCTACTTTAACGCCCTCAGCAATTACATCTCCTCCAACAGCCAACATATATCCTTGGGTATCTAAAGTCCCTATACCTACGTTTCCAGTATTGTAGAATAAGTCATTGGCAGTTGAGTCCCATTGTGAACCAATAATTTCCGTTCCATCTTGAAGAATGCTTGTTGCATTTAAAGTTCCTGCTACATCAAGTTCAAAACCAGGAGTTAAAGTCCCAATACCCACGCTCCCCGATGCAGGAAATAAATTTTGGCAATACATTGAGGATGTAACCAAAAAGAAAAATAAAATATTTAGGAGTAATGTTTTTTTCATGATTTTCGGTGTGATTTTTTTATATATTCTTAAACTAAATATTGGTCTATTCTTTAAACCTACTCGTATTCCCTAAGCTCAAATGACAAATTGCTAAAATTATCTGCAAATACATTTATTCCGTTCTGCAGCTCAATCCTTACTTGATTGTCACCTATCAATTCCCCCCTAACGCCAGTATGGGTGGTGGGGGTAGTAAAGAAAATTACAGTTTTTCCAATAATCACAGGATTGTCAAGCGTACCAACATATTGACCTGGAGCATCCCTGGTCCAGTCTATAGTAAGACCCAAACTGTTCTCAACGATGTCACTTTGTGGGTCATCTGTTCCACTTTGGCTAATCAGTGACACATAAGAGCTATAACTAAGATTGCTATTATCACCGTTGCACAAAAATTCAGACGTATCAACCTCATTTGCGTCCAATTGTCCATTTGCATTAGTGTCCAACCCCGCTTCTATTTTGAATCCCCCATTGGAACAATTAGTTCCAGGCTGTTCGATTACTGTAGAGATCAGACTATTGAGTCCATCGGTACCATCAGTTCCATCAGTTCCGTTTGTACCATCTGCACCATCTTCTGAGCTACACGAGAAAAGCGAAGCTAAAACTATAATTATCAAAAACTTAAAAGAAAAGTTTGTTTTCATGGGGTTTTTGTATTGTTGAGGTTGTTCCAAAACAAAATTAGGAAACCCTAACCATAAGATTCTGTTTAATTAAAGAAAATTGATAGGATTTTAGATAAAAGGGATAATCTCTTGGATAAACGGGATGTCGGTGCCACAGGATTACATCAATTCAATGCTCTCAAGTAAGACCTGAACTTTTTATGACCTAGAATAAAAATTTAATCTTACTGAATAGTTGATATACCATAGAACATTTTATAAGCCCCATTCTGTATGAAAAATACCTTTTCTATCCAACCGTTCGTAGGTGTGTGACCCAAAATAATCGCGTTGGGCCTGAATTAGGTTAAGCGGTAGTCGGGTACTCGTATAAGCATCAAAGTAGGTGAGCGCATTGGAAAGGCCAGGTAGGGGAATACCATTTTTTGCGCCGTAGGCCACCAGCTCTCGTACCGAGTCCACAGTTTCTTGAACTTTTTCAACAAAATACGTGGACAGCAATAGATTTTGTAAATTTTCATCAGCTTTGAAAGCATCTGCAATATCTGCCAATAGTGCCGCACGAATTATACAACCTGCCCGCCAGATTTTTGCAATTTCTGTAAGTTTCAATTCATATCCGTATTCTTTTGATGCATCGGCCAATTGATGCATCCCTTGGGCATAGGTTATGATAAATGCGAAATACAGAGCATTTTCCGCCTTAACAATCAACTCCTTTTTATCAAAAGATTCTGGAGTAGGGCGGTCATATAGTTCATCTGCCTTTATTCGTTCTGATTTTAAGGCTGAAATCTCCCGCATGCTAACGGCAATATCGATTGTGGGAACAGGAATTCCCAAATCCATAGCATTTTGCGATGTCCATTTCCCTGTTCCTTTCTGTTTTGCTTTGTCCAGAATTTGATCTACCAAATTGCCATTGCCAAATTCATCCTTTTGCTCGAATATTTTCGAAGTTATCTCAACTAAAAACGACTGTAATCTACCCTCATTCCATAAAGCGTAGGTTTTATGAAGTTCTTCATTGGTTAAGCTACCAGCTTTTCTAAGCAAGTCATAAATTTCAGAGGTCAATTGCATTAGCCCATATTCAATACCATTGTGAACCATTTTTACATAATTACCAGCGGATTTTGGACCTAAATAGGTTACACAGGGTTCTCCTTTGTATTTAGCAGAAACGGCTTCAAAAATTGGTTTTACATGTTGATAGGCATCCCGTGAACCTCCAGGCATGATACTGGGTCCCTTTCGTGCACCTTTTGCACCACCTGAAACTCCTGCTCCAAAAAAATTGATGCCCTTTTCTTTAAGGTATGCTTCCCTTCGATCTGTATCTGTAAAAAATGAATTTCCACCATCAATAATAATATCACCTTCGTCCAAATGGGGAAGCAGACTTTCAATTACGATATCCACTACTTTACCTGCTGGAACCAATAACATAATTTTTCTGGGAGTTTTTAATGCCTTGATAAATTCAGTTACAGCAACACTGGCATTGATCTTGTTTTCGTCACCACCCAATTTGATTAGTGCTTTGACTTTTTCTGGATCCAAATCATTGCCGAAAGCCGTAAAACCATTATCGGCCACATTAAGAATAAAATTTTGTCCCATTACCCCAAGGCCCACGAGCCCAAAATCATATGTATCTGCCATGTTCTCTGTTTTAATGTCTTATGTTAAGACTACACTAAGTACGCTATTTATTCAATTCCGAACCTAAAATAAACGTTATATTCGTTAAGCTCAAAATTATATGGCAATGTCGGATATCTTTTAAGAAATAATCGGACAATCCAAAGAATTTTGTGAGATAAAAAATTTTGCACATAATTATGAAAAAGACCGATAGTCAGATGCTTATTATATTCGGTGCATCAGGCGATTTGACCGCCAGAAAGCTTATTCCCGCATTGTTCAATTTATATATTGCAGAACAGCTACCGGATAATTTTGTTGTTTTGGGAGCCAGCAGAAGCAATCTCTCGGACGAAGAGTTTAGGGGCAAAGTGGTTTATGATAGCACTTATTTAAAAGAGAAAATCAAAGAACTGGACAAGAAACAAGTTGAGGATTTCGCCAACAAGCTGTTTTATGAGGACCTTGGTGATGACTATGCTTCTGATTATGAGGGTTTGTCCAAACGTATTGAAACTTTGAACGATTCCCACGATACAGAACATAATTACATGTTCTACTTGTCCACACCTCCAAGTATTGTCGAAACCGTAGCAAAAAACCTTTCTGAATACAACCTAAACGATGAATCCAAAGGTTTTAAAAGACTGATTGTGGAGAAACCTTTCGGTTATAATTTGGAAACTGCAAAGAATCTTAACAATGGTTTACAACAATATTTCAAAGAGCCACAGATTTACAGGATTGATCATTATCTGGGCAAGGAAACGGTACAAAACCTATTGGTAACACGTTTTTCCAATAGTATTTTTGAACCATTATGGAACCGTAATTATATTCATCATGTAGAAATTACCAACGCTGAGAGTGTTGGTGTGGAGAAGCGTGGGGGATATTATGATAAATCCGGTGCCCTACGGGACATGTTTCAGAACCACTTATTGCAAATAGTTTCATTGGTTGTCATGGAACCCCCAATTGGTGATCAGCCTGAAGAAATCAGAAATGAGAAGGTGAAGGCATTGAAATCCTTGCGGGTCATGCGAGACGAGCAGACGCTTTTCAATAATACCATTCGCGCCCAATATGTTTCTTCTGAAATTGATGGAGAAAAGGTAAAAGGTTATCGTGAGGAGGATGGTGTAGACCCGAACTCGACCACTGAAACCTACGCCGCGATTAAATTTTTCGTAGATAATTGGCGATGGCACGGGGTTCCATTTTACGTACGTACGGCTAAGCGCATGCCAACCAAAGTGACCGAGGTCATTATTCATTTTAAAACACCGCACCATCAAATTTTTCAGGACTCTGGCGTAAATAGTAAGGACAATAAACTTATAATCCGTATTCAACCTGATGAGGGCATATTGGTCAAATTCGGTGTTAAGGTTCCTGGTCAAGGTTTTAAGGTGGAACGGGCGAATCTGGATTTCTACTACTCCAGTTTGGCGCAAACTTATGTCATGGAGGCATATGAGCGACTTTTGCTTGATGCCATGCAGGGTGACGCTACACTTTATGCACGTGCAGATGAGGTAGAGGCTGCATGGGAATTTGTAGACCCTATTTTGGATTATTGGAAAAATGGCAAAGATGTGCGCATGTACGGTTATGCAGCAGGCGTCTGGGGCCCTGAAAATGCAGATGAGCTTATTGACGATTTAGGATTCTGGAGGAATCCTGGAAAAAATTTAGCTGATGACCCTGGGTATTGTGTTATTTGTTAGGAGTTAGGAGTTAGGAGTTAGGAGTTAGGAGTTAGCGGACATATGACAGAAGAAGAATCATGAACAAAGTAGTTTACAAAATTAATTGTCATGGAGTTAAAAATCTACAAGGATAAAAACGAGGTTGCTCAACATTTTTCAGCATATTTTTCTGAATTGTTTAAAGATAAATCTACATTTCATGTAGCGCTATCGGGTGGAAGTACGCCCAAAGTTGTTTTTGATGTATTGGCTGCGGATTTTTCCTCTAAAATTGATTGGACTAAAATTCATTTTTACTGGGGAGATGAACGGTGCGTTCCACCTTCGGATGATGAAAGCAATTATAAAATGACTATGGAACATCTGTTTTCAAAAATTGATGTGCCCAAAGAGAACATCCATAGAATTTTAGGTGAAAAAGAGCCACTACTAGAAGCAATGCGATATGGCGGGTTATTGGAGAAAAATCTACCATCACAAAACGGAACTCCCCAATTTGATTTGGTGATTCTGGGAATGGGCGATGATGGCCATACTGCATCTATTTTCCCCCATGAAATTGAATTATGGGACTCAAGCAGAAATTGTGAGGTTGCCGTACATCCAGATTCAGGACAAAAAAGGGTGACTATTACTGGGAAAATCATAAACGCAGCTAGTCAAGTAGCATTTTTGGTAACGGGAAGCGGAAAAGCAGAAAAAGTAAAAGCGATTATTGAAAAACAGGAAGACTTTAAAAAGTATCCAGCTTCTTTAGTAAGTCCAGATTCTGGAAATCTGATTTGGTTTTTGGATGGAGATGCCGCTACAGGAATTTCTTAGTCAAAATTTATTTTTACGTTTTCATCTTGTAAAAACCGAATATATTCGTCCACTTCAAAATTAGAGGATTCGTATTTTGAATCACGGTAGTTTGCTGAGGCTTTTCTTTCTTTACTTCTTGCAAACCGTCGTATGCCTTGTTTACCGTTTAAAAGTAACCCTGGAATAACGATATTTTTTCCAGCCTCATCTTTGGCCACCATTGTAAAATAGGAAGAATTACAGTGTTTCGTTTCACCTGTGGTAATATTTTCAGATTCTACACGTACTCCTACAACCATTGAAGTCCGCCCAGTATAATTGATAGATGCCTTTAAGGTGACCAGTTCACCAACTTCAATCGGATTTAAAAAATCCACACGATTGACAGAAGCGGTTACACAATAGGCCTGTGAATGTTTGGAAGCGCAAGCAAATGCAATTTGGTCCATTAAATTTAAGATATGACCCCCGTGCACCTTTCCTCCAAAATTGGAATGGGAAGGGAGCATAAGTTCCGTAATCTCCACTTTGGATTCTTCAGCGCTCTTGAATTTCTTCATATCAATTTCCAAAATGGGGAGATTTCTCTTCTTCTACTTCGGTAATGAAATACTTGGTATCTCCCAACCAAAAGAAAGTAGCGTAGCGCTCTTTATAGGTTACCTTTACGTAATGTCCTTGATATTCCTTTAGCTTCTGAATGACCTCACTTTTATTGTCCTGAACGGAAAATTTAAAGATTTGGGCTCCAGAAATCCCTTGGCTGATTTCTCCTTCCCACGTCTTGACCAGCACACCTTTTCTGCTAAATTTTATCAATTCTCCAGAGCGATATCCTTCACTAAATGGAACATAATAAATGAACGCGAAGTAAACTACAAATGCCAACAAGATGACCGAAATGGTTATAAATATTGCTTTTCTCATAATTAAATTTCAAGTTTTGGTTCTTGGTAGTCGTCTTCTTCGGCGCGTTTTAGGATAGGTTCCGGAATGGATTTTTTTGCCTTTGCACCCATTTTTTTTAGTTTTTCAATACTGGTCACAATGTTTCCTCGACCGTCAACCAATTTGTTCATTGCACCTCGGTATTCTGTTTTCGCCTCATCCATTTTTTTGCCCACTTTTGTCAAATCTGTTACAAAACCTTCAAATTTATCGTACAGGGCACCTGCCTGTCGAGCAATTTCAATGGCGTTCTTTTGTTGTTTTTCATTGTTCCACATACTGTCTATGGTTCGCAAGGTGGCCAACAAAGTTGATGGTGTCACAATAACAATATTTTGTTCAAACGCTTTGTTGTACAACGAGTTATCCTGGTTTATTGCAACAGCAAAAGCAGGTTCAATTGGAACAAAAAGAAGAACAAAGTCAGGACTTTCCATCTCATACAGATCTTCGTATTTTTTAGCGGAAAGTTGTTCTACGTGTTTTCTTAGTGAATTGATATGGTCCTTTAAGTATTTTTCCTTTAATTCTTCTTCAGCATTCGTGTAACGCTCATAATCCGTTAGTGACACTTTGGAATCGACCACCATCTTTTTTCCATCTGGAAGGTGGATGATGACGTCTGGCATTACGCGTGAGCCATCTTCCCGTAAAAAGCTCTGTTGCACACTGTACTCCCTATCTTTTTCCAGTCCTGACTTTTCCAATACGCGCTCCAAGACCAGTTCCCCCCAATTCCCCTGCATTTTGCTATCGCCTTTTAAAGCCTTGGTCAAGTTTTCTGCCTCTTGGGTAATTTTTAGGTTTTGGCTTTGAAGATTCAATAATTGTTCCCTTAAGGCCGAGTGGATACTGATATTCTCTTTTTGTGAGGCTTCAACTTTTTTCTCGAACAGTTGAATTTTTTCTTGTAATGGATTCAGAATTTGTTTAATGTTCTTTTGGTTTTGTTCTGTAAACTTAGTGCTTTTCTCTTCCAATATTTTTGAGGCGAGAATTTCAAAATCCTTCGCGAACTTCTCCTGTAATTTTTCTACCTCTTCTTTCTGCTCGGTATTTATACGCTCTAAATTTTCTAAATCAGCTTGATGACGTACAATCTGGTTTCCCAGCTGCTCTTTTTCCAATTGCAGCTGTTTTTTTTCAGTATCTGTTGAAAGCAATCTGTCATTTAAGGTGGTGACGGCATTGTTCAATTGTTGTTCACGCTCTTGCCAAACACTTTCATTGGAGCTGGTTTTTAATTTTTGGATGTAGATACCCAGAAATAAACCAACAATGGCTGCGAGTATACCAACAATTACATAAATCAATTCACTACTCATAAAATTTTTTTCTTAGGATAAAGATAAAGGATTCCTGACTACAGAAAAGTGGGAAACTAACTTACTTTTTTATTTTAAATGAACCTGTTTTGGCATCAAAGTGAACCATTTCTGAAGGGAAAAGCCTTTCAAAACACTTTTGCTCGATTAGTTGACAAGGTTCACCAAAAGGATTTTCTGCACCATCCAAAATCAATATTTTATCACATAATTGAATGGCCAAATCAATTTCATGGGTTGTGAAAACAATGGTTTTCCGTTTTTCATGGGCAAGCTGCTGAAGTAATTTTAAAATTTGGACTTTGTGGAACAAATCCAAATGGGTCGTTGGTTCATCCAATACTATAATTGGTGTGTCCTGTGCCATAGCTCGGGCAATCAATACGCGTTGAAGCTGTCCGTCACTGAGTTCGTGGCATTTACGATAGCGTAAGTCGTTCAGTAAAAAAGTACTCAAACTCTCCTCAATTTGGCTTTTATCTTTTTTTGTTAAAGTGCCAATCCAGTTTGTATAGGGTTGCCTGCCGAGTGCAATGAGTTCTTCTACGGTCAGATTTTTTGAGGCGGGCTGCTCCGTCAGGACCAAACTAAGTTTTTGCGCCAGTTCCAGCGAAGTATATGAGGTCAGGTTTTTCTCGTCAATGGTCATAGTGCCGGATAAATTGGGCTGGAGATTTCCAAGGGTACGTAAAAGTGTTGATTTTCCAACTCCGTTTGCGCCGACCATGGCACACAATTCACCTGATTCCAAAGAAAAATTAATTTGTTTGGCAACTACCGTGGATTTATAGCCGATTGCTAAGTTTTCAACCGATATTTTATATTTTTTCAGTTCCGTCATCAAAATAGCATTCTTCGTTTTCTAACCAACAGCCAAATGACCACTGGCGCACCGATTAAGGAGGTTACAGCGTTTATGGGTAGGACATTGGCAGAATTGGGCAACTGTGCAATGGTGTCACATAGCAGCATCAATATAGCACCGTAGAGAAATACCGAAGGTATTAAGATTCGATGCTCCATCGTATTAAAAATTTGTCTGGTAAGGTGGGGAACAGCTAAACCAACAAAAGCTATGGGGCCTGCAAAAGCCGTGATTCCACCCGCTAGAATCCCTGTGGCGATGATAATCAATAATCTGGATTTTTTTAAAGAGATGCCCAAGCTCTGAGCATAATTTTCACCTAGCAGAAAAGCGTTCAGTTTTTTTATGGAAAAAACACTCAATAAAACCCCTATTGCCACAAGACTGCTCAAAATGATCAGCTGTTGTAGCGATAAATTTCCTACGCTGCCAAAAGACCAAAAAATAAATCGTTGAAGGTTTTCCGCAGTGGAAAAATAGGCTAGAACACTAACTATTGCTGCAGTAATGCTTCCGAACATTAAACCAATAATCAATAATGCCATGGTGTCCTTTACTCGATTTGCCACTATCATGACCACAAGCAATACCAAAAAACTTCCAATACTCGCTGCAACTGCCAAAGAAGCATCGTTCAGAATAGTGAACGAAGCAAGCCCCGTAACAACTGATGCCCCCATCAATAGCAATGCAGCACCCAGACTGGCTCCAGAACTAATGCCCAAAACAAAAGGTCCAGCGAGTGGATTGCGAAAAAGTGTTTGCATTAACAGACCACTTAAAGATAAACCTCCACCGACCAAAATTGCGGTAAATGCCTTTGGGATGCGATAGTTCCAGATAATATAGTTCCATGATTCAGTTTCTACACTACCAATGAACAAGGAAGTCAACACATCATTAAAGGGTATGTTGACAGACCCCGAACTTATGTTCAATAGCCATGCAAAGACCAGAGCCAATAAAATGAGCGCAAACGAAATACGATATGAATTGCGGTGTTGCATCTATTGTAAAGGCAAGTAAAAGTTGGGCTCGTGCTCTTGTAAAAGTTCTGGATGAAGGATGGAGATTAAATCCTTAAGAACCAAATCTGGCCTTTGTGGCGCCAGCTCATAAAAAAGAAGTCCGCCAGTAGCGCCTTTATTGACGGCATTTGAATATATCTTTTTATTTGAAAAAGCCTTAAATCTTTTGTAATGGGAATTTGCTTTTTCCAATGCGTCATAAGTTGTGTGCAAGGAAGGGTTTAACCAAAATTCGGCCTGTTGACCTTTTTCCAATACAGCTTCCAAACTCATGCCAATGCTTCCTTGTTCTTCAGTATCTGACCAAATATAATTGGAATTGGCATCTTCCAAAAATTTTGCCATCCAGCTTTTGCCGCCTGATATGTACCATACGTCTTTATACAATCCACCTGTTAAGACTGTCGGTTTTTGGGTTGCTCTCAGTGCTAAAAGTTTTGCATTATTATATGATTCTTCAATATTCTTGAAAATACTGTCCGCTATTTTTTCTTTTTGAAAGAATGGTGCAAAAAACTTAATCCATTCTGATTTTCCCAAAGGTGTTTCTTCTATCCATTCACCATTGTATACCACGGGTACTCCTGAACGTTTTAATGTTTCATAGGCCTTATTGGTATCATTTATGCCAAATCCCACAACTACTCCTGGATTTAACTCAAGTACTACTTCGGTATTGATATTTTCATTGGTTCCCAATTCCATAATCTGTCCAGAATCTATAAGCTCCCTGGTTGCGGAAGAAGAAATCAAGTTGGTATTGGGGAAACCTTTTATTGTTTTTAGTTCTCCCAATGCTTCCAAGGATGGAATATGTGTTGTGGAGGTGACTACCATGCTTTTTACAGGGGTAGCCACTATAGCATCATATTCATCACGGGAAAGTGTTATGGTTGCTATTTTTTCTTTAGGTACCAGCGCATATTTAAACGTAGTTTCAGTACCTGGCCAAGGTGATGTTACTTCGATTACCGTGAAATTTGCATTTGATTCCACCGAAAAACCTGTAGCATGATAGATTTTGGTTTTCGTACCACTTTGTTCAATTGGTATAGGCTTCTTTTTTTTAGCGCAACCAGATAAAAAAAGTATAAAAAAAGCTGTGAAAAAGGCAATTGATAATCGTTTTCTTGACATAGCCTCAAATGTAAGATTATTTAACTTTTACAGAAAAAGATTAAACAGAATCCTTACTTTCGCACTGAATTTTGGTTTGACCCAATCACAAGAATTTTGATTTTGGAACCTATATAGGTTTAAGAAACAGATTTGGGATGACTGTGTCGATTAAAAGGGAATCCGGTGAAAATCCGGAACTGTTCCCGCAACTGTAAATTCATGCCAAGAGTTTCTTGGCACCTTGTTACCAACGAGGATGTTGTTTACTTCATAGCCACTGCTTGTGCCAAGGAGAAAAGTAAAGCACGAGTGGGAAGGCAAAACAGCATTGAACAAGTCAGGAGACCTGCCAAATTCAAACAAAGCATGTTAAACTTTCGGGACAAAGGTTTACGTATGGGTACAGACATACTATTCTCCCGTTTATTTCAGTAAACGAAAATGAAAATCAATTATTTATGGTTAGGTGCCGCTATTTTAGTGGGCAAGAGTCTTTCTGCGCAGAACACAAAAAAAGACTCAATTAAAATTCAACAACTACAAGAGGTGGTTGTAAGCGATTCCCGTTTTGAGCTTAAAAGAGAGAATTCTGGAAAGACAGTAATTAAGGTTTCAGCTGAAGAATTAAAACGAAATCAAGGTAGGACCGTAGCTCAGATAATCAATACGAAAAGCGGTATCGAAATCGTGGGTAGCCGTGGTAGGGATGGTGATGTTCTAGGTGTATTCGCTAGAGGTGGTCGCGGGCGCCAGGTACTTGTTATTATTGATGGTGTTCGGGTTACAAACCCTTCTTCATTTTCTGTTGAATATGATTTAAGGCTTTTATCGACCGCAAATGTGGAATCCATCGAAATTATTAAAGGCGCAGCGAGTACACTTTATGGCACTAATGCAGCCACGGCAGTTATCAGTATTACGACCAAGAAAAATTCCAAAGAAAGAATGGCAGGAAATTTTCAATCTACTGTTGGTACAAATCAAACCTCTGAAGATCAAAACTATAATCTCGCCAGTTTTTCCAACGGAGCAAGTGTTAGTGGAACACTGGACAAGTTCTCCTACGGGCTTAATTTTTCCAATCGGTATTCCAATGGGCTTTCTGCAGCCATTACCCCAGAAAATGAGGAAGATGATTTTTCACAATATAGCACAGACCTTAAGTTGGGATATGAATTTTCCAAGAACTTCAATATGTCAGTTTACGGAAATAAAACTGAGTTTAAATCGGAGTTTGACGCCGACCGCGCCGAAGCTCCGAACAGATTAAAACAAGATCAAGAACGTGTGGGAGTTGCGTCTACATTTAAATATGGAAAGGGTTCCATACAATTTAATGCCGCTTACACGGATTTTGAGATAGATACAAGAAGTACGTCCGGCGAGAGTAGCGCCAATGGTGAAAATTTTGTATTTGATTTCTACAACAAATACGTTTTCAATAAAAAGTTCTATACTGTTTTAGGTGTAAATTACATCAAAGACAAAGCTTCTTTTACCAATGCCGTAGATTTTACGATTATAGATCCCTACGCAAACTTGGTATATGTTTCCGATTTTGGTCTTAACTTGAACACTGGTGTACGATTAAATAATCATTCTGAATACGGGAACCATGTTGTGTATAATATCAATCCATCTTACGTTTTTCCCATGAAAAGTGGTTATATAAAGCTTTTGGGTAGTTATGCAACATCTTATATTACTCCTAATCTTACACAATTGTTTGGGGATTTTGGTGCAAATCCAAATTTAGAGCCAGAGGAGAATACTACAATAGAAGGAGGGGTAGAATACTTTGTAAATGATAAATTAAGGTTAAGCACAGTTTATTTTAATCGCAATGAGGAAAATAGGTTTGGGTTTGATGCAAACTTTCAAAGCATAAATATTACGGATGAAATAGATGTGAGTGGTGTTGAGGTAGAGGTTTCATTGTCTCCTATGGAAACCTTCACTCTTGATGCCAATTATGTTTTTACTGAACGAAAAGGAGATAGTGCAATTAGGATTCCAAAACATAAAGCAAATCTTACATTAAGTTATAAATTTTCAGAGAAAACTTTTGCTTCTGTTGGATATCAATTCACTGGGGATAGAATTGATACAGTATTTCCACCATTCCCAAATCCTGCTTTTAATGTAGCTTTGGATTCTTTTTCTTTGGTGAACCTATATTTTTCGCATGATGTTATTCAAAATAAACTGAAAGTGTTTATTGATGGAAATAATCTTTTTAATGAAGAATTTACTGAAGTGTTTGGTTTTACGACCAGGGGGAGAAATTTTAGTGCTGGTTTTAATTTAAATTTTTAATAATTAAATCGATAGAATGTTGAAAGTCTGTTCTTTTATGCCTGCGGTTACCCAAATGATCTATGATATGGGTCTCGATAATCAGCTCTATGGTGTCACTTTTGAATGCCCCGAGCAGGCATTGAAAGAAAAGAAACCTATTGTGCGGTGTATTTTGGAGGGTAAACATCTATCCAGCAAAGAAATAGACACATTATTTTCTGCGAGCAAGCATCAAGGAAAAGATTTATACTATGTTGATGAAGGTCTTCTAGAAGAGATTTCTCCAGATGTTATATTTACACAAGACATGTGCGATATATGTCAAATAGATACGGCCTGTACGGCAGCTGCGGTAGCCAATTTGGAAAAGCAGCCAATATTGATTTCAATCAGTCCACAATCTTTAGAAGACGTTTTCCAATCTGCAATTACTATTGCCAAAGCTATGGATAGGGAAGAAGTAGCATACTCTTATTTGGCAAAATTGAATAATAGAATCGATAGTATAATCGATAGATTAAGAGCATCAAAGGCTTTACCAAAGCGTGTTATGCTTATGGAATGGTTGGATCCTATATTTAATTGTGGACACTGGATTCCCCATCAAATTGCATATGCAGGTGGTGTGGATATGCTTTCCAACCCATCTGGTGAGAGTATCGTAACACGATGGGATAAAATTGTAAAGTATGACCCTGAGGTTTTGGTCATAGCGCCTTGTGGTTTTACGATTGAACGAACCATTGAAGAAATGCACTTGCTGATGAAAAAAGAGGGATGGAATGAATTAAAAGCAGTAAAAGAAGACGCCGTTTACATTGCAGATTTTGATATGTTTACCCAGTCATCTGCCAATACACTTGTCAACGGAATAGAAGTGTTGGCAGGGCTTTTTCATCCTGAAATTATAGAGGTTCCCAAGAGACTAGCAAATAAATACAGACATTTTAGTAATTATATGATGGTCCAATAAAAAAGCGGCTTTAAGAGCCGCTTTTTTATTTATTTAATATTAATTTCCAAAGGCTTGTCCAAATACATGTTATCCTTTAGCGGAGTCATTAATCTGGAACTCATAAAAGTTTTAGCCGGCATTTTAACTGAAAAGTCTTTTTTACTTACAGCACCCATAATTTCATCAATTGCTCTTGCAAGTAAGGGTTCATTGATATCTCCCAATGTTCCTAGGTTTTCAAGGTCTTCTTGCAATACAATATTTGGAGGCAAACCATCTGTGTAATCAAAAAAGCCATCAGCATTTTCATTTCTACCGACTAAAGGTTGTAATCCCCAACTGTTATTGACATTAATTTGATTTTCGCGATTTGAATTATAAATATAATCGCCATTTGGGTCATCTACTAAAGTAATGGAGAACTCATTTTTACCTCTTGTTGTTTCACCAATGTGAACAATGTCCACATAAGGTGCCAAACCGTTCATGACCAGTTCACTTGCTGATGCCGAATCATTGGTTGCCAAAACATAAACCTTGTTCAAGCCAAGTGTATTTATGGGGGAACCTGTATTGTTATTTCCAATACCACTGGCAAAATTATCTTCTAATTGTGCTGCAGAAAATTGTGACTGTATTTTAGCGTTCCATCGCTGGCGTATATATAGTTTATCAGTATCGGTGCTATGGATCATACTGGCCAATAATCTTGAACTGTTTACCGACCCACCTGGATTGTAACGCATATCCAAAATTAGTTGTGTTGCTCCATCTGCCACAAATTGTGCAAATGCGTTATTGAGTTCTTCATTGAAACTACCCAAGAATCTGTTGTACATGAGGTATGCAACTTTTTCTCCTCCAACATCCAAGGTCTCTGATACCAGAATCGGATTTTCCACAAAATTTTCGATTTTTGTAAGGCTCACTTCTTTTGATGTATCGGTTATTGTACCGTTATTTATTTCGGCCATCCCAAGAACATAGTTGTTGTTGCTTCCAAAAAGCAAGCTTATATAATTATCGATGTTCAATTGCTGTCCATCAACCCGTGTAAAAATGTCCCCACGTTGTATATCTTTAGTGGAAGCATCAGAGTCAGGTAGCACATATTGAACAAAACCAAAAATATCGTTACTTCCAGAGAATTGAATCAAACCGAATTCCAATCCATTGCTTTTTGACACTCCAGAAAGGTTGCTTACCAATTCTTCATAGTCATCATTGGAAAAACTAAAACGGTCTTCATTAAATTGTATACTATTATAGAAATCCAGTGGATCGGGAGTTGCTTCCAAAAAAGTAGTGTATTCGGCGTCGTTCGCAAAACGTGTGTCCGATAAATTTGGCACTTCGCCCTGCCAAAAATACCACAGGTTCATGGCTTTCCACATAAAATTTTGTACGGTAACATCAGCTCCAGGTGTGGGGTCTGGAGTTTCGGGATTTGTAATTCCATCGTCATCATCACTGCAACTAATTGTAAACAGTAACAGCCCTAGGAGGAGAAATAAATATTTTTTCATAACATATATTTTGCTCAAAACTATCAATTATCATTCCATTAAACCAGAAACAATATTGGATAAGTAGGATTTATGATTAAATTCTTACAATTTCAAGGTAGCAAAATAAAGACATATCATGAGAATGCAAATCTTTTGTAACAAAATTCGATGTGTGTCGTCGTGATAATGTAAGCAGACAAAAAAGCTTGTAACAACCAAAACAACCAAATGAAACAGGCCGAATTTTTAAATGTAGTAATGCCCTTTAAGGACAAGCTCTACAGATTGGCTAAAAGACTTTTGGTCTCTAGGGAAGAGGCAGAAGATGCAACGCAAGAAATATTATTGAAGTTATGGTCAAAAAACGAAACCATATCACAATATAAAAACGTAGAGGCTTTTGCAATGACGATGACCAAAAATTTCTGCTTGGATAGATTAAAATCCAAACATGCCAGTAATTTGAAGTTGGTGCACAGCAATTATAGTGATGAAAATACATCACTACAAAAGCAACTAGAAGCCGAAGATAGTGTACAATGGATGCAACGGATCATGAACGAACTACCGGAGCAGCAAAAAATGGTATTGCAATTGCGTGACGTAGAACAATATGAGTTTGATGAAATATGTGAGCTTTTGGAGATGAAACCCACAGCGGTTCGAGTAGCGTTATCAAGAGCAAGGAAGATGGTAAGACAAGAATTAGTAAAAAAACATAACTATGGAATTGGATAGCATAGAAAAATTATTGGAAAAATATTTCGAAGCCACTACAACCGTGGCGGAAGAAAAGACATTACAGGCCTATTTTTCTCAAGAAAGTGTAGCAACACATCTTGAACAATATAGACCAATGTTCAACTATTTTTCCAGTGCCAAGGATGAAAAGTACACAAGGCAGGTTCCATTAAAACCTAGAAAAAACTATTATAAATGGATTTCCGTAGCAGCTGTGGTTGTTTTAACCTTTGGCCTATATTTTGGTAATGAATACCGAGAGAGAAAGAAGGCAGAATATGCCTATCAAGAAACAAAAAAAGCTTTTGAACTCTTAGCGGAAAATTTTGGTCGCGGCACTGAAAAAGTAGCACATTTAAAAGAGTTCCAGATTGCAAAACAAAAAATTTATAACAATAATTAAATTAAGAAAAATGAAAAATTATATTCTAATAGCAACGATAACCTTATTACCATTTTTAGGTTTTTCCCAATCATTGTTCGATAAGTACGAAGATTTGGACGATGTCACCTCTGTAGTAGTCAACAAGAGCATGTTTAACCTTCTTGCAAAGATAGATGTGGAAGTGGACGACCCAGAAGCACAAGACTTTATGGATATTGCCAGTAGCCTTAAAAGCTTGAAGGTGTACACTACGGATAACAAAGAAATTGGCAATAATATGAAGTCATCTGTGGACAAGTACCTAAAATCCTCTACCATGGAAGAGTTAATGCGCGTAAAGGACAAAGATGCCAATGTTAAGTTTTACATTAAGCAGGGGAAGGATGCAGACCATGTTAGTGAACTGTTGATGTTCGTTACTGGTTTAAAAGAAGTAGAAACTGATGGCAGAAAATTTGAAACTGTGCTACTTTCTTTGACAGGTGATATCGATTTGAATAAAATCAATTCTCTGACCAAAAAGATGAACCTGCCCGAAGAATTAAATAAAGCTGGTAAAAAACAGTAACCAAGGATTCAGTTTTCGGTCAATAGTTAGAAGTGAAAATAAAGTGTAACAAAACATGATATTTCCCAACTAATAACTATTGACCGTAAACTATTTTAACATATCAATCATAAAACTACAGTCTCATGAAAAATATAATCAAATCACTATTGGTACTTATGTCAGCTTTTGTAGCTTCATGCTCTTCGCAGCAAAGTTTACAAGAATATTATGTTGACAATTCGGAGAATCCCAACTTTATTTCAATAGACGTTCCTGCCAATATATTAAAAATGGATGGAGCTGACCTTACAGACGCTGAATCCGAAGCAATGGAATCTTTGAGAAAGTTCAATCTTTTGGCTTTTAAAAAGACCAGTGAAAATGTTGCGGAGTATCAAATTGAAAAAAAGAAAGTAAAGGAAATCTTAAAGAACGATGAATTTGTGGAATTAATGAAAATTAATTCTCAGTATGGAAAAGGTGTAATCAAATATTTAGGTGACGAAAATGCCATTGATGAGGTCATTATTTATGGCGATAGCAAGGAAAAAGGTTTTGCATTAGTGCGTGTTCTCGGAAAAGATATGAATCCCGCGCATATCGTTCAATTGATGCAAGCAATTCAAAAATCAGATTATAAAGGTGAAGGTCTAGGGGAAATTGGAGAATTTCTGAAAGGGTAGATTAAACCGTTTGTATGTTCAGAATCCCGAGCAACTAAATTGCCCGGGATTTTTTATGCAATCATATCCCAGTATAATTTGCCGGGGTTATTCTTTTTAGTTCTTCTTTTATTTTATCGGAAACTTCTAAAGTATTAATGAAATCCGCTATGGAAGCTTGGTTTATTCTTTCGTTCGTGCGGGTGAGACCTTTTAAGGCTTCATAGGGATTAGGATATCCTTCCCTTCTTAAGATAGTTTGGATGGCTTCGGCCACTACGGCCCAGTTGTTCTCAAGATCTTCTTCAAACTTTATTTTATTTAGGACCAATTTGTTCAACCCTTTAAGTATTGAAAGTAAGGCCACTTGTGTGTGGGCAAACGGAACCCCAACGTTTCTTAGTACAGTACTGTCCGTTAAATCTCTTTGTAATCTTGAAACTGGAAGCTTTGCCGATAAATGCTCAAAAAGTGCATTGGCAAGACCTAAATTTCCTTCGGAATTTTCAAAATCTATGGGATTTACCTTATGTGGCATAGCAGATGATCCCACTTCCCCCTCTTTGATTTTCTGCTTAAAATAATCCATGGAAATATAGGTCCACATATCCCTGTTCAAATCAATGAAAATAGTATTGATTCTTTTTAAACAATCAAAGAGAGCCGCCATGTGGTCGTAATGCTCAATTTGTGTAGTGGGAAAAGAATGATGTAAACCCAATTTTTCTTGGACAAATTTTTGTCCGAACGCTTTCCAATCCACACTCGGATATGCCACTTTATGGGCATTGTAGTTTCCTGTTGCCCCTCCAAATTTAGCTGCGCTGGGAATATCGTTCAACAGATTGAACTGTTCTTTTAAGCGTTCCACAAAAACATCGATTTCCTTTCCAAGTCGGGTAGGGGACGCTGGTTGCCCATGGGTTCTGGCCAACATGGGAATATTGGACCAATCTGATGCTAGCGCCTTTAGCTTTTCAAAAACCTCAAAATACAATGGAACATAAACATCGTTCATGGCCTCTTTAATCGATAGTGGAATTGCAGTATTATTGATGTCCTGGGATGTTAGTCCAAAGTGGATAAATTCCTTATGCTTTTCCAGTCCTAAATCATCAAACTTTTTTTTGATAAAGTATTCAACTGCCTTTACATCATGATTTGTGGTCTTTTCAATTTCCTTTATGGCCAAAGCATCTTCTGAAGAATAATCCAGATACACTTTTTTAAGGTCGGAAAACATTGAAGTGTCAAAATCAGCCAGTTGTGGTAAGGGAATCTCACAAAGTGCTATAAAGTATTCAATTTCTACCTGAACGCGGTATTTAATCAATGCTTCTTCGGAGAAATAGCTTCCCAAAGCTTGTGTTTTGTTACGGTACCTGCCATCAATAGGTGAAATTGCGTTTAGTTGGTTCAAAGACATCGGTCAATATTTTAGAAAGCAGCAAAGATACTTAATTAGAGAGGGAGATTAAACGTGAAGCCCTCTAAGTTCTGATAATATTTTACCAGCTCTGAACTTGTACCCTGCAGTGCCCTTATGGATGTTCTGTTCTAAAATAATCTTCAGTTCAGTGTGGACCCAATCATATTTCATCCCCAACCAATATAAGCTGGTCATGGCAAATACTTTTGCCGCAACTTTATGATTTCCTATGAGCCAATCAAAGCACACGGTCATTATCCGTTCCAATTGCTCTGAAGTAATTTGTTGCTGGAAGGCCATATCTTTATTTTTAAAATATGCAATCGTGCATAACTCACAAATATGGCTCATCGGCCTAATGACCGACTCGGATTTAAGGGTGGACAAACCTTTGGAAAACGTTTCAAGATGTGGTAATAGATAAATTAGTCTTTCTCTCATGAGATGGTCGAACACCCAACTTGCGTTGAAATTGTCCTCCCTATCCTGTTGAAACACTTCTTGTAGCAAGCTTCCAGTTAATTGAGGCTTATGGATCAGTATGTCCACTAATTCCATGATTCTCTGTTTGGAAAGCCGATTGGAATTTAGAGCCGTATGCAGTTGTTGTTGGGTCACTACATCAAGTTTATTCAGTTGATAATGTTTTGACCAAGTCGGGCACACCTTCTACGGCTGTTTTGGAAATCACGGTAAGGTTGATAAAGTCATTTTGGCTTATGCTTGGCTTGGGGTCTATAAAATATATGGGCTTTCTTGTTGCTACGTAGTGAATTAAGCTTGCTGCCGGGTAAACTTGCATTGAAGTCCCGATTATGATTAAAATATCTGCTGTTTGGGTTATTTCAATAGCAACTTCAAGCATGGGTACCATTTCTCCAAACCAAACAATGTGGGGTCGCAATTGATTTCCATTTTTATCAAAATCCCCTAAAATCAAATCCTTTTTCCAATCCAGTACCTGATTTTCATCAACTGTACTACGGACTTTAAATAATTCTCCGTGTAGATGAACTACATGTGAACTTCCCGCTTGCTCATGCAGGTTGTCCACATTTTGGGTCACTATGCTTACATCAAATTTATTTTCCAACGATACTAGGGCCTTGTGCCCTTCATTTGGGAAAACGTCCAAAAGCTGTCTTCTTCGCTGATTGTAGAAATCCAGTACCAATTCGGGATTTCTTTGAAAACCCTCTGGGGAAGCTACCTGCATAACATCGTGTCCTTCCCATAACCCATTGGAATCACGAAATGTTTTTAGGCCACTTTCCGCGCTCATTCCAGCACCTGTGAGTACAACAATTTTCTGCTTTTTATCCATAGTACCTTAAAAATAAGAAATTCATTTTTTGCTATCTTGTTCTTTATGTTCAATGATGATCTATTGACATATTTGGAAAACTTCATTACCGAAGAACGAAAACAAAGGTTCTTGGATGTACTAGCTGAAAGAACCAAATTTTTGACCGTTGCCATTGAAGATGTATATCAACTGCACAATACAAGTGCCGTGATCAGAAGCTGCGATGCTTTTGGGGTACAGGAAATACATGTAATAGAAGATAAATTTGGTAAGCGATTGGACAAGAACATAGCTATGGGAGCCGAGCAGTGGGTAGATGTGAATCGTTATACTACAACTTCAGATTGTATTAGAGTTTTGAAAGACGAAGGATATACAATCATTGCAACAACTCCTCATGATAACTCGACCTTACTATCAAATTTTGAATTTAAAACAAAAATCGCACTATTTTTTGGAACAGAAAAAGAAGGTTTGAGCAACGAAGTATTACAAAAGGCCAATAGTTTTTTGAAAATACCTATGGTTGGTTTTTCAGAGAGCTTGAATGTCTCTGTCTCAGCCGCAATTATTATTCAAAAGCTAGTACAGTGCTTAAAAAACTCCCAAATGCAGTGGCAACTTTCCGATATTGAGATACTTGAAAAAAGAATGGATTGGACCAAAAAATCGATCAAAGATGTAGAACGTATTATAGAAAGATTCCAGTTGAAATAATTTTTTGTATTTTGAGATTATAACCAATTAATATACAAATGATTATAGCACTTTACATTCTCGTGGGGATTGTATTCCTCGTTATGATCTTAGCAGCAATCGCACCAAAATCTTATAATGTTTCAAGGTCAATTGAAATTGACAAGCCCAAAAAAACTGTCTTTGAAAATTTGAAATTTCTCAAGAATCAAGATGCATGGTCACCATGGAACAAGAAAGACCCAAATATGGAAAAGAAATTTACTGGTACCGATGGTGAAGTAGGGGCAGTAAGCTACTGGAAGGGAAATAAAGATGTTGGCGAAGGGGAACAGGAGATTATAAAAATTGTTGATGGGGAACGTGTTGAATCTGAACTACGTTTCTTGAAACCTTGGAAATCAATTTCTGATGCCTATTTGTTGACCGAAGCCGTGAATGAAAATAGGACCAAGGTAACATGGGGATTTTCTGGCAAGAACAAATTCCCAACCAGTATTTTCATGCTATTTATGAACATGGACATAGCTGTTGGAGGAGATTTTGAGGAAGGATTGGCCAGTTTAAAATCGAAATTGGAAAAATAGTTCATGGAACAGAATATGGTTACTTGGTTTGAAATTCCTGTGTTGGATATGAACAGAGGCAAAATATTTTATGATACGGTTTTCAGATTAAAATAAAAACACAGAATTTTGGTGGCACCATGATGGGTTGGTTTCCTTGGGCCGATGGAAAAACCGGTGCAAATGGCTCACTAATTTTGCAACCCAATTGGTATCGCCCTAGCAAAATGGATGGCGTACTACTATATTTTGCGAGTAGCGATGTTCAAAATGAACTTGATGGAATAGAGCAAGCGGGGGGTAAAATACTTAAGCCCAAAACCCAAATCAGTCCAGATATAAGTTTTATGGGTTTGTTCTTGGATTCAGAAGGCAACAGGATAGGGTTGCATTCAAGGGTATAATCGTTACTCGGCCAACTCCAACAATGCAATATCAAAGTCATTTTCAAGAATGACCTTACCATTAGTTACGGTTGCCTCGGTTTCTGAGTACGTATCATATAATTTAGTGCCGTCACCGAAAAAACCTTTTACCCAAAGCGATTTTTTGCCTTTTGGCAAATTTAATCCGACTACAATTTTATCTTTAAAATCACCATCAACATACATTCTTGAGAAGACATATGGTTTTTTTGCCAGTCTTTTGTGCTTACCGGCACCTATTGCTGGATGGTTTCTTCTAAATTGGCCCAACTTCTGCCAGTGCTTATGGATCTCTTGGATTTGGGGCAGACTGTCCAAATCTTTCCAATTCATAAACGAGCGTAACGTTGCATCACCCTCTGTACCTTCAATAACAAGGCTTCTTGCGGTTTCATCACCATAGTAAACTTGTGATGCACCTGGAGTCAACAATAAAATGTTGGCGGCATATTTAGATTGCTTTCGTTCCCTATCAAAAGGGTTTCCATCATCATGGGAGGTTAAATAATTCAATACGCTCTTGCCATTCAACTTGGTGCTTAAAAGGTTATTGTATTTTTTAAAAACGGTTTCGTAATCGCTGTTAGCATCATTTTTCAGCTCAAAGTTGATAAGACCTTTAAATCCATGGTTAAAAAAGTCAACTTTTTTGTCTCCAAAGTCAAATTGCCGACCACTGGAAATACCATAATTGTAGACTTCACCAACCATGTAGAAAGGATTTTCATCAAGTACATGGTCAGGATGTTTTTTCTTCCATGTCTCAAAAGCGTAGGTAGCTTCTTTATAAAGGTCTGACCATGCATTCTCATTGACATGTTTTACGGTATCCACCCTAAAGCCGTCAATGCCAAAATCATTTACATAATCGGTCAGCCATTTTATAATATAATACCGTGGAGCACGTGGATATCCTGTACGTTCAAAAAATAATTGTAATTCGTCCAATTCTTGACTCAATCTGCCTTCTTCTTTCCATTTTGCCAACAGTGCGTCAGGTAGTTCTACGGCTTCATTTGACTCAGTAAGGATATCGGGCAGGTTTTTCACCAAAGTACATGCTGTTGTGTTCTCATAGGTTGAAAATTCACAAGTTGGTCCCGTCCTTACCCATTCGTCTGGCCAAACAGGATCTTTATCGGTAACAGGCCCCGTGTGATTCAGGACTACATCCAAGAGAATACGTATTCCATTGGAATGCGCTGTCTTCACCAATTTTTCTAAATCTTTTCTAGTGCCAAAATTGGGGTCGATTGCTGTCCAGTCCTTGGTCCAATAGCCATGATAACCATAGGTTTTGCCCGTACCTTCATCTGTATAACCATGTATTTGTTCCACAACTGGTGTGAACCAGATAGCATTGATTCCCAAGTCGGTAAAATACCCTTCTTCTATTTTTTGTATGATTCCCTGAATGTCTCCACCTTCAAAACCTCTTAAAGGACCTGTTTCCTCGGTTCGGTCAAAATTAACGTCATTTTCGGGGTTACCATTATTAAAACGATCGGTCAATAAGAAGTAAATATTTGCGCCTTCCCAAACAAAAGGAATTTCATTTTCAGTGGTCGTTTTTTCAACTACTTTGTTGTCTTTTTGCTCTGTTTTCTTTTCTTCCTTACAACTGAAGAGGAGTGATAGTGCACACATAACAAAAAGCAGTTTTTTCATTTCTTGGGATTTTAGCTAAAACTATAAAATGAAAGCGGAAATATAAAATTTATTTACCCTAAGAACTGAAATCATATTCAGCAGAAGAAAACTTAACGTCTGTTGAGAACTTTATACTCTTCGTAGCAACTTGATATGGCATCCAGAATCTGAAGATCATTTGCCGTTGCAATGAAGGATTTGGAATAACTGCAATTGTTTAGAATATCTTCTATATCTACCTTTTCCAATTGAAGCAGTTCGGTAAGGGTTTCCCTATCGAATTTAGAGGCCAATAAATTCCTTATATCTTCATCTTCTTTTATCTGGCGCAACTTTCGCATCTGTTTTGGCTTTTTTCCGAAAAGATTGCGCAACAGATCGGCAGGGTTTAAAATTGCACCGAGAACCTTGGTTACGGCACTAGGACTTTTACTGCCCCCCTCATAACTTTTTTGGAGTCCGGAAATACTGTATTGATATGCGTTATTATTGATAGGAAGATTTTTTACATCTATTTCCAGATATCCAGTAAGTTGATAGGGCCTTACGATGACCTCTTCAAGAGCGTACGCCAATTCTGTTAATGAAATTTCTGTTCCTTCAAACTTGAACATATCATTGGTAACCCTCACTTTTTGTGACTTAAACCCTAAAAAAGAAAGATATAGGGTGTCATTAACTGCTGCTGGAATAGTAAACTCACCTTTCTGATTTGTAATTGTACCAACCACTTGGTTCAGGTTGACAACGTGTACGCTTTCCATTGGAAAACTCGTCTGCGCATTGATGACCGTAGCATTTAACTCTCCATCTACAGTAGGGTCATCTTCATTTTGCGCTAAACAACGAAACGAAATGAGACAAAAAAATATAAGTAAGACTCTTCCCATGCAATCTTTGTGGCAATAAATGTACTAAACAAAGAAAAATAAATAGGTCTATACTATCATTTAATATAGAATTAACTAATAAAACCCTGAACGTTTTTTTCCGCCTCTCTTACCTGAATTATTTTTTCTGCCACCTTTAAATGACTTGTTATCGCCTCCTTTTCTATGGCCACGTTTTTTATCTCTTTTCCTGCCACCTCTACCGGAGCCACCAGGATTTTTTGAGACTTCTACGTTGATAAAGCGACCTTCGACCTTAAATTCCGTGAAGGTTTTAAGCACATGTTCGGTAACTTGGGCATCTGTATTAAAAAAGGAGAAAGTATCTTTGGTATCAACATTGAAAATATCTTCTTTTTCCAGATTTAAAGTATCCCTTAAAAAATCTTTGAGAGCCATCCAATCATAACCGTCACGTTCCCCAACATTGATAAAATAACGGACTGAGCCGTTACTTGGTGGAATATCACCTTTGGATTTTTTATTATTTCCTCGCTCCCTTTCACCTTCCGATGAATTTAAATCCCTTGTTTTACTGTAATAGTTATAAAAACGGCTAAATTCTACAGAAATGATTTTTTTGATCAATTCTTCTCGATCAATGTCTTTAAGAACATCATTTATTGCAGGTAAGTAATTGTCTATCTCAGGATTGACTTCAGTTTCTTTGATTCTATTTGCTAAATGGTAAAGTTGAATCTCACAGATTTCAATACCTGTTGGAATTTTTTTGGAGATAAAGTCCTGCTTAATCTTATTTTCAATGGATTTAATTTTTCGAAGCTCGGAACGAGTGACAATGACCATTGAAATCCCTGATTTTCCAGCACGTCCTGTACGACCGCTTCGGTGTGTGTAGGTTTCTATTTCATCCGGTAGTTGATAATTGATAACATGTGTAATATCATCTACATCGATACCACGGGCAGCAACATCTGTAGCTACGAGTATTTGCACTTGTTTTTTACGGAATGAGTTCATGACCAAATCTCGTTGGTTCTGGCTTAGGTCGCCATGTAGTGCTCCAGCGTTATAACCATCTTCGATAAGTTTTTCCGCAACGCGTTGTGTATCTCTTTTAGTTCTACAGAATATCACGGAGAAAATACCGGGATTGGCATCTGCCAAACGTTTGAGTGCTGGATAACGATCACGTCCACCAACTACATAATACTCGTGTTGCACAGTTGAAGTTCCTGCATTTTTAGTCCCAATGGTAATCTCATGGGGCTTATTCATGAATTTCTTGGCGATGATAGATACCTCTTTGGGCATGGTAGCGGAAAACAACCATGTTAATTTTTCCTGCGGGGTATTGGATAAAATATCTTTAATGTCTTCAAAGAAGCCCATGTTCAACATTTCATCCGCTTCATCAAGAACGCAATAATCGATTTTTGAAATATCGACCATTCTACGTCCGATCATATCCTTCATTCGTCCTGGCGTAGCAACAATGATCTGAGCACCGCGTTTGATCTGTCTTGCTTGATCAGAAATGCTTGCGCCACCATAAATAGCTACGGTATTGAGACCCTTAACGTATTTTGAATATAATTTTAGTTCGTTGGTAATCTGTAAGCACAGTTCACGTGTGGGTGATAGTATCAGTCCTTGCGTAGTTCTGCTTTCAGATTGTATTTTCTGAATCATTGGAAAACCGAAAGCTGCTGTTTTTCCCGTTCCTGTCTGTGCTAGTGCAACGAGGTCGGTTTCTTGTTCCAATAAAATTGGGATGGCTTTTTCCTGTACTTCAGATGGGGATTCAAATCCTAAATCGGATATAGCGTCCAATAAGGGTTTTTCCAACCCTAGTTTTTCAAACTTTGTCATTGTGGTAAATAGCTTAAATCGCAAATATGTTGTGTTGCATAGAGCGATTTTGTCTTACCCACTTTGGAGCTCCGCGCAACACCTTGCCCATACCGGCGGCGTTAATAAAGCGGTAAAGGTACGTTAAATAGTTAAGGTGGAGGTCATAGCACTTTTTTTTTGAGAAAAGTAACCAGTTTCTGTATTGCCTTTCCTCGATGGCCAATAGCGTTCTTGGTTCCTGCGGCCAACTCGCCGAAGGTTTTATCAAAACCTTCGGGTTGAAAAATAGGGTCGTATCCAAACCCGGCAGTTCCGTATTCCTTCTCTGTAATGTGACCATTTACAATGCCATCAAAACAAAAGCTTTGCCCATTTATATTAAGATGTACAACGGTTTTGAAATGAGCTTTTCTATTAGTACGGCCCTTTAAATCTGAAAGTACTTTAAGCATATTATCTTTCGCATTTTTTTGCTCTCCCGCATATCTGGCGGAATAAACTCCGGGAGCACCGTTGAGAGCATCGATCAATAATCCCGTATCATCGGAAAAACAGTCGTAACCGTACTTCTCCGTAACGTGATCCGCTTTTATTTTGGCATTTTCTTCCAAGGTCTTACCAGTTTCGGGAATCTCATCAAAGCATCCTATGTCATTTAAGGAGAGAAGTTGAACGGAAGCAGGGAGAAGTTCCGTTACTTCCTTTAGCTTATGGGGATTATGTGTGGCAAAAATAATTTTCAAGGTGAAAGTTAATTTGAGAAAACACTAAAAGTAGTAATTTCGATGATAAAGTTGTTTTAAATGAAATGGAGAATACCACCAGTTTTGGTCATGTTATTTTTTGGAGGTTTTATGTACCTATTAAATCGGTTCTTGCCTTTTGGCGGTTTTGATTTTTTTGGACGCCAAGAATTGGCCATCTTTTTATCAGTTTTGGCATTTTTTGTCGTGATACTTGCCATTCTTCAATTCGTAAGAGCCAAAACAACAATAGATCCTATGGGTAGAAGGAAGACCAGCAGGCTGGTTACCAATGGTGTATTCAGATATACCAGAAACCCTATGTATTTGGGAATGCTGCTTATTCTGTTGGCCTTCGGTTTAAAACTGGGTAATGCCTTCAACACCTTATTGGCTGCGGGTTTTGTGTATTACATGAACCATTTTCAAATCAAGCGGGAAGAAAAAACGCTGATGGAATTATTTGGGAAGCAATACCGTCTATATTGCAAACAAACGCGGCGATGGTTTTGATGCTTAAAACTCCGTGACTGCCTGTGCTGTGCAGAGCAAATGAACCAAAATTTTTTTTAAATAAAGGGTCAGGTACAAAAATAACTTTTTTGTTATCCTTTTAGCTAAATCTTCTTGTTTCCAATATTTGGCCTTTGTTACGACAAAATAGTAGCCTTGATACTTTTCAATCAATGATCTAAATAGTTTTTTAGGATATTTTTGCAAGTATTTTTGACATATCCGCATTTATAAATGGTTTTTCATAACTTCAAAATTCTGGGACGGAATTAATTTTTAAATTTGGCCCTTAATTTTCAGGAAATTCATGGTAGAAGTGGGAAGGAAGTACGTTTTTGATTTTGATAGCACTTTAACAACGGTTGAAGCTTTGGACGTTTTGGCAGAAATGACCCTACAAGGTAAATCCAATAAGGATGAAGTTATACAAGAAATCCAAGATATTACCAATTTGGGTATTGATGGTGACATTTCGTTCACTGAATCCTTGGAGAGAAGGATAAAACTTTTGAATGCGCATAGAAACGATTTGGGGACTCTAATAGAGGAGCTAAGACAGAAAATATCCAAATCCATAGCTTCCAATAAGGAATTTTTTGAGAAATTTTCAGATGATATTTATGTGATTTCCTGTGGATTTAAGGAGTTTATCGACCCTATTGTCCAAGAATACAATATCCCATCAGACAGAGTGTATGCCAATACATTTAAATATGATGAAGAAGGTAACATCATCGGCTTTGATGAATCAAACGTACTGGCATCTCACAATGGGAAAATAGAATGTCTAAAAAATCTTGATTTGGAAGGGGAGGTACAAGTAATTGGTGATGGCTATAGCGATTATGTTATGCGAGAAGCTGGAATAGCGGACAAATTTTTTGCCTACACCGAAAATGTGCATCGGGAAAAGGCAACGACCAATGCAGACCATGTGGCGCCTAGCTTGGACGAATTTCTATATGTAAACGACTTGCCCAGAAATATTTCATACCCAAAAAACAGGATAAAAATTCTGTTATTGGAAAATGTGCATCCTGATGCTTTTAAGAACCTATCTGAAGATGGCTTTTCTGTTGAATTGATCAAGCATAGTTTGCCAGAGGAAGAGCTTATTGAAAAAATTAAAGAAGTACATGTTTTGGGCATACGTTCCAAAACACAGGTTACCAAAAAAGTATTGGATGCTGCTGATAAACTAATGGTGGTTGGGGCATTTTGTATAGGTACTACACAGATTGACCTTGACTATAGCAAACAGAAAGGCGTAGTGGTCTTTAATGCACCGTACAGTAATACACGCTCTGTGGTAGAGCTTGCCATTGGCCAGATTATCATGCTAATGCGCAACGTGTTCACTAGGAGCATGGAAATTCATAAAGGGGAATGGAACAAGACTGCTATCAATTCAAGGGAAGTAAGAGGAAAAAATCTTGGGATTGTCGGTTATGGAAATATAGGCAAGCAATTGTCCGTTTTGGCCGAGGCCATAGGAATGCGGGTCTATTATTATGATGTTGCCGATAAGTTGGCCTTGGGCAACGCCACTAAATGTAGTTCCTTAGAAGAATTACTTTCTATTTCGGATGTGGTCACCTTACATATTGACGACAATAAAGCCAATAAAAATTTCATAGGAGAAAATGAAATAAAACAAATGAAGGATGGTGCCATGCTCATCAATCTTTCCAGAGGATTTGTAGTGGACATTGAAGCCCTTTCCAATGCGCTGCAAAGCGGAAAATTGGCAGGTGCCGCGGTAGATGTATATCCAGAGGAGCCAAGAAGTAACGGGAATTTTAGAACTGCTCTGCAAGGCTTCCAAAATGTAATATTGACCCCTCATGTTGGCGGTAGCACAGAAGAAGCCCAGCGTGATATTGCCGATTTTGTACCCAACAAGATTATGGATTACATCAATTCAGGAAATACTGTGGATGCAGTTAATTTCCCCAATATTAGGCTACCAAAACAGAGCAATGCACACCGTTTTCTCCATATCCATAAAAATGTACCCGGTATTATGGCAAAAATCAATGAAGTGCTGGCCAAATATGAAATGAACATTACGGGACAATATTTATCGACCGATGATAAGGTCGGGTACGTTATTACTGATTTGGACAAGGAATATAACAAGGAAGTAGTAAAAGCATTGAAAAATGTTGAAAACACTATAAAATTTAGGGTGCTATATTAGAATCAAATTGGATAATAAAGTTTGAAAAAACATCAAAATAGCTTCATCGATGATGATATGGTTCGTTCTTTAGGATGGTAAGACCCCTATATAACTGTTCTATCAAGAATAATCGCACCATTTGATGAGAGAACGTCATTTTGGATAAGCTTATCCTTTGATTACTTCGTTGGTAAACGGAATCACTAGACCCATAAGGTCCCCCAATCACAAAAACAAGGTTTTTGAGACCACTGTTCATTTTTTTCTGGAGAAATATCGAAAATTCAACGGACGAGAATTGTTTTCCCTGTTCGTCCAAAACAATGACTGTATCCGAAGTTTGGATTTGATTGAGTATGAGTTCTCCTTCCTTTTCTTTCTGGATGGCTTCGGACAAATTTTTACTGTTCTTGATATCCGGTAATATTATAAATTTGAAATTGATGTAATGTTTTAAGCGTTTCTCATATTCCGCTATCATTTTAACCAATTCAGCACTATCTGTTTTGCCAACGGCGATTAGAGTAATTTGCATGCTCAAAATTAATTTTTTCAAATCAAACAATAACAGCATAGCCTACACAGAAATCAATGTTTTTAGTAATTTCGTCAAAACCCCTTTTAAATGATTGCCCAAGATCAGTTTCAAAAAGAGCTCCAGTTAATCATAGCCAATGCCATTAGGGAGGATGTAGGGGATGGCGACCATAGTTCTTTGGCATGCATACCCATTTCTGCTAGCGGGAAAGCCAAATTGTTGGTAAAGGACGAGGGCACTATTGCAGGTATCGCTTTCGCTAAGCGAGTTTTTCATTATGTAGATGCCAAACTTAAGATTGAAGTGCTGATTTCCGATGGTTCTCCTGTTAAAAATGGCGATATTGGTTTCTACGTTGAGGGTAGTTCACAAAGTATTTTAAAATCTGAAAGATTGGTACTCAACGCCATGCAGCGAATGAGCGCCATTGCCACAAAGACCAAAAGCTACGTGAAACTATTGGAAGGAACCAATACCAAAATTCTGGACACCCGAAAAACCACTCCTGGAATCAGGGCATTGGAAAAATGGGCAGTTAAGATTGGCGGAGGGGAAAACCATAGGTTTGCCCTATACGATATGATAATGCTCAAGGACAACCATATAGATTTTGCAGGAGGAATTACAAAAGCAATAAAAAAAACACAACAATATTTGCTCGATACAAAAAGGGACTTAAAAATTATCGTTGAGGCAAGAGATTTACATGAAGTTGAAGAAATATTGAAATCCGAAGGAGTTTATAGAATTCTGCTTGATAATTTCAATTATGCCGACACCAAAAAAGCTGTTGCTCTTATTGGTGATAAATGTCTTACTGAATCTTCTGGCGGTATCAATGAAACTACAATTAGGAACTATGCGGAATGTGGCGTGGACTACATTTCTTCCGGAGCGCTTACCCACTCGGTCCATAATATGGATTTAAGCTTAAAGGCCGTATAATGTCCGAAGCCATAGAAGAACAGTTGGAAAAAATCCCTGTGGTCAATAAACTGGTCAGATTCTTAAAAAATATAAAATTAAGGGCTTTTGAAGGGCTTTCCCTCTATGACTTATTGGAAATGTATGTATTTGGAGTTGTAAAAGGTACGCTATCCTCAAGAGCAAGCTCTATTGCATTCAGTCTTTTTATGGCCTTGTTCCCATTGATTATATTTTTGGTTACGTTGTTGCCATTTGTAATACCATATGCCAGTATTGGAAATGAAAACTTTGATGCTAAATTCCTGATTTTTTTAGAATCCTTTTTGCCTTCCGCTACCAGTGATTATTTTGGTGATATCTACCAACAGATAAAAGACCAAAAGCGCGGAGGACTCTTATCTTCAACTTTTTTGGTTTCCATCTTTCTTGTTGCCAATGGGGTCAATGCAATTTTTGGAGGTTTCGAAAACTCCTATCATGTAGAATTGACCCGAAATTTTTTTAGACAGTATGCTTATGCCCTTATGGTAGGGCTGATTCTTTCCATATTATTAATCATTGGGGCTGTTACATTTGTGTATTTTGAATTTTATGTTATGGAATATACGAGCGATTATATAGGAAGGCGACTGGGTTATGAAACAACGGACGAAGATTCTTTGCAAATACAAGCTATGAAAGTGGTGTTTTTCATGGTCCTTGCGTATCTTTCCACCGCTATTTTATACTATTTCGGCACGGCTGAAGGTAGACAGGCCAGATTCTTTTCAGCAGGTGCTCTAATGACCACTTTATTGTTTGTGCTCACGTCATACCTATTTGGGGTATATGTAGAAAAATTTGCCCGCTACAATGAATTTTATGGGGCACTTGGGGGATTATTGATATTAATGGTATTCATCTGGTTGAATTCCAATATTTTGTTATTGGGATTTGAATTAAATGCAACCCTCAATTCATTAAAGAAAAAACATGAGAAAAAGAAAAAGGCTTAATACACCACTTATTATTATTTGTATGTTAATGGTCCAAGCCTCTTGGTCCCAATCGGTATTTGGAAAATGGAAGACAATAGATGATCGTAATGGAATTGAAAAAGCGATTGTTGAGGTGTACAAAAAAAATGGGATGCTGCAAGCTAGAATCCATAAGATTCTGGAGAAAGGAAAAGAGGATGCCCTTTGTATTAAATGTAAGGGAGAATTGAAGGATAAGCCCATAGTTGGGATGAAGATCATGGACGATTTCAAAAAAAACAGCAAGGGCGAATACAAGGGCAATCGACTTTTTGACCCAGAACAAGCCATGACGTTCAGGGGAAAGGTTTGGTTAGACCCCGATAACAAAAATAGATTGAAAGTAAGGGGGTATTTGGCGTTCTTATACCGAACCCAGACTTGGCACAGAGTATTGGAAGAATGAAACCATGCACTATTTTTTAGATGTAGTATTACCAATTCCTTTAGAAAAGCTATTTACCTATAGCATCTCCCAGCATGAAGCAGATCATATAAAGCCTGGCATGCGCGTAGCGGTTCCGTTCGGAAAATCCAAGATTTATACAGCCCTAGCACATCATGTCCATAACAATTCTCCTGAGGCTTATGAGCCAAAGGAAATTTACCAAATTTTAGATGAAAAGCCATCCGTAAACGAATACCAGTTAAAACATTGGATTTGGATTGCACAATATTATATGTGCACCCTTGGTGAAGTAATGCGCAGCGCATTACCGACCGCTCTTCTGTTGGAAAGTGAAACCTTGATACTTCTCAATAAAAATATTGAGGTAGATGAGTTAGCATTAAATGACAACGAGTTTTTGGTTTATGAAGCATTGCAACACCAAACTGCTTTAAAAATAGGGGAGATCAGTGGAATACTGGACAAAAAAAACGTTTTACCGCTTATCAACGGATTGGTTCAAAAAAAAGTGGTACTTCAAAAAGAAGAGATCTATGAGCAGTACAAACCAAAATTGGTAAAATATATTAAGTTGGGAAAGGAGTTTGAAGACGAGGCAAAGCTTGAAGAACTCTTGGTAAACCTTTCAAGGGCACCAAAGCAAAGTCAAGTGGTCTTATCACTTTTTCAGCTACAGGCGACTACAAAAAAGCCAATTCCCACATCAGAATTGGAAAATGAAAGTGGCTGTTCCAGAGCTGTCATTAAAGCACTTACAGATAAATCCATTTTAGAAGAATATCTCATCAGAAAAGATAGGGTGGAGTTTAATGGGATTATTGGTGAGAGTCGAAAAATTATATTGAATGCTTATCAAGAAGAAGCATTGTCAAAAATTAATGCCAATTTTAAAGAAAAAAGACCTACACTTTTACACGGTGTCACATCATCCGGTAAGACTGAGGTCTACATTAAATTACTGGAACAATGTCTTTTAAATGGAAAGCAAGCACTCTATTTATTACCGGAAATTGCGTTGACCTCCCAGTTGATAAACCGTTTGCAAAGTTATTTTGGACATAAGGTTTCCGTATATCATTCCAAATACAGTATTCATGAACGGTTGGAGGTCTGGAACAATGTACTGGAAAGTAATGAAAAGTCTCAAATCATTATCGGTGCACGATCTGCGATATTTCTACCCTTTTCCAACTTGGGATTGATAGTCGTTGATGAGGAACACGAAAACTCCTTTAAACAGTTTGATCCCAATCCACGGTACCACGCCCGTGATGCATCATTGGTACTGGCTTCCTATCACAGTGCCAATTGTATTTTGGGTTCTGCGACGCCAAGTATTGAAAGTATGGAAAATGTTAAAAATGGGAAATATGGCTATGCAAATATCCAATACAGATATGGAGATGTGTTGATGCCGGAAATACAACTGGTCGATATAAAGGAAGCGACACGAAAGAAAAGAATGAAAGGTCATTTTTCTGAAACATTGTTCAATGAAATGGCCGAAACCCTTGAGAAAGAAGAGCAAATTATACTTTTTCAGAATCGAAGGGGTTTTGCTCCAGTTGTAGAGTGTACAACCTGTGGGAACGTAACCCAATGTCCCAATTGTGATGTTAGCCTAACCTATCACCAGGGAAGGAACCAACTAAGGTGCCATTATTGCGGATATCACATGGCATTGCAACAGGCGTGTTTGTCCTGCGGAAGTAATACGCTTGATAAAAAAGGATTTGGTACAGAGCAAATCCAAGAAGAATTGAAGCAACTTTTTCCACAAGCCAATGTAGGTAGGATGGATTTGGATACAACACGTGGAAAATATGCCTACGAGAAAATAATCACGGCTTTTGAACAACAGGAAATGGATATTCTAGTGGGAACGCAAATGGTCACAAAAGGGCTGGACTTTAGAAACGTAAGTTTGGTCGGTATCATGAATGCGGATTCATTATTGAATTTTCCCGATTATCGTGCCCATGAAAGAAGTTTTCAGCTACTTACGCAAGTTGCGGGTAGGGCAGGAAGAACAAAAAAGCGTGGAAAAGTACTTATACAGACCTATAACCCATACCATCAAATATTGCAACAGGTCACTACAAACGATTACGATAAAATGTTTGCCGAGCAATATTACGAACGGGAACAATTTAAATATCCACCTATTGTAAGGATAATCAAGCTTACATTAAAGGACAAGGATTATAATAAACTAAATGAGGCTGCACAGTGGTTTGCCAGCTCCTTGAGAAATGTATTGGGTTATCAAATTCTTGGGCCTGAATATCCGCCCGTTTCTAGAATAAGGCGCGAATATTTAAAAAATATCCTAATTAAGTTCCCAAAAACCCAATCGCCCGTACAAACAAAAAATAGCATTAAAAGAATTGAAAAATCCTTTAATGCTATTTCCAAGTATAAGAGTGTAAGACTGGTCTACAATGTGGACCACATATAATTATACATTGGCAAGTGCCTCTGCCAATTCTGTCTTTTTATTTCTACTTAAAGGAATCTGCCTACCTCCAACTTCAACATTTTTACTGTTGAATTTTTCAATTTTCTCCAGATTCACAATGTAGGATTTATGTATTCTAAGAAATTTTTCTGCAGGTAGTTGCTGCTCAAAGGATTTCATGGTAGAAAGAATCACAATGTTCGCTTCGTCGGTCACCAATTTAATGTAATCGCCGAGTGCTTCGATCCACTTAATATCATTTAAAATAACTTTACGTTTTTTAAGGTTACTTTTTACAAAAATGTGTTCTTCGTCCTCATCAACCCTGTTCATTTGCTCATATTTTGCAACTGCTCTTTTAACAGAAGATTCAAAACGTGCCAAAGTAATGGGCTTGTGCAGGTAGTCCGTTACATCATAATCAAAAGCTTTTAATGCATAATCGGGCTTTCCTGTTATTAAAATTACCTGGGGCGGGTTTTCTAGAGCCTCCAAAAGGTCAAAACCACTGATTATTGGCATTTCAACATCCAAAAAGATTAAATCAATATCATGGTTCTTAAGTCCGTTTTTTGCTTCAATGGCATTGCTGTATTCGGCAACGAGTGCAAGGTGTGGGTGATTGTTGACTAATTTGGCAACAGCCATGCGCTGCATTGAGGAGTCGTCTACAATTATACTTTTTAATTTCATAGAATGGGGTGATTTGTAGGGTTTTAAATCATCGGCAAATTACACAAAAAAGGCGTTTAGCTGCAACAAAAGATGTAAACATGGTCTATTTTGTTGTGTATATTGCCATATACGTTATATGTATTTAATTGGTTCGTTCATATTGATAACTCATTAATTTTAAACGAAGATTTTTTACTTTTCTTGTGTGAAGAAGTAATTATCACTAATTTTGCGCTCCTTTTAAAATATAATATATGAACCATTACGAAACTGTTTTCATTTTGAATCCCGTTCTGTCTGAAACACAGATAGAGGAAACAGTTAAGAAATTTGAGGATTTCTTAATTAAGAATGGTGGCAAAATGGTCTCCAAAGAAAACTGGGGACTTAAAAAATTAGCCTATCCCATTCAGCACAAAAAAAGTGGATTTTACCACTTATTTGAATTCACCGTTCCAGGTGAAGTAATCTCTCCTTACGAGTTGGAATTTAGACGTGATGAGCGCATCATGCGTTTTCTAACCGTTAAATTGGATAAACACGCTATTTCTTGGGCAGAGAGAAGAAGAACCAAATTAAAAGCAAAGGCATAGGTTATGGCATCTATAGAACAACAAGCAAAATCAAAGAAAGATGGGGAAATCAGATATTTGACCCCATTGAACATTGAAACCAACAAGCAAAAAAAATACTGTAGGTTTAAAAAGTCGGGTATCAAATACATAGACTATAAAGACCCTGATTTTTTGATGAAATTGGTAAATGAACAAGGGAAATTGTTACCAAGAAGGTTAACAGGTACTTCCTTAAAATATCAAAGAAAAGTGGCCCAAGCCGTTAAACGTGCACGTCATTTGGCCTTAATGCCCTATGTTGGCGATATGTTGAAATAAAAAAACTGAAGAATGGAACTTATTCTAAAAGAAGATATACAGGATTTGGGCTTTAAGGATGATGTCGTAACAGTCAAAAATGGTTACGGTAGAAATTACCTTATTCCAAAAGGAATGGCAGCGTTGGCTACTCCTTCTGCAAAAAAGGTTTTGGCCGAAAATTTGAAACAAAGGGCCCACAAGGAAAAGGAAGTAATCGATAAGGCCAATAAAACGGCAGAATCTTTAAAGCAATTGGAAATCAGAATTCCGGCAAAGGTAGGTGCAGGTGATAAATTATTTGGTTCTGTCACCAATATTGATTTAACAGCCGCTTTGGATAAAGCAGGTCATGAAATCGATAGAAAATTTGTAAGCATTAAAGGAGGCTCGATTAAGAGAGTTGGACCTTACGAAGCTGAAATTAGACTGCACAGAGAGGTTATTGTTGATTTCGCATTTGAGGTAGTTGCCGAAAATAAATAAAAGGTCAATTAATAACTTATAAATTCTTAAGAGCTATGCATGCATAGCTCTTTTTTTTTGCTCTATTATAAATATTACTAAAATTTCTTAAGATTATACCGCCTTAAATTCATTGCAAATATCAATGTTTATGCTTTTAAGTATTATATTGATAAATCCGTATTTGAATTGATTGATTTAAAGATGCTCTAAAGTATGGATTTGATTTGTCGTATAAAATCTATCAATTGAAATCCAGCAACCGTTAAGCCATTTATAGGTTACATCAAGTCAGGACTTTTCTACCCTTCCTAAATTGTATTATTGGTTATATATCCGACCAAATTGTACAGACTTTTACCACTATTTCTTTTCTGCTCCGGACTCTGTTTTTCACAACAAATTGCAATCGATAAAATTGGAAAAAATGGACTTTTCCATTATTCGGGGGGAATATCGGCGAATACGGTCTTCTATAACGGCACTGCCAATCGACAAGATTTGACCTACGTACTTTCTGGCAATCTCAACCTGAATATTGCAGATGCATACAATGTGCCCTTGTCCTTTGTTTACTCCAATCAAGAATTCAATGTTCCCAATCCGTTTAATTTCAATAGGCTTAGCCTTAGTCCATCCTATAAATGGATTACGGCGCATATTGGCAGCATAAACATGGCGTTTTCCCCGTATAGTTTAAGCGGTCATCAATTTGATGGTTTTGGATTGGAGCTGGCTCCCAACGGACCGTTCAAGATTGCCATGATGTACGGTCGTTTTCTCAAGGCCACGGAATATGATTCAGAAACATCCGAAGCTTTGGTGGCCTATAAGCGCATTGGGTATGGATTGAATGCTTCCTATAAATTTGAGCGTATTTTATTGGGATTGTCTCTTTTTAAAGCCAATGACCATGAAAATTCACTACAAAACATAATTCCTTTGGATGTTGGCGTCGTTCCTGCCGATAACGTGGTCATTTCACTGAACTCGGAAATCGATTTTTGGGACAAAGCACAATTACGGTTTGAATATGCTTTATCAGGAATTACAGAAGACATTCGGTTGGAGGAAGCCCGAAGCAGCCCAGGTCTTTTTTCTTTTTTGATGGATGAAAATATAAGCACGCAATATTACAATGCGTTCAATGCTGCAATCAACTATCCTACGGAAAATGGCTCTTTGGGATTGGGTTATGAACGCGTCGACCCCAACTACAGAACGTTTGGAGCCTATTTTTTTAATAACGATCTGGAAAATATCACTGTTAACGGTAACCAGACCATCTTCAACAATAAGGTCAATATTGGGGTAAATGTAGGGTTGCAGCGTGACAATCTGGACGATACCAAAGTTGCGGAGATGAAGCGGTTGGTCAGTGCATTGAACTTGAGCTACACCGCTTCGGAAAAGTTGAATCTTAATGGGTCGTATTCAAATTTTCAATCTTTCACCAATGTACGTGACCAGTTCGACTATATCAATCAAGCGAATGAATTTGAAACGCTCGATACCCTGAACTATCGGCAGGTTTCCCAAAATGCCAATTTGGGCATCAACTATATTTTTCAAAAATCGGAAAAAAAACAGCAGAGCCTCAATGTCAATCTTATGTACCAGCAATCCAAAAATGAACAAGAAGGGCAGGAAGCGCTAGGGGGAGACAATTCTTTTTACAACGGATCCGTTGCGCTTTCCTTGGGATATCCCGAACGTGCCCTGGTCATTACTCCATCGACCAATGTATCGTACAATACCATCGGTCTATCGGAAAGCCAATGGATTCTAGGCCCGACCCTGGGAATTACCAAACAAATCTTTGAGAAGAAGCTTCGGACCAATCTATCCACATCGTACAACACCACAATCTCATCGGAAGAAACGGCAAGGTCAAACTTTAATGTTCGACTTGGGGGCAACTATGCCCCAGCTGAAAACCATATAGTGCGTTGCAACATGATTTCATTGCTGCGCAGTGGTACGGGAAACAATCAAACGGATATCACGGTAACTGTGGGCTATACCTATAGTTTTTCCAATAAAAAACAAGAAAAGAACAATCTGAATAATCCTGTGACCCGTGTTGGTGCGGGGCAACTGGACTTCCGTCACCAAGGAACGGTATACAGGGGCAGTCCTTTACAAATTGGGGCACAATTGACCAATGTCTGGGAGACCAAGAAAGATAAGATTGGCAATGTTGACCATCGTGAAGCTTTGCTCGAACTATTGAGGGAGGTGAATTTGGAAGAGGACCATGAAATTTTTGAGATCAAGGCAATCGCTTTTCTAGATGCCCTTACCAAATACACGGAAACCAAAGAACAAGATTAAAAATGATATGACTATGGAAAATCGAGGAATATCCTTAAAAACTCAGCTGTCAATACTTTTGATGGCAATCTTTGTACTCTTGACAATGGAAACGTTGAGTGCCCAATCGTTCCCTGTCAACATAGCGGTTAGGAATGTGGGCGCATCGCCCACGCAACTGTCGTCCTATGCCGATGCCGCCCAGGCCAACGGCCCCCTGCTGGCAATACTGGCGCTCAACGACCTCAACATCACCGGGCGGGAAGTACAACTGCGGATGTCCTTTGAGGGTGGCGGAATCGATTTTCAGAGTGTGCCGAACCCCATAGGTGCGGGCCCCTTCTTTCTGGACGGCGGTATCCCCCTGGCGCTAGGCGCCCCGGAGCTCGCCCCATATTTTGAAATAGCGAACGTTACGGGCATTTCCCCAACGGTCTACGGCCGCCCGCTGCCCGAGGGCTCCTACCAGATCTGTTTGGAGGCCTTCGATGTGCTGACGGGCAAGCGCCTCTCGGCGCGTTCCTGCACCAATGTGTTCCTGTTCCAGAACCGGCCGCCCTTTTTGGTGCTGCCCGCCAACGGGGCACAGGTGGACGAGACGAACCCGCAGAACATCGTGTTCCAATGGACGCCCAGACAGCTCAACATCACCAACGTGGAGTACGAGCTCAGCCTGGTGGAGATCTGGGACGGTACCATAGACCCGCAGGCCGCCTTTTTGTCCGCTCCGCCACTTTTTCAGGCGACCACCACGGCCACCAGCTATCTCTACGGCCCCGCCGACCCCATATTGCTTCCCGACCGTGCCTATGCCTGGCGGGTACGGGCCAAGGCCGTGGACGGGGCCGAGGGTGTGGGGCCGTTCGAGAACCAGGGCCATAGCGAGATCTTCTCCTTTGTGCACATATCGCCCTGCGAGGTGCCGCCCAACCTGAGGCACGAGGTGCGCGGCAGCGCACAGGCCAACATCCTTTGGGACGACCCCACTACCACGGTGCCCGAGTTCACCGTTCGCTACCGGCAAAAGGGCGCGGGGAACGCTTGGTTCATCAACCGCACCACCGCCAACTGGACCACGCTCTGGGACCTGAGGGCGGGAACGCCCTACGAGTACCAGCTGAAGAAGGACTGCGGGCTGGGGGAGAGCGGCTGGAGCACGGTGCGGGAGCTCACCACCGCCATGGAGACCGAAACGGAAGACCTGTACCGATGCGGCATATCGCCGAACATCGACGTACAGAACCAAGAGCCCTTGTCCAACCTTTCCCCGGGAGAGCAGTTCGTTGCGGGCGACTTTACCGTAACAACGACCCAGGTGAACGGGGGCGAGGGCTACTACAGCGGCAAGGGCCATGTTCGCATTCCCTATCTGGGCAATGTAAAGCTGGCGGTGCATTTTGACAATATCCTCCTGAACACCGACCGCCAGCTCTTGCAGGGCACCGTGGTGACCGAGTACGACCCCACTATGGGGAATATTCTGGATACGGGGGATGTGGTGGAGACGGTTGGGGAATTGGGCGGGGCCATTGGGGATTTATTTGAAGCCCTTTCCGATGAACTGGACCAAATTGTTGCTACAATAAAAGATGATAGGGAGCTTAATAGACAAGTGGATGCAGCAATTGAAATTTTGCAAATCAATTTGGACGACCCTAATAACGGTTTGACCGATGAACAGGAAGAAAATATACGAAACTTTATTTCCGATAGAGGAAAAGTTGAAGAAGCTATAATAGCTGAAAAAGAAAAAATAGCTAATGGGGAACGGGACGAGGTGATAAAACAGAATTTAGTTTCCAATTTTAGCGAAGAAGATCATTTGACAAGATGTACCTTGGAGAAACTATTGGATATAAACACGATGTCAAGAGACAAAATTTTTGATATAACATCAAATGGAGAAGTATTTAATATCGTTAAGGATAATTTTGAAAATTGGTTGGATGAATCCCAGAATGTGACAACTTCAAATATTGAAATTAATGCAATCCAAGATTGGTCGGTACGAGCGGATGCCCAATTTAGTAAGAAACGGGGAAGAATATTGTTTGATAGATTGTTTGAGACCATTCGTAAAGCCCCAAAAAAAGAGGTCTATAATTTACATCCCGGTCTTCAACAAAAGGGAATTTATTTAGGAACCTATGAAATGAAAGGGAAGACTCATGGTTTGGCGCTATATACCCCAAAAACAATACCGCAAGTGTTTAAACTGGAGTCCGAAGATTATTGTGAATTGGTAAGTTCAGAAGAATACAACAATCACATAAAGGTGATTGAAGTTGCCAACTCGTTGGTATTGGCTTTTTTAAATGAAAACCAAGAAGTTACCTTTATGGTACAGTTGATGGACAATAATGATGAAGATTTTGAAAGCATCTTAAAATGGTTCGGGGTATTAAAATTGTATAAACCTAATATTCTTGTGCGAAATTTGACCCAACAGCAAATCTTGGATGAACTTTATGGACATGAAGAGCTTATGGCCGTTGATATAGGGGCGTACCGGGCAATGATTGCCAACCTGCCCGAAGATGAACGTGCCGAAGCCTATTTGGAACTGCAGCGGCATGTGCCCTACTATAGTCAACTTGATAACATGTCCAACAAACACAGGAGCTGCAATATAACCTCATTGGCCATGAACCTTAATTTTATGGGGAAGGGAGCAGATAATATGAGATTACCTGACAATTTGTTACTCAAAGCCGAAAAGAAGGAAATAACTAAAGTAAAAACATGGAGAAAGTTAGCTGCTGATTATGATATTAAATCGAACAAAAAGGAAGATTTTATTGAATTGTATGATGGAAATGATAAAACTGAGACAGAACTTAAAGATTATTTGACCAATTTAATGTTGCCCGTTTTGGAAATGGGAAGTAGTATTTCATTATCACTATTTCCAAACTGTAAAGGCCATATTGTGAGGGTTCAAGAAGTTACATTAACAGGTCTTGTAATTGATGATCCTTATGGAAACTGTCCTTTGGAATGTATCACCATGAGAGAATCTTGTGAAGATGACTCATATAAAGAGAAAGGCGATAGAAACAATTCATCAAATTATTATGGTAATGATGTATCATATACTTGGGAGGTGTTGACGCAAATAACTTTAAAGTATATGGTAGTTTTTAATGAATAAAGTAAAAAATGATGTATAAAATGAGATATAAATTATTTGTAATCAGTGTTTTTAGCATATTGGTTTCATGTAAAGCTCAGAGTGACCAAGAATGGGATGATTTTTTAAATCATTTCCCAGAAAAGACAATTTACAGCTTAGATTCGTTGGATTTCCTTTTTAAGAAATATCATGGGAGTACTGATACCATAGCTCCAATGCTTATTAACAAAATAGTTTGGAAGAAACCGGATAGAAAAACTAAATCCCCAATTGACATTGATTTTTTATTAATAGATAAGCAGGATTATTCTCCAATTTTTGGTTCACTTTATGAAGGAGACCCTACTTATCCTATAGCAAAAATCACTACTGAATTCGGGTTTATTTTGATATATCTTATTGAATCTGAATACTTTAGATTGGAGGGCTATAATTTTAACTTTCATATTTTCAACAACAAGAGAGAACATGTATCTGGTTTAGCTTTTAAATATGCCCCACCACATGAGCGTGTACGGAATTTGGTATACCCACAAGTAATCGATGAAAACCATTTTTTGGTTAGGAATATCTTAGCAGAGAGCCTAATAAACCCAAATATGAGTGATGAAAAATGGCTCGTGAAAATAAGGGAAGATGGTATGCTGCATGTGGTTTGGATGGTCAGTGATTGGTCAACCCAAGTAGAGGGGAGCATCCCAGTAGAAGACGATTATTTGGAAATTAGAAGTGTCTATGATTTTTATATCAATGACCCTGATGGCTTTACTAACCTAAGAGAGAACTCAACTACACAAAGTAGTGTTTTGGAGGAAATTCCAGCCAATCAACAATTAACAGTAATCGATATTTCAAAAAACTGGTGGAAAGTAATCAGCAAAAGTGGAAATATTGGATATGTGCATAAGAGTAGAATAGCAATGAAAGAGAAATAAGAACTAGGAACTTCGGAAAAGAGTGTCTTAGAAAAGTTGATAAAACCTGAACTTGAAAAGGGTAATAGCATTAGTCTTTCACTCTATCCTGGTTGTATGGATCACATTGTTAGGATCCAAGGAATAGATGAAAAGGGGTTATGGATTGATGACCCCAATGGCCATTGCCCTTTGGCATGTATGTTGGATAGGGAGAGTTGCAAAACAGGGTACGATAAGGGCACTCGTAATACAACGAATCCTTTGGCCGGTAATGACAACCTTTATACTTGGGAAGAGATTGCACAAATTACGATAAAATATATGGTTGTATTTTCAGAACAATAAAAACAAAATCATGAACATAAATTTTCGATTGTTACTTATAGTAATATTTTTCACTTTATTTAAAAATAAGGGAACCTCCCAAGATAGAAATTGGCAAGATTTCCTATCTCATTTTCCAAGTACAAATGAAATTTTGAAGATTCCTTCTCATAATGATTTAATAAAAACAATCTCTACAGATATATTATCAAAATACTTGTGGTCAGATTCCACCAAAGTAATGACACCTAGAGGAAAAGAAAAGAAAAGAGTTTACGTTCCGAATTCGATACTCAAAGGTAAGGAGTTTGTTTATCCATTAGGATACAAACCTTCTAGAATATTAATGGTTTCAGGTCTTTCGAAATCAGGAAAAGAATGTGATTTTAAAGGCAATGTTTATCCACTATACCAAATTAAAATTGATGATAATTTACTCATTGGTTATAGCTATTTTGACCCTGCTGAGGGATTACTCATTACTACCCTTATAGTACTGAACAAGTCTTTTCAAATGATTGGGCACTTTGGGTTCGCTTATGGCGTTAATTGGCAGTATTGTGATAATACCTTGGAGGAAATCCTTGAAGAAACAAAACCTTATAGTGCTCCAGTTAAAATTTTAGATAATGGTTTTCTATTGCACGATCAGATGGTAGGTTCATATTATGAAAACACCTTAAATGATCAATATTGGAAGGTCATTATACGGGAAGATGGAAAGTTTGAAATTGTCGAGGAAAGAAAAAACTATGAAGACGGTACCGTGACACTTTGGAGCAAATATGGCTACCATGTGTCCGACCCTGATGGATACACCAACCTGAGAGAATCGCCATCTACATCTTCCGAAATAATTTCCCAAGTTAAAAATGATGCAATGTTAGAAATCCTGGATGCTAATTCAGATTGGTGGAAGGTGCGCACACTAGAAGGAAGAGAAGGTTATATGCATAAATCAAGAATTGTGAAAGGAGATGGAGAATAAAGACCTTCTTCCCGAACAGTATCAAGTAAAGCAATTCTTAGCAGGGGGTTATTGTACTAGTCACTATCATGGTCGAGGATAAAGGTTACTAATGAATTACTGACTTTTCCTAGGTAAGAGTCTATAAAAAACATTCTTATACCCAATCCGTCAATTCAAAACGGGCATCCGTAAATTCCGCTGGTCATTTGTTCACCGTAATCCTTTTATTACATGGATTATTTCAAAAATAATTTACTTCTCCCAATATCAATTAAAGGAAATAGGAGAGAATGAACTTGGAAAACCAAAACGATCAGTGAAAAACTCTTTACGACCGAAAACAGTTCAAAAAAAGTTTTATTGCTTATTCTTCCTTTTCAGTATTATTTGCATGTTTGGTAATACGCATAAAAAGGAAATCTCAACGGACAGCCTTGTAGTAAAAGATTCGGTTGTTCATAAGAAATCCGTAGCAGAACCAAATACCACTGTTCAAGACCTTTGGAAAAAATGGGAAAAGGAAAAAGGAACTTACAAAGCCTCTCTCACACCTGAAGTATCCAAAGTTTTTAGGAGTTTCCCTGAACTTGACGAAACAGCACCATCGTTTCATTATAACTTTTCGGATAATTTGGCGGAGTTTACCGAGGACTATGTCCGCCAACAATTTCAGAACAGCGCAGAGACCAATACAACCCTTGCCGCGGCAGCGGAGGTTTTTGATATCATAGAAAGGGAACAACGTTTTATCAATATTATTACAGGAAATATTGCAATTGAACTTCCTGTAGGAGTACGGCAAGAATTGTCTTCTGGATCATCATTGACATTGGGGGTCATCCGTATGAAATACCACAAAGACTACACCGAAGTAGACCTTTTTGCCCGTTTGCAACTTGCTGAGCTAAATGTGGAGTTAATGTTTGGGGCCAACGGGGTACGAATATCACGTCAGGGAGGCATCTACGAGGAAGCCCAGCTGTCACTCTTGTCCAATGTTCCGGTAGGATTAAATGGAGGACAATGGTTGGTGACCTTTTTGGGCGGCATGGACAAACAGGGCGGTGCCGATGAATCCACATATGTGACCATAGATTGCGAAGGGAAGATTAAAGAACTTGGGTTAGCCGCCGATGTTCGTATAGCCAAAACCGTAGCGCTACCGTTGAACGCAGATGGTACTTTGAAGTATCCGGGAAAAACGACTCCTGGAACGGGAGAAAACGTCATCAACAACGATAGCTACGTCGGGACCAATTTCAGTCTACAGACCGCGGGCATCAATGATTTGTTGATTGAACTTGACTTGCCGTACTTTGAATTACGGGCACTTCCCAAGTGGGGATTCAACATTCAGAATGCCATTTTGGACCTGAGCGATACCAAAAATGCGGAAGGACTGGAATTTCCAAAACTTTATACTACGCAACAGCTTTTGGTACCTGACAACGAGAACCTATGGCGTGGTTTTTATGCAGATGAGGTCTCAATTACCTTGCCGCCGGAGTTTAAGAAAAGAAACTCAGAAGAACGCATAACCATCGGTGCTCGGGAACTTTTAATCGACAATTTTGGCGTATCCGGAGATTTTTATGCCATGAATGTAATGAATCTGAATGAAGGGGATGCCAGCAAATGGCAATTTTCCTTGGACTCCATTGGGGTCGATTTAAAGGTGAACCGATTCATTAAAGCAGGTTTCAATGGCGAGATCGTATTGCCCATAAGCAACGGAAAAGTTTCAGGGGGAAAACTTGCCTATCGAGGCCTGATTACCGCAGATCAATTCTATTCCGTAACGGTGGATGTAGTGGAAGATGTCGATTTCAATATTTTTAGGTCAAAGGCCAAGCTTTTCCGCGATTCTTACATTAAGCTCGAAGTAGAAAACGATCGGTTTTATCCAGAAGCGAACCTTACGGGCATGATGTCTTTTACTGATGAACAGGAAAATACATTGAATCAGACCTCAAGTTCTTCACTTTCTTCGGAAAATGGTATTGAATCTTTGGAATTTGAGGGTTTATCCTTTCAAGATTTCAAAATCCAGACCCGTGAGCGTCCTTATCTCTCAATTGGTTATGCAGGTTATCGTGATTCGATTACCACTCCCAAATTAGCAGGTTTTGAATTGGGATTCTACGAAATATCAATAAGAACTGAAAATCAAGACCAAGCGATACTGGCATTCAACAGCTATATCAATCTTGATAAAACAGGTATCAAAGGCGATGTGGGCCTTAATGTCATTGGTGAACTTCAAGACGGGGATTATCTAAAATGGCGCTATAAAAAGATAGAAGTCAGCTCCGTGGAAGTTGATGTAAAAAGAAAAGGATTTGAGTTTTATGGACACTTGGACTTTTTTAGGGACAATACGATTTATGGAAAAGGTTTTGCTGGTGAATTGAACCTCTATTCTGAAAGCATTGGAATTGAAGTGGGAGCAAAGGGCATTTTCGGGAGCACTGATGGCTATCGCTATTGGTTGGTCGATGCGCATGGCAGACCAACACGTTCCAACAATCCCAATTTTACTATCTATGATATTGGCGGTGGAGTTTACCACCATATGCGAAAGGCAGGTATGGACGAACGGGCAGATACAATGTCCGGTATTTACTACGCCCCAGACAAAAATGTATCCTTAGGTTTTAAGGCACTTGCCGCTTTTGAAGTAAAACGTGGAGCTTCCTTTACAGGTTTGGTCGCTCTGGAAATGAGTTTTAATTCCCAAGAAAATGGAGGGGGCATTAGCAGGTTAGGATTTTATGGAGCTGCCGCCTTGATTCAGGGAGGTGGAAGAACGAGAGATCCCTTTGGCAGCGTGGACGATATGCAACAGACCGTTTCCGATAGCGAACAAGCACTTGGGAATTTCCATGAACTCTCCATCGATAAAGAAGGGATAAAGTATTTTGCCGATGAGGTCTTCCCACAGATTTTAACGGGCGATGAACTTTTTGCGGCACAGGTTGCCATCGATTTTGACTTTACAAACCATACATATTGGGGCATGTGCGATGTATTTTTGAATGCTGGGCCTATTAAAGGGGCAGGTGAGAAAAATCGTTTGGGCTATCTGGAATTTTATAACGCACCGGACGATTGGTACATTTATGTAGGTACCCCCACCAAACGTTTTGGCTTACAGGGCATTCCCATAGGACCATTGACAGCCAAGATCGATATGTATTTTATGACAGGGACGATTCTGCCCGACCCCGCAAGGCCTCCCCATAACGTCATTGAAATATTGAACCTTAGTGAAGATGATCTGTCCTTTAATAGAAACTTTAACCAACAATTGGCCGAAGGTGCGGGATATGTGTTCGGAGCTTCATTTGAAGTAGGGAAAGAAATCGATTGGGGCATTATTTACGCCAGTATCCGTGCAGGTGTAGGTTTTGACTTAATGATGCGTGATTTTGGCGATGCCCATTGTTTAGGAAAATCTGGGCCGCTTGGAATGGACGGTTGGTACGCAACGGGACAGTTGTATGCTTATCTCCAAGGAGAAATCGGAGCACAGATCAAGCTGTTCGGTATGCGAAAGCGCGTTCGTATCCTAAAAGCTGGCATTGCGGTATTGGCACAAGCACAATTACCAAACCCGTGGTACATGAAAGGGTACGCCGGAGTGGATGTTAGGGTACTTGGGGTAGTGCGTATCCGCTCCCGGCTAAAAGTAGTTATTGGCGAGGAATGTGAAATTGTCGGTAAAAGTGGGTTGCAGGATATTATTATGATTTCGGATATATCGCCGCGTGACGGATTCGAGGATGTGGACGTTTTTGAAGCAGTTCAAGTAGCTTTTAACGCTCCTGTTGGAAGTATTATGCAAATTGAGGATGAAACGGATAGGCAAAGCTACCGCATGAATTTAAAGGAATTTCTTGTAACCTCTGAAGGCAACCCTATTCAAGGGGAAACCGAGTTCAATGAGACCAAAGACCTTGCTATCTTCAAGTCGTTTGAGATACTGCCACCAGAACAGGAAATCCGTGTGATGGTAAAAGTTTCTTTTGAGAAGTGGTCGGGCAGTAGCTGGATGGCTGTGACCGATAACGGAAAACCTGTATTTGAAGAAAAGGAGGTAAGGTTTGTTACAGCTGATGCGCCCCGTAACATTCCATACCATAATATTGAGTACATGTATCCCGTAGTGGACCAGAAGTATATGTTGCCAAAAGAAAGCACTACAGGTTATGTACAGTTGAATATGGGACAGGCCTATTTATTTGGAAATGGCTATAAGGATAAACTGTATTTTTTGAACGAGTCAGGGAATAAGATCAAAGCGGATTTCCAATATGTGGCATCGCAAAAGAGATTGAATTTTTCCATTCCGAACCTTGAGAATGAAACTACATATACCTATGCATTGGTCACCTTGAATCCAAGTGACGTTGACGAAAGCTTGGTGATGACTTCGACCCAGTTCAACGAAATACAGGAGGATTTGGAAATCTCCACGAATACCATTGTGGGAAGTGCGGCAAATGGAGCTTTCATTTCACGGTTGGACTTCCCTTTTACCACAAGCCGTCACGATACGTTTCGACAAAAGATGAATGCACTACGTGTGAACAATACCATTACCTATTTGGACGGGTACCAAGACTCTGGAGCGATAGCCAATGTTGCCAGAATGTCTTTGATTATGGAGGAATATGAGCCCTTTAGTACAGTGGAACTTGTAGGTAGCGCCTTTACCCAAGATAAGCCGTTAATTGATGTTAGCGCAGTACTCAACGACCAATATTATATAAAGGATATTTATCCTTTGGTATATGAAGAGTACCCTTTGGACAACAATCTAAGGGTACAAAGAAATGCATCCATTCTTGGGATGCCTCCAAAAAAATCAATCCAGTTGAGTTCAAATTATGTAAACTACGTACTTGCAGATGTAGAAAATAATTTTGTCAAAACTTATTTCCCCTATCGTTGGCATCTTCCCATAGCTTTTTACACAGATTTTAAGGATCTGCAATACCAGGTTACCAATCGCTATATGAGGAATGGCATTACAAATCAAGCAAAGTATGATACGTATGAGTATATCATCTTTGGTCGCTTTCCATTTATGAGAAAGGAAAATTATCGAGTCCGTTTCAGCTATGTACTGCCAAATAAGACTTCAGGAAATTCAGAGAACATAAATTACAAAAATTCGCTATAGGGGGATGGGCTTGAAGAAAACATGCGGACTATGGTTTTTTGTTCTTTTCGGTTTGTGGGGTCGGTCGCAACAAGATACCGTGGATTCCATACAGCATCCCAAGCTTTTCGTAAAATCTTTTGCAAAGAAAGGTGCTATCTACTTGCGCTGGGGCACGGACGATAAATGGGCCTGGAAATACGGAAATATGTACGGATATGAAGTAGAGCGCGCTACGATATTCAAGGATGGCAAACCCTTAAAAACCCCGATAAAGAAATTATTGACCGGCGGTCCCATTAAACCCAGGCCTTTGGTTGAGTGGCAGTCTTTGGTTCAGGACAACGATATGGCAGCAGTTGCCGCTCAGGCCATTTACGGCGAAAGCTTTAGCGTAAACGAGGAAAATAGTAACTTATTCATGAAAGTGGTCAATGAAAGCAGTGAACTGGAGCAGCGCTTTGGGTTTTCCATGTTTGCAGTGGACCAGAATTTTACAGCCGCCCAATATGCCGGATTGGGATTCGTGGATACGGAAGTAAAATTGAACGAAAGATATTTGTACAACGTGAAACTGGCCGCTCCAGAAGAACTGATACAAATGGATGAAGCAGGCTTACTCATGGCAACGTCTGAAAAACTGGCCTTACCCAAACCATATGATTTTGCAGGATATTATTACAATAATGCCTTTGTCCTGATTTGGGAGTATGATGGACTCTTTGATTTTTACACGGCATATAATCTGGAAAGATCGGAAGACGGAAAAAACTTTTCCAAAGTGAATGATGCGCCCATCACCAAATTGGCCATTACTGATGTGTCGGGAATCTCATATACGGACAGCATACCGGAATACAACAAAAAATATTGGTATAGAATAAAGGGAAAAAGTTTGTTCGATGAGATGAGTCCGCCGTCGGACACCATTTCGGTAATAGCTTTTAAAGAACTGTTGGCCGCTCCACAGTTCAAGGCCAATAACATCATTTCTGAAGAAGAGGTAAAGTTGAATTGGAGTTTCCCAAAGGATGAAGCATGGAAATTAACAGGTTTTGACGTACTTCATGCAACCAAGGCCATTGGGCCCTATAAAACCGTAGCACAAGAATTGGGGAAAGAAGAACGAAACTATTCGTATTCATCACTACAACGAATTAACTATTTTAAAATAAGGGCCAACGGAATAGCTGGAGATTATCAAGATTCATCACCTGCCATGGTACAGCCTGTGGATTCCATACCTCCGGAAAAACCATTGGGGTTAACTGGCACTGTGGACACCTTGGGCGTGGTTAGGTTATCTTGGCAGCCCAATACCGAAATGGACTTGAAAGGCTATACGGTATTAAGGGCCAATCGGAAAAATCAAGAGTTTACCAGATTGACCAAAGAAGAGCTGCGCGAAACCAGATTTCAGGATAGCATCAACGTAAAAACCTTTGCCAAAAAGGTGTATTACAGAATCAAAGCCTCAGACCTAAGATATAATGAATCCGTACCATCGGACACTTTGGTATTGGAACTTCCCAATCTAATACCCCCGACCAGTCCCGTTTTTAAAGATTATGAAATAAAGGGCGACAGCATATTGTTACGCTGGATACCAAGTTCTTCAGAAAATTTGGTGAGACAGGCAATGTACAGAAAGCGTTTGGATGCCAATAAGGAAACGTTATGGGAGAACATCTATGAAACCGATGATATTTCTACAACCGTTTTTACGGACACTAAACTTGACCCCAATATCACCTATCGCTATACAATAACAGCAATTAACCATACAGGTTTGGAAAGTCCGCCCTCGCCACCGTTGTCCATCACCACTCCAAAAAAGCTTTTGCGGTCCAAGGTAAAAGGGTTGTATGCAGAAGTGGATAGGGAAAACAAACACATCCAGTTAAGCTGGCGCTATAATGACCCGGACATACTGGAAATACAAATATTTCGAAAAGAAGCAAATGGAGACTTTTTACGCTACGCAACGCTACCTACAGAATCAAAAAGTTTTAGGGACAAAAAAGCGATACCCAATACAACATACAGTTATGGTATCCGGGTAATTTTTAGGAATGGAGATGCAAGTGATTGGAATGAAACACTCATAATTTACTAATATTCGATTATGAAAAGAATTTATTTTATTTCTTTATTATTTCTTTTTTTTACGCTTACTGAAGCAAAATGTCAATTTAAGTATAAAATTCGTTATGAAGTTGCACATGGTTTACCAAATCAACAACAAATCGAATATTGGGCTAATCAATTTTTTGGTCCTCAACATGTCATATATTCAGAGATATCCAATATAGCTCCAGAGCTTATGATGGATGATTATATATATACTTCCAATAATGAAATTACTGGTTATGTTAGTACTTCTGGAGACGTTATGTTGATATGTACTGATGGTGGTGAGATGATTCCTTATAATGGTATAACAGATTCTATTTTACTTATGGAATGGAGTTGTGCTCCAGGTTTTAGTGGATTTTTTTTCGCAAACTATTTACGTGATTTGGCAGATTGGAATCCTAATCTCACGCAAATTAATATTTGTGAGCCTTCACAAATAAAAGTTGCTACAGGAGTTGAAATGACATATGCATTGACATATTTCAATATAGAAACAGAAGAATATGAGATATTGTTGCCATATGGTATAAACCCCAGTCACCCGATAATAGACCCGTCCGAGATCCCAGATATCGATAATTATAACAATTTGTTAATCCAGGTTCAATATACGGATGACCCGAACAACCTTGAAGACCGTTCCGATGTTCTCATACTGGATTTGATTCCCTGCGTTCCCGTTCTGGACCCAGACGTTCCAGACAACCTTGTGGGACTTCCCGTTACCTGCCATGGCGATGGGGATGGAGGGATTACCGCAATTTTCGATCGGGCGTTGACCGAAGAGGAATCGATTCAGTTTGTGTTCATGTTGGGGGAAGACGGGGTACATGACAGTCCCCCATTGACCCAAGCAGATTTCGATGGCAACACCCTTACCTATGAAGCCGAGGCAGGATTGCCGACTGGGGGGTATACCATGCAGTGGATCGTGAAAGTTGGAAACGATGCCATTGGTGGGGGTGAAGCACCTGTAACCATTTTGGAACCGGAACCTATTACTTTCGACCTGAATAAGACCGACCCCAAATGTTCGGGATCTTCTAACGGGGAGATAACAGTTGCCAACCTTTCGGGGGGCAATGGCGACTACGTTTTCGAATGGCAAAGAAACGGGGAACCCTTCGACCTTCCCGAGGGGTCTACCGATGCCAATCCAGTCAACTTGCCCACGGGTAACTATTCGTTATTGGTTACCGATGTTCTAGGCTGCCAATCAGGTATATTGGAAATCGAGCTTGTGGCCTTGGCCGAAAGTCCACAATTGGATTCATATTTAATTTTTCAGGCTGGGGAGCCCCCAAACTTTCTTCCCACGGGAAGCATAATACTGGAACAAGTTTCAGGAGGGAACGGCAACTATGTATACGATTGGACCAAGGACGGTCAACTCTTTTTTCCTAACGACCCCTTGTCCCTTACCGAACTGGAACCTGGAGATTATACCGTAATCATTACCGACGACAATGGACAAGGCTGTTCCTCGGAAGAAGAGGATTTTACTATTAACGAACTACCGCCCCTCGAGGTTTTCATAGCAGAAGACGTATCCATAACCTGCGAAGGGGACATTGGGATTCTGGAAGCGAACCCCACGGGGGGAACCAATGGTGGCTACGAATATCTCTGGTCCACAGGGGAAACCACAAAATCAATCGAAGTGGGGCAGGGAATGTATTCCGTTACAGTTACCGATAATAGTGATGGCCTGGAAGAGGCATTTTATCAATTCGATTATATAAACCCATTGTTGAAGGTTGAGGCCGTACAGAGCAACAGTATCTGCAAGGGAGAGGATTTTGGCAGTATCCAACTGAATATATCCGGGGGTACGGGCGGACCTTATGAAATAAGCTGGTTGGACGGTCCAGTTACCGAAGCATTAAAGGAAAATCTGCCCATAGGTGAATACGTATATTTTGTATCGGACGGACAATGCCAGGTGACCAACGAAGAAGAACCCATAATCCTGACCGAACCCGAAACGGGAATAGAAGTAAAGGAAGTTTCCAAAACCAACATAAGCATCAACGCTGCCGAGGATGGCACTCTTAACGTTAATATAGAAAACGGGGTGCCGCCCTTTACGTACGAATGGAAAAAAAACGGGGAACCGTTCGTACCTTCTCCAGAATCCACCGATACAGAATTGGTGGGCTTGGGCGAAGGAAGTTACCAAGTAGTGGTCAGCGATGCGAACGGTTGTTCGGCTTCGCTTGGAGAACCTATTATTATCTACGAACCAGAACCATTGGAAATTGTGGAGCTGTCCCCAACCCATGTCAGTTGTAATGGAGATGCCACGGGTTCCATAACTGCTTCCGTTACCGGTATACCACCGTTTAACTATGTATGGGAGAAACAAGGACAGGTCACATTTTCCGCGCCCAATTCAGCAACAATTATTGGACTTACCGAAGGTACATATACCTTGCGGCTGACCGATGACTCTGTTGTCTCCGAAGTGGTCGATATTGTCGTTTTGAAGGAACCTTTACAAAAGTTGGGTGCCAATTTAACACCTTTTCCGACCGAATGTTTTATCGGTGATGAGGGAACTATTGACATCACTGCTTTTGGAGGTACGCCACCCTATACATATTCCATTGATGGCGGATCAAATTTTCAGGGAGGAAGTACTTTTTTTAACCTTGAAGCAGGGGAGTACAGCGTCTTGATAAGGGACAATAACAGTTGTGAACTGGTGAAGGGCACTACTGTCGGTTTGCCCGATCAAATACAGGCCGAATTTGCCGTGGCCAGCCAGGTATTCGTAAACGAGACCATTGTCGCCGTGGATCTGAGCTATCCCGTTCCTGAAACTGTTGAATGGACAGTGCCCGAGACGGCCCTGGTACTAAAACAGGACAACGATGAGCTGGAGCTGAGATTCACCTCCACGGGAGAGTATGAAGTTGGCATTAAGGTCTTCAAGGATAATTGCTGGTCCCAAAGAACCAAAAAGATTATCGTACTCGAAAAAGATGGGCTTATCGGTGGGGAAACCGAAGCAGCGGGAAACGAAGACCGTATCGAGGAATTCATCGTGTATCCCAATCCGACTACAGGAGCGTTCACTGTGGATATAAAACTTGGCAAGGTCGGGAATATTGGTCTTCGGGTCTTTGGCTTTGCAAACAACAACCTTATTTTGCAAACTCAGTCCGGCGGGGCCAAACATTATGATATACCCATGAATATTGAAGGATTGCCTTCAGGAATATATGTTATAGTTCTTGAAACTCCTTATGGAACGGCTTTACGGAAATTGATACTTCAATAGTGTATTACCTTCCAATAAAATTTAATCAAAAGAAAATTATTTCCCTCCCTTGGAGGGACTAAAGGAGAACTATGAGACTATCAATTTAAAGAACAAATACATCATTCTTTGAGAAAAACCATGGATTTTAAGTTCATGGTTTTTTACTTTTGCAGAATGAAATATATGCGATTGACACAGCAGCAATTGGAAGAATTACATCCTGAATTCATCAACTTCTTGGCGACCCAGTCCATCACAGCAGAGGAATGGAAGACGCTGAAGAAGGAAAAGCCAGAAGTTGTTGAAGAAGAACTCGATGTATTCAGTGATTTGGTTTGGGAGGGCGTTTTGTCCAAGGTTGAATATTTAGAGAATATTTCCGAACTGCACATGCACTTGTTTCATCTAAAAGAAAAGGAAATGAAGTTATTTTCCGTAAAAGTGATGAATCCCAATATTGATTTGCGCACTAACGAAGGCTTTGGTTGGTTTAAACGTAACTTTCAATCTGATTTTGTGGAATATTTGACCGCATCGAAAGCCTACGGTGAAGATAAAAACTTGGATAAGTTCGATCTCATTCAGCAAGGAGCCGTAATCACCAAAGGCGATTTATATAAATGGTTCGACCGGATTATAGACTGATTTTTTAATCTTGTAGGATTTAATTGTCCGAGACATGCCTAATTCTAATTGTTGAGAATGGTCAATATAAACAGCATTAATTAGTACAATTTTTAGTTGACCTTTTTTGAAGTTTGGTATTTGGAATTTTTAGTGGTATGTAGGCTTAGTCTGAGGATAATTTCTTTTAGTAATCTATTACGTATTGAACTGAGATGAATTTAATTGGTTTGAGATTTCTATTGATTTATTTCTGCACTAGACATCAATATCAGGAAAAGAAAAAGGAGCCTACAGTAAGGCTCCCTTCAAATTAATAAAGTTGGATATTTTTTAGATCAATAGAATACTATTTTATTAAAATATTTCTATTTGTTATAATAAGTAGCACCTTCTGGTAATTCTGGTAAACCTAAATTAATCTTTCCTGTAGATGCTACATTATTGATTAATAAATTGTCCACGTAAGCCCGATCTAAGTCAACAGATGTTAACTCATCTTTTTCATAAGTGAAAGTCAAAACGTTTTCACCTGCTTCTGCTGTAAATCTTATTCTTATTGGTCTTGAAAGAAATCCCGAAACGCCTTCAACTACTTGATTATTTAGGGACCAAAGAATAAAATCAGAATCGGCTTCTGATCTAACGAACACATCAAACTCAATCAAACTTGTACTCTCGCTCGTAAAAGAAATTGAAATTTCACTGCTTTCATTATCATTTATATCACCACTAACTAAAGAATGATTTAAAGAGTAAGTAGAACCAAAGTTTAAAATAGCTACAGACCAGTCAACATCGTTATTTTCACTTTGAACAAATTCTATGGGTGGAATATCGTCAGATAGTCCCTCAAAGTCTTCAAAATAAAACGTAACTGGCGGTCCTGTTTCACCATCAAGTCCTGCTTCACCCTGCTGTCCTGTTTCACCTTGTTTTCCCTGAATACCTTGTTCACCATCTTCGCCAGAACATGACATAAAGAATAAACTAGTTATAAAACATAGTCCTAAAAATAATTTGAATCTCATTTTTCTTATTTTATCGATTTGCAGCATAATACTAAAAAGTAATTATTACAAAACTTAACAAGAATTGACGGATGTACGTTTTGAATTGACGGTCTTGAATGTTTGATTGGACTCAAGGTCCTGTAAACGGTTTTTATTTTATCATGGATGTTCTGTTATAGTAGTAGAGTAGTAGGATGTTTTAATTTTTTTTTATCACTCGGCTAACCTTTTTGACTCCATTTAATATAGTATGTGATGGCATTAAAAGCTTAGGGAAATGACATACACTATATACCTTCAATCTCTTGGTGAAATTTCATAATCTCTAATTATAAAATGTATTGATGATTCGATCAGATTATTGGCTAATTAGTTTTATCATTTTTAATACCATTTTTAAGGTTATAATTGGACTGACAGTCAAGAAGTCCTAAGTTAAATTCACCATACAACGTATATTTGCACCACAATTAGAAAACATGCCACAAAAACCATCCATACCCAAGGGAACAAGGGATTTTTCTCCAACAGAAGTCGCCAAGCGTACTTATATCATGGAAACCATAAAAAAACATTTTGAGGTTTTTGGATTTCAGCCAATAGAGACCCCATCTTTTGAAAATTCGGAAACCCTGATGGGGAAATATGGAGAAGAAGGTGATCGTTTGATTTTTAAGATTTTGAATTCAGGGGATTTTATTTCCAAAGTTGATGATGTTACCTACAGTTCAAAAAAATCATCCTCCCTAATACCCAAAATCTCCGAAAAAGCACTCCGCTACGATCTTACAGTACCTTTTGCACGCTATGTTGTCATGCACCAAAATGAAATCGATTTCCCCTTTAAGCGTTATCAGATCCAACCCGTTTGGAGAGCGGATAGACCCCAAAAAGGACGTTTTCGCGAATTTTATCAATGCGATGCCGATATAGTAGGTTCGGACTCTTTACTACAGGAAACGGAATTGGTACAATTATACGATGCTATTTTTTCGGATTTAAAGCTTGTTGGCACGACCATTAAAATCAATAATCGAAAAGTATTATCTGGTATTGCAGAGGTAATTGGTGCAAAACATTTATTGATTGACTTTACGGTTGCTTTGGATAAATTGGATAAAATAGGGGAGGACGGCGTTAAGAGGGAAATGTTGTCCAAGGGGGTTTCAGAAAATTCAATTGAAAGAGCATCTCCGTTATTTACCATGTCTGGCTCCAGCGAAACACAATTGGAGCAGTTAAAATCATTACTTTCCAAATCAGAAATAGGAATGAGCGGTGTTGCCGAATTGGAGCACATTGTAAAACATGTAGAAGACCTCGGCTTACAAACGGCCAAATTACAGTTAGATGTTACTTTAGCACGTGGACTGAACTATTATACAGGAGCTATTTTTGAAGTCAGCGCTCCTAAAGGTGTTGACATGGGTTCCATAGGTGGTGGTGGACGATACGATAATCTAACGGGTATTTTTGGTTTAAAGGATGTTAGTGGTGTAGGCATTTCTTTTGGTCTGGACCGTATATATCTGGTAATGGAAGAATTGGAGCTATTTCCTGATGAGATATCAGTTTCTTTAGACGTACTTTGCTTGAATTTTGGAGAAGCTGAGGGCAAAGCAGCTCTCAAGTTGGTATCCCAACTGCGAAGCTTGGGAATCAGAGCAGATTTGTACCCCTCTTCAGCCAAAGTCCAGAAACAATTTAAATATGCTGACCGCAGGGGTGTACCCTATGTGATTTTATTGGGGGATAAAGAACTGTCCGAAGGTCAATTTGTGGTTAAAAATATGTCGAGCGGAAAACAAACCACCTACGTTTTGCAAAATCCCGAAGCTTTTGTTCAGGATTTAAAGTCTTGACGCTATTTCTTGGATTACTTTTTCATAGCGACCATTGCTATTGGGCACCAAGTCTGGATAATTTTGATTAATCCATTCTTTAAAATGATTTAAAGCGAACCATTTTAAATCCTCTACTTCGGAAATTTGTTTTTGTAATTTTGTCTTGGCGTCTAATTGACATAGATAGGTGTGGTTGAATTCTCGGTCCAAAAACGTTTGTGAATGTTTGTGTTCCGTTTTGAAGACTCCGATTTTTATCAGTTCCGATGGAGCAATTTCAACACCTATTTCCTCATACACCTCTCGAACTGCAGCATTTTCAAGAGATTCTCCAGCGCCAACATGTCCGGCTACGGAGATATCCCATTTTAACGGAAAGGATTTTTTGGAACTGCCTCTACGCTGCAATAAAACTAGTCCATCTTTAGTATAACACCAAACATGAACAGTTGGGTGGTAGAACCCCTTTTCATGCACTTTGGATTTTAAACAAGATTCCCCGGTAAGCCTCCCTTTTTCATCTAGAACGTCCACTAGTTCATCCATAATTTTGTACACTTAACTTGTCATATCGAGCGCAGTCGAGATATATTTACTGACTGGAATTGAAGTATTAGTACTTCATGGCAAAAATATGGGCGATATTCCAAAAGATAGAAACGTTTTAATCAAAATAACTAAAACTCTCCCCCTCTTTAATGTTCAACAATGTTTCATAAATCAATTGAATAACATTTTCAACATCATCTTTATGAACCATTTCCACCGTAGTATGCATGTAACGTAACGGTAAGGAAATCAATGCCGAAGCCACACCTCCATTGCTATAAGCAAACGCATCCGTATCAGTTCCTGTAGCACGTGACGCAGCCAAACGTTGAAAAGGGATTTTTTTGGCTTCCGCAGTTTCTATGATGCGTTCCCTAAGTTTATTCTGTACGGCAGGGGCATAGGAAATTACGGGTCCTGAACCCATAGCGGTTTCACCCTCTTTTTTCTTTTCGATCATGGGGGTAGTCGTGTCGTGGCAAACATCTGTTATAATGGCTACATTGGGCTTTATGGTCTGGGTAATCATTTCTGCGCCACGTAGTCCTATTTCTTCCTGTACAGAATTGGTTATATATAATCCAAACGGTAACGTCTTCTTATTTTCATGCAATAACCGAGCAACTTCGGCTATCATAAAACCGCCAGCTCTGTTATCAATGGCACGACAAACAAATTTATCTTTATTCAACACTTGAAATTCGTCGGGATAAGTTATAACGCAACCTACGTGTACCCCCATTTTTTTGACTTCGTCTTTGTCTTTAGCGCCTATATCTATGAAAATATTGTCAAGCTTGGGCGGTTCTTCTTTGCTTCTATTTCTCGTATGGATGGCGGGCCAACCAAAAACACCTTTAACAATCCCATTTTTAGTATGGATGTTCACCCACTTGGAAGGTGCAATTTGATGGTCGCTACCTCCATTACGGATTACATATAAAAGTCCATTGTCCGTTATATAGTTGACATACCAAGAGATTTCGTCGGAATGCCCTTCAATAACGACTTTGTATTTGGCATCAGGGTTGATGACTCCTACTGCAGTTCCGTAAGTATCCGTAATAAAATCATCAACATAGGGCTTTAAATAGTCCATCCAAATTTTTTGCCCTTCCCATTCATAACCCGTAGGAGAAGCATTGTTTAAATACTTTTCAAAGAATTTAAGAGACTTGGATGTTAGGATTTTTGAAGCTGCCATTTATATATTTTAGTCCACAAACATAATGATATTCACTTTTATTTAATAGACAAATACTAGGTTTATCCTTAATTTTGGCAAGACTTTTGTAAAATACTTTGAATGTTTCGTTATAACATTGTTATATTTTTTTCGATGGTCTTTGCCCTAGGTTTTTCCCAAGAGGTTGAAAAAGATTCGGTTGCGGATTATTATGTTAGGTTCGAAGGGGATTCGATTTTACATAGTTCCATTGAATTGGATGAAGTTTATTTATTTGGTAGACTGGAATTTGCAAGTAGGAAAGAAAAACTTCGATATTACATTCTTAGGCGCAAGACCTTAAAAGTCTATCCATATGCAAAAATGGCTGCGGAACGATTGGTAGAGTTGAATGACAGTTTGGCAAAAATAAAAAAGAAAAGACACCGAAAAAAATATACAAAAGAGGTACAAAAATACATTGAAGGAGAGTTTTCTGCCAAATTGAAGAAATTGACCCGTACCGAAGGACAAATCTTGATTAAATTGATTTATCGCCAGACGGGTAAAACTGCTTTCAACTTAGTGAAGGAATTGCGTAGCGGTTGGCGTGCATTTTGGTACAATACTACAGCAAAAGCCTTTAAAATCAGTATAAAAGAAGAATTTCATCCAGAGCGCATTCATGAAGATTATCTTATTGAAGATATTTTACAACGCGCATTCGCATCTGAAAAACTGGAGCGACAAGAATCTGTTCTTGATTATGATTATGCTGAATTGAGCAATAAATGGAAGAATCGTCCAGATAAGAGCAACTAGCCTTTGGGTTTCTTTCCAAAAAGTGCGTCCATAAAAACTTTAATGGTATAAAAGCCTAAACCAATTGCGGTCATTGCCAGTAACAGACCAATGACCAAAACGGGAATATAGGCGGGGTGATCTACATTTTTAAAAGCTTGTGAGATAACAAAGGGTGCCAAAAACATAAATGCGACCGTATAGCCTATAAATTTTAAACCTTTGACCAAAAGTTCTTTGTTCGTGTGCATGAACGCTAAAATAAGAATAATGGTTTATATTTAATTCTTCCTGCCAAAAAGATATTATGGAACTACTTATATTAGGTTTGGTTATATGCTTTATCATTCTTGCTACGGTAAGGTTTAAGATGCATCCCATATTTTCTTTGACCGTTGCTGCAATCACTACCGGGTTTTTGTTGGGGCTTTCGCCAAAAGAGATTATGCTCACCATTGGTGATGGATTTGGAAAAACACTTTCCAGCATCGCCTTGGTTATTGCTTTTGGAACAGTTATCGGTATATATTTGGAAAAAACGGGCAGTACCAAAGTATTGGCCAATTATGTATTGAAACTTGTAGGATTGAAAAGGTCCCCACTGGCAATGAACTTGGCAGGGTACATTATCTCCATCCCTGTTTTTTGCGACTCCGGGTTTATAATCTTATCGTCATTGAACAAGGCCATGAGCAAGAAAACGGGTATTCCCGTTTTGGTTTTCGCCATATCGTTGGCAACGGGATTGTACGCGGCGCATGTATTTGTTCCCCCAACGCCTGGACCTTTGGCGGCAGCGGCAATTTTAGAAGCTGATTTGGGAATGGTATTGATTTTTGGATTGTTGGTGTCAATCCCAGTATCATTAACGGGATATTTCTGGGCCAGGTTTATTGGTAAATCCTTAAGGCAAGAACTTATAGAAAATAAAGTGCAAACTATAGTTAAAGGGGACGAAGAGGAAGATTACGGTATTAAACCCATTCAGGCATTTTTGCCACTATTGGCCCCGATTGTCTTGATTGCCATGAAATCAATCGCTAATTACCCCTCCAATCCTTTGGGGCAAGGCTATGCTTTTAAAATATTTGATTTTTTGGGAAATCCAATCATTGCTTTGCTAGTGGGCGTACTGTTCGCTTTTTTACTCGGCAGAAAAGTATCCTCCAAGAAAAAGGAAAGTTGGGTAGGGGAGGCTTTTAAACAAGCTGGGGCCATAGTTTTGATAACGGGCGCAGGTGGTGCTTTTGGGGCTATTTTAAGAACGATAGACATTGCCTCTTTTGTTCAACTTGAATCGAGTTCGGGAATTGGAGGTCTATTAATTGCATTTACCATCGCGATGGTTCTTAAAACTGCACAAGGTTCTTCTACAGTGGCGATTATAACAACTTCGGCAATTATAGCCCCCTTGTTGGAAACTTTTGGTTTAACAGTGATTATTGATAAGGCATTTGCCGTCCTCGCCATTGGTGCAGGGGCAATGACAGTGTCCCATATCAACGACAGCTATTTTTGGGTGGTGTCGCAGTTTTCGGACATGAATGTTAAAACAGCTTTGAAAGGGCATACATTAGGGACATTTTTTCAGGGAGTTGTAGGACTTTTAATGATTCTAGTGCTATACCAGATATTTTGAAGAAAAGTTATCTGATGGGTCACATAAAATTTATCAGCCTGAACTTGTTTCGGATTTTCATGATAAACGTTCAAATACCATAATAATTGGATTCCAAAATAAATTCGGAATGGCATAAGAGTTTGATTATAAAAAAAATAATCGTCAAAATTTAAAATTATAGGTCACGGCGGGAATGATTCCGAATATAGAAGTCCGTAATGCTTCATTTCTTCCGCTGTCCTCATTTTCCCTGAAGTTTATGGAAGCTGCATTCATACGATTGTAAGCATTGTAAATACTGAATACCCATTCAGATTTTAATCTCCTACCTCTATTTTTTTTTGGTGTTAGCGTAGCAGAAATATCCAATCTATGATACGCGGGAAGTCTTTCTACGTTTCGTTCTCCAAAAAATGGAATCGTGATACCCTGGAATTCAAATTGACCAAGAGGATAATTTGTCGGCTGGCCTGTTTGAAAAACAAAATTTGCATTGAAGTTCCATTTCTCGTTCAAATCAAAACTGCCAAACACGGATATATCATGGGTTTTATCATATGGGGTATTGTACCAATTTCCAGAATTGATTCCCGTTTCCAAAGGGGATATGCCATTGTCGGCAGTTGGTGTTCTGCCAGGGGTCCGTTGTTCGGATTTTGATAGGGTATAGGCCAACCAACCTTTTAGGCGGCCCTCGTTTTTTCGGAGCAATAATTCCAAACCGTAAGCCCTTGCTTCACCATTCAAAATAACCTGTTCAATGGCATCATTGGCAATGAGGTTGGCTCCATCTATGTAATCGATTCTATTATCAATATGTTTATAGAACACCTCGGTCTCCAATGAGAATTCGCCATCTTTTATGTTCTTAAAATAACCCAAGGCATACTGATCCAATAGTTGTGGTTCCACAAACGGACCACTGGGCGTCCAAACATCCAAGGGAGTAGGAGAGTTGGTATTGGATAAGAGGTGTAAATATTGGGCAAGGCGGGTATAACTGGCCTTAACCGAACTTTTTCCGTTAAAATTATAGGATAAAGATACCCTCGGTTCTAGATTGGTGAAGGTATCCAAAGTATTGCTCCTGCCAGAATTTATAGTGTCTATGGGCGTTCCTTCTCTATATATAGAAATGGAAGGGTCAAAAACAACGGCATTGTCATTTTCATAAACAAAGAACTCGTCCTGCCCCAGCCGGTTAAAATGACTTACTCTCAGTCCATAGTTAAGACTTAATCTTTCTGTAACATTATGTTGAACATCTACATAGGCTGCAGCTTCGTTTGCGTATTTTTTGGTGAGTTGGCCCTCTACTATTCCAGAGTCTTCCCTATTGGGCTTAATCTCACCAGGATTGAACACATAGTAAATATTGTTCAAGCCATAGTTAACCTGAAACTTATCGTTGATGTAATGCTTTAAGTCATACTTTAAATTGAAATTCTGGATTCCCGAATCCCATTCAAATCCAACAAAATCCAATTCAAGACCGTAATAATAATCGGAATAGATAATGGATAGATTTGAAAATAGTTTATTGGAAAACAAATGATTCCATCTTAAGTTTCCAACGGCATTACCATACGTATTCACAAAACTTTCGTTAATACTAAAAAGGTCCCTTCCAAAGTAACCTGAAAGGAAAATACTGTTCCGATCGTTTATTTTATGGTTTATTTTGGTATTTAAATCGTAGAAATATGCCTTATTATCAATGTCAAAGAGCGGAAGGAAAAGGTGTGCGTATGAAGCTCTGCCCCCAGCCAAAAAAGCTGTCCTGTCCTTGATTATAGGCCCTTCTATCAATAATCTACTGGCAACAGCGCCTATCCCTCCATTGACCTTTACTTCCTTGCTGTTTCCTTCTTTTTGAAATATTTCCAGTACTGATGAAACCCGTCCACCGTATCTTGCAGGAATTCCTCCCTTGAACAGTTTTACATCTTTAATTGCATCTGGATTGAAAACTGAAAAGAAACCGAAAAGGTGGGAGGAATTGAACACTATGGCCTCATCCAACAATATTAGATTCTGGTCAGCAGCACCGCCCCTTACGTTAAACCCTGATGAGGCTTCGCCTGCATTGGATACGCCAGGAAGCAACAACAACGACTTTATAACATCCGCCTCGCCCAATACTACCGGTATCTGTTTAATGGTCTGCACGGCCAAAGTATTGACGCTCATTTGAGGTTTTTTGATGTCCAACCGTTCAGGATTTTCTGTTACAACAACCTCTTCCAGTTGTTCTGCTTCCTCAAAAAGTTCAAAATCCCTTTTGATATTTAAATTTAGGTCGATGGTCTCCCTGATTTCCTCAAAACCCAAATAACTTACTATAATATCATATTCACCTTTGGGCAATGTAATGGAATAGAAGCCATACTCATTGGTGGTTACGCCTGTTTTCAGGCTAGGGAAGGCTATAGTGACACCAATCAGTGTCTCATTACTGCTAGCCTCTGAAATTGTACCGCTCAAGGTGAACCTTTCTTGTGCTTGCAGCGACATTAAACTGACAACAGATAGTACAATGAATAGAAGGCGTCTTAGTGATATTATATTTTTTTTCATAGTATTGAATGAAATAAGTCGATAGGAAAAATGCTCTGGTAGGATTTCATTCAACGGTCAGTAATTCTGTATCAAATTCACTTAGGGCAAAATATCCAAAAGGGAAATTATCTGGGGTGGTCGTATTTATAATATTACCTCTAACTGTAGCTGGTGGTGTTGCAAAGGGGCCGCCCCCGTTCTCCCCGGATTGATCCAGCGCAAGATCAATATAGGTTCCAAATTCTTTGTCGATGCCTAAAATAGTAATCGTGAGCAAGTCACCTGGTTCAACATCTTCGTAGAAATATGAAAATGTAATATTGCTATCTTCAAAAAATTCATCTTCCACTACCAGAAAATTATCAAAACCAAATGAAAACAGATAGAAGTTGAGTTCGTTCGGTAAGTCGGTAAAGGCTATGATTACCTCGGTTTCTTCCTCTTCATCAAACAAAAAACCATCACCTTGTTCTACGCTATTGATGGGAGGCGAGTTGTTCAATTGTTGCGTTGCGGTATAGGTATCACCTCCATAATTCACTACTAAAGTATAGTCTCTATTGAACTCCAGTTCTGGAAAACCATCAATAAAAACACCGGCATCACTTTCTTCCAAAGGAAATGTTTGTCCTGATTCTTCATCAATAATTTCTACGGTTGCATTTTCGGCGGGAGGTATTTCTTCTTGAAGGAATGGTGCACTCAGCGTAAGTTTTACTTGTCCAATAGTAATAGGATCGCCATCATTTTGATTGAAACCAATTATTGCGTCTATGACCAATTTTGGTTCTGATGAGGGTAAATCCAGGTCGATTGTTTCCTCACAGCCAATGAACAGAAAGAGGGAGAGGAGAATACGTAAGCCGTTTTTCAAAATTTAGTATTAAGGTATTGAAGTCTAAAATAGACAATGATTGAAATAAAAGAGACGGTTTAACAGTTTCTTAATCCTAAAACCTAGGATTGGCCAATCTTATCCAAGATTTTATTGAATGTTTCACTCGGTCGCATTGCTTTGGATGCCAAATCTGGATTTGGTAAATAATATCCGCCAATATCCATGGGAGCTCCTTGTGCATCTATTAATTCATTGGTGATTTTAGTTTCGTTTACAGCAAGCAGATTATAAGCTTTGGTAAAAATAGTTTTGAGCTCTTTATTTTCGTTTTGTTTTGCCAATTGTTCTGCCCAATATAAAGACAAGTAAAAGTGACTGCCACGTGTATCGAGTTCATTTACTTTCCTTGATGGAGACTTGTTGTTGTCCAAGAACTTTTCAGTTGCTTTATCCAACGCTTCAGCCAGCACCAATGCTTTTTTATTTTGGAACTTTTCTCCGTAATGTTCCAATGAAACCCCTAGCGCTAAAAACTCGCCAAGTGAATCCCAACGTAGATGTCCTTCTTCTAGAAACTGTTCTACATGTTTTGGTGCAGATCCACCTGCTCCAGTTTCAAAAAGGCCACCGCCATTCATTAAGGGAACGATGGACAGCATTTTGGCACTTGTACCTACTTCCAAAATAGGGAACAAATCGGTAAGGTAGTCACGCAAAACATTCCCAGATACAGAAATTGTATCCTTACCGTCCTTAATGCGTTTTAAAGTGAACTTAGTGGCATCAATAGGGGATAGGATACGAATATCCAATCCTTCTGTATCATGCTGTTTCAAGTATTTATTGACTTTTGTAATCAGTTCGGCATCATGTGCCCTTTCACTGTCCAGCCAAAACACAGCTGGAGTATTTGTTGCCCGTGCCCTGGCAACTGCCAATTTTACCCAATCTTGGATAGGTGCATCCTTTACTTGGCACATTCTCCAAATATCACCTTGTTCAACTTTATGCTCAAGCAAAATTTTATCGCTGTTCATGCTCACAACGAGTACTTTACCTGATTCTTGAATTTCAAATGTTTTATCATGCGACCCGTATTCCTCGGCTTTTTGGGCCATAAGGCCAACATTGGGAACAGTACCCATGGTAGTGGGATCAAATGCACCGTTTTCCTTACAAAAATCAATGGTCGCTTGATAAATCCCTGCGTAGCTACTATCGGGTATAATAGCTTTGGTATCTTTTAATTCTCCATTCTTGTCCCACATTTTTCCAGAGTTCCGTATCATTGCGGGCATGGATGCATCGATGATGATATCACTGGGAACGTGAAGGTTGGTGATTCCCTTGTCTGAATTTACCATGGCCAGATCTGGGCCATTTTCAATGTCTTGCGCTATGGCATTTTCAATTTCAGCACGTTTTTTTTCAGGCAATTTGTGTAATTTCCCGTATATACTTTCTAGCCCATTATTGGCATCGATACCCAAATCTTCAAAAGCTTCGCCATACTTTTCGAAAACATCCGAAAAATAGGTCTTTAGGGCATATCCAAAAATGATGGGATCGGAAACCTTCATCATTGTTGCTTTAAAATGAAGCGAAAGCAACAGGTCATTAGCTTTGGCACTATTGATTTCCTGCGTAAAAAAATCGACCAATGCTTCTTTGCTCATTACAGTAGCATCGATGACTTCATTTTTTTGAAGTGATACTTTTTCTTTGAGTATTGTCTTGTTGCCATGGGAATCTATATGCTCTATACAAATGTCATCTGCACTTTTCATGGTCAACGACTTTTCATTGCTCTTAAAGTCGCCTTTGGACATGGTGGCTACATGGGTTTTGGACTCTGGCGACCATTCCCCCATGGTATGTGGATTCTTTTTGGCATAATTTTTTATGGCCTTTGGTGCTCTTCTATCTGAGTTTCCTTCGCGGAGAACTGGGTTTACGGCACTTCCCTTTATTTTATTGTATCTTGCTTTTACTGTCCTTTCGTTCTCGGTATTCGGCTCGTCAGGATAGTCCGGTACATCATAACCTTTTTCCTGAAGTTCTTCGATTGCTTCTTTCAATTGGGGTACGGAAGCACTTATATTTGGTAGCTTAATAATGTTTGCTTCAGGATTTTTGACTAAATCTCCCAATTTGGACAAATCATCCGGTATTTGCTGATCATCATTCAAAAATTCTGGAAATACAGCGGCTATTCTACTTGCAAGTGAAATATTCTTGGTTTCTATACTAATATCTGCAGTATCAGTAAATGCTTTTATTATGGGTAAAAAAGATAATGTTGCCAAGGCTGGCGCTTCGTCAGTTTTTGTGTAAAAAATCTTAGCCATTCAGGTTTTTATTTGAGCGGAGCAAATATACAATTTATGGTCGTGGCGATTTCACTAAAAAGTGTGATTTTACGGGGTGTCGGAAAAAACAAAAGCCATATCTATGTGTAAACATTGATATGGCTTTCTGAAAAGAGCTAAAAGATTTTACTCTACGTTACCGTAAAGTTGCAACCATTGATCGCATCCGTTGCTCTTTTGACGTTTACTTTATAGCATACATTTAATCATTCAACTAAACAGTATCTTATAAAGTGTATTGATATTTTTCTGGTCTTTATCAAGACAGAAAATTGCTCTTCCATCCGCACATAAAAACTATTATCTCTATTTATGGTTAGCCTAAACTATCCAGAATTAGAAATTCCTTTTGTGATTAGTAGTGTTACCAATTAAAAAGGGAAAAAATCAATTTTTAAAGAACGTCAACTTTAAAACAGAATTAAGATTTCGACAGAATCAACTCCTTAACTCTTGTGCTAATCTAAAACAAAATATTAGAAGTGCAAATTTTGCAATAGATTAGTAATCAACAATATATAAACTTGTGTTATTAACAATTGTTCATAAAAAAAGCACCCTTTATGGGTGCTCTTGTATTCTTGTAATTGTGAGATGATTACTTTCTTATTTCTTTGATACGTGCTTTTTTACCAGTAAGTTTTCTAAAGTAGAAAATTCTTGATCTACGCACTTTACCTATTTTGTTTACCTCAACTCTTTGGAGCGCAGGCATATTTACAGGAAAAATACGTTCTACACCTACAGTACCGGACATCTTTCTTATGGTGAATGTTTCAGTAGCTCCTGTTCCCCTTCGCTGGATTACAACTCCTTTAAAAAACTGGGTTCGTGTTTTCTCACCTTCCTTAATTTCATAATAAACGGTAATTGTATCACCTGATGAAAATTTTGGAAATTCTTTTTTTGGAACAAATTCGTCTTCAACAAATTTTATCAATGATTCCATGTTATATTTTTTATTATTTAACAAGACCAACTTTCACGTATTTCGTCAGAGGTTGATTTTGAGATTGCAAAAATAGTGCATTATTTATAATTGACAAGATGTTTTTTTAAATCTTATCCCTATGCTTTTAATTGCTGGAATACTTAATTGCATGGATAAGAAGTCCTGCTGCAAATAGAATATAGGGAATTGGTCCAACTACGGCTATAATCTGGCTCCAAGTTAAGATCAAGTCGGTCCCGTAACTACCAGCGATAAAATTTCCCGCATAACTTGCAATCATAAATAATAGTGAAAGAATGCTGGCCACTAGCATTATAATGGTTCCAATATTTTTTTGTTTGATAACCAAAACAATACAGCCAATTATTAAGGCCAGTTGTCCAAGAGCACTTAATATGCCACCAAAGGCATAGTATAAAGTATGTGAATCTTCCATATCAATTTAGTAAATCAGGTCTTTTTTTTGTAGTTCTTTCCAGTGCTTTATCTTCACGCCATTTTTCAATACTGGGAAAATTACCGCTCAATAAAATTTCAGGAACTTTTATTCCTTTATAATTGGAAGGTCTTGTATATACCGGTGGTGCGAGTAAATTATCCTGAAATGTATCCGTTAAGGCGGAGGTTTCATCGTTTAGTACACCTGGAAGAAGCCGTATAAGTGAGTCACAAAAAACTGCTGCCGCCAGTTCTCCCCCTGACAAAACGTAATCTCCAATCGATATTTCCTTGGTAATGAACAAATCACGAACCCTTTGATCTACACCTTTATAGTGTCCACATAAAATAATGATATTCTTTTTTAGCGAAATCTCGTTGGAAATACCTTGATTCAAAGTTTCGCCATCCGGGGTCATATAAATTACCTCATCATACTCCCGCTGCGCCTTTAATTTAGAGATGCATTTATCAATTGGTTCAATCATCAATACCATTCCTGCTCCACCACCAAATTGGTAATCGTCCACTTGTTTGTAGTTTCCTATGGAATAGTCCCTAAGATTATGTAGATGAATTTCGACCAATTTTTTATCGATAGCCCTTTTTAAAATTGAAGCTTCAAAAGGGCTCTTTAACAACTCGGGTAAAACTGTAATGATATCTATACGCATGGGCAGTTTTAAGATTGGACAAAAATAAGGCTATCCCCCAGTATTTTTCCAAAAATAGTGAAGGTATGCTTCATCCTTTTCCCATCCAAGTTGCTCGTATAATTTTTGTGCTGGATTATCCAAAGCAGTTTCCAATTCCAATCCTTTATAATCCAGTTCTTTGCAATGCAATTTTGCATACTCAAGGAGTGCTCTTCCAACACCACGGTTTCTAAATTCAGGAGTGACGAACAGATCATTCAATATTAAGAATGGTTCTAAGCTTACTGAGGAAAAGGTTTTAAAAAGTTGGGTAAATCCAACTGGTTTATCATTATACAGTGCCAAAAAGATGGTAGATTCTTTTTTTGATAATCGCGTTTTAAGAAAAGAACGGGCAGCATCTAAATTAGAATGTTGCCCATAGAATACACGATAATTGTTAAAAAGCGGGACCAAATGTTCCAAATCCGATAGGATAGCATTTTTGATTTTCATTGTTGTGTTTCCTATTTTAAAAGTAATTCCAAGTTAAGTAAGAACATGTATGGCATAAATCCAAAAACTCCCTTGAATGGGAGTTTTTGGATGCTATTTCTTCTGTTTGTTCAGTTCGTCTTGAAGTTGACGGCTTATTCTCTGTTCCCGTTCCAGTGCTCGTCTCCTATGGTCTTCATATTCTTTTTCAACATCGGCCAACGCGGTTTTTGCTTGGTGCGTCAAAGAATTGCTATTCCTGAATCTATATATGAAAAACAAAAGAAACAGAAGCAGTATAAAAATTATGGACCACAATATAAGGTTGTAAGTGCCTTTGCTTATCAATGCTCCAAAGAAGGATATACTATCTTTCTCTTTTGTAATGTTCTGGAGATTCTCCGTAGTTTCTTCAAGTTTGGCATTGAGATCTTTTATAGTAGCTTCATTATTGGCTATTGTTGCGGATAAATCCTTAATTGATTTACTTGCTGTATTGATTGAATCAAAAATACTTTCTTTGATTTTATTCAAGTCTACCAATTTAATCACCTCATATCGAATTCCGTTCGCCCTATAGTTACCGGATTTTTTTTCCAGTTGTTGAAACTGCCCAACAAGTGTATTGTCCGAACTGGACGGTTCGTCTTGTTCTTGAGCCGATAGCGAAAAAATGGAGATCAATAAAATAATTGTAAATGAGGTCTGTAAACGTTTCATGCTAATTGTTGCGTATTAATTTAGATTGAGGGAAAAACGAAATTACACCAATAAACCAAAAATCAAAAGAAAATCAAACTTACCGATTAAAAAAAATTGAATTAATAATACGTGTAGCGTCTTACTTTAGCAATGTATTTAGCAAGCCTTATTACTTGGTGGGTATAACCATACTCATTATCGTACCATATATAGAGCACTAAATTCTTGCCATCAGCAGAAATTAAGGTGGCTTTACTGTCATATATTGAAGGGGCAGAGGTACCTACAATGTCTGATGAAACAAGCTCATTGCTCAATGAATATTTTATTTGCTCGACCAAATCCCCTTCAAGAGCATATTTCTTAAGGATGGTATTCAAACTTTCTTTCGAGGTCTTGTTCTTCACCTCAAGATTTAAGATTGCCAAAGAGCCATTGGGAACAGGAACACGTATAGCATTAGAGGTCAACTTTCCATTAAGCGAGGGTATCGCTTTTGTAACCGCTGCGCCCGCACCTGTTTCTGTAATGACCATGTTTAGTGCTGCTGCACGACCTCTACGATATTTTCCGTGCATATTATCGACTAAATTTTGGTCGTTTGTATAAGCGTGAATGGTTTCTATATGTCCTTTTTTTATTCCCAAGGAATCTTCAACAACTTTTAGGATGGGGGTAATGGCGTTCGTAGTACACGATGCTGCAGAAAATATTTTGGTTTTATCAGGGTCAAATTCAGCGTGGTTTACCCCATGGACTATATTGGGAACTTCCTTGCCAGGTGCCGTAAGAAGAACTCTGCTTGCTCCTTTAGCTTCCAGATGTCTGGAAAGTGCAGCTTTATCTCTAAAAACACCGGTATTATCAATTATTAGGGCATTATAGATTCCGTATTTGGTATAATCAATCGCCTCTGGTTTCTCAGCATTTATAAATCGTACGGTTGTACCATTGATAATGAGCGCATTGTTTTTAACATCTACATCTACTGTTCCCATAAATTGACCGTGTACCGAATCTGTTTTGAGGAGGGCAGCTCTTTTTTCCAACACGCTTTCATTTAGTTCGCCCCTAACAACAATAGCTCTCAACCTGAGCTGACTTCCTCTACCTGTTTTGGCCATTAGTTCTCTTGCAACCAATCTCCCAATCCGACCAAAACCGTACAAAACAACATCCTTTGGCTTTATTTCTTTGGATGTCTTTGCATCTTTTAGCTTCTCAACTACAAAGGACTTTACATTTAAGTGGTTGTTGTCATCGGAATGGTACTCATAAGTGAGTTTTCCAATGTCCAATTTGGCAGGTGGAAGGTTTAGGTCATTAATTGCACGAAGAATCTCGACTGAATCAAAAATTGATATTGGCTTTTGAACAAACTCTCCTGCATATTCGTGCAGATTGATAATATCACTTACGTTTTTATCGATAACCTGATTTTTAAAAAGCACAACTTCTGTTGCCTTGTCATACCATAGATCACTTATGATTTTGATAAACTCCGTAGTTGCCTTTCTTCTATCTGATTGGAATGCAAGCTCCTTTTCGTAAGATTTAATGTCGCTCATTTATTTTGGTTGAAATTATTTGATTTGAATTTTTGGCAAAATTAGATATTTCAATCGTTTTCGTAAAACAAACTTCAAATAAAAATAGCACCCATTTTATGGGTGCTATTTTTTAATAAAATCAAAATATATTATTGTAGTATAAGGCGTTCTTTCTCACCTTTTTCATTTATCATGGTGAAACTGGTTCTGCCATATCTCGAAATTTCGCCAAAGTGCTTTTTGGCATCATCAATATTCGTGATTTCCTTATCATCTACCTCGGTAATAACCTTATTTTTAAGATCGTACCTACTGTAACCCTCTGGAACATCGGTAATTTTAACGCCCTTGCTTACTCCAAAGGTCTTTTTATCTTCTTTGGTGAGATTCTTGACCATAAAACCGGTCATCGGCAAAATAATTGTTTGCTGTTTCTTGAGTGTTACCCTCTTGGAAAGTCTCTCATCATCTCTTTCCACTACAACTTCCACAACATCGCCCGGTCTTTTTGAAGATAGGTATCCCGTAAGTTCAGAAAACTTTTTGATATGGATATTATCTACCTGTTTTATAATATCCCCGGCTTCTAAACCAGCTTCTTCAGCGCCGGAGTCTTCCGAAACTTGTGAAATATAGACCCCCTCAATTTCATTCAGTCCTAATTCAATAGCTTCTTTAGAGCGTGCGTTAGCAGCAGAAATACCTAGTAATCCGCGTTGTACATTACCAAATTCCATAATATCCTCAACAACTTTTTTTGCAATATTGCTTGGCACTGCAAAAGAGTATCCAACATAAGAACCCGTTTGTGAGGTTATTGCGGTATTGATTCCTATAAGGTCACCATTAGTATTGACCAGTGCACCACCACTGTTACCAGGATTTACGGCAGCATCCGTTTGGATAAAAGATTGATTCCTTCCCAAGGATCTTGCTTTCGCACTTACGATGCCCGCAGTAACTGTTGATGTTAGGCTAAACGGATTCCCTACGGCTAAAACCCATTCACCGACTTTCGCATTATCAGAATCCCCAAAAGCCAAATAGGGGAGTGTACCCTCGACATCGATTTTTAAAAGAGCAATATCAGAATCAGGATCAGCACCAATAACTTCTGCGTCATAGGATTTATTGTTGTTCAATGTAATTTCCAACTGGCTTGCCGTTGCTATTACATGATTATTGGTAACAATGTAGCCATCTGGGGAGATGATTACTCCTGAACCTGTTCCAACCTGCGGTATTTGGTTACGTTCAGAACCATAGAAGAAATCGGCTAGGCTATTGGTTCCTTTGCTCATGGTTACATTTTTAACGTGCACAACAGCATTGACCGTTTTTTCAGCAGCTATGGTAAAATCGACTTCATTGATTCCAGCGCCCTTTGCAGATGCAGCTAACCCACTAGTGCTTAAAAAAGGCACTTCTTGGTTTTCAGCGACCCATTTATATGAATCTTTTTCAAAAAATAATTTATAAGCTCCCAAAGTAATTGCTCCTGCAAATACTGATACTATAAGTAAATTGGCAATTTTTTTCATAATTCTATAAAAATTTAACTTTTAGATGTAACAAAATTAGATGAAATCATTTTTTGGCTTCGTCGGTTTAACTCGTTTTTAACTACAAAAAAAACCTTAAAGAATCCGCTATATTTGTTTCTTTGCAACCAATGATGGTACTACAGTTTTTCAAATATCAAGGTACGGGAAACGATTTTGTAATTCTTGACAATCGCCAAGAATCCTTTCCCAAAAACAATACCAAATTAATTGCCAAGCTATGTGATAGAAGATTCGGCATAGGCGGTGATGGGCTTATCTTATTGGAAAATGACAATATGTCGGATTTTAAGATGGTATATTTTAATGCAGACGGAGCTGAAAGCAGTATGTGCGGTAATGGAGGTCGTTGTATGGTAGCATTTTCCAAATATTTGGGAATAATCAAACATGAAACAACGTTTATGGCAATCGATGGATTGCACAAAGCTACAATTAAAGGAGACATTGTTACTTTGAAGATGGGGGATGTAAAGGAAGTGAAGAAAAAAGCCATGTATAGTTTTTTAGATACAGGTTCACCGCACCATGTACAATTGGTCAATAATCTCAATAAATTTGATGTACAGAAAGAAGGTGCAAAATTACGATATGGACTTTATGGAAAATCTGGCAGTAATATAAATTTTGTTGAACAGTTGGACGACAATTCTTTTGAAGTCAGGACTTATGAAAGAGGTGTTGAAGACGAAACCCTCTCCTGTGGGACCGGCGTAACTGCGGTAGCTATAGCGATGCATAATAATGGGAAAACAACTTCTGATCTAATCAAAATAAATACACTAGGGGGCAATCTGGAAATCAATTTTGAAAAAAAAGACGATTCCTATATAAATATTTTCTTGAAAGGCCCTGCTAAACAGGTATATAAAGGTGAAATTGTATGCTGAATCTTAAAGGTAAACATATCAGCTTAAGAGCCTTGGAGCCAAATGACTTGGATTTTCTTTATCAATTGGAAAACGATACTTCCATTTGGGAGATAAGCGGAACCTTGAAACCTTACTCAAAAAAAGTACTTCGTTTATATTTGGAAAATGCGCACAGGGACATTTATGACGTAAAACAATTACGCTTGTGTATCTGTAACGAGAAAGATAAGTGTATTGGTCTAGTGGATTTATTTGACTTTGACCCTAAAAATAGAAGAGCTGGCATCGGTGTCGTGATTTCCAATGCAGCAGACCAAAATAAGGGAACAGGGACAGAAGTGGTTTCGCTACTTTGTGAATATGCCTTTTCAATTTTGGATGTACACCAATTATATGCGAATATACTAGAAGGGAATAGTGCAAGTATCCACTTGTTCAAAAAGCTTGGTTTTGAAAGAATAGGGGTGAAAAAGGAATGGATTAGAACCAAAAATGGTTTTAAAGACGAAATTATGTACCAAAAGATTAATTCTTATGAATCTTAAAAAAGTACTTTGGGCAACTGCTATTTTAGGGCTTTTGATCTGTGGTTTTATGGCATACAAGATCTATAGTGCCATTTTTAGTCCCAATACCCAGTTTGCCAATGAAGTAGCTTTCGTTTTTATACCATCGGATGCTAATTTTGCTGAAGTGAAGGAAAGCCTGAAACCTTTGGTAAAAGATTTATCAACGTTTGAAGCGGTAGCTGAAAAAAAGGGTTACACTTCTAATGTTAAAGGTGGTAAATATGCTGTAAAAAAGGGGATGAACAACAACGAAATTATCAATTCCCTACGCAGTAACAATATTCCTGTCAGAGTCTCTTTCAATAATCAAGAATCCTTACAAGCATTGGCAGGCAGAATCTCAGATCAAATTGAACCGGATAGCCTTTCACTTATACAAGCATTTAATGCAGCGGATTTTTTAAAGGAATCAAATTTTAACGAAGACACAAAATTAGGGATGTACCTTCCCAATACCTATGAATTCTTTTGGAATACAAATGCAGTGGAATTTCGTGATAGAATGTACAAGGAATATCAAAAATTCTGGACCAAAAGTCGTTTAGCAAAAGCAAAAAAACTGAATCTCTCACCATCTCAGGTTATATCATTGGCTGCAATAGTACAAAAGGAAACTGTAAAGACAGATGAAAGACCAAGAGTTGCGGGAGTCTATTTGAATCGCATACAAAAAGGAATACTATTACAAGCAGATCCAACGGTTATTTACGCCATCAAAAAAGAGACCGGCAATTACGATACCATTATTAAGCGTGTTCTCTATAGGGATTTGGAGATGGATTCACCATACAATACCTATAAATATAGTGGCGTTCCCCCAGGCCCGATTGCCATGCCCGATATTTCTTCAATCGATGCCGTACTTGACCCTGAAAAGCACGATTATTTGTTTTTTGTGGCCGATGTATCCAATTTTGGTTATCATAAATTTGCCAAAACCCTGGCGCAACACAACCGAAATAAAGTGCAGTATATCCGTTGGTTAGATTCCAACAAAGTGAATAGATAATGCGTTTTGTCGTTAATTTTCAGTGGTTTAACGGATTTTGGCACTCATTTAAGAAAATCTTATGAAGATCATGCTTTAAATAAGAAACTCTGCCTTTATCTTTGCCGCCCTAATTTAGTTGCACTGTTTTTTGTGCATCAGAACGCTAAATATGAAAGTTATGAAAAGATGGATGAGTTTTATTTTGCATCTTGCCATGATTGTAATTTTGACAAGTTTTGGTTCGTATACAGTAACGAAAAAATCGGATGGGAAAGTACCCGATTCGTTAAAGGTCAAAACCAATATGGAGACAGTAGTGCTTCAAGATGCTATTATAGATTCTGAAGACGTAACTATTGAACCTCCCTTTCTGGGAAATGAATTCAATGGTTTCAAAGAGGCATTGGCATTTAAGGAATCCCAAGGAAGATATTCCGCAATAAACACTTTAGGATATCTTGGAAAGTATCAATTTGGATTAAGCACTCTAAGTTTAATGGGAGTTTATGATGCCAATAGTTTTTTAAACGACCCAGTTCTCCAAGAAAAAACTTTTGAGACGAATATTGCCCGTAATAAATGGATATTGCGAAGGGATATCAAGCGTTTTAACGGAAAGCGAATCAGGGGAATTGAAATTACAGAATCAGGTATATTGGCCTCGGCCCATTTGGCTGGCGCAGGAAATGTAAAAAAGTTTTTGCGAACTTATGGAAAATATGATGTAGCAGATGCATATGGGAGCAATATCTCCTATTATATGCGGAAGTTTGCTGGATATGATATTTCCAACATTGAACAAAAAAGAAACGCGAAAGTTTAAGAAACCACTTTTAAATACAATGAGAAAGCCAAGAATTCAGTTCTGGGTTTTTTATGCTTGGATAATAAATATAGTAGGCCTTTTATTTAAATCTACAGGTATTTCGCTCCACTCATGGACAATTTTGGTCTTAATGTATTCCGTTGGTAGTGTAATATCGCAAGCAATACACAATCTGGTTCCTTTTTGAAGCACTCGGGTCAACTCTTTTAAAAGCTTATCGTTTCGGTATGGGGTTTCCATAAATATCTGCGATTGTCCTTTTTCTCTCGAAATTTTTTCAAGATTTTTTATAGTTGCCCTGCGTTCGGAAGTGTCTATGGGCAAGTAGCCATTAAATGCAAAATTTTGTCCGTTCATACCGCTGGACATCATGGCCATAAGAATAGAGGATGGCCCTACAAGTGGAACCACCTGTATTCTTTTTTCATGGGCGACCTTAATAACTTCTGCTCCGGGATCAGCTATGCCAGGGCAACCAGCTTCAGATAGTAGACCTATATCAAAACCGCTAATGCATGGTTCAAGAAAAGAAGGGATTGTGGCTGGATCGGTAAATTTGTTCAAGGATTCTATATGAAGGCTTGGTTGTGCTTTGCCAGGACTCACTTTTTTAATAAAATGTCTGGCGGTTTTTTCGTTTTCAACGATGTAGTAATCCGTGTTTTCGATTGTCCTTTTAATGGAAATTGGTAATACTTCAAGGGGAGCACTGTCCCCAAGAGTAGTTGGGATCAAATAGACTTTACCGGCCACTAAGCTTGGTTTTACTTCTTCCATGGCTTCATTTTATCTTTTTTGCAATTGCTTCACAGGCAAGGTCGATCATTTGATATACATTTTCAAAACCATCTGAACCGCCGTAATATGGGTCGGGTACCTCATTGTAGGGTAAATCTAACTCATCTAGTAGCAGTTTTACCTTTTTTTCTTCATTTTCATGGGTTGCCAAACTTAAAACGTCTACCAAATTACTTTTATCCATAACGTAGATATGATCAAAAGCATCAAAGTCATTTTTGGAAAATTTCCTGCATTTTTGTGAAGCAATGTCAAGGCCATGTTCTCGTGCAACAGCAATAGATCTTTTATCCGGCGGGTTTCCTATATGGTATCCTGCGGTACCTGCTGAATCCACAAAAATTCTGTCGTCATTTATTTTTGATTTTAAAATGCCTTCGGCCAAGGGCGATCTGCATATATTTCCTAAGCAAACCATCAAAACCTTGGTTTTCATCAAATTAAACTGTAGTTAAGAGAATTTTTTGTTCAGGTCCTCTATATATTTTCTGAACTGTTTATCGGTCTCTGCAAGGTTATCTACCGTCTTACAGGCGTGCAGTACGGTAGCATGATCCCTTTTTCCAATTTGGGAACCAATACTGGCCAAGGAAGCTTTTGTGAATTTTTTGGCAAAAAACATGGCCAATTGCCTTGCCTGGACTATATGGCGCTTTCTGGTTTTTGACTGAAGGGTAGCTACATCCATTTCAAAATAATCGGAGACTACTTTTTGAATATAGTCGATAGAAACTTCCCTTTTAGTATTTTTCACAAATTTTTCTACCACCTGTTGGGCAAGTTCCAAAGTTACTTCACGCTTATTAAAAGAGGATTGGGCAATCAATGAGATGATAGCACCTTCCAGTTCCCTGATGTTGGTTTTTATGTTTTTGGCAACGTGGTCTATGATTTCGTCAGGCATCTCCACACCATCGCGGTACAGCTTGTTCTTTAAGATGGAAATCCTGGTTTCAAAGTCAGGACTTTGCAATTCGGCTGAAAGACCCCATTTAAAACGTGACAACAACCTTTGTTCAATGTCTTGCATATCCACTGGAGCCTTGTCAGAGGTCAATATGACTTGCTTTCCATTTTGATGCAAATGATTGAAAATATGAAAGAATACATCTTGGGTACCGGACTTGCCAGATAAAAACTGCACATCATCAATAATGAGTACATCTATCAACTGGTAAAAATGGATAAAATCGTTTCTAGTATTCTTTTTTACAGATTCAATATACTGTTGTGTGAATTTTTCCGCAGAGATATAGAGAACAGTTTTTTCTGGGTATTTGTCTTTTATTTCGACACCTATGGCATGTGCCAAGTGCGTTTTTCCTAAACCAACGCCTCCAAAAACCAATAATGGATTGAAAGAAGTGCCGCCAGGTTTATTGGCAACCGCCATGCCTGCGGACCTTGCCAAACGATTGGAGTCACCTTCAAGAAAATTTTCGAAATTGTAATTTGGGTTGAGTTGTGATTCTATTTTAATATTCCGAATCCCAGGAATCACGAAGGGATTTTTCAGTTCGGGACTTTTTGAGGTAATCGGGACATCAAGTTCCTGAGGTCCAACAGCTGTTCTATTGGAGCTTGGAATTTGCTCTGTAAACGGCTCTTTGTTTCCGTACTTATTTTCCATTTTTATGATGTAAATAAGTTTTGCATTATTTCCCAGTTCTTTGGTAAGGGCAACTTTCAACAGTTTAACATAATGTTCTTCAAGCCACTCGTAAAAAAATTTACTGGGCACTTGTATGCTAAGAGCTTTGTCTGTTAACTTGATAGGCTTTATAGGTTCAAACCAAGTCTTGAATGCCTGCGGTTGGATATTATCCTTGATAAAAGCCAAACAGTTGTTCCACACGGAATTAGCAGTAACACTCAT